>NZ_JBDPZC010000005.1:299044-404224 GCF_039872765.1 Roseateles flavus | reverse complement strand
GTGCAGCGGGAGCACAGGAACGCGCATGTGGTGATCGTGGGGGGTGACGATGTCAGCTATGGGGCGAGGCCCAAGGACGCGAAGAACTGGCGGGAAAAGATGCTGGCCGAGGTGGGGAGCCAGTTCGACCCCACGCGCACGCATTTCATGGGCAAGCTGCCCTATGCGGACTACAAGCGGGTGCTGCAGGTGTCGTCAGCGCATGTGTATTTGACCTATCCGTTTGTGCTGAGCTGGTCGTGTTTGGAGGCGATGGCGACGGGGTGCCGGATGGTGGCGAGTGATGTGGGGCCGGTGAGGGAGGTGATGGAGGAGGGGATGTCTATGTGCAGGCCGTTGAATGCGGGGGCCTTGGGTACTGCGCTGTCTCAGGCCTCAACGTCCTGGTCCGGGCACTCGCAGGAGCGGGAGCTCCTCCAGTCGATGCGCCGCGACGTTCGCCATCGCTATGGGACGGCGGAGGGCTTGCATCAGTTGGGCCAAGTGATCGATCCGGCCCTTGGGGCTGTGCAGCACCCAAGGCAGGCCTCTGCGGCGGCCTCGATGGTGGAAACTCCGAGGCAGGTAATGGCATGTATGGAAAGTGTTAGACCATGACGATTTCCCTGAAGACCAAGCTCCTGCTGGCTGCCGTGGTGCTGCTGGTGGGCAGCTGCAAAGTGCACTCTTTGTATGAGCGGCGACTGTATGAGCGCCCGGTAAAGGAACCGTCGCCGTGGACGGAGTTCGTGCCCGTCAAAGGGCAGCCGCTCCCCGTGCCCAAGCAATGGCTGGCCGATGAGGAAGCCCGGAAAGCGCATGACCTGGTGCTGCCGCAGAACCTGGGGCAGTTGATGGTGCCCTTCGACTTTGAAGCGGCGCGTTGGAAGGCCTGGCTGCCGCAGGGCAAGAGTGTGGGGGATCAGTATCTGGAACACCTTTGCACTTATGAGGCAGGGGAATGGGTGTTCAAGGTGACGGAGCCGCAGGACGGGATTTATATAGCAAGGACGGCTGAATATATGCCGAATGATGGTCTATACAAGGTGTGGGATTATGAGGCCCCCCTATTGGAAAATAGCTGGAACGTTCGTAAAGATGTGTCGGAAGATGCTGAAAATAGGCGTGTGGTATTTAAAGATGGCCCCGGTTCATATGTTGGTTGGGCAGGTGATGATAATAAATCGCACTATCGATTCGTTGAGATTCCCAATGTGGGTAGAATTTGGCAGAAGAAGTTTGATGCGCCCTATTTGCATTTGTGGGGTTATCATGAGGAGGTGATCAATCCGGCGAGGATTCCAGAGGTGCCAATGCAGGCTAAGGGGATTGACAGGCCAACGGCTCGGTACGGAATTACTTGGCGTGGTTTGAGGCGATTGCAAGATCGCGAGAACAGGATATCTGGTTACGAGCAGATGGCGTACGACTTGGAGACGGGGGAAGTCATTGCGCTTCGCCGGCAATTCGCAAGAATGCAACCATTTGGCGGAAAGCCGACTTTTGGCGCTCCGGATGTATGTGAAAGAATCAAAAGAGGTCCCAACTACCAGGAGTGGAGTCATGGGATTGCGGTGATTTCAATAAGATCCGTGAACCCTGCAAGTGCCAGCTTGTTTGTGGATCCATACCCAAAAAACTTTAAGGAGGAATGAAAAATGTCTGACGCAAAATTTGATGCAAAATACTACTATCTGCGATACCTGGCGCAGGTGGCTGCAGAGTCATATTTAAAAGTCAAGGACGCCGCTGGCAATGTGGTTCTCTTGGGGGGGGTGGATCTCGATAACGCGTTGAGGCTTGGGGCGAATAGAAAAGACTCTGGTCTTGGTAGCAACGGCCATACCCAATTGACGGATCAGCAGATCGCAGAGTTCCTCTCCACCTACCAACTCATCGATCAGTGGGCAGATAACCCGACGGCCATCGGTAATTCGTTCACGGCGCCGCTGAAGCTGGCCAATGGCACGATTGTGCCTTCCAATACCGGGTTTTCAGCGACGCTGATGGCGGTGAAAGATAAGCCGGGTGAGTATGTTTTTTCAATCCGCTCAACAGAGATTTCCGGATGGGAGTCTGGCGGGGACAAGTCGCGCGATGGGGTAGGTGCTGATTTCTTTGGAATTACTACTGGTGGAGGGTATGCTTGGGCACAGATAGACGCTATGCGTTATTATGTTCAGTGGCTTCGTGAGAATAATATTCTTCCCAGTGGTGCCAAAGTTCACGTGACTGGATTTAGCTTGGGTGGGCACCTTGCTCTTGCATTTGAGCAGCTATATGGTGCTGGGCAAGGTGGCTTTACATTGGTGGATGGCACGACATTTAACGGCGCAGGGTTGGGAGGGAAGTCCGCTGGATCTGGTCTGACGGAAATGTCAAACTATTATCGATCACAGCTTGCGTCGCCAACATGGTTGCCAGATCTTGATATTGATGATCCTGATAATAAGATGCTGGCTACGCAGTACAAGAATGCTAAGGCTGCGGCCAGCGCAGGTGCAAAGCTTCCGGAGGTAAACATATATGAAGACGCTCGGCACGCATGGGCGCAGGCGGCGGCAAAGAAGAAGTTTGATACGAAATGGGTGGCTGGCGGTGTTTTCTATCCAAGCCTAGGTGCTAGTCCTGGCTACGAAAGCAGTGTCGTAAAGGGTCTTTACGGTAAGGAGTTGGCTGGAAATATGAATATGACAGCCACGTCTGGGTACCATCCGGCCACAATCGGGATTCCAGTTGAATCCCAGCCACTTTTGGAAGGTGGCCTCGGATCTGATGGGGACTACACCAATGGTCATTCCATAACGCTAGTTGGAGACTCGTTAGCGCTGATTCGGGCTCTCCAGAAGCTGGATCCGACGCTCAGCCTTGAATCCTACGAGAAATTTGGAAAATGGGCATCGAATAAGCGTACGGACAACCTTGCTGGCGCTGACTATGAGTTTGATGTTCTTGAGAACTTGCTGGATGCACTAAGAAGGCTTCTGCAGGGTGACTCCATTGTGAGCACTAAAGTGGTGCCTGGTGGTAAGCCTGTTTCCCAGGGGTTTAGTGATCCTGAGGCTCGTGCGGAATATTACAAAAATATCAATGAACTGGCCTCGTTGGAAAAATTTGCAACGTTGGAGAAGAAGGTTAAATTTGTAGACCCACAGTCAGTTCCTGATAGTAAGAAGGCATGGGTTGAATTTATTGAGTTGGAGAGAACGGATTTCTCAGCATTTTTGACGTTGTATACGCTCAGTCCCTATCAAATCAAAGCAGTTGATGGGGCGGCTAACGTCGCGCTAGAGTCTGCATTGAATTCTGGTTGGAAGGATATATATACGAAGTGGAAGGCGGATCAAAACCTCTCTCCTTCGGAGCAAACATTCAGCAATCAGTGGCTGGAGGCTCGTCAGCAACTGCTTTTCGCGCTCCTTCGTGCTAATGCGCTGAACAAGGATGCTTTGTTGGCAGAGGTCCCTGGTGTGAGTGCAGGGCTGCTAGCTGACGCCAAAATTAAACGGACAGTCACTATTTCTGGTGGCAATGGTTCAGAAATTCGCTTTGGTGACGACAAGGCCAACGTAATTACAGCAAGTGAAATATCGAAGTCCGAGTTGTATGGGCAAGACGGTAACGACACTCTGACGGGCGGGCAGTTTGCTGACTATCTGGAAGGAGGTGATGGTGACGATAGTCTCGTCGGAGGTAAGGGGCTTGACACGCTTCGCGGCGGCGGCGGCGGCGACAAACTCTTCGGCGGCGACAACGCCGACTTGTTGCATGGCGGCAAAGGTAAGGATGAGCTTGACGGCGACGCGGGCGACGACGCGCTGTTTGGCGGAGCCGGTAGCGACATCCTGCGCGGTGGCGCCGACAACGACTTCTTGTTCGACGTTGGGGACGCCGAGCAAAACTCTTTGCGCGGCGGCTCCGGGAGCGACTATCTGGAGGTCAAGGGCGGTACCGGCGCCAGTATCCTGGACGGCGGCATCGGCAACGACCAGCTGCTGGGCAGCAAGGAAGCGAACAACATACTATCGGGTGGCAAAGGGAATGACTCCATCGCCGGCGGTGATGACATGGACATCATCGACGGCGATGGCAATGCGGACGGCGAAGGAGGTGGCCTTCCAGACGGCGCTGATCTGATCGAGGCCGGCGGCGGCGCCGACATCATCACCGGCGGCGGCGGTGCCGACCTGCTTCGTGGCGGCAGCGGCGATGACACCTACAAGTTTGACCTTGCCAATTTCGGGACCGATACCATCGAGGACTGGCAGGGGTCCAATGTGCTGCAATTTGGCGCGACCCCGCTGACGACGGCTGCTTACAACGCTGAAAAGAGGGCCTGGGTGGCCGGCAACGGGCTGGAGATCCGCAAGCTTGAATCCGGCGGTCGGGTCACGCTGGCCATCAGCAATCCTCTCGATGCCAAGAGCACGCTCTACCTGCGGAACTGGGCGCCGGGTGATCATGGCTTGACGCTGACGGGTGCGCCTGCCGCACCGGCCAAACCTGCTACGACGCCCCGCACGCAAACCGCCCGGCCCGAAAACAATAACGTCGATTTCATGAGAGGTGAGGACGGCGACGCCATGGACGGCGGCGCTGGCAATGACATCCTGCGCGGCACCGACGAGAACAGCCTCCTGTTGGGAGGCAGTGGACATGACCTCCTGGATGGTCGCGATGGTGATGACTGGATTGATGGCGGCGACGATGCCGACTTGATCCTGACTGGCAAAGGCAAGGACGTTGTCTACGGTGGTGCAGGCGGTGATCTGGTCCGTGTGGGCTACAAGTTCGACATGTACCGGGACCGGGTGGATTACCAGGATACGGACCCGGCGAAGATCTTCTACAACGAGGGCGCGGCCATTGGCGAATGGCTGTGGACGGGAGACGTCGATACGTCGACGCAGTTCTACTACTACGTCAGCGACAACGAGAATCCGACGAATCCAAACCGCACGCAGTACACGATTCCTCACCCGGAGCTGGCCAATTTCGACATCAGCTTCAAGGCGCAGTTGGGCAAGGAATCATCGCCACCGTCCTATCTGTGGTGGATGACTTCAGTCGGTGCCACGGTGCCAAGCCTGGAGCCCTCCGTCGACGTGACGATGACCCTTGGCTACAAGATGTGGGTGTGGCGCGATATCGAGCTAAAGCAAAGTCTGAAGCCCGATCCAGCCCAGCTTGGGCAGCCCAAGGAGTTCAAGCTCTCGCTCAGCAACGGAAAGTGGATCCTGCCCGCAGGTACAAACGCCGCTGGAGCCCAGGTCTGGGGGGGAGCAGGTGATGACGTCATCTATGGCGCCAACGACAACGACAAGCTGCAGGGTGACACCGGCAACGACCTGCTGGTCGGCTATGACGGCAACGATGAACTGGCTGGCGGGGACGGCAAGGACTCGCTGTCCGGCGGCGACGGCCGGGACCTGCTGGATGGGGGCATCGACGCGGACCAACTGATCGGAGGGCTTGGCGCTGATGTGATCTATGGCGGCACTGGCGACGACCAACTGGTGGGGGACGCCCCCTACCAGCTGGAAACGAAGGACTATCCGAAGGCATTGAATCGCAATGCCATGGGGGGCGACTTCCTGGATGGGGGCGCCGGCAAGGACACGCTGTGGGGTGACCATGGCGACGACCTGCTCTACGGAGGCACCGAGAACGACCTCGTCTTTGGTGGCGAGGGCGATGACCGAGCCTTCGGAGATCAGGGCGACGACACACTGTGGGGCAATGCCGGTGGTGATCACCTCGATGGCGGCCTTGGCAAGGACGTTCTGCTGGGTGGAGACGGTGGCGACCTGCTGCAGGGCGGAAGCGGAGAGGACAAGTTGGAGGGCGGGGCGGACGACGATCGGCTCGATGGCGGAGACGACAAGGACCTTCTCGTCGGCGGCGCTGGCAGCGACCAACTGCGAGGTGACCTCGGTGATGACGTGCTGCAAGGAGATGCTGGCGGCTCTGCAGACGGTGCAGACATCCTCGAGGGCGGAGCAGGCAACGACCAACTCGTGGGGGGTGGGGGCAGCGACCGCTACGTCTTCAATATCGGAGACGGTAAGGACGTCATCACTGATGACGGTGCCGGCGGTGCACGCAACATGCTTCTTTTCAAGTTCTCGGCAGACGAGGGTAGGGTCAAGCTTCAAAGCTCGGGCAAGGACCTGCTCGTCACCTATGGAAGCACTGATTCGATCCTGGTGAAGGGCTACTACGTCTCCAAGGCCTTCGGCCTCGGCTTCGAAGGCGTGAGCGCTGATGACAGCGACCGCGGGGAGGCCCAGCGCCCGATCGAATCCATCGTCTTCGAGGACGGCACCGTCTGGACCACGGAGGACATCCTGGCCATGGCACCGCCCCCGGAGGAGCCGCCTGCCACGGAGGACCCGTACGCGAACCTGGCACCGCTCTACTTCATCAATTCGCTGCTGAGTCGGGAAGAGACCCAGGCGGCGGGCAAGCACACGCTGAGCTTCTCCTTCTCCAACGTGCCTACTCCGGGCGCCACGGGCGCGGCCTTGTTCACCGCCGAGCAGCAGCAGGCCGTGCGCGAAGCACTGGCCTGCTACAGCGATGTGCTGAATCTGTCATTCACGGAGGTGGCCAGCGGCACGGCCTCGGACCTGACCTTCTACCTGGACGATCTCGCCTCGGCTGAGAAGTCCGCCTACAGCGGCTATGCGGAGCCCTCCACGGGCGCCATCCACTTCAACAGCACGCTCTACAGCGAGCAACTGCTGGACGAGTTCGGCCAGCTGGTCACCCGCGGCTCCCTCTCCAAGGGCTCGGCCGGCTTCCCCATCATCCTTCACGAGGTGGGCCACGCCCTGGGGCTGAAGCACCCCTTCGAGGGCCCGACGCTGCCGGCGCGCGAGGACAACTGGGACAACACCCTGATGTCCTACACCGGTGGCACGCGCATGCCTACGGAACTGGCGGCCTTTGACGTTGCGGCACTGCAGTCGCTCTATGGCGTGGCGGGCAGCCGAAATGCGGGAGACAACCGCTATGGCCTCTCGGATCGTTTCATCGCCGACAGCGGCGGGGTGGACACTGTGGACGCCAGTGCCGAAACGCAGGACGTGACGATCCAGCTGGCGCCGGGCAGCTGGAACTACCGAGGTGCCAAGAGTACGAGCATCCTCGCGGACGGCCAGTCCTTCATCGGGCTCACGACGCAGATCGAGCACGCCGTGGGCGGCTCCGGCAACGACACGCTGAGTGGCTCCGACGGTGCCAACAGCCTGCGTGGCGGCGCCGGCACCGACACCCTGAGCGGCCTGAAAGGCAGCGACACGCTGGAAGGCGGCGCAGGTGCCGACACCTACTTCTTCGCCCTGGGCGACGGTGCCGACACCGTGGTGGACAGCGGCGCAGACAGCAAGCTGGTTTTCGACAAGGGCGTGAGCCTGGCCAGCCTGGACTACGTCGACGGGCAGCTGCGCTACGGCGCGCTGGGTGACGCCATCACGGTGTCCATCAACGAGATCGCCAGCGTGGCGATGGACGAAGGGACCCTCTCCGGCGATGTCCTGCGGCAGATGCTGGTGGGCGACGTGACGCTGGCAGAGGGCGATGTGAACGGCCAGCTGCTGGGCTCGGCCAACCGCAATCTGACCGGCAACGCGCTCGACAACCTGCTCACCGGCAATGCCGGGCGCAACCTCATCGTCGGCGGCGCAGGTAAGGACACGCTCAAGGGCGCTGCAGGCGACGACTCGCTGCAGGGGGGGGGCGGTGACGACACCCTGGATGGCGGCGCCGGGAATGACCAGCTGTATGGCGGCAGCGCGACCGAGGCCGGTGGTGGCAACGACACCTACCTGTTCGGGCGCGGAAGCGGCCAGGACACCCTCTTCGAATCGCTGACTGATGCCGACCAGGATCGCGTGCGCTTCGTGGGCCTGACCGAGGCCGACGTCGACTTCAGCTCGCGCGGCAGCGACCTCGTCATCCAGGTCAAGGGCTCGGACGAGCAACTCACGATCGCCGGCTATTTCGCCTCGGCCGAGGCGCGCACGGTGGAGAGCCTCGAGTTCGAGGGAGGCCTGGTCCTGGACAAGGCAGCCGTCAGCACGCGACTGACCACCAACTTCATCGGCACGGCCGGTGACGACACGCTGACGGGCTCGGCCCTGGCCGACCGCATCGAGGGGGCGGCGGGCAACGATTCGCTGTCCGGTCAGCTGGGCGATGACACGCTGATCGGCGGGGCAGGCAATGACACCCTGGAGGGGGGCGCAGGCAATGACCTGCTCTATGGCGGCAACAGTACCGACAACGGAGGCGGCAACGACCTCTACCTCTTCGGGCGCGGCAGCGGCCAGGACACGATCTTCGAATCGCTGACGGAGGCCGACCAGGACCGCATCCGCCTGGTGGGGGTGTCCGAGCGCGACGTCGCCTTCCAGAACGTGGGCGGCGACCTGCTCATCAGCATCGAGGGGACGGACGACCGCCTGCGGGTGGTCGGCTACTTCTCTTCAGGCAGCGCGCGGACGGTGGAGACCATCCAGTTCGGCTCGGGAACCGTGCTGGACAAGACGGCCGTGAGCCGACGCCTGCCTATCCTGCTCAATGGCACGGCGGGCAATGACACGCTGAAGGGCACCAGCGGCAATGAGCGCATCAGTGGCGCCGACGGCAATGATGACCTGAGCGGCAACGACGGCAATGACACCCTCATCGGCGGTGCCGGCAATGACTTCGTGATGGGGAACGGAGGCGCAGACACCTACGTGTTCAGGCGCGGCGACGGCCAGGACGTGCTGTTCGACAGCCCGGACTATCTCGATGGCGGCAACGCCGATCGCCTGCAGTTCGGACCGGGCATCGCCCTGTCGGACCTGGTCCTCACGGCTGTGGCCGACCTGCCTTCAGACAACCCGGACTTCAAGAACACCGATGGCCTGAACTCGACCGCGCTGCTGGTGCAGCTGCGCGATTCGACGGACCGCCTGCTGGTGCGCGACTTCTTCACCGATACCGGTTTCATCGAAGAGTTCGCCTTCGCGGACGGTACCGTCTGCACCGAGGCGCAACTGCTGGAGCTGGTGAAGAAGCCGGTGGGTACCGACGGCAGCGAGGCAGTGCGCGGAGGCGCGGGCGCGGACCTGGTCCGCGGCCTTGGCGGTGACGACGTACTTCGCGGCCTGGGTGGCGATGACACCCTGGAAGGCGGCGATGGCAATGACAAGCTGCTCGGCGACCAGGGTAATGACTCGCTGCTCGGCGGGGCTGGCAAGGACACGCTCATCGGGGGGGCCGGCAACGACCGCCTGGAGGGCGGGGATGGCCTGGATCAGCTGAATGGCGGGGATGGTGACGACCTGCTCATTTCTCGCGGCGACGACGATCGCCTCTCCGGCGGCCAGGGCAACGACACGCTGGACTCCGGCATCGGCGGCCTGTCGACCGGGAACGCGACCTTCTACGGTGACCAGGGCAGCGACACCTTCATCCTGCGCGCCGGCATGGGCCGGATCTACCTCACGGTCAACGAGGACGACCCGACCGCCGTGGACGTGATCCAGATGCCGGACTTCAAGCTCGATGATGTGCTCATTACCCAGAACGGCTCGTCGCTGATCATCACGTCGAAGGCCAATCCCAAGGATGTGGCGACCATCGCCGGTCCGTGGAAAAACGGCAGCACCTCCACCATGGTGCTGGATAGCATCAAATTTGCCGACGGCACCGAGCTGACGACCGACCAGCTGATCCGCCTGTCACTCACCGGAACACCGAACAGCGACAGGCTCAAGGGCTCTGACCTGGGTGACACCATGGACGGTGGCGGCGGCTATGACCTCCTGTACGGCCAGGATGGCGACGACCTGATCCGCGGTGGCACCGGCAACGACTCGCTCTACGGCATGCGCGGCAGCGACACGCTGGAAGGCGGCGAGGGCGATGACGAGCTTTACGGCACGGGTGAGGGCATCAGTGTCGGCGACGGGTCCAACCTGCTGGTTGGCGGAGCCGGCAACGACAAGAACGTTGGCGGACTCGGCAACGACACCTATGTGTTCGGCCGCGGCGACGGCTATGACTCGATCGAGGACACGCAAGGCGGATCGGACGTCCTGAAGTTCGGCGTAGGCGTGCTTCCCACTGACGTCCAGCTTGTCCGCGACGGCAACGACCTTGTTGCCGTGATCGACGGCAGCAGCACGCAGGCCCGCATCAAGGGCTTCTACGGCGTCGCGAACCGACCCGTGGAGAGCATGGTGTTCAGCAATGGCGTGAGCTGGGACCTGGCCAAGATCGAATCCCTGGCCATCAGTGGCACCGTCAATTCGCTGACGGGCACGGCTGGCGACGATGTGTTCGTGGTCGACAACGCCAGCGACACCATCACCGAGGCGGCCAACGCCGGCATCGACGAGGTGCGCAGCTCGGTGACCTACACGCTGCCCAACAACGTCGAGAACTTCACGGCGACGGGCCTGCTGAACCTGGTCATCCAGGGCAATGACGGAGACAACGTGCTCCGCGGCAATGTCGGCAACAACGTATTCCGCGGTAGCAAGGGCAATGACCAGGTGTTCGGCGGACTGGGAGACGATACCTACTACATCGAGCAAGGCACCAAGGGGCTCGTCATCACGGAGCTTGCCGATGAGGGCATGGACACGCTGCTCCAGCTCGATGGGGACTGGGGATGGAGCTGGTGCGACGTCACCCTTCCGGCCAACGTCGAGCGCCTGATCATGGGCGCGTCATCGACGACCTGGAGCAACGGCTTCAAGGAGGACATTCCTCGCTATGGCACAGGCAACGTCCTCGACAACTACATCAGTGGTGACCGCGCTGCGGCCAACTATCTGGACGGACTCCAGGGGCGAGACACCTTGGTCGGGGGCAGCTGCTCGGATGTGTTTGCCGTGGATCGCGAAGATGATGTCGTCGTCGATGGCTACGCCAACGAGAAGGGCGATGTCAACACTGCCGTCCGACTTTTCCGGGACGCAGAGATCGTGTTTGGCACAGGGGATCTGGTGGTGTCCACGGCCGCCCGGTACACCTTGTCGGCGAACATCGAGAACCTGTTCCTGAAGGGGATCAGTCCAGCGAATGGAACGGGCAACAGTCTCGCTAACGTCATCGTTGGCAATGACGCCGTCAATCGGATCGACGGCGGGGGCGGCGATGACAAGTTGTTCGACAACGCCTACCGCACCAACGACTGGGGCAATCCGGCCAGCCCCGATGCCTACGCCTCCGACAGCGACACCCTGTTGGGTGGCGAAGGCAACGACCAGCTGACCGCCTTCAACGGCAATGACTCGCTCGAGGGCGGTGCGGGTGACGACGTGTTGACGGCCCGTGCGGGCCGCACGGTCTTCGTCGGCGGCCTGGACAACGACCTCCTGCAGGGGGGCGGCCAAGGCGCCACCTACCGCTATGCAAGGGGGGACGGGAACGACACCATCGACTGCACGACTTTCGTCGGCGGCAATGGAAAGGACGCGCTGGAGTTCGGTCCCGGCATCAATGCAGCCGACGTGACGCTGGAGCAGACGGGCACGAACAATGCCGACCTGCTGCTGCGCGTCGCGGGCGGTGGCAGCGTGCTGGTCAAGTCCTACTTCAAGGTCACGGAGGCCGACGCGAACTACCGTGGCAACGCCCTCGATTCGATCCGCTTTGCCGACGGTACTGCCTGGAAGCCCAATGCAGTGCTGATCAAGCTGGGCTTGCCCCATGACGTCGAGGGCACCGAGGGCAACGATGTGCTGCTGGGCGATGCCGGCGTCAACGAGATCCATGCCTATGGCGGGGACGACCAGATCAGCGGCGATGCCGGCAATGATCGACTCTATGGCGATGCCGGAACGGACACGATCTCTGGCGGCACCGGCAACGACCTGCTGGCGGGTGGCGCCGGCAGCGATGTCTACCGCTTCTCGCGCGGCGATGGCGTCGACGTGATCCAGGAACTGGCGCTGGTGGCGGAGGCCAACACGCTGGAGTTCGGTCCCGGCATCAGGCCTGCCGATATTGTCTTCACGCGGGCCGATTCACGGACCCCCTCCTACGCCGAACCGAGAGGCAACAGCCTGGTGCTGTCCATCAAGGGCAGCACTGACCAGGTGGTCATCGAGAACTACTTTGCCCGGGAAGATTGGTCCAACGCGAACCTGCCGCTCACGACCATCCGCTTCACGGCCGACGGGAATACCTGGACGCCCGCCCAGTTCGCGAGCCTGGCCCGCTGGAAGGTGGGCAGTGCCGGCAACGACACGCTCAGCACCGGAACGGACGGCGGCCTGCTCGAAGGCCTGGCCGGCAATGACTCGCTCAAGGGCAGCGACTACGCGGACACCCTGTTCGGCGGTGCCGGCAACGACACGCTGGACGGTGGGCGGGGCGCGGATTCGCTGGTCGGTGGCGATGGCGATGACACCTACCTCAACCCCGAAGACCAGGCGCTCATTGTTGAGGGCGTCGATGGCGGCTTCGACACCCTGGTCGGGCGCAACGACCTGCGTGGCTTGGCCAATGTCGAGGGTCTGGTTGCGAACCCCGTGGCCTGGCTGATCTATGGCAACGAGCTGGGCAATCGCATCACGGGCAACGCCGACGACAACAAGATCTACGGCGGGGCCGGCAACGACACGCTGGACGGTGGATCGGGTGGTCTCGACGAGCTGAGAGGCGAGGCAGGCGATGACACCTATCTCATCAAGGACACGGCCAAGAATGCGCTGGTCTCGGAGCAGGCCAACGAGGGGGTGGACACGATCATCAACCAGGACCTGTCCTCGGTGAACTACGTGATCTCCCTTGGCGCCAACATCGAGAACTACCGCTGGGAGGTGGGCGCTGCGCACAACATCAACGGCAACGAGCTGGACAACCAGATCACCGGTGGCGGCGGTGCCGACAGCCTGTTCGGTGGAGCCGGTAACGACACCTTGATCGGCAACGGGGGCAATGACTCGCTGCAGGGTGATGCCGGCAATGACTCCCTGGTCGGTGGCGACGGGCGGGACAGTCTCTACGGGGGCGTCGGCAACGACACGCTCGACGGCGGCACCGGCGACGACTTCCTTGTCGGTGGCGAGGGCACGGATGTGTACCTGTGGGGCCGCGGCAGCGGCTCGGACGAAATCTCCGGGTCGGTTTCCGACCTGACCGATTGCGTCAAGCTGACCGGCGGGCTGCTCGAGGCCGACCTGCTGGTCGGTGCCTCGGGCGCTTCAGGCCTGGACCTGCGCCTGTCGGTGCGGGGCATTTCTGAGGTGTTGACGGTCACCAACTTCTTCGCAGCCGGCTCTCAGATGACGCTGGCAATGGCGGATGGCCTGGTGCTCGACGTCGCCGCAGTGCGTGCCAAGCTGAGCTTTGAGGGCACGGCCGGGGATGACTTCATCGCAGGAACGGCAGCCGCCGACCGCCTGGATGGCAAGGGCGGCCAGGACACGCTGCAAGGCGGCGCCGGTCAGGACACCTACGTGATCCACAGCGGGCTCGAAACCATCAACGACCCCGACTCGGACAGCATCATCCTGCTCGCGTCGGATCTGCCCCCTGGGATGGGCTATCGCACCTCTTCCGCGGCGCGCGTCGAGCTGATGGAAGGGAGCCTGGCTACCATCTCCATCGACGGAAGCAACCCCGTCACGCTGGTGGGCAATGCCGATGGCAACCAGATGTCCGGCGGCGCCGGCAATGACACGCTCGTCGGCAATGGTGGGAACGACACCCTGACTGGCGGCGCCGGATATGACACCTACCGGGTGAGGCTTGATGATGGGCTGACCATCGTCAACGAATCCCAGGGCCTGGGCGACGGCGGTGAGCTGAAGCTCTCGGCCGCGGCACCGGGAACGTCCGTGCAGCTGTGGGTGAGCAGCGTGGACGGATCGCTGAACATCGAGCAGAACGGCGAACTGCGCGTCAAGGTCGGCGGCTTCCAGGTTGGGAACGATCTGGCGCAGCGGCCCATCAATTCCATCACGCTGCCGGATGGCACGGTGCTCACCGGCGACCTGCTCTCTGGTGCGGCCTTCGGTCGTTCCGGGAACGGCAACGACGAGTTGATGGGGTCCGCGCACGACGAGGTGCTGTGGGGGCTTGGCGGATCGGACACGCTGCATGGCGGTGGCCGCGACTGGCTTGTGGGCGGGGATGGGGCCGATCGCTATGTGATCGATGGCACCACGCTGCAGTCTCTCTACATCGAGGACAACTGGGCCGATGCCGGCAGCGCCTCCTCCATCAAGCTCGAGGGCATGCAGGCGACCGACGTGCGTGTCGCCAATATGTACGGCCTGCTGGTGGTCTACCGGTCGACGGACGGTGCGGAGATCCTGCTGTCCGGCTGGAACGACGCCAATCCGACGGGCGCCATCAACAGCCTGCAGAGCCTGACCTTTGCCGATGGCACCGTATGGACCCAGGCGCAGCTGCTCAGCAAGATGGACATGACGGTCGTCTCCAGCGGGGTCGACTACTGGCAAGGTGGCGCCGGCGCCGACGTGGTGGACCTGATGGCGGGCAACGACTATGCAGCCGGTGGCGGAGGTGACGACAGCCTGGCCGGCGGCGATGGCAACGATCTCATGCAGGGCGGCGACGGTGCCGATACCTTGCTGGGCGGGGAGGGCAATGACAGCCTCCAGGGCGAGGCCGGGGACGACCTGCTGATCGGCGGCCTGGGCAATGACGAGTTCACCGACGCCGGCCACGGCAATGACGTCTTCGACGGCGGCGAAGGGGACGACACCCTCTACGCCTCCAACTTCGGTCAGGAGAAGTCGGTGGTTCTGGCCTGGACCGGCGAGGGGCAGGACGCCATCTCTGGCGACGTCCATGGCTACGTCGACGCAGGCGCTGGCGACGACACCGTCAGCACCACGAGTCAACGCCCACTGTTCCTGGTCGCAGGCAAGGGCAACGACGACCTGAGCATCGGCAGCGATGTGGTCATCGCCGCCTTCAACCGCGGCGACGGGCAGGACCGCTTCTCGGATGCCGGCTCCTACGATCCGGTTCAAGATGCTGAGACCAAGATCCGGGTGCTGTCGCTGGGTGGAGGCATCCGCCTCTCCGACATCCAGCTCAGCTTCCCCGAGGGCGATGGCTGCGTCATTGACCTGGGCTCGGGCGACCTGATCCAACTGGTTCGTTCGCCGGCTCGCTGCGCACCCACGCGCCTGCAGCTGATCGAGCAGGGTGTGGTCCGCGTGTTCGACCTGACGGCCGTCGCAGCAGCCTATGACGTATGGAGGTCCAACGGCGGCGAGGCGAACGGGCCCTTCGACGCCCGCGCCCAGTTGCTCGCCCACGAGCAGGTGCTGTCGGCCAACACCGCCTATGGTGGACAGATGGCGGTGGACTACGCGACGGGGCGCCTGCATACGCGTGCCGACGCGGCGTCGCTGCTGCCCTTCTTCGATCGGGCGGATCGTCTGCTGGTTCCGGTGGCCTATGCGGGCACCGGCGTCAATGGCACCGCCAACGCCGACCTGCTGACCGGGACGGCCGAGGCCGATGTCATGAACGGCCTGGCCGGCAATGACACGCTGGATGGCGGCCTCGGGGCCGACACCATGGCCGGTGGCGCAGGCGATGACCGCTTCCTGGTGGACAACACCGGGGACGTCGTCGTGGAGCAGCCCGGCGAAGGCTTCGACACCGTGCGTGCGTCGGTGAGCTATGTGCTGCCGGATGAAGTCGAGGTGCTGGAACTGCAGGGCACGGCGTCCATCAATGGCAAGGGCAATGCGGGCAGCAACCGCGTGGTCGGCAACCCGGGCGCGAATCTGCTGGATGGCGGAGCGGGTGCCGACACCCTGATCGGCGGTCTCGGGAATGACGTCTACGTCGTGGATGACGCGGCGGATGTGGTCACCGAGAACGCCGGCGAGGGCACGGACACCGTGCAGGCCTGGATAAGCCGCGGCCTCGACACCGACGTCGAGAACCTGAGCCTGATGGGAACGGCGGACCTCGCCGGCACGGGCAATGCGCTCAACAATGTGCTGACCGGCAATGCGGGTGCGAACCGCCTGGACGGCGGCGCAGGCGTTGACGTGCTGCAGGGCGGTGCCGGCAACGACACCTACGTGGTGGACAGTACGACCGACACCCTCACCGAACTCGCCGGCGAGGGCCAGGACGCCGTGGAAAGCACGGTGAGCTATACCCTGGGTGCCAACCTGGAGAAGCTGACGCTGATGGGCGTGGCTGCCATCAACGGCACGGGCAACGAGTTGGCCAACACCCTGAACGGCAACGCCGGCAACAACCTCCTCGACGGCGGCACGGGTGCCGACACGATGGCGGGCGGTGCCGGCGATGACACCTACACCGTCGACAACGCCGGTGACGTGGTGAGCGAAGGCACCAGTGCCGGCAACGACCTGGTGAAGACCTCCTTGAGCCTGACACTGGCCGCCAATGTCGAGCGGCTGCTGCTGACGGGCAGCGCCAACCTCAATGGCACGGGCAATGCCCTGGGCAACACGCTGACCGGCAATGCCGGCGCCAACACCCTTGATGGCGGGGCCGGGTCGGACACGCTCATCGGCGGCGCTGGCGACGACATCTATGTGGTCGACGTCCTGGGCGACCAGATCACTGAGAACCTCAACGAAGGCACCGACACTGTGCAGGCCAGCCTGACCTGGACGTTGGGCACCAATCTGGAGAACCTCACCCTGCTGGGCAATGCGGGCAATGCAGGCACCGGCAACGAGCTGAACAACGTGATCACCGGCAATTCGGGCAGCAACAAGCTGACCGGCAATGCGGGCAATGACACGCTGGACGGCGGCGCTGGGGCCGATACCCTGCTGGGCGGGGCCGGCGACGACGTCTATTACGTCGATGCCGGCACCGACGTGGTGACCGAAAACACCGCCGAGGGCACGGACACCATCTTCACGTCTATCGGGCGCAACCTCGACATGAACGTGGAGAACCTGACTCTCACCGGCACGGGCAACGGCAACCTGACCGGCAACGGCTTGGGCAACGTGCTGACCGGAAATGCCGGTGTCAACCGCATCGAGGGCGGCGCTGGCCTCGACACCCTGGTGGGCGGCGCAGGCGACGACACCTATGTGGTCGACACCGCGACGGACACCATCACCGAGCTCGTCGGCGGAGGGACGGACACCGTGGAGTCCTCGGTGAGCCAGACCCTGTCTGCCAATGTGGAGAAGCTGGTCCTGACCAGCACAGGCTCAACGACCGGCACGGGCAATGACTTGGCCAATACCCTGACCGGCAACAGCGGCGCCAACATCCTGGACGGCGGCACGGGTGCGGACACCCTGATCGGCGGTGCGGGCGATGACGTCTACATCGTCGACCAAGCTGGCGACGTGGTGACCGAGAAGGCCGCTGAGGGCACCGACACCGTGAAGTCCTCCGTGACCATCACGGCGCTGGCGGCCGAAGTCGAGAAGCTGGTGCTGACGGGCAGCGCCAACCTCAACGGGACCGGCAATGCCCTGGCTAACACGCTGACCGGCAATGCCGGCGCCAATATCCTCGACGGCGGTGCCGGCCTTGACACCATGACCGGCGGCGCGGGCGACGACACCTACCTGGTCGATACCCTCGGCGAGGTCGTCACCGAGCTGCTGGGCGAGGGCACGGACACGGTGCGGGCCAGCCTGAGCTGGGTCCTCAGCTCCAACGTGGAGAACCTGGTGCTGCTGGGCACCGCAGGCAACACCGCCACGGGCAACACGCTCAACAACGTGCTGACCGGCAACAGCGGCGCTAACCGCTTCGACGGCGGCGCGGGCATCGACACCCTGATCGGTGGTGCCGGCGATGACGTCTACGTGGTGGATACCGCGACCGATGTCATCACCGAACTCGCCAACGAGGGGACGGATACCGTGGAGGCATCGGTGAGCGTCACCCTGGCGGCGAATGTGGAGAAGCTGGTGCTCACGAGTACCGGTTCCACCAGCGGCACCGGGAACGATCTGGCCAACACTCTGACCGGCAATGCGGGCAACAACACCCTGGACGGCGGGCTCGGGGCCGACAACCTGATCGGCGGAGCCGGAGACGATACCTACATCGTCGACAACGTCGGCGACGTGGTGACGGAGCTGGCCGCCGGTGGCAACGACACGCTGAAGGCCTCGGTGAGCATCGCCAGCCTCGCGGCGGAAGTCGAGCGGCTGGTGCTGACCGGGACGTCCAACCTCAATGGCACGGGCAATGCCCTGGCCAATGCCCTCACCGGCAACGCCGGCGCCAACATCCTGGATGGCGGCGCAGGCCTCGACACGATGACGGGCGGTGCCGGCGACGACACCTACCTGGTGGACGTGAGCGGCGAGGTGGTGACGGAATTGGCAGGGGAGGGGACGGACACCGTCAAGTCCGCGGTCTCCTGGAGTCTGGCGGCCAACCTGGAGAACCTCACCTTGCTGGGGACTGCAGGCAACACGGCCACCGGCAACTCGATCGCCAATGTGCTGACCGGCAACGCCGGCGCCAATGCACTGGTCGGCCTCGACGGCAACGACACTCTGGACGGCGGCGCCGGGGCGGACACGCTGACCGGCGGCACCGGGGCCGACACCTATGTCTTCGGCAAGGGTGCAGGGACCGACCTCATCGTCGAGAACGACAGCACCGCCGGGGTCAAGGACGTCGTCAGCCTGGGCGTGACCAAGAGCGAGCTCAAGTTCACGCGCAGCGGCAACAACCTGGTGGCCAGCATCAACGGCACCACGGACAGTCTGACCCTGCAGGACTGGTACCTGGGCACCCAGTACCAGGTCGAGGAGTTCCGCTTCAGCAATGCCGAAGTACTGACCAACGCCCAGGTGCAGGCGCTGGTGGTGGCGATGGCGGGCTTCGGCGGCGCGGCCAGCCTGGGCGTGCTGGGCGAGCCGCTGAGGCAGCAGCATCCGGTGCAGCTGGCGGCTGCGGCACTGTAAGCCACCAATGCGTGGCCGCTCGATCGCACGATCGAGCACGAGAGGGGGCTTCGGCCCCCTCTTTCTTTGTCTGATCAAGGCACGGGCCGTCACGCCCGGGGGAGGGGGCGATTGGCAGCACCACGCTGACGGTGCCGGTGGTGGCGCCGATGCTCAGGCCGATGCTAGGGCTGGTGAGGCGGGCGCGCTGAGGACACGGCCTCGGCGTCAGCGCACCTTGCTGACCCATTCGGCCTTAGGATCGCGCCAGCCGCAGGTTCCGGCGAGGCAGGCAAGCGACCGTTCCGGAACCTGCATTGATCTGCTTCAGTGGCACGCCGCCCATCCATTTGCAGGCCACCATGTTGACAGTCAGACGAGGGGGCATCGGCTTCCAGACGCACGCCCAAGGCCCGGGCGGACCTGTTCCCAAGGTGCTGTCATCAGGTGAAAGTCATGGCGCGAGCTTCGTGGCGGGCACCTGGGTGCATGCCAGGGACGGCTTGAAGCCGATCGAGTCCATTCAAGTGGGAGACGAGGTGCTGTCCAGACCGGACAGTGGCGTCGGCGAGCCCTGCTACAAGCGCGTGCTGCGGACCTTCAGGCGAGACGGCGAGGAGGTCTGGCTGCTGGACGTTGTGACAGCCGACGGCGATGAGCAGGTCAGCCTGGTCTGCACGGCAAACCACGCGTTCTGGGTGAAGGGCGTGGGCTGGACCGCGTTGGCGGATCTGGAGCCAGGGGATGACTTGGAGCGGGTCGACTCGCGGGGGCGTCCGGCGCCTTGCTTCGTGCTGCGCGTGCTGAGGATCCTGGCCACCGACCATGAGCACATGGGCTGGGCCGGTGACAGTTTCAGCCGGGACTTCGACGGCCCGACCATCGACCTGCGGCACGGGCGGGTGGCGGTATCAGCCTTGCAAGACGATGCACGCAACGCCGCGGCAGAGGCAGGCGGTGTGCCCCTGCGTCACGCGGTGTTCAATATCGAGGTGGAAGACTTTCCCACGTACTTCGTCGGCGAAGCGGGGGTATGGGTGCATTGCTGTGCAGACCGCGCGGTGAGCCGGGCGCGGGCTGGGTAGCGGACGAGTGCGGCGAGCCCACCGCCCGCAATGATTGCCGATCGAGGTGTGATGCGTCTGTCAGCCTTTCGAACAGCACCAGGGCGCCCGAGGTGTCCACCACCGCGACGGCCCTGTTAAAGCCCTGCTTGCGGGCTTCTGCCAGCGCGGCCTTGAGCGCCTGGTGGGCCGGCTCCTTGTTGACGGAGTTGCCGTAGGGCAGGGCCTGGGCTTGCGCGTCGGCGGCAAGCGCCAGGCTCAGCGACAGAGCACAGAGGAATCGAACGCGTGTCTTCATGGGAGCCTATCCTGGGGTGTCGGCCTGGCCGTGGGCCGGCTGACCCGGGGCGGTGCGGCTGCGATGTTGGTGCCGCCTGCCGGCTGCGTCCATTCGCCGCTTCAGGGGATAGGGGATGAGGGGATCACTGTCTGTCTCCCCGGACATTTCTGTCTTGCCAGCCCGGCGCCTCACAGGTACCGTGCTGCCCAGCCGCGCCAGGCAGTTGGTAGAGCGCGCCCCCAATTCAACAGCCCCGGCGCGCGCACGAGTCTGCAGCACCCTGCACCGTGAGCCGCCGCATCAGCGAGACGACTTCCGATGAGCCTCCCCGACATCGTCACCTCCATCGCCGGCAACGCCTGCCCGGCCCAGATCCCCAGCCTGCCGCAGCACCACGACGCCGAGGCGCGCAAGGCCCGGGCTTTCCAGCTCTCCATCGCGCGGACGCAGTACAACTACATGCAGAGCTACCTGGAAGGCGTGCCGCTGTCGGCCGACCTGCCGGATGCCGAGAAGTTCAGCCTGGACTACGAAGCGCAGGTGGTGCAGGTCTTCCTCGCGCTGACCGACAACTTCAAGCGCGTGGTGCTGATGCTGCTGGAGCGCGAACTGCTGGCCGACGTGCCCACGGCCGCGCTGCGCCGCGTGGAGGAGGCCTATGCCAAGCTCAACAAGGACTTCAGCATCCTTCACCCGCTGCGCGACATCGAGGAGCTCAAGGACTTCTTCGAGGCCCTGGCCGGCCTGCCTGCCGCGCTGGAGACCCTGGGCAACCTGCCCAAGGACCTGGCCAAGATGGCCGTCGGGCTGGACGCGGTGTTCAAGGAATTCCTTGCGAACGGACCGACGGCCTTCCTGAAGTCCACGCTCTTCGACATGCTCAGCGAGGAGCCCGGCCGCAACTACCTGCAGGCCCAGGGCATCGAGGACTACGAACGCCTCTTCGTGAGCCTGCCCACGCCGCTGATGCTGTCCATCCAGCAGCAGCCCTGGATGCCCCAGGGTCAGGGCAAGCCCTGCCAGCAGGACTGGTTCTTCGGCTGGCTGCAGACGGCCGGCTACAACACCACGATGCTGCGCGCCGTGGTGCCCGCACCCGTCTCGCCGGACGTGGACGACCCGATGGAAGGCATCCAGAAGATGCCGCTGGCGGACCTGCTGGCCAAGATGCCGGTCACCGACGCCATGCTGCAGAAGGAGACCGGCCAGGCCGGCCTGACCCTGGCGCAGGCCGCGGAAGCTGGCCGGCTCTTCGTGTGCGACTACGCCCTGCTGGAAGGCGCCTGGGCCGACCCGCTGCATGGCGAGCAGCGCTACATGGCCGCGCCCATCGCGCTCTTCTACTGGAACCCCACGCCGCCGGCCGGCTACCCTTCGCTGCCCGAGGGCGTGCTGCAGCCCATCGCCGCGCAGCTGGCCCAGAAGCACGACCCCGAGACCGCGCCCATCTACACACCCAAGGACGCGGGCAACGCCAACGACGCCAAGGGCTTCAAGTGGCGCATCGCCAAGTACTTCGTCAACGTGGCCGCGGCGATCCAGCATGAGGCCATCGCCCACCTGGGCGCCTGCCACCTGGTCATCGAGCCCATCGTGGTGGCCGCGCGCCGCCAGCTGGCCGATCAGCACCCCATCCTGAAGCTGCTGGCGCCGCACTTCCGCTTCACGATCAACATCAACGACTCCGCCATCCACAGCCTCATCATTCCGGGCGGCGTCGTGGCCACCAATGTGGGCCCGGCCATCGAGTGCACCCTGGGCGTGCTGGCCCAGGCCCACCAGGCCTACCGCTGGGACGACAACCATCCCGAGCGCCTCTTCCGCATCCGCGGTGTGGACGGCCTGCCCAAGTTCCCCTTCCGCGATGACACTCTGCTGCTGTGGCAGGCCACCCATCGCTTCGTCGAGCGCTACCTGCGCCTCTACTACAGCAGCGATGCCGAGGTGGCTGGCGACTACGAGCTGCAGGCCTGGATCCACGAGATGACCGCACCGCAGTTCGCCGGCTTCAAGGGCATGCGCGGGCTGACTGCCACGGGCGACCCCAAGAAACCCTGGCGCATTGACAGCCTCGCCTACCTGATCGAGGTGGTGGCGCAGATCGTCTACATCGCGGGCCCGCAGCATGCGTCGGTCAACTACGCGCAGTACCCGCTGATGTCCTACATGCCTTCGGTGGCCGGCACGCTCTACGACCCGGCGCCCGCACGCAGCACCGTGGTGGACAGCGAGCAGGACTGCATCCGCTGGTACCCGCCGCTGGATGTGTCGCTCTACACCTTCTCCTTCGAGTACCTGCTGTCGGGCGTGCAGTACGACACCTTCGGTCGCTACGAGCACAACCCGCGCAATCCTTACTTCGAGGACCCGCGCGTCGGCCCCCTGGTGGCCGAGTTCCAGACCGACCTGGCCCTGGCCGAGCGCGAGATCCGCGAGCGCAACCGCCTGCGTCCGGTCGAATACCCCTTCCAGCTGCCGTCCCAGATCCCGAATAGCATCAGCATCTGATCGACGGCAGCCAGGCGGCGCGGGGCAGGGGCTCCGCTGCCGCAGGGCTGGCAAGGAGTGATGACGATGGCAAAGAAGATCCTGGTCCTCAGCGGCAGCCTGCGCGCGGCCTCCCGCAACACGGCCCTGGCCCGCTATGCCCTGCGCAACGCCCCCGAGGGCCTGCAGCTGGAGATGGCGGACCTCAGCGAGTTCCCCTTCTACAACGCGGACCACCCCGCACCGCCCCCGCCCGTGGCCCGCTTCTTCGAGCAGCTGCGCCAGGCAGACGGCCTGCTGCTGGCCTGCCCGGAGTACAACTACTCCATCGCCCCGGTGCTCAAGAACGCGCTGGACTGGGCCTCACGCGAGAAGGACAACCACCTGCTCGCCGGCAAGACCGTGGCCCTGATGGGCGCCGGCGGCGGCATGGGCACCTCGCGCGCCCAGTACCACCTGCGCCAGGTGGCCGTGGCCCTGGACCTGCGGGTGCTGAACAAGCCCGAGGTCTTCTGCAGCGCCTTCACCGCCGGCCTCTTCGACGAGCAGAACGAGCTGGTGGACGAGCGCATCCAGGGCCTGGTGAAGCAGCTGCTGGACGCGCTCAAGACCGCCCTGGCGCGCTGAGCCTGCCTTTTCGCCGCGGGGCACGAGACTGGGCTCAAGACCTGACCCTTGCCCTGTGCTTGTCCTGTGACCCTTGCCCTGTCAGCGGCCGCAGTCTCTGCGGCGCTGCGGGGTCAGGTCTTGCCTTGAGCCCGGGCGGCCATGCCCGGCCAGGCCCGTGCGGGGCCGGTCCGGCGGGGCTCAGACCTGCGCGTCCAGGCGCGTCCAGCGCCGGCGCCCGGCCCGCTTGGCGCGGTACAGGGCCTGGTCGGCGTGGCTCAGCAGCATCTCGGGCGTGCTGGCCTCGCTGGCCTGCAGGGTGCTGCAGCCCAGGCTCAGGCTCACATGCGGGGCCGCGGCGGACTTGGCATGCGGGATGGCCAGGGCCTCGATGGCCTCCAGGCAGGCCTGGGCCAGGCGCTCGGCGGCGGCGCCGTCGGTGTCCGGCAGCAGCAGCGCGAACTCCTCGCCGCCGTAGCGCGCCACCAGGTCGCTGCCGCGGCTGGCCACGCCCTGCAGCAGCTGGGCGACGGTCTTGATGCAGCGGTCGCCCTCGAGGTGGCCGTAGTGGTCGTTGAACTGCTTGAAGTGGTCGATGTCCAGCATCAGCAGGGACAGCGGCGTGCCATGGCGCAGGCTGCGCCGCCATTCGATGGCCAGGCGCTCGTCGAAGGCGCGGCGGTTGGCGATGCCGGTGAGGCCGTCGCGCATGCTCATCTGGCGCAGCTCCTGGGTACGGCGCTCCACCTTCTCTTCCAGCTGTTCATAGAGCCGCGCATTGGCCAGGGAGATGGCGGCCTGGGAGCTCAGCAGCTCCAGGGTCTGCTGGTGGCGCGGGGTGAAGGCGTTCTCGAGCTGGCGGTTCTCCAGGTAGATCACGGCAACCAGCTTGCCCTGGTTGATCACGGGCAGGCTCAGCACGGACTTGGGCTGCTGCTGGCGCAGGTAGCGGCTTTGTGCGAAGCGCTCGTCCTCGGCCGGGCGGTTCAGCAGCTGCGTGCGGCGGCTCAGCTTGGTGTACTCGATCAGGCTGCTGGGCAGCAAGGCCTCCGGGCCCTTGTTCAGCTCGTCCAGCGGGCGGCCGATGCGGCTGGAATCCATGCGGTGGTGCTCATCCAGGCCGCCAATGACCTCCACCACGAGCTGGCCGTCGTCGTCCAGCACGATGGCGCCCCGCTCGGCGCCGGCGTTCTCCAGCAGCACCCCCAGCATCTGCGGCAGCAGGGCGTCGAGCTGGATCTCCTGGGTCAGCAGCTGGTTGGCCTTGAGGAGGGAGTGCAGGTCCAGGCGGCTGATCTGGTCCAGGGAGTCCCGCTGGTAGGGGCTGCTGCGGCTCTGGCTGCTCTGCGATCCCCGCGCGTTGGAGAAGGCCACGCCGGGCCAGCCCGTCTCGAGCTGCCGGCACTTGACTGCGGCGCCCCAGCGGCGGTAGTGGTAGTGGGCCTCGCGGATGAAGTTGCGTGCCAGCTGCTGCTGGTTCTGCTCGGCCCAGAAGCGGGCATAGAGCTCATTGGCCAGGGCGGCGCAGGGCGTGAAGCCGCTGGCCTGGGCCTGTTCGATGGCGCGGGCGTAGCAGTCCATGGCACGCTTGCTGTCGCCCTCCACGCGAGCCAGCTCGGCCGCGAGCATCAGCTGCTTGTGCCCGAAGTTGCTTTCGCCATGCGCGGCCCAGGTCTCGAAGCGGGCCAGCAGCTGGCGCGCGACCTCAACGGGCTGCTCCTGCTCCGCAAAGCCCTCGCGCAGATGGCCCAGGGCCGAGTAGAAGCTGGCCTCGACCATGGAGGGGCTGTCCGGCAGGCACAGGGCCACCATGGGCAGCAGGGGCAGGGCCTGGCGCCAGCCGTTGGCGTCGTCCAGCAGGAAACTGTGGCGCAGCCGCGCGGCCACCATCAAGGCCAGGGGAATGCTGGGCCGCAGCGGCTCGGCCTGCAGGAGTTCGCTGCTGCGGCAGCTGTGGGTGTCGAAGCTCAGCGGCGCTTCGGTGCGTCCCATCAGGGCCAGCAGCGGCTGCAGCACGCCGTGGCGCAGCATGGCCTCGGTGGCGGGCTGGCGAGTCTTGTGCAGGAACTTGAGGCCACGCTCGCAGGCGAGCTCCAGGCTCTCCAGCGACGTGCCCAGGGCGAAGTGGTTGACGGCGCTGAGCAGGGCGCAGTAGCCCGCCGCAACGGGATTGACGCCGCTCTGGCCCAGCTCCCAGCCCAGCTCGACCTGGGTGATGGCCGGGGCCAGGGGCTCGCACCAATGCTGGTAGAAGGCGCTGAAGTACTGGTAGACGGTGATGCGGAAATAGACGGCGTCCCGCTGTTCGGCCAGCTGGCGGGCCAGGTGGCCCAGGGCATAGCACTCGGGATAGGGTCGCTGCATCACCGAGCGCGAGGTCATGTGCGCGACATAGGCCACGCAGCTGAGATCGCACTGACCGTGCCGCAGCGTGGTGCTCATCATGCGGCAGGCGTTGAGCACGAAGGCGGCAAAGCGGCCGACCTGGTAGGCCGAGTAGGCCAGGGCCATGCCCAGGCGCATCTCCAGCAGGGCCTGACGGTCCTGCATCTCGGGGGCCCGAAGGATGGTGTCCTCGCCCTGCTCGGCCAGCAGCTGCTCGGTGCTGGCGAACTCGGCCGGGAAGCGGGCCTGGGCCTCTTCCTCGGTGGCAGGGAAGGGGCGGCCGATCTCGGCCAGGCCTTGCAGCAGGACGCCGACGGCATCGGCGAAGCGCCCCTGGGTGTGGTACTGCGCCGCCTGCACCAGGCCCAGCTCCACACGGCCCTCGGCGCTGGGGCACGCCGCCTGGGCGCGCGGATACAGCAGCTCGGCGGCCTGGAAGTTGCCGGCGAGGTACTCGGCCTCGGCCAGCTCCTTGTAGAGGCCCAGCGTGCCGTCGGGATCCTGCTGCCAGGCGTCGTCGGGCAGCAGCGCGTGGGCGTGACGCAGGAAATCCACCGCGGTGGCATGGGCCGAGGCGGCCTTGGCGCGCAGCCCGGCGCGCAGGTTGAGCCCGCGCAGCACGGCGAGCTCGGCGGGGTCATGGATCAGGCCGCGCCCCGCATTGAGGCAGGCCAGGATGCTGAAGAGGCGCTGCTCGCGCTGCGCTTCGTCGCTGTCGGCCAGCAGGCGGCGGCCGCAGCGCAGTTGCAGGGCCGCCTGCTCGTGCGGCGGGGTCAGGTCATGCGCGGCCTGCTGCACGCGGTCATGCAGGAAGCGGTAGCGCGCCTCGGCCAGCAGGGTGGGCGTGCCGGTGAACTTGTAGCCCTCGTCCAGGGGCAGCACCAGGCTGGCCTGCAGGGCCGGCCACAGCGCGCGGGCGCAGGACTCGCCATCGAGCTCGCTGACGGCCATCAGCTCGCTGAGCGAGAAGCTCTCGCCCAGGTGGGCCGCGCTGGCCAGCAGGTGCTGGGTGAGGGGCGGCAGCACCCGCATGCCGTCCAGCATGAGGGTCACGACGTTGTCCGTCATGTCGCGCTGGCGGATGCGGGCGATGTCCCAGGCCCAGCGGCCGCTGCGGCGCTCGTAGTGCAGGTCGCCCAGCGCATGGAGCCGGCGCAGGAACTGGTTGAGGAAGAAGGGGTTGCCGCGGGTCTTCTCCAGGCACAGGCTGGCCAGGGGCGCGATCTCGGCGGCGGTGCTGTGCAGGCTGTCGGCGATCAGCTGCGAGACGTGCTCGGGCTGCAGGTGGTCCAGGTGCAGGCGGCCGGGGCTGGCGTGGCCGGCCTGCCGCAGGCTCATCAGCATCTGCGGCAGGGGATGGCCTTCCTCCACCTCCTGGTCGCGGTAGGCGCCCACCACCAGCAGGCAGCAGTGGCCTTCCTGGTCGGACAGCAGGTGCTGCAGCAGTCGCAGGCTGGGGCCGTCCACCCACTGCAGGTCATCCAGGAACAGGGCCAGGGGATGGGCGCTGCTGGCCAGGGCCCGCGTGAAGGCGGCGAAGGCGAAGTGGAAGCGCTGCTCGTTCTCGGCGGCGGGCAGGGCGGGCAGGGGCGGGATCTCGCCGATCAGCAGGCTCAGCTGAGGCAGCAGGGCGGCGACGGAGCCAGCGGTGTCGCCCAGGGCCTGGCGCAGGGTCTCGCCCCAGTAGCCGCGGCGGTCCACGCCTTCGGAGGCCAGCAGCTCGACAAAGGGCTGGAAGGCCTGGCACAGCGCCGCATAGGGCTCGTTGCGGCGGTATTGGTCGCACTTGCCGCGCAGGAAGTAGCCCCGGCGGGCCAGGACGGGCCGGTGCAGCTCGGCCACCAGCGCAGTCTTGCCGATGCCCGACGCGCCGCTGACCAGCAGCAGCTCGGCGCGGCCCGCACTGGCGCGCTCGAAGGCGGCCAGCATGGAGGCGGCCTCGGCTTCGCGGCCATACAGCTTCTGGGCGATGCAGAAGCGCTCGGGCGTGTCATGGCGGCCCAGCTCGAAGGCCTGGAGATGGCGGTGGTCCGCCCACTCGCGGGTGCAGCGCTCGAGGTCCTGCAGCAGGCCGTAGCTGCTCTGGTAGCGCTCGTCCGGGTACTTGGCGAGCAGCTTCTGCACCAGCAGGGACAGGGGCTCGGGAATGCTGCTGTCCAGCTGGTGCAGGGGCGTGGGCATCAGGGCCAGCTGGGCGTGCAGCAGGGCCATGGGGTCGCTCAGCTGGAAGGGGCGGCGGCCCGCGAAGAGCTCGTAGAGGGTGATGCCCAGGGAATAGAAGTCGCTGCGGTAGTCCACCTCCAGGCTGGTGCGGCCGGTCTGCTCGGGGGAGATGTAGTCCAGGGTGCCGCGCAGGCCGGGCCCGGGCAGGGCTTCTTCGCGATCCAGCGGCGAGGACAGGGCGAAATCACAGAGCTTGAGCCGCATCTGGCGCAGGTCCACCAGCACGTTCTTGGGGGCGATGTCGCCGTGGATGAGCCGGTGGGCGTGCACGTCGCTCAGCGCGCGGCACAGCTGCACGGCCAGGCCCAGCTTCTCGCTCAGGTCCAGGTGCTGGCCTTCGATCAGCTGCGCCAGGCTGCTGTTGGCGAAGGCTTCCATGGCCAGCACCAGCTTGCGCCCATCCTGGTGCAGGGCATGGGCCTTGATCACCCACTCGGAGTCAATCGATTGAAGGGTCTGGAACTCATGCCGCCAACGCGCCAGCAACTCGGGCGCTGGCTGCTCGCTGTCGGAGTACTTGAGAACGACGCGTTCGCCGTCCGGCGCCACGGCGGCAGCCACCACGGTGTCTGCATTGGCGTAGATGACGTCGGTCTGGCGGTAGCCGGCAATGAGCATCGGGGCGGAAGTTGGGACCGGGAACAAGGCCGTCCAAGCCTTCTCCTGGCAGAAGGCAATGGGCGGATGAAGACAGTCGACAGAGTGTCGCAAATGACTGATGACAGTCAGCAGGAAAACACCGATGGAGTTCGGGGCTTCCATCAGGAATGTGGCAAAGAAGCCCTCCTGGGTACGGCTGTGGCGCTGGGGCGCTTCAGCGCCGGTTCAGTGCCGGCTCATTGGCCTCGCATCAGCCAGGGCAGCGAGGTGATCAGCACCCGTCCCCAGGACGGCCCCGAGCGCTGCGGCGAGCCTCGGAGCCGGGATCCCGCCTGGAAGCGTCCGCAACGTTGGCCCGGGCCCATTGCAGGACATGCGCCAACGCGGCCGCTCCCGGCGGATGACGGCCGCAGATGCGCATCGCGCGCATCGCGGCAGCGCACAAAGAAGAACACCCTGGCTGCCGGCAGGCAGGCCAGGGTGTTGTCCGGGCATCGGCCGCCTGTCAGCGGCCGGGCCTCAGCAGCCTCAGACGTTCACGCCCTTGGCGGTGTCGGCGTACTCCTCGATCTGGTCGAAGTTCAGGTACTTGTAGATGCTGCTGGCGTCCTTGTTCACGATGCCCACGGCCTCGTGGTACTCGGCCACGGTCGGGATGCGGCCCAGCTTGGAGCACACGGCGGCCAGCTCGGCCGAACCCAGGAACACATTGGTGTTCTTGCCCAGACGGTTGGGGAAGTTGCGGGTCGAGGTGGACATCACCGTAGCGCCCTCGCGCACCTGGGCCTGGTTGCCCATGCACAGCGAGCAGCCCGGCATTTCGGTGCGGGCACCGGCCGTGCCGAAGGTGGCGTAGTGGCCTTCCTTGATCAGCTCGTTCTGGTCCATCTTGGTCGGCGGGGCGACCCACAGCTTGACCGGGATGTCACGGGCACCGCCCAGGACCTTGGCGGCCGCACGGAAGTGGCCGATGTTGGTCATGCAGGAGCCGATGAAGGCTTCGTCGATCTTGGTGCCGGCGACTTCGGACATGAACTTGGCGTCGTCCGGGTCGTTGGGGCAGCAGACGATGGGTTCCTTGATGTCGGCCAGGTCGATCTCGATCACGGCGGCGTACTCGGCGTCGGCATCGGCCTCCAGCAGGTCGGGCTTGGCCAGCCAGGCTTCCACGGCCTTGATGCGGCGCTCCAGGGTGCGCTTGTCCTCGTAGCCGTCGGCGATCATGTTCTTCATCAGGACGATGTTGGAGGTCAGGTACTCCTTGATCGGTGCCGGATTCAGCTTGATCGTGCAGCCGGCGGCGGAGCGCTCGGCCGAGGCGTCGGACAGCTCGAAGGCCTGTTCCACCTTCAGGTCGGGCAGACCTTCGATTTCCAGGATGCGGCCCGAGAAGATGTTCTTCTTGCCCTTCTTCTCGACGGTCAGCAGGCCGGCCTTGATGGCGTACAGGGGGATGGCATGCACCAGGTCACGCAGGGTGACGCCGGGCTGCATCTGGCCCTTGAAGCGCACCAGCACCGATTCCGGCATGTCCAGGGGCATCACGCCGGTGGCGGCGCCGAAGGCGACAAGACCTGACCCCGCCGGGAAGGAGATGCCGATCGGGAAGCGGGTGTGGGAGTCGCCGCCGGTGCCGACGGTGTCAGGCAGCAGCAGGCGGTTCAGCCAGCTGTGGATCACGCCGTCGCCCGGGCGCAGGGAGACGCCGCCACGGTTGCTGATGAAGGCGGGCAGCTCGCGGTGCATCTTCACGTCCACCGCCTTGGGGTAGGCGGCGGTGTGGCAGAAGGACTGCATGACCAGGTCGGCCGAGAAGCCCAGGCAGGCCAGGTCCTTCAGCTCGTCGCGGGTCATGGGGCCGGTGGTGTCCTGCGAGCCCACGGTGGTCATCTTGGGTTCGCAGTAGGTGCCGGGGCGCATGCCCTTGCCTTCGGGCAGGCCGCAGGCGCGGCCGACCATCTTCTGGGCCAGGGTGTAGCCCTTGCCGCTGTCCACCGGGGCCTTGGGCAGGCGGAACAGGGTGGAGGCCGGCAGGCCCAGGAACTCGCGGGCCTTGCCGGTGAGGCTGCGGCCGATGATCAGGTTGATGCGGCCGCCGGCGCGCACTTCGTCCAGCAGCACTTCGCTCTTGAGCGCGAAGGTCTCGATGACCTCGCCGTTCTTCACGATCTGGCCAGCGTAGGGCAGCACGTCGATGACGTCACCCATCTCCAGCTTGCTCACGTCCACTTCGATGGGCAGGGAGCCCGAGTCTTCCTGCGTGTTGAAGAAGATGGGGGCGATCTTGCCGCCCAGGGTCACGCCGCCGAAGCGCTTGTTGGGCACGAAGGGGATGTCCTCGCCGGTGGCCCAGATCACGCTGTTGGTGGCGGACTTGCGCGAGGAGCCGGTGCCGACCACGTCACCGACGTAGGCGACCAGGTTGCCCTTCTTCTTCAGGTCCTCGATGAACTGGATGGGGCCGCGCTTGCCGTCTTCCTCGGGCTTGAAGGCCGCGTCGGGACGGGTGTTCTTCAGCATGGCCAGGTAGTGCAGCGGGATGTCCGGGCGGCTCCAGGCGTCGGGGGCGGGGGAGAGGTCGTCGGTGTTGGTCTCGCCGGGCACCTTGAAGACGGTGACGGTGATCTTCTGCGCGACTTCGGGGCGCGAGGTGAACCACTCGGCATCAGCCCAGCTCTGCATCACGGCCTTGGCGTGGGCGTTGCCTGCCTTGACCTTTTCGGCGACGTCATGGAAGGCGTCGAACATCAGCAGGGTCTTCTTCAGGCCGGTGGCTGCCACTTCGGCGACCGAGGCGTCATCCAGCAGGTCGATCAGGGGCTTGACGTTGTAGCCGCCCACCATGGTGCCCAGCAGCTCGGTGGCCTTGGCCTTGGAAATGAGACCGACGGCGATGTCACCGTGCGCCACGGCTGCCAGGAAGCTGGCCTTGACCTTGGCGGCGTCGTCCACGCCCGGGGGCACGCGGTGGGTCAGCAGGTCGACCAGGAAGGCCTCCTCACCGGCCGGCGGGTTCTTGATCAGCTCGATCAGCTCGGCCACCTGCTTGGCATCCAGGGGCAGCGGCGGGATGCCCAGCGCGGCGCGCTCGGCGGTGTGTTGGCGGTAGGCAGTCAGCATGAGGGGACTCCAGGGACAGGGAAAGGAAGATGACTCTCAAGGCTTGGGCGCAATGACGCGCAGGCCCTTGAAATAGTCACGAAAGAAACCGGCGTCACGGGTGATCAGGCCCTGGCATTGCAGCAGGGCATGGGCACCGATGAGGAAGTCGGGAACGGAACGCCGCGCCTGTGGCAGCTCGGACTGGCCCTGCAGGCGGGTGCGGTAGCGGCGCTGCATCTCGCCCGCGCGCAGCGCCGAGCGCAGCTCCAGGGGGGAGTAGCTGATGCCGATGGCTTCGAGCGTCTCCAGCACGATGTCGCTGTGGCCCAGACCGGCCACGACCTCGCTGACCACCACTTCGCAGGCCACCACCGGGCCGGCGGACAGCGCCACGCGCAGCAGCTGCTCGGCCTGCTCGGCCTGCGGGCCGTCACCGATGTAATCGACCAGGATGGAGGTGTCGACGGCAATCATGGGAAGGGGTGCCAGTCAATGAGGGTGGGGGGCGGGCTTCAGGCTTCGTCGGGTGGCGGATAGGGGTCGCCCGGGGCGCGGCCGCGGAGCTCGCGCATGACGTCGTCCGAGCTGGTGCCCGGCGGGAGCTTGATGCGGCCCCGCATGCGCGACAGGGCATCCCCCACATCCTTGCGCAGGATGATGCGACCGCCGTCCAACTCCACCTTGAGGGTGGTGCCTTTGGTCAGTCCCAGGGCGTCGCGGACGGCCTTGGGCAGGGTGATCTGCCCGCGTTCGGCAACAGTCGCTTCCATGCTCATGCTCCTCGGGGTATGCCGCTGAAAGTATGCATTGATTGTACGTACTTCTGACGCATCCCCAAGCCCGACAGGGAGACTCGGGCATGAAAAAAGGAGGCCGCAGCCTCCTTTCTGATTGAGCGCGGACGGCTCAGTTGCTGGCAGTCGTGCCCGGCGTGATGCCGATGCCGGTGCCGGGCTGCGGCGCGGCCGCGCCGTCGGCCACGAAGGCGCGCTGCTCGGCGTGCTGGCAGCTGTCCACCATGCGCTGGCCGGCCTTGGCGTTCATCAGCATGGACTTGGACGGGATCTGCAGCCACACCACGCCGGCATGCTTGTCCTCCAGGCGGACGGCGCCGGTCGTGGTGGGCTCCGGCGTCATGTTGTAGACCATCTTGCCGAACTGCAGGCGGAAGCGGCCGGGCTTGTCCGGGTGGGGGGTGATGTGGACCTGCTGGTTGAACTCGCACTGGGCGTCACCGGCGTGCACGCGCGGGGCCACGGCCAGTTGCTCTTCAGACAGGGTGGCATCCTCGGGCGGGGGCAGGGGGGCGACGGCCGTCTGGGGCTTCAGCTTGGAAGCCAGGCGGTTCTTGGGCGCCGCCGGCGTTTCCTTGGCGGCAGCAAAGGCCGTGCCTGCAAGCAGCAGGGCGCAGGCGCCCAGGGCGAAGGAGAGGGTGCGGAGGTGTTGCATGAGAAATCCTGTGCAGATGCTTGATTGTGCAAGCAAATGTGCTGCAAGTGTGCTGTTTGTGGCTGCCTTGTGAGGCCCCGTGGACGACCGGCGCAAGCATGCGCCCCATGCGACCGGCTGTCTATGCCAGAAATCCCTTCAACTGCAAGAAAACGTGAGGCCTTCACTGGGCTGCCCGCGGCGGGTGGCCGGGCGCCTCAGCCGCTGAAGTAGGCCGCTTCGACCTCCGCCGGCAGTGCCTGACCGGTGCGGTGGGCGCGCTCCAGCACCTGCCAGAAATAGCGGTAGCTGGCGCGGTCGTGCAGGGTGTCCCGGTGTTGGATGGGGGCCCAGGAGGCCGCCTGTGCGGCCTGGATGATCTCGATGGCCTCATCGATCTCGGCCATGCGGGGCGCGAAGGCCTCGATGATGGGGCGGATCTGGTTGGGGTGGATGCTCCACATCCGGGTGTAGCCGAACTCGCGTGCGGCGCGGCCGGCGGCCATCTCCAGGGCGTCGGTGTTCTTGAACTCGGTCACCACGCAGTGCGAGGGTGTCTTGCCGTGCGCATGGGCGGCCGCGGCGATCTCCAGCTTGGCGCGCACGACCAGGGGATGGCTGAACTGGCCGTCCACGGTCAGGCCGGCGCGGGGGATGGCGCCGCGGTGGGCCGAGACGAAGTCCATCAGGCCGAAGGACAGGGACTCGATCCGCGGATGCGCCGCGATGCGCTGCACATCGCGCAGCGCACCGTGGGTCTCGATCAGTACGTGCACGGGCAGCTCGCGCTGCAGGCCCAGGCGCGTGCGGGTGGCGTCGATGAAGGCGACGGCGCGGTCCACGTCCTCGAAGGACTGGGGCTTGGGCACCATCAGGTAGGCCAGTCGCTCGCCGCCGCCGGCCAGCAGGCCCTCCACATCGGCCTCGAAGGCCGCATGGCCCAGTGGATGCACGCGGGCGCCCACGCGGCCGTGGCGGTTCTGCGGGTCGTTGAGCACCTCGTTGACCAGCAGCACATGCTCGACCTCGCCGCCCACGGGCGCGCCGTCCTCGCAGTCGAGGGTGATGTCGAACACGGGCCCCATCTCGGCCTGCAGCTCCAGGCTCTTGCGCATGCGCGCCTCGACGCCGCAGTAGTGGTCGACGACGGGCAGCAGGGTGGCGGCATCGCCCTCTTCAAAAAGGGCCAGGCGAGGGTGCGGCGCGGTGCTCATGGGCGGGCTCGATGGATCGGTGGCTGAAATGAGAAAGGGCCGGCACGGGGCCGACCCTTCACCGTATCACGAAGCGTAGTTCGTGATGCTGTCAGGCGCTGCGCTGATTACAGCAGGTGCTTGACGCCGTTCTGCTCTTCCAGCAGTTCGTTGAGGGTCTTGTTGATGCACTCTTGCGAGAAGGCATCGATCTCCAGGCCCTCGACGATCTTGTACTCGCCGTTCTCGCAGGTCACGGGGTAGCCGAACATCACTTCGGCGGGGATGCCGTACTCGCCCTTGGACGGGATGCCCATGGTGACCCACTTGCCGTTGGTGCCCAGGGCCCAGTCGCGCATGTGGTCGATGGCGGCATTGGCGGCCGAGGCGGCCGAGGACAGGCCGCGGGCGGCGATGATGGCGGCGCCGCGCTTGCCGACGGTCGGCAGGAACACTTCACGGTTCCACTGCTCGTCGTTGATCATGGCCTTGACCGACTGGCCGCCGATGGTGGCGTAGCGGTAGTCGGCGTACATCGTGGGCGAGTGGTTGCCCCACACGGCCAGCTTTTCGATGTCGGCCACGGCCTTGCCGGTCTTGGCGGCGATCTGCGAGGCCGCGCGGTTGTGGTCCAGGCGCAGCATGGCGGTGAAGTTCTTGGCCGGCAGGTCCGGGGCCGACTTCATCGCGATGTAGGCATTGGTGTTGGCGGGGTTGCCCACGACCAGCACCTTGACGTTGCGCGAGGCCACGGCGTTCAGGGCCTTGCCCTGCACCGTGAAGATCTGGGCGTTGGCGGCCAGCAGGTCCGAACGCTCCATGCCGGGGCCGCGGGGGCGGGCGCCGACCAGCAGGGCGAAGTCGGTGTCCTTGAAGGCGGTCATCGGATCGCTGTGGGCCTCGATGCCGGCCAGCAGCGGGAAGGCGCAATCTTCCAGTTCCATGATCACGCCCTTCAGCGCGTTCTGGGCCTTCTCGTCGGGGATCTCCAGCAACTGCAGGATGACGGGCTGGTCCTTGCCCAGCATTTCGCCGGAGGCGATGCGGAACAGCAGGGCGTAGCCGATCTGGCCTGCGGCGCCGGTGACGGCAACGCGAACGGGTTTCTTGCTCATGGAGGTCTCCGAAAAGGATGAAAAAGCTGTTCGTGGCGCCACTGGTTGCGGTGCACGGCGGTCATCCTGAAACGAGCGAGACCGAAGGGCGGGCAGGCGGCGGCGCGGTGGCCGCAAGTGTAGGTCAGAGTCCGGGCGTTTCCCCTATTGACCCATTTCAACGCTGCCACTTGAGGCCGGGCAGGCGAGATTATGCGGGGTCCTTTGCATAAAACTGACTGTCTTATGTCTTATAGAAGACATTTTTGAGAGGATTTACGGAATCCGCTCGACGGGGCAGGGTGCCCTGTGCTCGAATCCTGGCCATGCCGAATCCACCTGCAGTCCCGAGCACGCCTGGCCCTGCGCTCCAGCGTGGCGAGGCTGCGTCCGGCGCGTCCGGCGGGCAGGCGTCGCCCGCGTTCTCGCCGCTGTATCGCCAGATCAAGGGCCTGATCATCCAGCGCCTCCAGGCCGGCGCCTGGAAGGCCGGCGAGGCCATTCCCAGCGAGATGGAGCTGGCCGCCAGCTTCGGCGTCAGCCAGGGCACGGTCCGTAAGGCTATTGACGAACTTGCGGCCGAGAATCTGCTGGTGCGCCGCCAGGGCAAGGGCACGTTCGTCGCCACGCATGCGGAGCAGAAACAGCAGTACCGCTTCCTGCGCCTGATGCCTGATGAAGACCAGGAACCGGGCCTGGGCCGCCAGCTGCTGGACTGCCGCCGCCAGCGTGCGCCGGCCTGGATCGCCCGCCAGCTGCAGATGCGTGCGGGCGACGCCATGGTCGAGGTGCGCCGCCTGCTGCACAGCAAGGGCCGTCCGGTGGTGCTGGATGACATCTGGCTGCCGGGCAGCCTGTTCAAGGGTTTGACGACCGAGCTGCTGAACCAGCACCGCGGTCCTTTCTATGGTTTGTTCGAGTCGGAGTTCGGGGTGCAGATGATCCGTGCCCAGGAAAAGATCCGGGCCGTGGCGGCCGATGAAGAGGTTGCCGCGCTGCTGCAGGTGGAGGTCGGTGCGCCGCTGCTGAGTGTGGAGCGCCTGTCTTTCACCTATGGCGATCGTCCGGTGGAGCTTCGGCGGGGCCTCTACAACACTTCCACACACTTTTATCGCAACGATCTGAATTGACCCTCTGAAAGAAAGAGGTTCGCAGCGGTGAAAGGCAAGGCCTGACCCTGTTGCGTTGCAATAAAATCCTCAGGTTTCACATTGATTACCAAAGGTCGGGTATGACGGACATCTCCTCCTCCACGACGACAAAGCAACGGCCGGTCTACCGCAACATCAACATCTTTACCGATGTGCGGACGTACCGACTGCCCGCGGCGGGTTTCGTCTCCATCCTGCATCGCATCAGCGGCTTGCTGATGTTCCTGCTGCTGCCCTTCGTCATCTGGATGCTGGACACCAGCCTGAGCACCGAGATCTCCTTCGACGTGTTCAAGAACGCCTTCGTGGCGGGCCTGGGTCCCATTCCCGGCGTGCTGGTCAAGCTGGTGACGCTGGCCCTGATCTGGGGCTATCTGCATCACTTCATCGCCGGCGTGCGCCACCTCTGGATGGATGCCACCCACAGCGTGAGCAAGGAGCAGGGCCGTTCCAGCGCCGTGCTGACGCTGTCGCTGTCCGTGCTGCTGACCCTGGCCCTGGGCGCCAAGCTGTTCGGCCTGTACTGATCAAGACTGAGGTTCACAGAATGAGTACTTACGGAACCAAGCGCATCGTCAGCGGTGCGCACTATGGCCTGCGCGACTGGATGGCCCAGCGTGCAACGGCCGTGCTGATGGCCCTGTTCACCATCGTGCTGCTGGCCCAGATCCTGTTCACCAAGCAGCCCCTGGGCTACGAGCTGTGGTCGGGCATCTTCTCGCAGCAATGGATGAAGTTCGTGACCTTCGCGACCATCATCTCCCTGGCGTACCACGCCTGGGTCGGTGTGCGCGACATCTGGATGGACTACGTGCCGGCCGTGGGCGTTCGCCTGGCCCTGCACGTGTTCACCCTGGTCTGGTTGGTGGGTTGCGCGGGTTGGGCGATCCAAGTCCTCTGGAGGCTGTAAAAAATGCAAGTTGGAAGCTCGCTCGCAAAGCGCAAATTTGACGTGGTGATCGTGGGTGCCGGTGGTTCCGGCATGCGCGCCTCGCTGCAACTCTCGCTGGCCGGCCTGAACGTGGCCGTGCTGTCCAAGGTCTTCCCGACCCGCTCGCACACTGTGGCTGCCCAGGGCGGCATCGGTGCCTCGCTGGGCAATATGTCGGAAGACAACTGGCACTACCACTTCTTCGACACCGTCAAGGGCTCGGACTGGCTGGGTGACCAGGACGCCATCGAGTTCATGTGCCGAGAGGCCCCGAAGGTCGTGTACGAACTCGAACACTTCGGCATGCCCTTCGACCGCAACCCGGACGGCACCATCTACCAGCGCCCCTTCGGCGGCCACACGGCCAACTACGGTGAGAAGCCCGTGCAGCGCGCCTGCGCCGCGGCGGACCGCACCGGCCACGCGCTGCTGCACACCCTGTATCAGCAGAACGTCAAGGCCAAGACGCAGTTCTTCGTGGAGTGGATGGCCCTGGACGTCATCCGCGACGCCGAGGGCGACGTGGTCGGCGTGACCGCGTTGGAAATGGAGACCGGCGAGGTCCACATCCTGCAGGCCAAGACCGTGCTGATGGCCACCGGCGGTGCCGGCCGCATCTACGCGGCCTCGACCAACGCCTTCATCAACACCGGCGACGGCCTGGGTATGGCGGCGCGTGCCGGCATCCCGCTGGAAGACATGGAGTTCTGGCAGTTCCACCCCACCGGCGTGGCCGGCGCGGGCGTGCTGCTGACCGAAGGCTGCCGCGGCGAAGGTGCCATCCTGCGCAACGCCAACGGTGAGCGCTTCATGGAACGCTACGCCCCGACCCTGAAGGACCTGGCCCCGCGTGACTTCGTGTCCCGCTCCATGGACCAGGAAATCAAGGAAGGCCGTGGCTGCGGTCCCAACAAGGACTATGTGCTGCTGGACATGACCCACCTGGGCGCCGAGACGATCATGAAGCGTCTGCCCTCGGTGTTCGAGATCGGCCACAACTTCGCCAACGTCGACATCACCAAGGAGCCGATCCCCGTGGTGCCGACCATCCACTACCAGATGGGTGGCATCCCCACCAACATCAACGGTCAGGTGGTCGTGCCCAAGAACGGCAACCCCAACGAGGTCATCAACGGCCTGTACGCGGTGGGCGAGTGCTCCTGCGTGTCGGTGCACGGCGCCAACCGCCTGGGCACCAACTCGCTGCTGGATCTGGTGGTGTTCGGCCGTGCGGCGGGCAAGCACATCGTCGAGTTCAACCTCAAGAACCGCGAGCACAAGCCCCTGCCCAAGGATGCCGCCGACCAGACCCTGGCCCGCCTGGCGCGCCTGGAGTCGGCCTCCAATGGCGAATACGCCCAGGACGTCGCCAACGATATCCGCTCGACCATGCAGAAGCACGCCGGCGTGTTCCGCACGCAGGCCGTGATGGACGAAGGCGTCAAGAAGATCATGGAAGTCGCCGAGCGCGTGAAGTCCATCGGTCTGAAGGACAAGTCCAAGGTCTTCAACACCGCGCGTGTCGAGGCCCTGGAAGTCGAGAACCTGATCGAGGCCGCCAAGGCCACGATGACCTCGGCCGCCGCCCGTCCGGAGTCCCGTGGCGCCCACGCCCACGATGACTTCCCCAACCGCGACGACGCGAACTGGATGAAGCACACCCTGTGGTACTCCGAAGGCAATCGCCTGGACTACAAGCCGGTCAAGCTGACCCCGCTGACCGTGGAATCTGTGCCGCCCAAGGTGCGTACCTTCTGAGGACAAGAACATGAGCCAAAAACGTACCTTCCAGATCTACCGCTACGACCCGGACAAGGACGCCAAGCCCTACATGCAGACCCTCGAGATCGAGCTCGAGGGCAACGAACGCATGCTGCTGGACGCGCTGATCAAGCTCAAGGCCGTGGACCCCACGCTGAGCTTCCGCCGCTCCTGCCGCGAGGGCGTCTGCGGTTCCGATGCCATGAACATCAATGGCAAGAACGGCCTGGCCTGCCTGACGAACATGCGCTCGCTGCCGCAGGTGGTGGTGCTCAAGCCGCTGCCGGGCCTGCCCGTGGTCCGCGACCTGATCGTGGACATGACGCAGTTCTTCAAGCAGTACCACTCCATCAAGCCCTACCTGGTGAACGACACGCCGCTGCCCGACAAGGAGCGCCTGCAGTCGCCGGAGGAACGCGAGGAGCTGGACGGCCTGTACGAGTGCATCCTGTGCGCCAGCTGCTCCACGAGCTGCCCGAGCTTCTGGTGGAACCCCGACAAGTTCGTGGGCCCTGCCGGTCTGCTGCAGGCCTACCGCTTCATCGCGGACAGCCGTGATCAGGCCACCGCGGAGCGCCTCGACAACCTCGAGGACCCGTACCGCCTGTTCCGCTGCCACACCATCATGAACTGCGTGGACGTCTGCCCCAAGGGCCTGAACCCCACCAAGGCCATCGGCAAGATCAAGGAACTGATGGTGCGTCGCGCCGTCTGATGCCCGGATCCGCCCTGGACTCTTTGCAAAGGCCTTCATTCGTGACAACCTTGTCCGATGCCCTCATCGACGAGAGAGCCCTCTCCAAACTGAAGTGGCGCTGCCGCCGCGGACTGCTGGAGAATGACCTCTTCATTGAGCGGTTCTTCAAACGTTACGAGACCGTGCTGACCGAGCGTCAGGCCGAAGGCCTGCGCCAGCTGATGGACCTGTCGGACAACGATCTGATGGACCTCCTGCTGGCGCGCAAGGAGCCCGAGGGCGAGTCGGTCACGCCCGAACTGCTGGAGGTCCTGGGCATGCTCAGGACCCCCCTCTGATCTGTCAGCGCCGCTGACCTGTTTTTCCAAGAAGTCATAAGGAACGCCCCATGACACCGTCTGACGTCAAAGCCACCCTGTCGTTCTCCGACGGCAGCCCCAGCATGGATCTGCCCATCTACAAGGGCTCCGTGGGTCCCGATGTGATCGACATCCGCAAGCTCTATGGCCAGACGGGCAAGTTCACCTATGACCCGGGCTTCCTGTCGACCGCCTCCTGCAACTCGACCATCACCTACATCGATGGCGACAAGGGCGAGTTGCTGTACCGCGGCTATCCCATCGAGCAGCTGGCCGTCAATTGTGACTACCTGGAAACCTGCTACCTGCTGCTGAACGGTGAGCTGCCCAACGCTGACCAGAAGGCCGAGTTCGAGAACCGCGTGATGCACCACACGATGGTCAACGAGCAGATGCAGTTCTTCCTGCGCGGCTTCCGCCGTGATGCACACCCGATGGCCGTGATGACCGGCCTGGTGGGCGCGATGTCGGCCTTCTATCACGACAGCACCGACATCAATAACCCCGAGCATCGCGAGATCGCGGCCATTCGCCTGATCGCCAAGATGCCGACGCTGGTGGCCATGGCCTACAAGTACACCATCGGCCAGCCCTACATCTATCCGAAGAACGATCTCTCGTACGCCGGCAACTTCATGCGCATGATGTTCGCCACGCCCTGCGAGGACTACAAGCCCAATGACGTGCTGGTGCGCGCCATGGACCGTATCTTCACGCTGCACGCCGACCACGAGCAGAACGCCTCGACCTCCACCGTGCGCCTGTGCGGCTCGTCCGGCACCAACCCCTTCGCGGCCATCGCCGCCGGCGTGGCCTGCCTGTGGGGCCCGGCTCACGGCGGCGCCAACGAGGCCTGCCTGAACATGCTCAACGACATCCAGCAGATGGGTGGCGTGGCCAAGATCGGCGAGTTCATCAAGCAGGTCAAGGACAAGAGCAGCAACGTCAAGCTGATGGGCTTCGGCCACCGGGTCTACAAGAACTACGACCCGCGCGCCAAGCTGATGCGCGAGACCTGCCATGAAGTTCTGGGCGAGCTGGGCCTGCACAACGACCCGCTGTTCAAGCTGGCCATGGAACTCGAGAAGATCGCGCTGGAAGACGAGTACTTCGTCGCCCGCAAGCTCTACCCGAACGTGGACTTCTACTCGGGCATCGTGCAGCGCGCGATCGGCATCCCCGTGCCGCTGTTCACCGCCATCTTCGCGCTGGCCCGTACCGTGGGCTGGATCGCCCAGCTGAACGAGATGATCGCCGACCCCGAGTACAAGATCGGCCGTCCGCGCCAGCTCTTCGTGGGCGCCACGCCCCGCAACGTCAAGCCCATCGCCGAGCGTTGATCCTTCGCCCCGGCCGGCTTGCGCTGGCCAGGGTGAATGACTGGAAGCCCCGTTGCAGTGATGCGCGGGGCTTTTGCTTTGTGGCCTGGGCTCGGTTGGGTGGGGGCTGGTCGCGCGCTGCTCCGGGCCGCTGCGCGCCTCGGCGCCACGCAAGGCGCCCAGCCGGGACGGCGCCACCACCGGGCAGAAGCACTGAGCGCAGGCCAGGAAGGCATGCCATGCCAGACTCGCCCCTGCGCGCCCTGCGCGCCTCGGTACGACGCAAGGTGCTCGGCCGGAGCAAGGAGTTCAGGCTCGAGAAGAGCAGGGGATGCATGCCCCAGCGCAGGCCCGGGGCAGGGCGCTCGCGCTATGCTGGCCGGATGACTCGACCGCCCATCCTCGATCCGCGCGCCGTGCCGGTGGCCTCCCGTGACGACGGTCTGCCGGCGGTGCCGGCTGAAGTGCTGACGGCCGAGGCCCTGCGCGCCCGCTTCCGTGCGCCGCCGGACTGGGCGCCGGAGCTGCCGGGCGATGGCGGCGTGCTGGCCCAGCGTGAGCCGGCCTCGGCGGCGGTGCTGGTGCCCCTGGTCCAACGCCCTGGCGGTCTGCAGGTGCTGCTGACCCAGCGCACGGCGCATCTGCGGGACCACGCCGGCCAGATCAGCTTCCCTGGCGGGCGCACGGAGCCGGAGGATGCCGACGCCGTCGCCACCGCCCTGCGCGAGGCCCAGGAGGAGATCGGCCTGCATCCACACCAGGTGGAGGTGCTGGGCCAGCTGCCCATCTACCGCACGGTGACGGCCTTCATGGTGCATCCCGTCGTGGCCCTGGTGCAGCCCGACTTCCGCCTGGTCCTGGACGAGTTCGAGGTGGCCGAGGCCTTCGAGGTGCCTCTGGCCTTTCTGATGGATCCGGCGCGCCACCAGCGCCATGTCTTCCGCTGGCAGGAGGGGGAGCGGCAGTTCCTCTCCATGCCCTGGACGGGGTCAGATCTTGCTGGCGTGTCGCGTGAGTACTTCATCTGGGGCGCGACGGCTGCCATGCTGCGCAACTTCTACCGCTTCCTCTCCGCCTGAGGGGCGCAGGGCCGCTATCATGCGGGCCCATGAACTTCTTCGCCGTCCTGCTGGCCCTGATCTGTGAGCAGCTCAAGCCGCTGCCGCATGGCAATGCCGTGCACGAGGGCGTGATCAGCTGGGTGCGCTGGACGGGTCGCAACTTCGACGCCGGCAAGGAACGCCACGCCCTGGTCGTCTGGGGCATCACGGTGCTGGGGCCGGCGCTGCTGGCCGCGGCGATCTACGGCCTGGTGCGCCACTTCACCGTGCTGGGCGCCCTGGCCCTGGACGTCCTGGTGCTGTACCTGACCCTGGGCTTCCGGCAGTTCAGCCACTACTTCACCGACATCCGCGACGCCCTGGAGCGCGCCGACGAGCTGGAGGCCCGCCGCCTGCTGGCCGAGTGGCGGCACCTGGACGCCAGCGAGCTGCCCCGCACCGAGCTGCTGCGCCATGTGATCGAGCATTCGCTGCTGGCCGCGCACCGCCATGTCTTCGGCGTGTTCTTCTGGTTCATCGTGCTATCCACCGTGGGCCTGGGGCCGGCGGGCGCCATCCTCTATCGCATGGCCGAGTTCGCCAGCCGCTACTGGGCTTTCAAGAGCCGCACCATCGACGCGCCCACCAATGAGCGTCTGATGCAGCTCTCCCGCCAGTTCTTCGGCTGGGTGGACTACGTGCCCGCCCGCCTGACCGCCACCGGCTTTGCCATCGTCGGCAACTTCGAGGAAGCGGTGAACGGCTGGCGGCGCGACGCCGGCCTGTGGATGCACCCCAACGAGGGCATCATCCTGGCCTCGGCCGCCGGGGCCCTGGGCGTGCAGCTGGGCGGCTCGGCCGCGCCGGGCGTCACGCCGGATCGCAGCAAGACCTTCGAGGCCGGGGGAGACATGGACGCCACGCGCGCCGAAGGCTCCACCCCTGGCATGCCGCCCGCGCTGGGTCATCTGCAGAGCGTGGTGGGCCTGGTCTGGCGTTCCGTGGTGCTGTGGATGTTCCTGCTGGCCTTGCTGACGCTGGCCAATCTGCTGGGCTGATCACTCCGCCCGGCCCAGGGTGCGGGGCCTGGTGCGGCCCCTGGTGCGGGTCTCGGCGCCCGCTGGCCTCAGGCCTCTCTCACGTCCGCGATCACCTGCTCCCCGAAATCCGGCCGCGCCAGGTAGCGCAGCACGGCCGCGGCCGTCTGGGCCGGGCTGCTGAGCTGCTGTTCGGCCTTCAGGGCGCTGAACCGCGGCTGGTCCGGGAACGCGCCGGGTGCGGCGCTGCGCAGCTGCTGCTGCATGTCGGTGTCGATGACGCCCGGCGCCAGGGAGACGATGCGGGCCGCCTTCAGCCCTTGGCTCGCCCGGTGCGCCTCGTCCAGGGCCATGGCCCGGGACAGGTGGTCCATGGCCGCCTTGGCCGCGCAATAGGCCGCCGTGCCAGCCATGGCGCGCCGCCCAAGTCCGGACGAGATGTTCAGCACGCGCAGCTCGCCCGGCACCTGGCGGCAGGCGTCCAGGAAGGCCGCGCTGAGCAGCAGGGCCGCCTCCGCGCCCACGCGCAGGGCACTGGACAGCTCGGCCAGGGGCGTGTCCTGCACCGCGCCCGGGTGGGTCACCACGCCGGCGTTGTTGATCAGCGTGAGGCTGTCGAAGCGGTCCAGGGCTTGAGCCTGCAGCCACTGCTTCAGGGCCTGAGCCACGGGCAGGGGCTGGGCGAGGTCCTGGCGCCACTGCTGCAGCACGCTGCCGGTGGAGGCGGCCAGGCCGTAGAGCGCTTCGTTGTCCCGCCGGGCAATGCCCAGGACCTGGTGCTCGGGGCTGGCCAGCAGCTCGCGCGCGAGGGCCAGGCCCAGGCCGCGTGAGCTGCCGCTGACGATGTAGAGATGGCGCTTGGGGCTGTTCATGCCTGCATTCTCGCGCTGGATTGCCTCGGATGGCGCCGGGCTGGGCGCTCAGAACGGGGGTGGGCTCTGCAGCTGCAGCGCCGGCACCTCGCCCAGGGCGGGCAGGCCCACCTCGCAGGCGTGCAGCAGCAGGCGCGGGGCGGCCTGCTGCAGGGCGGGCGGCGCATAGAGCGCATCGCCGAGGATGGGGTGACCGATGGCCAGGCAGTGCACCCGCAGCTGGTGCGAGCGCCCGGTCAGCGGCAACAGTTCGACGCGGGTCTGCTGACGGGCGGTGTCGCGCTTCAGCACCCGCAGAAGGGTCTGCGAGGGCTTGCCGCGCTGATGGCAGACCATCTGCCGCGGTCGATTCGGCCAGTCGGTGACCAGGGGCAGGTCGATGGCCTGCTCATCGGCTTCGACCAGACCGCCCAGTACCGCCACATAGCGCTTCTCGACCCGGCGCGTGGCGAAGGCATCGCTCAGCAGGCGCTGCATCTCGGGGCTGCGGGCGAAGACCAGCAGGCCGGAGGTGGCCATGTCGAGACGGTGCACCACCAGCGCCTCGGGGAAGCGCGCCTGCACGCGGCTGGCCGCGCAGTCCTGCTTGTCCTCGCCCCGGCCGGGCACGGACAGCAGGCCGCTGGGTTTGTCCACGACCACGCAGCCCGGGCCCGCGTGGACCCAGCCCAGCTGCAGCGTCTCGGGCGCCGGTGCGGGTGGCAGTGCGTTGGTGGCGCTCAGAACTGCTCCACCCAGCCGCTCTGCACGGCGGACTGGGGATTGGACCCCGCCTGCCGCACCCGCCGCAGGGACTCCTCGACCTCCAGGCCGAGGCCCTTGAGCACGCAGGCCGCCACGGTGCCGGTGCGGCCGATGCCCGCGGCGCAGTGCAGCAGCACGCGGTCGCCCACGCGCAGGCTGTGGATCAGCGTCTCCACGCCCTGGCGGAAGGCCTCGGGATTCGCGCCCAGGCCGAAATCGCGCATGGGCAGGTGCTGCCAGCGAAAGGGCAGGCGGCCCTCGCTGACGGCCTTGTGGTACAGCGGCGAGAGCTGGGCCACTTCGTCCAGCGGATTGAGGCAGCTGACCAGGCTGAGCTGGCGCAGCCGGGCTTCGTCGAGGAATGCGCCCCAGGGCTCCAGGCGGCCGGGCATGGACTGCAGCCACAGCCGGCCGCTGATGTCGGGAGGGAGTTCGAGTGCACGGAATGGCATGGCGGGATTGTGCCTTCGGTGCCTGCCGATGTCAGCGGCGCGCTCGTGGTTAATCAACGTTTTGTTGATAAATTAAAAGCCTGCCTGCATCATGCCGCCATGACGAATCGACAGCCCACCGCGGCCGCCCCCGCACCATGAGCGCCGCACTCCATCCTCCGCTGCCCCAGCCCGAGGCCCCGCAGATCCGCCATCCCTACTGGGTGCTGGGCGCCGTCTGCGCGCTGGCCCTGATGAGCACGGTGGGCGTGTCCATGCCCTATCCCATCCTGGCGCCCATCTTCGTGGACGGGCCGGCGGATGCCTTCACCCACTTCCTGGGCCTTGACCCCAAGCTGCTGATGGGCCTGGCCCTGGCGGTCAACCCGCTGGGCATCCTGCTGGGCAGCCTCTTCATCGGGCCGCTGTCCGACCGCTACGGCCGCCGCGCCACCCTCAATGTCACGCTGACGGCCACGCTGCTGGGCTATCTGCTGACCGCCTATGCCCTGCATCAGCGCTGGTTCCTGGTCTTCGTGCTGGCCCGCTTTCTGACCGGCATCACCGAGGGCAATGTGGCCGTGGCCCGCGCCCTGGTGGCGGACCTGCACGGCCAGATCGACCGCACCCGGGGCCTGGCCTGGCTCAATGCCTGCCTCTATGCGGGCTGGCTGCTGGGGCCCCTGGTCGGCGGGCTGACGCTGGGCCTGGGCGAGCCCGTGCCCTTCGTGCTGGCCGGCCTGGCCATGCTGCCCTGCCTGGTGATCCTGGGGGCGGGCGTGCCCGCCGGCAAGCGCGTGAGCGGGCCTCTGCATCTGCTGCAGTCCATGCGCGAGCAGCAGGCCCTGGGGCTGCTGCGCGAGGACCCGGTGCTGGCGCGCCTGGCCCTGCTGCAGTTCCTCTACACGGTGGGCGTGACGGCCCTTTATGAATTCGCGCCGCTGTGGATGCTGGAGCAGGCCGGGCTGGGCAGCCGCGGCATCGCCTACGTCACCGCCGCGCAGTGCGCCACCATGACGCTGGCCAGCGTCATGGCGGGGCGCTTCGGCAGCGGGCGGCGAGCCCATCCCCTGCGCGACGCCGCCTGGCTGGCCCTGCTCGCGGCGCTGGGGCTGACCCTGCTGGCGGTGCTGCCGTCCACGCCGGGGCTGGTGATGATCGCCTTCCTGGGCCTGCCCCTGGCGCTCTACAACGCGGTCATGCCGGCCTGGATGTCCGAGCGCTTCGCCAGCCATGGCCAGGGGCGGGTGATGGGCCTGCTGTCCACCATCTTCTGCCTGGCCAATGTGGTGGTGGCCCTGCTGGGGTCAGGTCTTGCCTTGCTGTCCTCGCGCTGGATCATGGGCCTGGGCGGCCTGACCTGCGTGCTGGCGGCCTGGCAGCTGGTGGCGCTGGCGCGCGCGGAGCGTCAGAGGGATTTGCAGCAGGAGGGCCAGGCATGAAGACCGAAGCCCGCCAGCGCCTGCTGCAGCAGCTCAAGAGCGGCGGCCCGCAGACGGCGGCGCAGCTGGCCGAAGGCCTGGGCCTCAGCGGCATGGGCGTGCACAAGCAGCTGCAGCAGCTGGCCGACGAAGGCCTGCTGCTGTGGCAGGACGAGGCCGGTGCCGTCGGTCGCCCGCGCCGCGTCTGGCGGCTCAGTGCCGCGGGCCATGCCGAGTTCCCGGATCGCCATGGCGAGCTCACGGTGCAGCTGATCCACCAGGTCCGCAGCCTGCTGGGCGAGCCCGCGCTGGAGCGCCTGATCGATGCCCGCGAGCAGGACAGCGAACGCCGCTACCAGGCCGCCCTGGCCGGCAAGCGCAGCCTGCGCAGCGCCCTGGTGGCGCTGGCCGCCGAGCGCGAGCGGGAGGGCTATATGGCGAGGGTCGAGCGCGCGGGCGCGGGCGCGGACTGGCTGCTGATCGAGGACCACTGCCCCATCTGCGCGGCCGCCCAGGCCTGCCAGGGCTTCTGCCGCTCGGAGCTGGCCCTGTTCCAGCGCTGCCTGGCGCCCTGGGGGCAGGTGCAGCGCACGGAGCACCAACTGGCGGGCGCGCGGCGCTGCGCCTACCGCGTCAGTCCGCACCCCTGAGGACGACGCGCAACCACGGATCGAGCTGCAGCAGCTCCTGCGCCAGCGCCTCGCGCGCCTGCGTGGCGGCCTGGGTGCAGCGCTGTTCCCAGCGCTGCCGTTCGGCCTCCAGCGCGCGGATGCGGTCCTGAGCATTGGGTCCGTCCATGGCACGCAGACTGCGCAGGGCCTGTCGCAGGACCGAGCCGTGCAGCTGCACATTGGCCTGCAGGTCAGGCTCGGCGAGCAGGCGGGCCAGGAGCTGCCAGGCTTCGCCTGGCCGGCCCCGGCGGTTCAGCAGGTCGGCCAGGGTTTCCTCGGCCGACCAGCGCCAGTAGCGCGTCCGGTCATCGACGGACCATTGCGCCAGCAGCTGGTTCAGCAGGATCTCGGCCTCGTCCAGCCGGTGCAGCAGCACCAGCAGGTGGGCCACGGCCAGCTTCAGCACGCCCTGGAAGATGGCATGCAGGCGGCCGTCCTGGGCCAGCGAGCGCGCCCCGCCCAGCTGGCGCTCGGCGCGGCGCAAGGCGAGGCGGGCCATCACCCGACCTTCCTCATCGCCGCGGTCCAGGGCCTGCTCGTGTGCGGCGGCCATGGAGACCAGCAGATTGGTGTAGGCCCGCATGCGGTCGCCGCTGTCGATGGACTCGCGGGCCAGGGAGAGGGCCCGCATGTGCAGCAGCTCGGCCTGGTCCAGCTCGCCCAGCCGGGCGTGGACATGGCCCAGGCAGCTCAGGCAGGCGGACAGCGGCTCATGCAGCTGCTCGCGCTCCAGGTAGCGCACGGAGGCGCGGGCCAGGGGCAGGGCTTCGGCAGCCAGTCCGAACTCGCACAGGGCCAGGGCGGCCTGGCGCAGGGCATGCGGGAGCGCCGTGGACGCCGGCCCGCCACTGAGGGCGGCCGCAGCGGCCAGGGCCTGGCGGCAGCTGCCCAGCAGATCACCGGTCTGCCAGGACTGGATGGCCCGCGCAAGCAGGGCCTCGCCCGTGGCAGGGGCCTCCGGGGCGTCGGCGGCGGGGCGGGGAACCTCGGCCGGGGCGGCATCGGGGTGCTGCGGGTACTGCGGGGACTGCATGCCCGGACTCTATGCCAATTCCTTGGCGCCTCGCTCCCGGGATTCACCGCTAGACTGGGGCGAGAACCGTGATGCCAGATCCTGCCATGCCCGCCGACAAATCTTCCGAAGAAGTCCGTGCCGCCCTGGACCGGCATGCCGACACCCACGAGTGGTTTGCGCTCTTCGAGCTGGCGCCGGTGTCCCTCTGGCTGGAGGACTTCAGCGCCCTGGCTCAGCTCTTCCGCCGGCTGCGGGCCGAGGGCGTGAGCGAGCTGCGACCCCACCTGCTGCGCCATCCTGAGGACCTGCGGGTGTGCACCGAGGGCCTCCGTGTGCTGTGCGTCAACCGCAGGACCCTGAGCCTGTTCGGCGCCCGGGACCAGGCCCATCTGGTGGCCAATCTGGGCGCCGTCTTCCGGGACGACATGCTGGACCACCACGTGCAGGATCTGGAGCGGCTGTGGCGCGGCGAGCTGAGCTACGAGAGTCAGACCGTCAACTACACCCTGGACGGCCGCCGCCTGGACGTGCGCCTGTCTGTGCGCGTGCTGCCGGGGCATGAGACGGACTGGTCAAGGGTGCTGCTGTCCCTCGAAGACATCACGGCGCGCGTGCAGGCCCAGCGCGAGCTGCAGGCCAGCGAGCGCTATGCCAACGGCCTCTTCGAGCACTCGCCCGTCTCGCTGTGGGTGGAGGACTTCAGCGGCGTCAAGCGCCTGCTGGACGAGGTCCGCGAGCAGGGCATCACCGACTTCCGCACCTTCACCGACGTCCATCCGGATTTCGTCGAGCGCTGCATGGCCCAGATCCGCGTGCTGCGCGTCAACCGCCAGACCCTGCGCCTGTTCCGCTCGCCCGACCAGGCCACCCTGGTGGCCCGCCTCAGCGACGTGTTCCGGGACGAGATGCGCCGCCCCTTCACCGAGCAGCTCATCGAGCTGTGGAACGGCCAGATCTTCCAGCAGCGCGAGACCGTCAACTACACCCTGGACGGCGAGCTGCTGCACGTGCACCTGCAGTTCAGCGTGCTGCCGGGGCATGAGCACGACTGGTCCCTGGTGCAGGTCTCGCTGACCGACATCAGCGCCCGCAAGAAGGCGGAGGCCTACCTCGAGTTCCTGGGCAAGCACGACGCCCTGACCAAGCTGCGCAACCGCAGCTTCTTCAGTGACGAGATCAACCGCCTGGAGCGTCGCGGGCTGGCGCCGCTGGGCATCCTGCTGCTGGATGTCAACGGGCTGAAGCGCTTCAACGACGAGACCGGCCATGCCGCGGGCGACGCCCTCCTGCGCCGTGCCGGCGAGGTGCTGGCCAAGGCGGTGGAGGCGCCGATGACGGCCTCGCGCATCGGCGGGGACGAATTCGTGCTGCTGATGCCCGGTGCCGACGAGGCCGCCGTGGAGGCCATGCAGGCCCAGGTCGAGGAGCTGCTGGAGCTCAACAATCAGTTCCATGCAGGGGCGCTGCTGGAGATGTCCGTCGGGCGGGCCGTGTGGCGCGGTGGCGAGCGCATCGAGGCCGCCGTGCATCGCGCCGACACGATGATGTACGAACACAAGAAGGCCTTTTACGCCGCCCGGACGCATGACCGGCGCGCCTGACCGCCGCTGCGGCGGCCCGGCTCAGGACACCATGTAGGCCGCCGATCCCGTGCTCAGGAGACGTCCCTGGGCATCCATGAACTCCATGCGGGTGCTGGCCACGCGGCTGCCCAGGCGCAGCACCTCGGCCCGGGCCCGGAAGCGTTCGCCGATGGCGGGGCGCAGGTAGTCCACCCGCAGGTCGATGGTGCCCAGCTTGTTGAAGCGCTGCAGGCGGGCGGCCGGGAGCTCGTCGCGGTGGCGGTCGCCGATGGCCGTCATCACGGCCAGGCCGCCCAGGGCGTCCAGCGTGGCCGAGATCACGCCGCCATGCATGCGGTGGTGGGCGAAGTGGCCGATCAGCTCGGGGCGCATGGCCACGGTGGCTTCCGCGGCCTGCGCCTCCAGTGCGGTGACCTGCAGACCCAGCACCTTGTTGAAGCTGATGTGCTCCTCGAAGATCTGGCACAGGGCGGTCGTGAAGTCGGCCTCGAAGACCGTGCGGGGCGGCGTGCTGCTCATCCCCCGACACTAACCCAGCGGCCGTCCGCCGGGGCCTGGGGCCTTCCCCTGCAGAATGACGCCCAGGCGACAAGCCGCGGGGCCGCCGAGCCGGCTTAAGCCGGGGCTAAGACGTCTGCCGGTCCTGCGCAGCACACTAGCGCCGATGATCAGCGTCCATTCCCTCCGTTCCTTCCGTCCGGCAGCGCTGCTGGCGGCCCTGGCCTTCAGCGCCACCCTGCATCTGGCGCAGGCGGCCGGCTTCAGCCTGCCGCAGGCGGCGGCCGAGGAGCCCGCCTTCCTGGCGGCCCTGGGCGTGCCGGCGCAGACCCCGCTCCGTTACCAGGACGAGGACGGCCGGGACCTGCCCCGTGAGGCCTTCTACCAGCGCCTCAAGGCGGCCGAGGGCAGGCTGAGCGTGGCCATCGCCAAGAGCGCGCAAGGAGTGGCCCTGCAGCTGCAGCCGCCCGGCAGGCGGCCGGACGCCACGCGCTTCAAGGTGTCTCCGGGCGATGCCGTGCCCGGCTTCTCGCTGCGCTCCCTGGATCAGGCGGCGCTGTCGCCGGACACGCTCAAGGGCCGCTACACCCTGATGAGCTTCTACTTTGCCGGCTGCGCCCCCTGCGTGGCGGAGGTGCCTGTGCTCAACGGGCTGCAGGCGCGCATGCCGGAGCTGCGTCTGGCCGCCGTCACCTTCGACGACGAGGCCACCAGCCGGCGCTTCGTCCAGGACCACGGTCTGCGCTGGCCCGTCTACCCCCAGGCCAAGCCCTTCCTGCAGTCCCTGGGCGTCAACAGCTTCCCGGCCTTCGCGCTGCTGAGCCCCGAGGGCAAGGTGGTGAGCATCGGGCCCCTGCACGAGCTCCAGCGCAGCGAGAAGCCCGTCGAGCTGCTGCAGCGCTGGGTCCAGGAGCAGATCGCCCGCGATGCAGGCAAGACCTGACCCCGGACCTGACTCAGGCGCCGCGGTGCCTCACTTGCTGTCCGGCGTCTTGCAGGTGCTCATGCCAAAAGGCAGGTAGGCCGGGCAGAAGCGCAGCAGGCCGGTGGCAATGAAGACCAGGCCGATCCAGCCCCAGGCGCCGATGAAGCCCAGCAGGGTGGCAGCGATCAGGACGACGCCGGCAATGACGCGCATGGCGCGGTCCAGGGTTCCGACATTGGCTTGCATGTGAGTACTCCTTCGGGGTTCAGTGGGTGAGGGGGGTGAGGGGGGTGGCAGGCTTGAGCAGGGCGCCCTCGGCATCCCGCACTTCCGTGGTGATGGCGATGCCCTGGCCCACGCTCTGCGTCACGGTGCAGAAGGCCTCGAACTGGCTCAGTACGCGATCCAGGTGCTGCAGCTGCGCGGCGGGCACGCCCAGCTGCAGTTGAGCGCGCATGGCCAGCACCCGCACCCGGCCTTCGGCATTGCGGCCGACCTGGGCCTCCACACTGCAGCGCAGCGGCTCGGGCGCCTGCTTGTACTTGCGCAGGGCGAAGAGCAGGGAGTCCGAGAGGCAGTTGGCCACGGCCGCGCACAGCAGCTGCACGGGCGACGGGCCCTGGCCGGTGCCCAGGGGGGGCGGCTCATCGGTCAGCAGGGCGGGGACCTCGCCGCCGAAGCGGGTGTCGAAGCGGTAGTCCGCCTGCTGGACCAGGTCGACGCGAACGAGTTCATCGCTCATCAGGCATGTCCTTTCTGGAGATGGGATTGAAGCCAGCGCAGCAGCTCGGCAGCCGGCATGGCGCCGCTCTGGCGCGCGATCTCGCGGCCGCCAAGGAACAGCGCCAGGGTGGGGATGCTGCGGATGCCCAGCCGCGCGGCGGTCTGAGGGCAGGCTTCCGTGTCGACCTTGACGCAGCGCACGCCGGGCGCCTGCGCGGCCGCGGCCTCGAACTGCGGCGCCATCATGCGGCAGGGACCGCACCAGGCCGCCCAGAAGTCCACCAGCACGGGAGCCTCGGTCTTGGCGATGTAGTCGGCGAACAGGGCGTCAGCGAGGGCCAGCGGGCGGGGCGGTGCGATCTCGGCCCCGCAGCGGCCACAGACCGGCTGGTCCTGCAGGCGCTCGGGCGGGACGCGATTGGTGGCGCCGCAATGGGCACAGACCAGATGCATGGACATCTCCTTGGTTCAGCAGCCCGGGCGCACCCCGAGCTTTCGCAGGATCGATTCCATCATGCACCAGCGGGTGAAGCCGCTTTGCAGCAGGTTCAGGCCGACAAAGGCGGTGAAGGCCAGCCACCATTGCGAGTGGAACACGGGACTGCCGGGCAGGCCCAGGGCCAGGGACAGCAGCACGAAGAAGCCGGCGGCGATGCGCACGATTTGCCAGGAAGTCATGTCAGTCTCCTTCAGTGGGTGAGGGCATGGGAGCGGGGGCCTGCAGCAGGTGCAGGCGGTGGCGGTAGGCGACGAAATAGAGGGTCGGGATGACGATCAGCGTCAGCAGGGTCGAGACCAGGATGCCGAAGATCAGCGAGATGGCCAGGCCGTTGAAGATGGGATCGTCCAGGATGAAGAAGGCGCCCAGCATGGCGGCCAGGCCCGTCAGCAGGATGGGCTGGGCGCGGGTGATGGCGGAGCGCAGGATGGCCGTCTCGAAGGCCAGGCCGGCCCGCAGCTGCAGCTGGATGAAGTCCACCAGCAGGATGGAGTTGCGCACGATGATGCCGGCCAGCGCGATCATGCCGATCATGCTGGTGGCGGTGAACTGGGCGCCCAGCAGCGCGTGGCCGGGCATCACGCCGATCAGGGTCAGGGGGATGGGCGCCATGATGACCAGGGGCGTCAGGTAGGAGCCGAACTGGGCCACCACCAGCAGGTAGATCAGCACCAGGCCCACAGCGTAGGCGGCGCCCATGTCGCGGAAGGTCTCGTAGGTGATCTGCCATTCGCCGTCCCATTTGAGGGCATAGCCGCGCAAGGCGTCGTCGGGCTGGCGGATGAAGTGCTCGTCCACCGGCCCGCCGTCCGGCGCCCGGATCTGGGCGATGGCGCTGCGCATCTGGAACATGCCGTAGAGCGGGCTGTCCACGCGCCCGGCCATGTCGCCGGTGACGTAGTTCACCGGCAGCAGGTCCTTGTGGAAGAGCGGCTGCTCGCGCTGCGTGTCGGACACCGTCACCAGCTCGCGCAGGGGCACCAGCGCGCCCTGGGCCGAGCGCACGCGCAGCGAGAGCAGGGCGTCCAGGCTGCCCTGCTGCTCGGGCGGCAGCTGCAGCCAGGCGGCCGTGGGGTACTTGCTCTGGTCATGCAGCCACAGCACGGCCTCGCCGGCCTGCGCCGTGCGCAGGGTGCTGACGATGGCCGCCTGGCTCACGCCCAGCTGCGCCGCGCGGGCGCGCTGCACCAGCAGCAGCTGGCGCGGGGCCGCGGCGATGCTGCTGTCGTCCACGTCGACCACGCCGGCCTGCTGCTCGAAGACCTGGCGCACCTGGCGGGCCAGCTGCTGGCGGCCGGCGTCGTCGGGGCCGTAGACCTCGGCCACCAGCGGGGCCAGCACCGGCGGACCCGGCGGCACCTCGACCACCTTCAGCTTGGCGCCGAAGCGCCGGGCGATGGCCTGCAGCGGCGGGCGCAGGCGCGTGGCGATCGCGTGGCTCTGGTCCTTGCGGTGCTGCTTGTCGACCAGGCTGACCTGGAGATCACCCTGCTCGCTGCCGGAGCGCAGCCCGTACTGGCGCACCAGACCGTTGAAGTTGATGGGCGAGGCCGTGCCGGCATAGGCCTGGTAGTGCAGCACTTCGGGCACGGTGGCCAGGTAGGCGCCCAGCTCGTGCATCACCGCGGCCGTCTGCTCCAGCGGCGTGCCGGCGGGCAGGTCCACCACCAGCTGCAGCTCGGACTTGTTGTCGAAGGGCAGCATCTTCAGCATCACCAGGCCGGCCATGGGCAGGGCCAGGGACAGGGCGATCAGCCCCGCGATGCCCAGGCCCAGCAGGCGGCGGCTGCGCGGGCCCTGCTTGGCGTCCAGCAGCGGCGTGAACAGCCGCGTGAAGACGGGCGCCAGCTTCGCCGAGAGGCCGTGCAGCGCGTCCGGATCCGCCGCCTGGTCGGCCGGCAGGGCCTTCATCCACAGGCGGGCCAGCCAGGGCGTCACCACGAAGGCGATGGCCAGGGACAGCAGCATGCCCATGCTGGCATTGATGGGGATGGGGCCCATGTACGGCCCCATCAGCCCGCTGACGAAGGCCATGGGCAGCAGAGCGGCAATCACCGTCAGCGTGGCCAGGATGGTGGGGCCGCCCACCTCGTCCACGGCGCCGGGGATCAGCTGCGCCAGGCCGCGGCCGGGATGCAGCTGCTGGTGGCGGTGGATGTTCTCGACCACCACGATGGCATCGTCCACCAGAATGCCGATGGAGAAGATCAGCGCGAACAGCGACACCCGGTTGAGCGTGAAGCCCCAGGCCCAGGAGGCGAAGAGGGTGACGGTCAGCGTGAGGATCACGGCCGTGCCCACGATGGCTGCCTCGCGCCGGCCCAGGGCCAGGAAGACCAGGGCCACCACGGAAGCCGTGGCGAAGAGCAGCTTCTGGATCAGCTTCTGCGCCTTGTCGTTGGCGGTGGCGCCGTAGTTGCGCGTCTCCTGCACCTGCACGTCGGCGGGGATGATGGTGTTGCGCAGGGTGTCCACGCGCTGCATCAGGGCGTTGGCGACGTCGATGGCGTTCTCGCCGGCCTTCTTGGTGATGGCCATCGTGATGGCCGGATATTCGCCACGCACGCCGGAGGCCGCACCAGGCGGCAGCGGTGCGCCGCCTGTGCCATGCCAGACATAGCGGCTGGGCGTCAGCGGGCCGTCCACGATGCGGGCCACCTCGCGCAGGAACAGGGGCTTGCCCTCGCGCACGCCCACCACCAGCGCCTCCAGGTCCCGGGCCGAGGCGAGCCAAGGGCCGGCTTCCAGCGCGACGGCCTGGCCGCCCTGCAGCAGATCGCCCAGGGGCAGACCCATCTGGGCCGACTGCAGGGCCTGGCGCAGCTCGCCCAGGCTCAGCCCCGCCTTGGCCAGGCGGGCGGCATCGATGTGGATCTGCACGGCGCGGCCCGGGCCGCCCAGGCTCACCACGTCACGGGTGCCGGGCACGCGCTTGAGCTCGCTCTCCAGGCTGTGGGCCACGCGTTCGAGCGCATAGGCCCCGGTCTCGGGCTGCGTGCTGAAGAGGGTGAGGCTGACGATGGGCACGTCGTCGATGCCCAGGGGCTTGACCAGGGGCTGCTGCACGCCCAGGCCGGCGGGCAGCCAGTCCGCATGGCTGCTGACGGTGTCATGCAGGCGCACCAGGGCCTCGGTGCGCGGCACGCCCACCTTGAACTGCACGGTCAGCACCGCGAGGCCCGGCCGCGAAACCGACATCACATGCTCGACGCCCGCCATCCGCGACAGCACCTGCTCGCCGGGGCTGGCCACCATCTGCTCCACGTCCTTGACCGAGGCGCCGGGGAAAGGCACCAGCACCTGGGCCATGGTGACGTTGATCTGCGGCTCCTCCTCGCGAGGCGTGACCATCACCGCGAAGATGCCCAGCAGCAGGGCCACCAGGGCCAGCAGGGGCGTGATCTGCGCAGACTGGAAGAAGGCCGCGATGCGACCCGAGACGCCCAGTGCAGGCTTGTCCATTGATTTCATGAAGCCTCCCGCTCAACGCACCCGGGCGGCGGCCTGCGGCTCCAGGGCCACGCGCTCGCCGGCCCTGAGGCCGCTGAGGATCTCGATCTCGCCGCCACGGCGCTCACCCAGGCGCACCTGGCGCAGCAAGGGGCGGCCTTCGGCGTTGAGCACATAGAGCCCCGTCATCTCGGCGCGCCGGACCACGGCCTCCGCGGGCACGAGCAGGACCGCGGGCCCTGCCGGTTCCGGCGCGGTCCCGCCGAGCCGGATGCGGGCAAACTGCCCCGGCACCAGGCCCTTGAGCGTGGACGGCAGCTCGGCCCGCAGCTCCACGGTGCCGCTGCCGCTGTCGACGGTGGGCAGCCATTGCACGCGGCTGGGCATCTGGCCCTGCATGCCGAGGCCGGGGATGTCCACCAGCACGGTGTGGCCCGAGCCCTGGGCGAGCTGGGCCTGGGCCTGCGGCACATGGGCGGTGACGCGCAGGGCGGCCGGGTCGTAGAGCACGGCGAGGCTGCGGCCGGGCAGGGCCATGTCACCCTGCACCACGGGCACCTCGGCGATCACGCCGGCATAGGGCGCGCGCAGCTGGTACCAGGCGCTCTGGCTGCGCGCTGCGCCGGCCTGGGCCAGCTGGGCCTGCACCTGAGCCTCGGTCGTCTTGAACTGGGCTTCCGCCTGATCCAGGGCAGCCTGGCTGATGAAGCGCTGGCGGAAGAGCTGCTGCTGGCGGTCCAGCTCGCGCCGCGCCAGCTCCAGTTGCGCACGGGCGACCTGGGCCTGGGCCTCGCTGGCCTGGGCGCTCTGGTCGGCGCTGCGCGCGTCCAGACGCATGAGGAGCTGGCCGGCCTTGACGGCGTCTCCCGGCTTGATGCGCAGCTCGAGCACCGCGCCAGCCACCTGGGCGGCCAGCGTGGTCTGGCGCAGGGCCTCGACGCGAGCCTCGTGCGCCTGGCTCAGCCCGCCGGTGCCGGCCTGCACGGTGTAGGTCTTGAGCGCCGGCTGAGCCGCCTCGGACGCCAGGGCCGGCAGGCCGGCCAGGGACCAGGCCAGTGTCAGCGCGGCGGCCGGAGCCCAGGCGGGCAGGCGCCAGAGCGGGAGCGGGGGGGGAGGGGTCTTGCGCATGATGGGTGTCGCGGGCTGGACAGAGGGCTGTGTTGGATTTATTATTTGCGCAATCACGCAAATAGTCAAATGAATCTGAACCGGCAAGGCGGACCGAAGCCCGCCTGCCGCCGCGCCGGAGGTCGGCCTTCCATGCCCCAGTCCCGTTCTGATGCTGATCCGCCGCTGCCCGTGCCGCCGCCGGCGGCCGTCGCGCTGCATTGCGGCATCCGCGACCTGCCCGACAGCGCCCTGGAGCAGGTGGCAGGCTTCTTCCAGTTGCTGGCCGAGCCCAGCCGGCTGCGCGTGCTCAACCTCCTGCGCGAGCAGCCGCAGTGCGTGGGAGATCTGGCCCGGGCCTGCGGCAGCAGCGCCGCCAACATCTCCCGCCACCTGGCGCAGCTGCAGCGCCACGGCCTGGTGCACCGCGAGGGCCGGGGCACCAGCGTGTACTACCGCATCGCCGATCCCTCGGTCTACGCGCTGTGCGACCTTGTCTGCGGCCAACTGGCCCGCCAGCAGGCCCATCTCGCCGAGGCCGGGGCCCGCTTTCTCAAGCCCTGAACGCCCGACGCTCACGGTCCCTCTTGAACGCAACGGAATCCCGCAATGAACCCTCCCCTGCTGTCACTCGATCCCCGTGCCGCCCTGGAAGCCCTGGCGCAAGGGGCCTGGCTGGTCGATGTCCGCGAGGCCCACGAGGTCCGGAGAATGGCGTATGGCGTGGAGCGGGTGCTGCACCTGCCCCTGAGCGAGCTCGAGCGGCGCCACCACGAGCTGCCCATGGATGCCGAGCTGCTGATGGCCTGCGCGGCCGGCGGCCGCAGCCAGCAGGCCATGCACTACCTCCGCCATCATGGGCACCGCAAGGTACGCAACCTGGCAGGGGGCATGGCCGCCTGGCTGGCCCACGGCCTGCCGGTGCGGGCTTCCTGAGGGAATCGGCCGCCAGCCGCAGGCCCGGATTCGCGGCATCTGTCGCATATCAAGGCTTGTCCCTGTGGCGTAGACGCCCATGCAACGGGCCGGCCGTCGCCCGCTTCCTCTAGGATGGTTGGATGGTGTTGCGCATCCTGCTGGTTTTGTCATGCCTTCTGGGATTCCCGGGCCTGCCGGCCCCGGCTGCGGCGCAGCCGGCGGCCAAAGTTCTGCGCGTGCTGGCCTGGCCGGGCTATGCCGATCCGGAGGTGCTGCAGGGCTTCACGCAGAAGACCGGGGCGCGGGTCGAGCTCACCGTGGTGGGATCGGACGAGGCCATGCGGCAGCGCCTGCTGGCCAACAAAGGCCGGGACTTCGACGTCTTCGCGCTCAACACCGCCGAGCTCCAGCAGTACATCGATCAGGGCATGGCCCTGCCCATCGAGCTCCAGCGCATCCCCAACACCCGCCGCCAGCTGACGCGCTTTCGCGAGCTCTCGTCCATTCCGGGCCTGAGCCGCCGGCGCGAGGGCCAGCTGCAGGTCTTTGCCGTGCCCTACACCTTTTCTGAGATGGGCCTGATCTACGACCGGCGCCAGGTCACAGCCCCGCCTGCCTCCCTGCAGGAGCTGTGGGATCCGCGCTGGAAGGGCAAGGTCTTGGCCTATGCGGGCGGCACCCACAACTTCTCGCTGGCCGCCCTGGCCCTGGGACAGAGCCAGCCCTTCCGCATCGAGGACTCGCGCTGGCCGGCGGCCGTGGACAAGCTGGTCGCCCTGCGGCGCAATGTGCTGGGCTTCTACAGCCTGCCGGAGGAATCCGTGCAGCTCTTCCTGCGGCACCGCGTGGCGCTGATGTACGCCAACTACGGCATGCAGCAGGTGCACCTGCTGAAGGCGGCCGGCGCCGACGTCGGCTATGTCATCCCGCGCGAGGGGGCGCTGGCGTGGCTGGACTGCTGGGCCATCTCCGCCGCAACACAGCAGGTCGAGCTGGCCCACGCCTGGATCAACTTCATGCTGGAGGAGCCCGCCAGCAGCCTGCTGGTGACGCGCCAGGGCCTGGCCAACACGGTCAGCGAATCGGTGAGCAGCGCGCCGCAGGTGACGCTGCGCTGGCTGGAGCCGGTGGAGGATGAGCAGCGGCGCGAGCAGCTGTGGTCCCGCATCCAGTCCGGCGACCGGCCGTCCAAGGTGCTGCAGCGATGAAGGGCGGCATCTCCTGGCGCCTGGGCCTCGCCCTCGCCCTGAGCGGCGTGCTGGCCGCCGGGCTGACGGGCTATTACGCCTACAGCGCCAGCCGCCAGCTCCTGGTGTCCGCCGCCGAGCAGCGCCTGGTGACGGCCACCCGGGTGCTGGTCCGGCAGCTGGCCGTGGGCCTGGACGGCACGGCCCGCGACGTGCTGATGGTGGCCGGCCACCCCGGGGCTGGCCGTATGCTGCTGCGCACCGACCCCGAGCTGGTGGCCCGCAACGAGACCACCCTGGCCCAGCTGTTCCGCCAGATGCTGGAGACGCATCCGGAGTACTTCCAGATGCGCCTCATGGACGCGGCCAACCATGGCCTCGAACGGGTGCGCGTGGACCGCGACGACATCGGCGTGACCCGCGTGCAGGGCGAGGACCTGCAGGAGAAGGGCCACTATCCCTACGTCTACGAGGCGCTGCGCCTGGGTGCCGGCCAGGTCTATGTCTCCCGTGCGGTGATCAACCACGAGGTCGGCGCCCATGCCGGCCATGGCAAGCCGGCGCTGGAGGTGTCCGCGCCGGTGCTGGATCCCCATGGCGTGGCCCTGGGCGTCATTGTGATCAATGTGGACCTGAACGGTCTCTTCGGTCAGCTGGCCGCCGACCTCCCGCCGAGCCTGCAGCTCTACCTCAGCAATGCCCAGGGCGAGTACCTGGTCCATCCCGACCGGAGCAAGACCTTTGCCTTCGACCGCGGACAGTCCTCGCTCGTGCAGGACGAGTTTCCCGGCGTGCGCGAGCTGCTGGTGAACCCGCCCGCCCAGGACGAGCAGACCGTGGTGACCCGCTCCGAGGGCAGCGATGCCTCCGTGCAGGTGGCGGCCTTCGTGCGCCAGCCGGCTACCGCGCTGAAGGCCGAGGAGGACTTCGTGCTGGGCCTTTCGCAGCCCCTGTCCGAGGTGCTGTCTGAGAGCGACAGCCTGGGGCGCATGGTGCTGCGCATCGTCGCGGCCTTCAGTGCCATGGCGGTGCTGCTGGCCGCCCTGCTGGCGCGCGCCCTGACGCGGCCGCTGGCGCAGATCGTCCGTGCGGTCGAGGGCTTCGTGGGCGGGCTGCGCAGCGACGAACTGCCCACCGACCGTCGGGACGAGATCGGCATGCTGGCCCGCTCCATCGAGCACATGCAGCTGCAGATCAGCGGCCAGTTCGCCAAGCTCGCCCAGAAGCAGCACGAGCTGGACCACCTGGCCAGCCACGACAGCCTCACCGGCCTGCAGAACCGGCGCTTCTTCATGGATCGCCTGGACCACGCCCTGGCCCATGCCCGGCGCGACCAGGGCCGCCTGGCCATGCTCTTCGTGGACCTGGACGGCTTCAAGGAGATCAATGACAGCGTGGGCCATGCGGCCGGCGATGCCGTGCTCAAGGCCCTGGCCCTGCGGCTGCGGCACCTGGTGCGGGAGTCCGACACCGTGGCCCGCATCGGCGGCGACGAGTTCGTGATCCTCATCGACCAGGTCAGCGACCCCGAAGACGTGGACGTGGTCGCCCGCAAGATCCGCGACGCCCTGGCCGAGCCCGTGCAGTGGGAAGGGCGCGAGCTGCGGGTGGGCGCCAGCGTGGGGGTGGGGCGCTTCCCCGAGCATGGCCAGGACGCCGAGACGCTGATGGTCGCGGCCGATCAGGCCATGTACCGCGCCAAGAGCGGCGGTGGCGGCCTCATCTGCCATGCCGAGGCGCCACCGCGGCGCCTGCCCTGAAGAAGGCCGGGCCAGTCTGCCGCCCGATCAGGGCCGCCGCGCGCGGCAGCGCATGGCCATCAGCAGACCGAATCCCAGCAGGGACAGACCATGCAGCCAGGCCGCGCAGGGCAGCAGGTGCGAGGCTGCCACACCCACCTGGCCCAGGGCCCGCAGCAGCAGGCTCAGCGCCATCAGGCCCAGGGGCGCCAGTGCCCAGGGGCTGTAGCGCGGCTGCAGGCGCAGCAGGGCGGGCAGCATGATGGGCGCATGGCCGAAGACCATGGCCATCACGAAGCCCAGCCACAGCCAGTGCCAGGCCAGCTGCGGCAGGCCCAGCAGCCCCGCCAGTGCGGCCGCCGCGGCCCAGGCGTAGCCCAGCAGCAGGCAGTGCGCCGTGTGGCCGGCCCAGGCCTTTGCGCGCCACTGGCGGCGGGCGATGTCGAAGACCAGCAGCCACAGGGCCAGGCCCAGCAGCAGCGGCCAGGCCAGCCGCGCGGCGAGCGCAGGCTGCCAGAGGCTCAGGCCGCCGCTGGCCAGCAGCCCCGCCCACAGCAGCAGGAAACCGTGGCGGGCCAGCGGGCTTAGGGGCAGCAGCCGGCACAGCTCGCGCCGCTCGCCCGCGATGGTCAGCAGCAGGAAGAGGGAGCCGTTCCAGCGCAGGGCGAAGTCCGAGCCCTGCGCCTGCCCGGCCACGGCCATCAGCAGGGGCAGGGCGGCGCTGGCCTCGATCAGCAGGGGCAGGGACCAGGCCCGCGAATGCCCCGCCCACAGGTACAGCGCCAGCAGGCCCAGCGCGGCAGCGGCCCAGAGACCCAGGGCCACGCCGGGCAGGCCGGCAACCAGGACCACGCCGGCCAGGCCGCAGGCCAGGGGCACCGCAAAGCCACGGCCCAGCGCGGCCGCCCGCTCCAGTGAAATCAGGGTGGCGAAGAAGCCGCCCAGCATCAACAGCCCATGGTGCTGCAGGGCCTGCTGGGCGATGAAGGACAGGCCCACGGGCAGGCCGCCCAGGCGCTGCAGCCCGCCGGCCAGGGCCAGCAGCAGGTTCAGCAGGGCCAGGGGCAGCGCGAGGCGCAGGCCCAGGGGCAGGGGGCGGCGCGCGTGGGTGTTCATGGGGCGAGGGTGACGCCGGCGGAGCTCAGGCCCAGCCCAGGCGCAGCCGCAGGGCGGTGGACATGCGCTGGGGCGTCCAGGTGGCGTCCCAGTCCATCTCGACCGCCACCGCCCAGTCCGCAGGGCAGGCCTGGCGCAGGGCGGTCTCGGCATCCTCGATCAGCACGTCGGCCATGGGGCAGGTGGCGCTGGTGGGGATCAGCGTCAGGGTCACGCCGGCGGGGCCCACCACGAGGCTGTCCACCAGGCCCAGGTCCACGATGCTCTCGCCGATCTCGGGGTCGGCCACGCGGCGCAGCACAGCCATGAGGCGCTCACGCTCGGGGTCGGCTGAGGAACTGATGGCAGGGTCAGGTCTTGCGTCGTCCATGCGGGCTCCGGGTTGCGCTGTCAGCGCGGCACGAAGAAGCTGGCCTCGGCCTGGAAGGCGGGGGCCTCGGGATGGTCGAGGTCGCGGGCCAGCAGCTGCACGCGGCGCGCACCGCTCTCCCGGACCACGCCCGGCGGCAGGCGCAGCTGCACGGGCAAGGACACGATGGCGGCCGGCGCCACCTCCACCCGTTCACCGCCCAGCACGCGCAGGCCTGGCAGGCCGGCGGCCTCCAGCGTCAGGTGCAGGGTGCGCTCGCTGCGGTTGAGCAGCTGCAGGCGGTAGACGTTCTCGACCTGGCCATCGTCGACCAGGCGGGCCATGACCCCGCGGTCCTTGATGACGTCGATCAGCAGGGCGCTTCGCTGGCTCAGCTGCCAGACCATCAGTGCGCCCAGGACGGCCAGGGCGCCGCCGTAGATCAGCACCCGCGGCCGCAGGGTGCGGCGCCACATCTGGGCGCGTGTGAGCCCCTGGGCCACGCCGTTCTCCGTGGCGTAGCGGATCAGGCCGTGCGGGGCGCCGATCTTGTCCATCACCTGGTCGCAGACGTCGATACAGGCGGCGCAGCCGATGCACTCGTTCTGCAGGCCCTTGCGGATGTCGATGCCGGTGGGGCAGACCTGCACGCACAGGGTGCAGTCCACGCAGTCGCCGCGGCCCTGGGCCAGCACCTCGGCCGACTTGCGCGAACGTGCGCCGCGCGGTTCGCCGCGTCTGGCGTCGTAGGTGATGATGAGCGAGTCGGCGTCGATCAGGGCGCTCTGGAAGCGGGCATAGGGGCAGATGTACTTGCACATCTGCTCGCGCAGCCAGCCCGCGTTGCCATAGGTGGCGCCGGCGTAGAACAGCACCCAGAACAGCTCCCAGGGCGAGAGCGCGAACTGCATCAGCGCCGCGCTCAGCTCGCGGATGGGGCTGAAGTAGCCGACGAAGCTGAAACCGGTGAACAGGGCCAGCAAGATCCAGCCGGCGTGCTTGGCGGACTTGCGGGCCAGCTTCTCGGGGCTCCAGGGCGAGGCGTCCAGGCGCATGCGGGCCTGGCGGTCGCCCTCGGTGTGGCGCTCGATCCAGAGGAAGAGCTCCGTGTAGACGGTCTGCGGGCAGGCATAGCCGCACCACAGCCGCCCAGCCACGGCGGTGAAGAAGAAGAGCAGCAGGGCGCTGAAGACCAGCAGGGTCGCCAGGTAGATCAGGTCCTGCGGATAGAAGACCAGACCGCCGATGTAGAAGCGCCCGCCCACCAGGTCGAAGAGCAGGGCCTGTCGGCCTTCCCATTGCACCCAGGGCATGCCGTAGAAGAAGAGCTGGGTCAGCGCCACCAGGGCCCAGCGCCAGTTGGCGAAGCGGCCGCTGACGGAGCGCGGGTAGATCTTCTGCTCGGCCACGTAGAGCGAGCTGCCGGCCGCTGCGGCAGCGGCCTGGATGGGAATGACGCGGCGGGCCGCCGGGTCGGCGGCGGGGGGCTCGGCGGAGGACATGCGCGGGGTCAGGCCTTGAGGGCGCGGATGGGGAAGTCGGGAGGCGGGCGCAGGGGCAGCTTGCGGCCCGGCGGCGGGAGCAGCTCGGCCAGCGTGTGCTGGTCCAGCTCGCCCAGGAAGGCCGCGAGCGCTTCCTTGAAGATGCGGGTGAGGCGGCAGCGCTGGGTCAGGCGGCAGTCGCTGCCATCGCCCAGGCATTCCACCAGCATGAAGTCGGGCTCCACGGCGCGCACCAGGGCGCCGAGGTTGATCGCCGAGGGCTCATGCGCCAGGCGCATGCCACCGCCCTTGCCGCGTACGGTGGTGATCCAGCCGCCCAGCCCCAGCTGGTGGGTGATCTTGGTCAGGTGGGCCTCCGAGATCTCATAGGCTTGTGCGATCTCGGCGGTGGTGCACAGGCGCTCCGGATGGCTGCCGAGGTAGATCAGCAGTCGCAGCGCGTAGTCGGTCATGGTGGTGAGGCGCATGGGGGCATTGTCTCCCTGCCAGGCTCAACCGGGCTGGCCATCTGCGCGGGTGCGCACCAGGAACGGTGCATAGCGCCACAGATAGAGCGCGAACGAGACGCTCCACAGCAGGGACGAGGCCAGGCCCGCTTCCATCAGCCACTGCGGCCGCAGCAGCGGCAGGGCCACGCGGACCAGGGCTGCGGCGAACATGCAGAGGTAGGCGAGGGTCTCCACCGGACCGGCCTGCAGGCGGCGCCCGGTGTGCCCCAGGGCCGTGCGGGTGATCATGCCCAGGGTGATCATGCCGATCACGCCCACCGTCAGCGCATGGGTGGCCGGGCCGCTGGGCAGCTGCCACAGCAGGGCGGCGATGCGCAGCAGCAGATGCACCGGCAGCCACAGATAGGCGGCGTGCAGCACCCACACCAGCGGATTGCGCCAGGTCTTCCAGGGCTGCCACAGCAGCAGGCGCCAGCTGTGGGCCAGCAGCGCGAAGCTCAGCACGGCAAAGCTCAGGCCGCCGCCCACGCCCAGGGCGTCCAGCACGAGGAGGGCGATCACGCTGCCCAGCGAGGCCTGCTCCACCCAGGGCTCGCGCCGCGCCTGCATGCCCGGCACGCCGTTGTTGGAGAACATGGGCACCACGCGCCCGGCCATCACCGCGATCATGAAGAGCACGATGTCCAGCCCCAGCGGCAGGCCGGCGGCGCTCAGCAGCGGCAGGTTCAGCAGGCCCATGCTGCCCAGGTGCAGCAGCGCGCTGCCCAGGCCCATCAGGACCAGCAGGCCGACGAAGAAATAGTTGCGGCGGTTGTTCCCCTTGTGCAGGGCCTGCCACAGGCCCCAGGCCGCGGCCCAGGGCACGGCCACATTGAGCAGCAGCGACAGCCAGGCCCAGGGGCTCAGCACCGCCAGCCGGGCCAGCACCCACAGGGCCGCGAGGGCCTGCAGCGGGCGCCCGGTCGGCGTGGCCTGGCCGGACCAGTTGCGCCCGGCCGTGAACAGGAAGCCGATCACCACCGCCAGCGCATAGCCGAACACCATCTCGTGCGCGTGCCAGGCCGGGCCCTTGAGCAGCGCGTGCGGCAGCCAGCCACTGAACTGAAGCGCCCACAGGGGCACCATCAGCAGAGCCTGCAACGCGGCCAGCAGGTAGAAGGGCCGGAAGCCCAGGGCCCACAGGGCGAAGCCATCCCGCCGGGCCGGCGGTTCCTCAAGGCGCAACAGGACGGTGCTCATGGTGTCAGTCTTTCTTTCGAAGCCGTCAGGGCGAGGACTCAGCCTCCGCAGCAGCCACAGCAGCTCTTGCCGGCGGGCTTGCGGGAGATGCGCACGCGCCACTGCTCGGGGCCGGATTCCAGCGCTTCCCACTCGAACTGGCCGGGCCACATCACCTGGAACTGGCGGTGCAGGGGCTCTGGGTTGTGGTCGTTGCTGAGCTCCAGCCACCCACCGACGGGCAGGGCTTCGAAGGTGCCGAAGATGGCCGGGTGGCGCTCCTGCGGTGGCAGGCTGGGCACATGGATGTGGGGCATGGCGGTGGTGTTCATCTTTAAACCTTCATGTTAGATGTAGGAATTGTGCCGATCGGGATGATGTAAAGCAATATTCAGGATATTTCTTTTGACCTGGATCAAGTGGTGCCGGCCGCCTGGGCGGCGCCGCTGGCCCTGGTGCTCAGTCTTCGGGCATGGACAGGCGCTTGACCGCCTGCACGAAGCGGCTCAGCGTGGGCGACAGCGAGCCGGCCGGCAGCCGGGCGTCGATCAGCTGGAAGCGGCCGCGCTCCTGGAGCGCCTGGTCCAGCGCCATGCGCAGCTCGCCCACGGTGGCGGCGCGGTGGCCGGCGCCGCCCATGCCGGCGGCCATGGCGGCGAAGTCCCAGTCGCCGCGGCCGTGGTACTGACCCTCCGGCTGGAAGGTGCGCAGCATCTCCCAGCTGCTGTTGTTGAAGACCACGACGATGGGATCCACGCCCAGGGCCCGGGCGTTGCCCAGCTCCCAGCCCGTCATCTGGAAGGCGCCGTCACCGACGAGGATCAACGGCCGGCGACCGGTGGCCACCTGCAGGCCCAGGCCGGCGGGCACGCCGTAGCCCATGCTGGCGTAGTAGCCCGGCGCGAGCAGGTCGCCCGGGGCCAGGTCCAGGGCACTGAAGAGGCAGTCGCCCACATCGCTGGCCACGGGCATGGCGCCGTGGCGCTGCTGGAACTCGTTGAGCACGCTGATGATGGCGCCCGGGCTCAGCGGTGCGTCCGCGCTGGGCAGCAGGGGGGCGGGCCAGGGCTGGGGCGGCGCGGCCGGGCGCAGGGGCCGGGTCAGCAGGCGCAGCAGCAGGGCCTCGACCAGGTCCTTGATGGGCACGTCGTGGTAGCTGTGGTGGCCCATCTCCACCTGGCCCTGCCACACGCGGATGCCGTGGCGGAAGTTGATGGGCCGGCGGGCGGCGGCGAAGTTGGTGTCGCTGAGGATGGCGCCCAGCAGCAGCAGGCCGTCCGAGCTCTCGATCTGCTCGGTCAGCGCCGCGTCGCCGGCCAGGCCCAGGTAGGTGCCCAGCAGGGGCACGCCGGCATCGTGCAGCAGGCCGCGACCCATCAGCGTGGTGGCCACGGGGATGTCCAGGCGCCGGGCCAGCTCGGCCACCTGCTCCTCGATGCCGTAGCGGCGGATCTCCACGCCCACCAGCATCAGCGGATGACGGGCCTGGCGCAGGCGGGCCAGCAGCTCGTCGGCGCAGGCGGCCAGGCGCTCGGCGTCCACGGGGCGCGTCTGTCGCGCGGGCACGGGCTCGCAGGGGCGGGCGGGCATGTCGCGCGGGATCTCGAGGTAGACCGGCCCGGCCTCGCGCAGGGCCGAATCCAGCACGCGGGCGATCAGGGCCGGCGCGGTGCGCGGGTCATCCAGGCGGGCCTGATCGACGGTGATCTCCTGGAAGATGCGCCACTGGCTGTCCAGGGACTTGACCTGGTGATGCAGCATCAGCCCGCTGGCCGCCTCGTGCGCGGCCGGGGCGCCGGACAGAATCACCAGCGGCACCCGTTCCGCATAGGCACTGGCCACGCCGTTGACGAGGTTGAGCGCGCCGGCGCCGTAGGTCACCGCGGCCACGCCCAGGCCGCCCCGGGCGCGCGAAGCCGCATCCGCCGCGAAGGCCAGCGCGGGCTCGTGCGAGAGCGGATGCAGCGGCAGCACCGCGGCCTTCTGCATCTCCAGGAACAGGGGCAGGGCGAAGTCGCCTGGGATGCCGAAGACCTCGGTGGCGCCGCGCGCCTGGAGAGCCTGCAGCAGGGCTTGGGTGAGATTCATGGCGGGCTCCGGCAGGCGGCGGTTCGAGGCGTCAGAGAGGGCGCCCGAAGGCGGTGGCGGGCAGCAGGGGGCCGATGGCATCGAGGGTGTTCTTGAGCATCAGGCCGAACTCGGTGTCGCCTTCCATGACGAGTGCGCGGTCGAAGAAGAGGCGGTCGGCGTCCTCCTCGCCGCGCAGCAGCCGCCACAGGGCCGGCGTGCGGGCGCGGATGCGCAGCAGCACCGGCGCCTCGCGCGGGGCCAGCATGAATCCGGCATCGCCCAGCTGCAGGCGCAGGCGGATGCCGGGTTCCAGCAGCTCCAGCTCCATCACCTTGTGAGACAGGCCTTGGCGCTGGCTGGCATCCAGGCGCGGCAGCAGGACCTGGTCCAGCAGGCGAGCGGCGACGAAGGAGGGCGGCTCCACGGGTAGGCGCCGCACCACGCCGCGGACGTGGTCCAGCAGCATCTGGTGCAGGCCGGCCGGGGCCGGGGGGCGTGCAGTGGCGTCGCGCGGGGAGGCTTGCATGGGAGTCCTTTCAGGCCAGGGCCTGCATGCCCGGCTGCTGGTGGGCGAAGCCATGGACCAGGCTGCCGGGCAGGTCCAGGGATTGCAGTTGGGCCAGGGCCTCGTCGGCATCGGCGCCCTGGCGATAGACGGCGTCGAAGAGCGCCAGCACGCGAGAGAAGCCGCCGCTGCAGGGTGAGAGCCGCAGGGCCTTCACGCCCGCGGCGCGCACGGCCTCGTGTTCCTGGAGCAGGCACTGCAGGCCGGCAGACTGCGTCGAGATGCCGTTTAGCGCGAGGAAGGGCTGGCCCTCGCTGGTGCGCAGCAGCAGGCCGTCGGCGTCGTCACGGCAGCGGAACTCGCACTGGTCCTTGCTCAGGCGATGGTGGCGCGCAGTGAAACAGCGGGCCGAGAAGGCCAGGGGCATGCGGCCGAAAGTCAGCAGCTCGGTGGCCACGGGCCGGCCCTGCGCCTGCACCGGATCCAGCGGCGGATTGCAGCGAGCGAGGGCCGCGAGAGACATCTCCGCCGGCGGCACCCAGACGTCCGCGCCCAGGCTGGCCAGCTCCTCCAGCGCGGGCCGGTTGTAGACGTTGATATGCGGCCCCAGCACCAGCTGGCTGCGGCGCTCCTGCGCGGGCAGCTCGCGGGTGAGGCCGTGCCAGACCTGCAGGGCCGAGGCGTCACCCGCCTCGAAGTCCATGGGCGTGTCGGCACTGAGGGCGGCCTCGGCCAGGCGGCGCAGGCCGCGCAGCTCGGCCTCTGACATCAGCAGCGGCATGCTGGCCAGGCGCACGCGCTTGCCGGCCTGCTGCAGCTCGCGCGCGATGGCCAGCCAGTCCTCCAGCGAGAACTCGTTGCGGCGCGAGCAGGTGACCTCGCCCAGCACGATGGCATGGGCGGGGCTGTCCGCCAGCTCGGCGTAGAAGTGCATCAGCGTCTGGCGCGGCCACCAGTACTGCAGCGGGCCGACGGTGAGGGTGGGGGCGTTCATGGGACTCATGGAGGGGCGCTCGCTGCGGTTCATCGCCAGGGGCGGTCGAAGGCGCCCAGGGTGCTCTGCTGGCCCTCGGCCCAGTGCGAGAGCGCCTGCTGCCAGGCGGGCGTGACGGTGTAGCGCTCGCCCGAGGCGGCGCGGTCGATGGCTTCTCGCCAGACCTTGCTGACCTGGGCCACATAGGCCGGGCTGCGCTGGCGACCCTCGATCTTGAGGGCCCGCACGCCGGACTCGATCAGCTGCGGCAGCAAGGCCAGGGTGTTGAGGCTGGTGGGCTCCTCCAGTGCGTAGTCGCGCTGGCCCTGCACGTCGAAGCGGCCCTTGCACAGCGTGGGGTAGCCGCGCGCCTCCTCGGGCGCGTAGTGGTCGATCAGCACGCCGTTGAGCCGGGCCTCGACGCCGTCCCCGCGCTCCTGCCACTGCACGGCCGAGGGGGGCGAGCACACCCCATGCGTGTTGGGCGACTGGCCCGTCGCGTAGGAGGACAGCGCGCAGCGCCCCTCGACCATCACGCAGAGGCTGCCGAAGCCGAAGACTTCGATCTCCACATCGGTATGGCGGATCACATGCTGAACCTGCTGCAGCGTCAGCACGCGGGGCAGCACGGCACGCTGGATGCCGTAGCGCTCGCGGTAGAAGTTGATGGCCTCGTAGCTCGTGGCCGAGGCCTGCACCGAGAGGTGCAGGCGAAGCTGCGGATGGGTCTTGGCCGCATAGGCCAGCACCGCGCTGTCGGCGACGATCAGCGCATCGGCGCCCAGGCTCGCGGCGCTGTCCACCGCGGCGAACCAGGGGGCCAGGTCTTGCGACTGGCCGTAGGTGTTGAGCGCCATCAGCACCTTGCGCCCGCGCTGGTGCGCATAGCTCATGCCGCTGCGCACCTGCTCCAGGTCGAAGTTGAGGCCGCCGAAGTTGCGGGCATTGGTGGCGTCCTTGAGGCCCAGGTAGACGGCGTCAGCGCCCGCATCCACCGCCATCTGAAGGGCGCGCAGGCTGCCGGCCGGACACACCAGTTCTGGCTTGTTCAGGCTCATGAATAGAAGGGGCGGGCCCCCGCTTTTTAAAGTTGCAAAATATATGAACCTTATTCGCGCATGGTTTTGCGCCCGCGCAAATGCGGGTGGCCCCGCGACCTGGGGGAAGCGCTGATCCGTCGGAAGGGCCGGGCGTTGATGCCGCTCAAACTGGATCGATCAGCGGCGCCGCAAAGTGTGGCTTGTGCACGATTCAGTGGCACGACTCCGAGGAGACCCGCATGGGATCGATCGACTACGCATCGACGGCGGCGCCAACACCCGAGGGCGCCCTGGAAAGGACGCATCGCCGGCGCGCCGCCGCGATGGCTCAACCGCTTATTTCCGAACGTGTGGCAGCACCGCTGCGCGAAGTGCTGATAGAGGCCGGCCAGTGGCGCCGCGTGCCCGCCGGCCAGCCCCTGTTCGAGCAGGGCGAGCACTGCGAGACCATGTGGCTGCTGCTGGAAGGCAGCGTCTGCCTGGGCCACCACGACAGCCAGGGCGAATGGCGCCAGTTCCGCCTGGCCGAGGCCGGCGAGTGGATGGGCTGCGCCGCCTGCTGGCTGCGCGAATCCCACAACCTGCGCGCCGTGGCCGCGGTGGACGTGCTGGCCGTGGGCATGAGCCGCGCACAGATCGACGCCTGGGCCGCCGAGGACCCGGCCGCCTGGCGCGCGGCCATGGAATCCGTGGTCGATGCCCTGGCCGAGCTGCAGCTGCAGCAGACCCGCCAGGCCGTGCGCCGCGAAAGCCTGGATGCGCTGGGCCGCGTGTCCGAGTGGCTGCTGGACATGTGGCGCCGCCAGGGCAGCACGGTGCGCTTCATCCAGCGCAAGAAGTACGTGGCCTCGCAGCTGGCGATCACGCCCGAGACCTTCTCGCGCTGCCTGCGCCAGCTGGAGGAGGAGCAGTGCATCAGCGGCGCAGGCTACGAGCTGCAGATCCTGGCGCCCGACCTGCTGCGCCAGAAGGCCAGGCCGCGTTGCGAGGACAAGGCCGCTGCGGCTCGCGCAGGCGCCTGAGCGGCCGGCCCACGGCAACGCGGGACAGGGGGCCGGCATGCCGCTAAGCTCTGGGCTGGCAAATTTCCGGAGCCGCCCATGCAAGCCCCCGTGCACCGCTTTTCCGACCTCTTCGCCCAGCTGGGCCTGGCCAACGACGCCGCCAGCATCGAGGCCTTCCTGCTGAGCCATTCCCCGCTGCCCGACACGCTGCGGCTGGAGGAGGCGCCTTGCTGGAATGCCGCGCAGGCCGCGCTGCTGTGCGAGGAACTCCGGGCCGATGCCGACTGGGCCGAGCTGGTGGACCAGCTCAACGCGGCCCTGCGCTGAGCGGCGCCTCGACCGTGGCATCCGCTACGGTGGCGCGCTAGCGTCGGCGGGGCTGGCCTTCAAAAAGGCAAACTGCATCAAGGATTCCTGGCGCCTGCATCCCTAGACTGGCCACTTCGTCAAGCAGAGGCAGGGAGTCTCGCGATGGAGTTCATGCGCCGCCGTCAATGTCTTCTGTGGGTACCGGCCCTCTGGCTGGCCGGCCAGGCCCACGCCGAGGTCCGTGACCTGCCCGATGCCATCAACAAGGCCGGCCGCCTGCGCATGCTGAGCCAGCGCTGCGCCAAGGCCTATATGGCCCTGGGCCAGAAGGTGCGATCGGAGCAGGCGGAGAAGGTCCTGTCCGATTCCATGGCTCTGTTCGACCGCCACCTGGTCGAGCTGCGGGCCTTTTCACACAGCCCTGCCGTGGCCAAGGTCTACGAGCAGATGGATGGCAGCTGGAGCGCCTACAAGCTGCTGCTGGTCGGCGAGCGGCCTCATCCCAAGGGTGCCGAGGCCGTGATGGCGGCGGCGACCCAGGTGCTGGCCCAGGCCCAGCAGGGCACGGGGCTGCTGGAGCAGGCCTCGGGCAAGGCGGTGGGTCGCCTCGTCAACCTGGCGGGGCGGCAGCGCATGCTCAGCCAGCGCATGGCCTCGGCCTACCTCGGTGCCGCCTGGGGCGTGCAGAGCGAGGGCCTGGTCAAGCAGCTGAATCAGGCCCGCGAGGAATTCACGCAGGCCCAATCCAACCTCAAGGCCGCGCCTGAGACCACGGCGGCCCTGCGCTCGGAGCTGGAGATGGTGGACCAGCAGTACGTCTTCTTCGACGCCGCGCTGCGCGCCCTGCGGCCCGGCAACACCGACACCCGCTCGCTCAGCGAGGTCTTCACCACCAGCGAGCGCATCCTGCAGCTCATGGACGAGGTGACGCAGCAGTACGCCCGGCAGGCCTGAGGTCAGGGGGCGCTTTCTGCCGCGGCTGGCCCAACAGGCCATGGACCGGGAGAGGGCCCGCCACGAGGTCCACCGCAAGGCCCACCCGCAGGGCATGCCGGACCCCACGGCCCTCGCCCGAGCCAGGCGCTCCGGCGGCGCGGCGGGTGCCAAGTCCCGGCGTCTGCAGGGGATGCCGCTGCATGCTAGGCTGCCGCCCCATGAGCAAGCCCACACTGATCTACTTCGACGCCCCGGTCAGCCGCGGCGAGGAATGCCGCCTGGCCCTGCACCTCGCAGGGGTGGATTTCGAGGACCGGCGCATCCCGTCCGCCGACTGGCCGGCGCTGAAGCCCTCGACGCCCTATGGCGCCATGCCCATCCTGGAGATTCCCGGCCACGCGCCGCTGGGCCAGACCAACGCCATCCTGGTGCTGATCGGCCGCCGCCACGGCCTGCATCCCAAGGACGACTTCGAGGCCGCGCGCCACGAGGCCATGATGGCCCACGTGGAGGACCTGCGCGCCGCGGTGGGCCCCACCATCCGCATGGAGGCCGAGGAAAAGCGCCGCGTGCGCGAAAGCCTGGTGGCCGGCTTCCTGCCCGACTGGGCGGCCGCGGCCGAGCGCAACATCCTGGCCCAGCCCTTCTTCGGTGGCGCGCAGCTGAACGTGGTGGACCTGAAACTGCACATGGCCGTGCGCTGGTTCCTGGGCGGCAAGGTCGATCACATCCCGGCCGACATCTTCGCGGCCTACCCGCGCCTGATGGGCGTGCACGACGCCGTGCGCGAGCACGCCGGCGTGAAGGCCTGGTACGCCAGGGGCTGAGCGCGCACAGCGCCCGGCGCCTCGACGGCCGGGCCGTGAGGGGCTTGACCTTCCCACCGGGGCAAGCCTCACAGTGCGACTGCCGCGACATGCGCGGCCGTCCTCTTACACTTCGAACATGAGCACCTTCTGGCGGATCGCACTGGCATGGATGCTGGCCCTGGCCTTGCCCCTGCAAGGCCATGCCGCCCAGCGCCTGCTCGCCAGCGCCTTCTCGCCGGTGCTCGCCGGTGTTGAACACATTCAAGCCCGCGATGCAGCCGGCGAGCCCGGTCTGCACGAGGGCCTGATGACCGGCCTGGCGAGCGCCCATGCCAGCCATTGCGACCAGACCGCCGCCGCCGCGGATGGCGATCCCGCCAAGCCCGCCTCCACGGGCAGCTGCAGCGCCTGCGCCTCCTGCTGTCACGCCGCGGCCCTGCCTCCGGCGGTGCCCCAGCTGCCCCTGATGCCTCTGGCCCTGCCCGAGGCGCCCGAGTTCCACCTGGCCCTGGCCTTCGTGTGGCTGGACGGGCTGGAGCGCCCACCCAGGCCCGCCCTGCGCTGAAGCGCGCGCGGCCCTTCGGCGCCGCCACACCGTGCGGCCCTGTCCCGGGCCTTCCATCCTTGATGCCGTCGATGCCAGGCCTGCGCACCCGAGCCGGGCCGGTCGGCGTTCAACGCACCCGCTGCCCGTCGACGCCTGCGCCAGCCCATGGCGGCCGGCTCCGTCGGGCGAGCCCTGACGATTCCCAGGGTCTCCACGCCAATGAACGATCTGCCCATGCACCCCCACATCACCCGAGTCCGCCTGTCGCGGCTGGCCCTGGCGCTGGCCCCGCTGCTGCTGGGCGCCTGCGCCAGCCTCAGCCCCGATGAGGGCATGGCCCCCCTTCAGTCCACCGCGAGGCAGCAGCTCCAGGCCGAGCTGCAGACGGCGCGCACGCCGCAGGACCAGGACCGCATCGCTGCCCGCGTGGCCGAACTGCTGCGGCAGCCCCTCAGCGCGGACAGCGCCGTGCAGATGGCCCTGCTCAACAACCGCGGCCTGCAGGCCGGCTTCCAGTCCCTGGGGATTGCCGATGCCGAGCGGGTGCAGGCCAGTCGCCTGCCCAATCCCGGCTTCCGCCTGGGCCGACTGAAGCAGGGCGAGGAGCGCGAGATCGAGCGCACGCTGGGGCTGGACCTCGGGGCCCTGATCAGCCTGCCCCTGCGCCGCCAGCAAGCACAGCAAAGCCTGGTGGCCCAGCAGCGCGAGGTGGCGCTGCAGATGCTGGCCCTGGCCGCCGACACCCGCAAGGCGTTCTACGAGGCCGTGGCCGCGCAGCAGATCGCCGCCTACCGCCACGACGCCCGCGAAGCTGCGCAGGCCGCCGCCGAGCTGGCGCGTCGCATGCAGCAGGCCGGCAACTGGAGCGCTCTGGACCAGGCCCGGGAGCAGGGTTTCCTGGCCGAGGCCCGGCTGGGTGCCCTGCAGGCCGAGCTGGCACAGGGCCGCGCCCGCGAGCGGCTGGCGCGCCTGCTGGGTCTGGCCAGTCCCGATGCATTGCAGCTGCCGGACCGGTTGCCCGCGCTGCCGGCCCAGGTGGAGGCGCCGCCGGACATCGAGCGGCAGGCCCTGCAGGGTCGCCTGGACCTGCAGGCGGCCCGGGCTCGGATGGAGGCCAGCGCCCGCGGCCTCGGGCTGAGCCGCGTGACCCGCTTCGTCGATGTGCTGGAACTGGACCTCAAGCGCAACAGCGCCAGCGAGGCCCCGCGCCAGACCGGCGTCGAGCTCGGCTTCGAGATTCCGCTCTTCGACTGGGGCGAGGCGCGTGTCGCCCGGGCCGAGGCCCAGTACCTGCAGGACGCCCACCTGGCCGCGCAGGCTGTGATCGAGGCCCGCTCCGAGCTGCGCGAGGCCTACCAGGGCTACCGCAGCGCCCATGAGCTAGCCCGCCACTACCGCGACGAGCTGCTGCCCCTGGCGCGGCGGGTTTCGGAGGAACAGCTGCTGCGCTACAACGGCATGTTCATCGGCGTCTTCGAGTTGCTGGCCGATGCGCGCACGCAGATCGGCACCGTCAGCGCCTCCATCGAGGCCCTGCGCGATTTCTGGATCGCCCGGGCGGACCTGGACCTGGCCCTGGTCGGCCGGCCCGCGCTCGCACCGGCCGTGGCGCCCGCCCCCTCGAACAGCGCCCGCGGCGCCGCGCACTGAAAGGACAGCCCATGTTTTCCCGACGCAATTTCTTCCGTGGTGCCGGTGCGCTGACGGCCGCCGTGTCAGCCGCCTCCGTCAGCCGCGTGGCCCTGGCCGCGCTGCCCGAGGCCGTCCAGCAGACCAGCCCCGACACCCAGCCGCCCGTGGCGCCCAGCGCAGGCCGCCCCTACCGCCCGGTGGTCACGCTCAATGGCTGGACGTTGCCCTTTCGCATGAACCAGGGCGTCAAGGAGTTCCACCTCGTGGCCGAGCCCGTGCTGCGCGAGCTCGCGCCCGGCATGAAGGCCCGGCTGTGGGGCTACAACGGCCAGTCGCCCGGGCCCACCATCGAGGTGGTGGAGGGCGACCGCGTGCGCGTCTTCGTCACCAACCGCCTGCCCGAGCACACCAGCGTGCACTGGCACGGCCAGCGCCTGCCCAACGGCATGGATGGCGTCTCCGGCCTGACGCAGAAGGCCATCCAGCCCGGGCAGACCTATGTCTACGAGTTCGTGGCCCGCCGCCCCGGCACCTTCATGTACCACCCGCATGCCGACGAGATGACGCAGATGGCCATGGGCATGATGGGCCTGTGGATCACGCACCCCAAGGGCCGGCACCCGCTGATCGAGGAGGTGGACCGCGACTTCTGCTTCCTGCTCAACGCCTTCGACATCGATCCCGGCTCCGCCACGCCGCGCATCATGACCATGCTGGACTTCAACCTCTGGTGCTGGAACAGCCGTGTCTTCCCCGGCATCGACACGCTCAATGTGCGCAGGAACGACAAGGTCCGCATCCGCGTGGGCAACCTCACCATGACCAACCATCCCATCCACGTGCACGGCCACGAGTTCACCGTGACCGGCACCGACGGCGGCCCTGTGCCCAAGACTGCGCGCTGGCCCGAGGTCACCACCGACGTGGCCGTGGGCCAGATGCGCCAGGTCGAGTTCGTCGCGGACGAGGAGGGCGACTGGGCCTTCCACTGCCACAAGAGCCACCACACCATGAACGCCATGGGCCACCAGGTGCCCACCATGATCGGGGTGAAGCAGCAGGACCTCGCCGGGAAGATCGCGAAGCTGGTGCCCGACTACATGGCCATGGGCGAAAGCGGCATGGCCGAGATGGGCAGCATGCAGATGCCCCTGCCGGACAACACCCTGCCCATGATGACGGGCGACGGCCCCTTTGGTGGCGTCGAGATGGGCGGCATGTTCTCCATCCTCAAGGTGCGCAAGGACCAGAAGCCCGGCGACTACAGCGACCCGGGCTGGTACCGCCACCCGCCCGGCACCGTGGCGCGCGAATGGACGGGCGGCCTGCCCGATGCCGAGCGCTCCGGCACGGCAGGCGGCCAGTCCATGCCCCGCCAGGCCCCCTCGGAGACCGAGCTGCGCGCGCGCAAGCCAGGTGCTCATGGAGGGCACGGCGGGCATGGCGAGCATTGAGGGCGGCCAGCGAAAGGCATCACGATGAAGACGAACGAAACGGCAAGACCTGACCCCCAGCGCCGCCACGCCCTGCAGCTGGCCCTGGGCCTCGGCGCCCTGGCCATGCCCGGCCTGGCTCTTGCGGTGGCGCCGCGCGTGCAGGTCTGGAAGGGCCCGGCCTGCGGCTGCTGCACGGACTGGATCCGGCATCTGCAGGCCCAGGGCTTCCAGGTCGACGTGACCGAGGGCGGCAACACCCAGGCGCGCCAGCGGCTGGGCATCCCCCTGGCCCTGGGCTCCTGCCACACCGCGCTCGTGGGCGGCTATGCCCTCGAAGGCCACGTGCCCGCCCGCGAGATCCGCCGCCTCCTGCAGGAACGCCCGCAGGCCCTGGGTCTGGCCGTGCCCGCAATGCCCCTGGGGTCGCCCGGCATGGACGGGCCGGCCTACGGCGCTCGCAAGGATCCCTACGAGGTGCTGCTGCTCCTGAAGGACGGCAGCACCCGTGTCTACCAAAACTATCCATGAAGGACGTACGCATGCACACGATCAAGCTCAAGCTCAATCCCAAACACCTCGCACTCGCCGCACTGATCGCCGCGGGCGCTCCCCTCGCGACACCTGTCCTGGCCCAGAGCACGGCCGCCTCCACGCCGGCCAGCGAGCTGAGCGAGGGCGAGATCCGCAAGGTCGACAAGGAGGCACGCAAGCTGACCATCAAGCATGGCGAGCTCCGCAATCTGGACATGGCCGCCATGACCATGGTGTTCCAGGTGAAGGACCCGGCCATGCTGGACCAGGTCAAGGCCGGCGACCACGTGCGCTTCAAGGCCGAGCGCAAGGGCGCCAGCCTGGTGGTGACGGAGCTGCAACCCTCGCTGCGCTAAGGCCGCCCCCCTTGACCTGAGGCAAGCCGCCGCTGCCGCCGCCTTCTATGCTTGCGACCATGCAACTCGCCAAGCGCCTTCGCTGCTGGATGGGCTCCGGCCTGTCGCTGGCCCTGCTGTTCATGCAGCTGGCCACGGCGGCCTATGCCTGCCCGCAGCTGGCGGCTGCTTCGGCAGCGGTCGCGATGGCGGCCCGGATGCCGGGCTGCGAAGGCATGGGCGCCGGCATGGACGAGGACCAGCCCCAGCTGTGCAAGGCCCATTGCGAGAAGGACGCGCAGGGCAGGGCGCTGTCGGCCGTGCCTGACCTGCAGCCCAACGCCTCGGCGCCGGCCCTGCTGATGGGCGTCGTCACGCCGCTGCAGCCGGCTCTGCCGCCGCTTCTGCAGCGCATGCATGCCGGCGCGCCGCTGCGCCCGCCCGGGGCGCCGCCCTTGTACCTTTCACTGCTGATCCTCAGGAATTGAGCTGGACCCGCGTCGCCGCGCATGGGGCGCGGCCGACCGTCGTCCTGTCTCGATGCCGAGGATCATCATGTCTGCCTTTCTCCCCGGCCGTGCGCGCAGTCGCCCGGCCCCTGCCGGCGCCGCCTGTGCGCGGGCAGCGCTCCTGACCTTCGCCCTGCTGGCCGGTCCGGCCATCGCGCTGGACCCGACCGAGGCGCTGCGCCTTGCCGAACAGCTGAACCCCGCCCTGCGCGCCCAGCAGGCCAGTGCCGACGGCGCCCGGGCTTCGCAGGGCGCCGCCGCCGCACTGCCCGACCCGCGCCTGAGCCTGGGCGTGGAGAACCTGCCCACCAGCGGCCCCGACCGCTGGAGCCTGACGCGCGACTTCATGACCATGCAGCGCCTGGCGCTCATGCAGGAGGTGCCCAACGCCGCCAAGCGTGCCGCCCGCGCCGAGGCCGCCCAGGCCCGTGCCGACCGGGAGCGCGCACTCCTCGTGCTGCAGCGCCTGCAGCTGCGCCAGGCCCTGGGCACGGCGTGGATCGCGGTGCAGTCCGCGCAGCGCGGGCGCGACCTGCTGCAGGCCCTGGTGGACGAGAACCTCCAGCTGCAACGCACCCTGCCGGCCCGCATCGCCGGAGGCAGCGCGGCGGCTGCCGAGCTCGTGATGGCGCGCCAGGAAGCCCTGGCCCTGGCTGACCGGCAGGATGAGCTGACGCGTGAGCTGCTCAAGGCGCGCGCGGCTCTGCGCCGGCTTGTCGGCCCGCGGGGCGACGAGCCCCTCAGCGGCGAGCTGCCCCTGCCCCCCGTCCAGGCCGAGGCGCTGCGGGCCCGCCTGCATGCCCATGCCGAGCTCGCCGCCTTCCCGGCTCAGCAGGCCCTGGCCCAGGCCGAGCTGCGCGAGGCCGAGTCCGAATCTCGCGGCGACTGGGCCTGGGAGCTGGCCTACAGCCGCCGTGGCCGGCAGTGGGGCGACATGCTCTCCTTCCAGCTCAGCTTCGACCTGCCTTGGCAGCGGGAGCGCCGCCAGCAGCCCATGGCCGCAGCACGCCAGCGGGAGCTGGAACGGGTGCAGCTGGAGCGCGAAGAGGCCGAGCAGCGCCACCGCCTGGCGCTGGAGGAGGACCTCGCCGAGCTGCAGTCCCTGGCAAGTCAGCACGAGCGCCTGTCCTCGCTGGGCCTGCCCCTGGCGCAGGACCGGCTGAGCCTGGCCTTGAGCGCCTACCAGTCCGGCAAGTCCGACCTGGGAGCGGTGCTGGCGGCGCGCGCCCAGCTGCTGGAGCTGCGCCTGCGCCAGAACGAGCTGCAGACACGGCAGGCGCTGCTGCAGCTGCGCCTGAACAGCCTGGCCGAGGAGTGAAACCATGAATCGCAAGATGATCCCCTGGGCCCTGGTCCTGCTCGCGCTCGGCGCGGGTGCCGGCTGGTGGGTGTCCCGCTGGAGTGCCAGCCCCACGTCGCCGGCTGCGTCCGCCGAGCGCCGGGTGCTGTACTGGTACGACCCCATGGTGCCGGGCCAGCGCTTCGACAAGCCCGGCAAGTCCCCCTTCATGGACATGCAGCTGCAGCCCCGCTATGCCGACGAGCCCGAGCCCGGCGGCCCGGCCCTGCAGCTGGATGCCCGCACCGTGCAGGCCCTGGGCCTTCGCACGGTACAGGTGCAGCGGCGTGAGGTGGCCGCGGCGGTCGAGGTGCCGGGCACGCTGCAGCTGAACGAGCGCGATGTGAGCCTGGTGCAGGCGCGCAGCGGCGGCTTCGTCGAGAAGGTGCACGCCCATGCGCCGGGTGAAGTCATCGCGGCGGGTGCGCCCCTTGCGGACCTGCTGCTGCCGGACTGGCTGGCCGCGCAACGGGAGTTCCTGGCCGTGCGAGCCCTGGGCGACGCCGCCCTGACCGACGCCGCCCGCCAGCGCCTGCCCTTGCTGGGCATGCCGGCGGCGCTGGTCGCCGAGGTCGAGCGCAGCGGCCAGGTGCAGGCACGGCACACCGTCGTGGCGCCGCGCACAGGCCTGCTGGCCGAGCTGATGGTGCGCCAGGGGATGACGGTCTCGGCCGGCATGAGCCTGGCCCGCATCAATGGCCTGGACCCGCTGTGGTTCGAGGTGGCGGTGCCGGAGCAGCAGGCCGGTGCCATCGCCCTCGGGCAGGAGGCCGAGCTGCGCCTCGCGGCCTACGGTGCCGACGTCTTCAAGGCCCGCGTGAGCGCCGTGCTGCCCGAGGCCAGCCGGGAGACGCGCACCCTGCGTCTGCGTCTGGAGCTGCCCAATCCGGGCCTGCGGCTGCAGGCCGGCCTGTCCGGCCACGCCCGCCTGCAGGGGCCGCCGCGCACGGCCCTGCTGCTGCCCAGCGAGGCGGTGGTGCGCAGCGGGCGCCGTGCGATCGTGTATGGGGTCGATGCCCCTGGCCGCTTCCATCCCGTCGAGGTCCAGCTGGGCGCCGAGCTGGGGGACGAGCTCGTCATCACCGGCGGGCTGGAGGCCGGGCAGTCGGTGGTGGCCTCGGCCACCTTCCTCATCGACTCGGAGGCCAGCCTGCGCGGGGTGCTGCCCCTGCCGGCCGCGAGTGAGCCTGCGCCGGTGGCTCAGTCCGTGAGCCACAGCGCGCTGGGCCGCATCGAGGACCTGGGGGCGGGCGAGCTGATGCTGTCCCACGAGGCCATCCCGGCCCTGCGCTGGCCGGCCATGACCATGGGCTTCAAGCTGGCCGAGCCACGCCTGGCAGCCGGGCTGACGCGGGGGCAGGCTGTGCGGTTCAGCTTCGTGCAGCGGGGCGACGAGCCCGTGATCACGGCGATCCAGCCCGTTGCGCCGGCAGCCGCGGCCTCGCGGACCGGAGGCCGGCCATGATCGCCCGGTTGATCCGCTGGTCCGTCGGCAACCGCTTCCTGGTGCTGCTGGCGACCCTGCTGCTGACCGGCTGGGGCCTGTGGGCCGTGCGCGGCACGGCCATCGACGCCTTGCCCGACCTGTCCGACGTGCAGGTCATCATCCGCACCTCCTACCCGGGGCAGGCGCCGCAGATCGTCGAGAACCAGGTGAGCTATCCGCTGTCCAGCACCATGCTCTCGGTGCCCGGCGCCAAGGCCGTGCGTGCCTTCTCCTTCTACGGCGATTCCTTCGTGTACGTGCTCTTCGAGGAAGGGACCGACCTCTACTGGGCGCGCTCCCGTGTGCTGGAGTACCTCAACCAGGTGCAGGGCCGCCTGCCGGCCTCCGCGCGCCCGGCGCTGGGACCGGACGCCACCGGCGTCGGCTGGATCTACCAGTACGCCCTGGTGGATCGCAGCGGCCGCAACGATCTTTCCCAGCTGCGATCCCTGCAGGACTGGTTCCTGAAGTTCGAGCTCAAGAGCCTGTCCGGCGTGGCCGAGGTGGCCAGCGTGGGCGGCATGGTGCGGCAGTACCAGGTGGTGCTGGACCCTCTGCGGCTGAGCGCGCTGGGCATCACCCAGGCCCAGGTCCGCGAGGCCCTGACGGCCGCCAACCAGGAGACCGGCGGCTCGGTGCTGGAGCTGGCCGGCGCCGAGTACATGGTCCGGGCCGACGGCTACCTCAAGACCCTGGACGACTTCCGCGCCGTGCCGCTGGCTCTGCGCTCGGGCCTGCCGGTGCGCCTGGGTGACGTCGCCACCGTGCAGCTGGGCCCAGAGATGCGGCGCGGCATCGCCGAGCTGGACGGCGAGGGCGAGGTGGCCGGCGGCGTGGTGATCCTCCGCTCCGGAGGCAACGCGCAGGAGACCATCGCGGCGGTGCGCGCCCGGCTGGCCGCACTGCAGGCGGCGCTGCCGCAGGGCGTCGAGATCGTCACCACCTACGACCGCAGTGCCCTCATCGAGCGTGCCGTCAGCAATCTGAGCCACAAGCTGCTCGAGGAGTTCCTCGTCGTGGCCCTGGTCTGCGCCGTCTTCCTGTGGCACCTGCGCTCGGCCCTGGTGGCCATTCTGGCGCTGCCCCTGGGCGTGCTGGCCGCCTTCATCGTGATGCGTTACCAGGGCATCAACGCCAACATGATGTCTCTGGGCGGCATCGCCATCGCCATCGGCGCCATGGTGGATGCGGCCGTGGTGATGATCGAGCACGCGCACAAGAAGCTGGAGGCCTGGCAGCATGCGCACGAGGGGCGGATCCCGTCCGGCGGCGAGCGCTGGCAGCTCATCACCGAAGCCGCCGTGGAGGTGGGACCGGCGCTGTTCTTCTCGCTGCTGGTGATCACGCTGTCCTTCGTGCCCGTCTTCACGCTGGAGGCGCAGGAAGGGCGCCTCTTCGGCCCGCTGGCCTTTACCAAGACCTATGCCATGGCGGCGGCGGCGGGGCTGTCCGTCACCCTGGTCCCGGTGCTGATGGGCTTCTGGATCCGCGGCCGGATCCCGGATGAGCAGCGCAACCCCATCACCCGCGCGCTGATCGCCGTCTACCGACCCGCGCTGGAATGGGTGCTGTGCCGGCCGCGCGGCACGCTGGCCCTGGCCCTGCTGGTGCTCGCCAGCACGACCTGGCCCTTGATGCGCCTGGGCGGCGAGTTCCTGCCCGCCATCGACGAGGGCGACCTGCTCTACATGCCCTCGGCCCTGCCGGGACTCTCGGCCCAGCGTGCGACCGAGCTGCTGCAGCTGAGCAACCGCATGATCCGCACGGTGCCCGAGGTCGAGCATGTCTTCGGCAAGGCCGGCCGCGCCGAGACCGCCACGGACCCGGCGCCGCTGGAGATGTTCGAGACCACCGTCAAGCTCCGGCCCCGCGAACAGTGGCGCCCCGGCATGACGCCGGAGAAGCTGGTGGAGGAGCTGGACCGGGCGGTGCGCATCCCCGGCCTGTCCAACCTGTGGATCCCGCCGATCCGCAACCGCGTGGACATGCTGGCCACGGGCATCAAGAGCCCCATCGGCGTCAAGGTCAGCGGCCCGGATCTGGCGGCCATCGAACGCATGAGCCTGAGCATCGAGCAGGTGGCACGCACGGTACCGGGCGTGAGCTCGGCCCTGGCCGAGCGCCTCACCGGCGGACGCTATCTCGACGTGCACATCGACCGAGCTGCCGCTGCCCGCTACGGCCTCAACGTGGCCGATGTGCAGGCCGTGGTGGCGGGCGCCATCGGCGGCGAGAACATCGCCGAGACGGTGGAGGGCCTGGCTCGCTACCCCATCAACCTGCGCTATCCGCGTGAATGGCGGGACTCGCCGCAGCGCCTGGCCGAGCTGCCCCTGCTGACGCCCGCGGGCCTGCAGATCACCTTGGGCAGCGTGGCCCGGCTGCGCCTGGGCGAAGGCCCGCCCATGCTGCGCAGCGAGAACGCGCGACCCACAGGCTGGGTCTATGTCGACGTGCGCGGCCGCGACCTGGCCGCGGTGACCCGCGAGCTGCGGGCCGCCGTGGCGAGGTCGGTGAAGTCGGAGCCCGGCACGAGCGTCGCCTACTCCGGCCAGTTCGAGTATCTGGAGCGCGCCAATGCCAGGCTGCAGGTGGTGGTGCCGGCCACGCTGCTGATCATCTTCCTGCTGCTGTACCTGACCTTCCGCCGGCTGGACGAGGCCTTGCTGATCATGGCCACGCTGCCCTTCGCGCTGACCGGCGGCGTCTGGTTCCTCTACCTCATGGGCATGCATCTGTCGGTGGCCACCGGGGTGGGCTTCATCGCGCTGGCGGGGGTGTCGGCGGAGTTCGGCGTGGTGATGCTGGTCTATCTGCGGCATGCGCTGGAGGCGCGGCAGCGCGAGGGCGAGGCGCTGTCGCGCGCCGAGCTGCTGGACGCCATCCGCGAAGGTGCCGTGCTGCGCGTGCGGCCCAAGGCCATGACGGTGGCGGTGATCCTGGCCGGCCTCCTGCCCATCGTCTTCGGAAGCGGCACGGGCATCGAGGTGATGAGCCGCATCGCCGCGCCCATGCTGGGCGGCATGCTCAGCGCTCCGCTGCTGTCGCTGTTTCTGATCCCGGCCGCCTTTCTGCTGCGCAGGGGCAGGGCTTGAGCCGGCGCAAGCTCCGCGGCGATGCCAGGCTGCGCTCGTTATGCATGGGTGTATATTGCGCTCGATTGAATCCACCGCCTCCACAAGCCACAAGGACTGCGCACCGTCATGCTCCTTCCACACCGTCTCCTGCTGAAGGCCGCGCTTGGCGGCGCCATGCTCGGCGCACTGCCGGCCCTGGCGGCTGATCTCACCGTCTCCGCCGCGGCCAGCCTGGGCAATGCCTTCAAGGAGATCGCACCGGCCTTTGAAGCCCGCCACCCCGGCACGCGCGTGCTGCTCAATGTCGGGGCCTCGGACGCTCTGCTGGCCCAGATTTCCAAGGGTGCGCCGGTGGATGTCTTCGCCTCCGCGGACCAGGAGACCATGGACCGCGCCGAGGCACAGAAGGCCTTGCTCACGGGCACGCGGCGCGACTTCGTGGCCAACAGCCTGGTGCTGGTCGTGCCTGCGACCGGCGCGGTGGCTCTCAAGGCCCTGACAGACCTGCAGCTGCCTGCCGTGCAGCGCGTGGCCCTGGGCAAGCCCGAGGGCGTGCCGGCGGGACGCTATGCCAAGGGCGCCCTGGAGGCCGCCAGGCTGTGGCCTGCGGTGGCGCCCAAGGCTGTCTATGCCAGCAATGTGCGGCAGGCCCTGGACTATGTGGCACGGGCCGAGGTGGACGCCGGCTTCGTCTATGCCACCGATGCGGCCGTGCAGCAGGAGAAGGTCCGTGTGGTCGCCGTGGTGCCGACCGTCTCGCCCATCCGCTACCCCGTGGCGGCCGTGGCCGGCGGCGGCAATGCCGAGGCCGCCCGCCAGTTCATCGACTACCTGCTCTCGCCGGCCGGCCAGGCGGTGCTGGCCCGCCACGGATTCCAGAAGCCCTGAGGCACGGCTCAGATCATGCTGTCCCAGGGCGCCGAGAGCCGCACGGCGCTGTGGATGATGCCCACCATGGAGTAGGTCTGCGGGAAGTTGCCCCACAGTTCGCCCGTGGCCGGGGCCAGGTCCTCGCTCAGCAGGCCCAGCTTGTTGCGGCGGGACAGCATGGCCTCGAAGTTCTCCCGGGCCTGCGCCCGCCGGCCGGTGCGCGCCAGGGCGTCGATGTGCCAGAAGGTGCAGACGTTGAAGGCGGTCTCGGGGAAGCCGAAGTCGTCGCGGCCTTCGTAGCGGCGCATGAAGTAGCCGTCGCACAGCGTGGTCTCCAGGGCGCGGACGGTGCTGATGAAGCGCGGGTCCTGCGGGTTCAGGAAGCCCACCTCGCCCATCAGCAGCACGCTGGCGTCCAGGTCTGAGCCCTCGAAGCTCTCGACGAAGGCCTGGCGCTTCTCGTTCCAGGAGCGGGCCAGGATCTTGGCCTGGATGGCATGGGCCCGCGTGCGCCAGAGGGCGGCGCGCTCCGGTTGCGACATGCGTTGCGCCACGTGGGCCAGGCGGTCACAGGCGGCCCAGCACATGAGGGCCGAGGACGTGTGGATGCGTGCCCGCGTGCGCAGCTCCCAGATGCCGGCGTCGGGCTGCTCGTGCAGCAGCCAGGCCTGCTCACCCATGGACTCCAGGGCCTCGAAGTCCTTGGTGTCCGCCTGCCTGAAGAGGCGCATGTCATGGAAGGCCTGGGCCGCGCCCAGCACCACGCTGCCGTACACATCGTGCTGGAAATGCTCGTAGGCCTGGTTGCCAATGCGCACCGGGCCCATGCCCCGGTAGCCGTACACGCCTTCCACGATGGACTCCGGAAGATCGGCCTCCAGGCCCAGGCCGTAGAGCGGCTGGACATGACCGTCGCGCGCGCTGCGGATCACGTTGTAGAGCCAGTTCAGGTAGCCCTCCATGGTGCCCACCTCGGAGAGGCCGTTGAGTGCGCGCACCACGAAAAAGGCGTCGCGGATCCAGCAGTAGCGGTAGTCCCAGTTGCGGCCGCTGTTCGGGGCCTCGGGAATGCTGGTCGTCATGGCGGCCACGATGGCGCCGGTCTCCTCGTACTGGCACAGCTTGAGCGTGATGGCCGCGCGGATCACCGCTTCCTGCCATTCCAGGGGCAGGGCCAGGCGGTGGGTCCAGTGGCGCCAGTACAGGGAGGTCTGCTCCTCGAAGCTGCGCGCCGTCTCCTCGATGCCGGCGTCGAGGGTCTCGTCCGGCCCCAGCAGCAGGCTCACCGGCTTGTGCAGGGAGAACCAGCTCTGGTCGACCAGGTAGGTCAGCGGCACATTGGTGCTGAGCCTCAGAACCAGTTCGGGCAGGATGTAGCGCAGGTGATGGCTGCCGCGGGTGAGGGTGGGGGCCGTGCGGCCCCAGTCGCCACGCGGTGTCGCGCGGAAGCGAACGCGGGGATGCCCGGCCAGGGGCCGCACACGGCGCACGAGTTGCGCGGGCCTGAAGGGGCGGTCGCGGGTGATGAAGCGAGGGGCGAAGTCGATCACCTCGATGCCCTGGCCCTGCGCGTCCCACAGCTCGGTGCGCACGATGGCCGTGCCCGGCTCGTAGCGCTGCTCGGATCGCGCCAGGTGCTCGATCTCCACGCTGAAGACGCCTTCCGAGCCGATGCCCTCTGCCGAATGCATCAGCGCGTCGAAGACGGGTGTGCTGTCGAAGCGCGGCATGCAGCACCAGACGATGTGGGCCTTCGCGTCCACCAGGGCGCTGATCTGGCAGTTGCCGATGAGTGCCAGGTCCAGGGACGCCGGCGAGGTTTGCAGCGATTGCTTGTCCTGCATACAGAGACCTCTTGTTGCTGATCGAAACCTATGAAGCGCACGTCGTTGACGCAATATTGGTACAAGAACGCTCGCATGGCACCGGGCCCCGCCTCGGAATCCGGGCCCATGCCGGAATCCAGGGATGAAGACACTCAGACTCCAACTGCGCTTCCTGCTTCCTCTGGCGGTGGCGCTGGTAGGGGCGGCCTACATCGCGCTGCCACTGCTGGATCAGGTTACCTTGCGATGGTTCTCACGGGACCTCAATAGCCGTGGCGCCTTGATGGTCAATGCCATGTCGGACGCCGTGGCGGAGGCCCTGCTGGACCCGCGCGGGGAACGGCTGTCCACGCTGCTCGACCGGGCGGTGCAGGACGAGCGCCTGTTCGCCATCGCCGCCTGCGATGCCCAGGGCAGGCTGCTGCATGCCACGCATGCCTTTCCGGACGGGCTCAGCTGTGCGCGCAGCCTCTCCATCGCCAACCGCCAGGATCCGCGTCTCAAGCTGGCGGGTGGTGCCGTGCATGTGGGCGTGCACAACATCATGCGGCCGGCGCCTGATCTGCCCGCAGAGCCCTGGGGCAATCCCGCCAGCGGGCCGGCGACCTTCGACGCCGCCTCGGCGGCGCCCGCCCAGGACGCGGCCGCCGCGGCTCAGGGTCCTGCGATCGTCGGCCGCCTGGTGCTGCTGCATGACATGAGCTTCATCGAGAAGCGCAGTCAGGACACCCGGCGCTACCTGGTCGGCTTCATCGCCATCCTGGGCTTTGTCATCGCCCTCATTACCGTCAGCGTGGCACAGCTGAGCTGGCGCGGCTGGGTCAAGGGTGCGCGGGCCATCATGCGGGGCGAGGGGCTGGTCAGCCCGCTGCTGCCGCCGCCGGAGCTGGCGCCCTTTGTCGACGAACTCCGCAACAGCCTGCGCGACCTCGAGGACGAATACCGCCGCATGCAGGGCCCGGCCCTGGAATGGACCGGCGAGCGCCTGCGCAACCTGCTGCAGACCCAGCTGCGGGGGGACCAGGTCATCGTGGTTTCCAACCGCGAGCCCTACATCCATGAGCAGGGGCCGGAAGGCATCGTGGTGCGCCGGCCCGCCAGCGGCCTGGTCACCGCGGTGGAGCCGGTGATGCGGGCCTGCTCGGGCACCTGGATTGCCCACGGCAGCGGCAGCGCGGACCGCGAGGCCGTGGACCGCCACGACCGCGTGGCCGTGCCGCCCGGCGTGGAGGACTACCAGCTGCGCCGCATCTGGCTGACACCCGAGGAGGAGCAGGGCTACTACTATGGCTTCGCCAACGAAGGGCTGTGGCCGCTGTGCCATGTGGCGCACGTGCGGCCGGTCTTCCGGGAATCGGACTGGGAGGCCTACCAGCGGGTCAACCAGCGCTTCGCCGATGCCGTCGTGGCCGAGGCCCGCAGCGAGGATCCCGTGGTGCTGGTGCAGGACTACCACTTCGCCCTGCTGCCGGCCATGATCCGTGCCCAGCTGCCTCAGGCCACGGTGCTGACCTTCTGGCACATCCCCTGGCCCAATCCGGAGTCCTTCGGCATCTGCCCCTGGCACAAGGAGATCCTGCAGGGGCTGCTGGGCAGCACCATCCTGGGCTTCCATACCCGCTTCCATTGCCGCAATTTCATGGAGACGGTGGACCGCTCCCTGGAGGCTCGCATCGAGGCCGAGTACTCCACCATCCGCTTCCAGGACAAGGAGACGCTGGTGGAGAGCTACCCCATCTCCATCGAATGGCCGGAGCCCGCCACGGTGGCCGCCTGGCCCAGCGTGGCCCAGTGCCGCCAGCAGGTGATCGACCGCCTGGGCCTGCCGCAGGACCTGTGCCTGGCGGTGGGCGTGGACCGCTTCGACTACACCAAGGGCATCCTGGAGCGGCTCAATGCCGTGGAGCGGCTGCTGGAGAAGGCGCCCGAATGGATCGGCCGCTTCGTCTTTGTGCAGGTGGCCGCGCCCACACGCGCCTCGCTGGACGAATACCGCAGCTTCCAGGAACATGTGGAGCGGGTCGCCGAGCGCATCAACACGCGCTTCGGTCGGCCCGGCTACCGGCCGGTACACCTGCTGGCCCAGCACCATGAGCCGGACGCCGTGAACGAGCTGTTCCGCGCCGCGGACATCGGCGTGGTCACCAGCCTTCACGACGGCATGAACCTGGTGTGCAAGGAGTTCGTGGCAGCCCGTGACGACCAGCAGGGCGTGCTGGTGCTGAGCCGCTTTGCCGGCGCAGCCCGTGAGATGACGGAGGCGCTGATCGTGAATCCCTACCACGTCGAGGAGACCGCCGACGCCCTGCTGCGCGCCGCCACGATGCCGCCGGCCGAACAGCGCGAGCGCATGGTGAGCCTGCGCAGCACGGTGCGGGAGTTCAACGTCTTCCGCTGGGCGGCCCGCATGCTGGCCGATGCCGGCCGCTGGCGACTGCGGGCGCGCGTGGAGGCGCGCGTGCGGCGGCTCGGCTCGGGCTGAGGGCAGGGCGGGCCATGAAGCTGCACATCTTCAGCCCGCAGGGGGAGCTGGCACTGGCCGCCACCATGGCGTCCCGCCCGCTGCTGGCTTTCGATTTCGACGGCACGCTGGCCCCCATCGTCGCCCTGCCCGACATGGCCCGCATGCCGCCTGGTGTGGTCAGCCGCCTGCGGCTGCTGTCGCTGCGCCTGCCGGTGGCCATCGTGACGGGCCGGGAGGTGGCCGATGTGCGCAAGCGCCTGGACTTCACGCCGACCTACATCGTCGGCAGCCATGGCGCCGAGAGCGATCTGATCGACCCATCTCCCGTGTGGGTGAGCGCCATGGAATCGGCCCGGGAGTGGCTGCAGCCCTTTCGTGCCGAGCTGCAGGCGCTGGGCGTGCAGGTCGAGGACAAGCGCAGCTCCATCGCCTTGCACTACCGCATGGCGCGGGACCGCGAGTGGGCGCGGCAGCGGCTGGAGGAGATCATCAAGACGGCGGGCCCGGCCCTGCACGTCTTCGGGGGCAAGCTGGTCTTCAACATCGTGGCCGCCCGGGCGCCGGACAAGGCCGATGCCGTGCATGCCGTCGTGGCCCGCGAGGGGGCGGCCGCAGCGGTCTTCATCGGCGATGACATCAATGACGAGCCGGTGTTCCAGCGGGCCCCGGCGCATTGGCTGACCATCAAGGTCGGCCGCACCAGCTGGCAGTCCAGGGCCCGCTTCTACCTGGACAGCCCGCGTGAGATGGCCCTGCTGCTGGACCGCATGCTGGCGCAGTCCGGCGCCCCGCCAGCCCGGCCTGCCGGCCTTCAGTGAGCAGCGCCGGCCGCAGGTGGAAGCTGGCCACGGCCTGCAGCAGCCCCTGGGCCTGGTTGCGCAGGTTGTCCGCGGCAGCGGCACGCTCCTCAACCAGGGCGGCGTTCTGCTGCGTCACCAGGCACATCGCCTTCGACCGCGACGGGGTGCTGCTTGTCCACAGATTTTGTGGGCAAGTCGCTCAGCTGGCTTACCACCACCTCCCCGGAGCGTCACAGCCCTGACACGAACCCGGCGCAGCCTTGGCTGAGTGCCGAGTCCTCAGTTGGGAGCGCTGTCATGAACATCGACCTGCCTGCCTTTCTCGCCGAACATCGCTGGGCCCTGCGCGATGCCATGGCGCGGACCCTGGACCGCTTGGCGCCCTGCGTGCCCGTGGACATCTACGACGCCACCGACACGATGTGCCAGGAGCTGGTTCGCGCCCTGGGCAGTCGTGCGGCTGCGCGAGCGGCGGAGCCCTCCCTGTTCAAATTGCCGGGCAGATCAGCCCGGCACCTTCAAGATCCAGCGTGAGAGGCGAGGCTCAGTCCGACGTATCAACGCCTCGCCGGGCCCACTGCAAGTAGGACTGCACCAGCTCCGAGATGGAGTGGACGAGGGGTGCCTGTGAGGCCGTCAGCCCGGCCACGCTCCAGGCGATGAACTCCCCCTGAGTGACGCCCGCGGCCCTGCACGCCGTTGCCATGTCTTGGCCGTCCTGCTCAGCAAGTCGAACCACTTCCTTGCATCGACGGCCCAGCCCTTCAGCGCTGGTCGATCTCGGGACCATTCGGCCCCCGTCGTGGATCCTCTTTACCCATGACAACTCCCTGTCTGGCAAGCCATGGGGCGCTTGGGCGACGCGGCATGCAAGAGTCAGCACTCTCCCATGAGAGGGAGCCGTGTGGTCATCGCCCGACCGGGAGTCCTGGCTTTGCATTGGGTCAGCTTTGCCGCATTCAGGACTTGATTTTGCTGCATTGCAGCATGAGGATTTCCTGACCGGCTTCACAACAAAGAGGGGTCCTCATGCGCAATCTGTCCCAAGCCCTGTTCCTCGATTCGGAGGTGGGCGCGCTCACCGAGCTGCCGAAGGCAGGTACCACCCTGGAAGTGCCGCTTGTGTACGACCGCGTCGCCGACGATTTGTGCCAGATGGCGAGGGCCGGCGTGCTGGAGGTGGTGGCTCGCGATGTGCAAACCGTCCGGGGCGAGAAGCTCATCACACATTTGGCGTTCAGACGCCTGCGTTGACTGCCGTTGGCGGCGGATTGACATCGGTACGTCATGACTGGCCGTTCCACTGGGACTCGCGTTACACCCCTATGCGAGGAGTACAGGCATGGCGCAGCAGTTCATGGTGGATCGCGATGACCCCCGACAGGCATTGCAGTCGCTCATCTCCCGCGCGGGCTTTGACCCGGCCGATTTCGAGATTGATGAGGACCTGAGCGGCGACTACATCGACTGGGCCGGGCACTCAGTGCGGGCCTTGTCGCTGCGCCGCAGAGGCACGTCACTCCGGCACACCTATGCGGTGGCGGTCAACAGCCCCTGGATGTTTGCACCCTTCGCCGATCTCACGTCGGGCAAGTATGGCGCCCCCAAACGGCAAAGACTGAATTGACGGGTGCCCGCTCTTGGGAGGCCCAGTGCCGCACTCCAGGCGGGGGGAGCGCCCCGTGGCCTTGACCGGATCCTTGCACGTTCGCAGGATCTCTGCCGCATCGGCATGCAGTCCCCTGCCTGCCCAGCCCCACAGCACCCGTGCCCGCGTCGGCGGCTGACGCCCTCGTCGTGGCCCAGTGCCGCTGCTTCGCCGGGGAGTGAACGGCGCCCCGCAGCCCCTCGGGCCAGTCGCCGCCGATGCCATGTGACACCCGGCAGTCGCCAGCTCCTCTGAACGGCCTGCGTCAGGGTCGGCGTCGCTTCACGGGGGTTTCATTCCTGATTCCTATGGTGCGGCCTTGCCACGACAGCTTCAGCCATGCCGTATGGGCATGGAACTAATGCGCTGGGCACTCACCACCACACGATTGGAGACAGAGACAATGAAGAAGCAGCAGGAACATGTCAACGACAAGCGCCGGGAACTCTTGCGCAATGGCCTTGTCGGCGCAGGCCTCGTGTCAACCGGGGCCAGCCATGCCTGGATCACCAACCTGCCTCCGGTTCCGCCCCAGGTGCAGACCGCGGAGGGGCTGCAAGCCCTGGCCTTTGCTGGCGGTTTCGGCCCCCTGCAGACGGCTGATGCCAACGGCGTGCGCCTGCCCGTGGGCTTCAGCTCCCGCATCCTGGCGCGCAGCGGCCAGCCGGTAGCGGCGACCAGGTACAACTGGCACTCGACGCCCGATGGCGGCGCGTGTGCACCGGTGGCCGGCGGGGGCTGGCGCTACATCGGCAACAGCGAGGTGGACAGCCGCGGAGGCGGTGTCTCCGTCATGGAATTCGACAGCTTGGGTACGATCACACGAGCCTATGCCATCTGCACCGGCACCAGCCGCAACTGCGCCGGCGGCATGAGCCCGTGGGGCACATGGATCACCTGCGAAGAGGTCGAGAACGGCCGCGCCATCGAATGCGACCCGGCGGGCCTCAAGGCACCGGTGGTGCGCAATGCCATGGGCTGGTTCTATCGCGAGGGCGTGGCCTTTGACATCAAGACCGGCTACGTCTACATGACCGAGGACAAGTCGGACGGTCGCCTGTACCGCTTCATTCCCAAGGTGCCCGGGGACCTGAGTACGGGCAAGGTGCAGGTGGCCCGCCGCTCAGGGAGCAACCCCCATTACACGGTCAGCTGGATCGACCTCCCCAACCCCAACCCCACCAGCAGCAGCAACTACACCCGCAAGCAGGTCAGCAGCAGCTCTGCTTTCAATGGCGGCGAGGGTATCTGGTACCAGAACGGCTTTGTCTACTTCACGACCAAGGGAGACAACCGCGTCTGGGCTCTGGAGACGGCCACCAGCAAGCTGGACATCATCTACGATCCCTCGACCTCCGCGACGCCCGTCCTGAGCGGCGTGGACAACATCGTGGGTGCCAAGGACGGCAATCTCTACGTGGCCGAGGACGGCGGCGATCTGCAGGTGTGCGTCATCAATGCGAAGCGCGAAGTCAGCCCCGTTCTCCAGTTGGTGGGCCACAACGCCTCCGAAGTCACCGGTATCGCCTTCAGCCCCGACGGCACGCGGCTCTACTTCAGCTCGCAGCGCGGCACCACAGGCAGTGGCTCCGGTGGCATGACCTTCGAAGTTCGTGGTCCCTTCCTGACGTCCGGGGCCTGACCCCTGTCGCTCCCCTGACCGGTCTTGTTCCTGGCCACTACAGCCGAAGGCGCGGTGGCGATGCGGCGGGACTGCAGCGGACGTATGCGGTCCGGTCGGGCCCGAGACTGCAGCCTAGGCGCTGGGCGCCGGGCGGCTTTGCGCGATCGGCTCAATCACACAACGGACCCAGTTGCGTGAGCGCGGCTCCGGGCCGTGCTCACGCAGGTAGTTCTCGACTGCGTCGTCCGCATCCAGGAACACCAGGCCCTGCAGGTCGCCGCTATGGGAGACGGTGCGGCGCCACAGCCGTTGGACCCGGGTGCTGAACTGGTGCACGGCTGCGGGCCCGTCCTCCCCGTCCAGCAGGTGCAGCCGCAGGGGCTCTGGGCCCCACTCAATGCCAGGCGGAGTGAAGACCTGGATCCCCTTCCGCTGAGATTCATGACCAGGGCGGCAGTGCCATGCTGAAAGTTGGAGGGCACAAAGACCCACACTGGGATCAGCTCCCGCTCCACGGGCAGAAGGAAGAAGGTGATGCGCTCCTGCTGCAGAGCGTCGGCAGCAGGCGAACGGGGGGAAACAGGCGAATGGGCGCTCATGAGCCCTGGGTGGTCAGATAGGGCAGCCTCGTTGACTGAACCTTTCGAGCATGCGTTCCCAAAACCTGGCATCGCGCGGGACCCCTGTCGTCGAGTCCCGCCACCAAGAGCGGGTCGACTTTTCCTGCTGCCCGTCGACCGTGAGCACCTCTCCGTCTGGGGCTTTGTCCCGCCGGCTTTTCAGCATGGCATCGCGGGACTGGTCATGCACCTCAGCGAGCGCGGGAGCCAGGTGTTGACGCCACCGGATGTCGGGCGGAGCGCGGACCCCTTGCGGCTGATGGCGACAAGGGCGAGGCGCCTACCCACCATTTCAGTGCGCGCGTCCAGGGGCTTTGGCGTCGCACCATCTCGCACCTCGCTGTTCCTGGATCCCGACGAAGCGGTCGAGGTCTATTTGCGCGAGCGCCGATCCGAGCCCCGATCTCGCAACTGGGTTTCCCGCGTCATCGAGCCGTTCGGCGCGAACGGCTCGTCAGGCAGGCGGGACCCTGTTGTCGCAACGATCCGCCTTGCTCGATGTCAATGGTCGTGCGACACGCGCAACAGTTGTCCCCGAAGCTGGGTAAATGGATTGCCAGCCGGTGCCCAGGCTTGCACAGTGGCGTCAAAGGGTGCGCTGCGACTCGCTCTCGTCGAGAAGCACATGTGCACAGGCCTGCATCGGCCGCATGGCGCCCAGGGGATCGATGGACAGTCAATCTCGGATGCGTCCGCCAGGCGGGGTCGCTCACCGAGAGGCCAATCACTGTTGACTCTTCAAAGGAGCACGACGTGGAACTTGTCACTCGTACGCTTTGCCGGGCGGCATTCGCGGCCCTTCCCTTGAGCTTTTCAGTCGGTGCGCTGGCCGCTGATCATTTGGTCGTTGTGGTCAGTGCTTCCAGCAATGCGCCCAAGCTGACGGGCGAGCAGGTCTCGGCGATCTTCCTGGGCAGCGTCAAGAGCTTCCCGAATGGAGACAAGGCGATCCCCATCGACCAGACGGCAGGCTCCCCGGCGTACGGGCAGTTCTACAGCCAGGTTGCCGGACGTAGCGAGGCCCAGATCAAGGCGTATTGGTCACGCATGGTGTTCACCGGAAAAGGGGCCCCTCCACAGGAGGCCGGCGACGCCGGTGCGGTCAAGAAGCTGGTGGCCAGCAACCCCAACCTGGTGGGCTACATCGACGCGGCGCAGGTGGACGGCAGCGTCAAGGTCCTGGCAGAGATCAAGTGAAAGGATGGCGAGCATGAATACCTCCAAGAACGCCGTACTGATGCTTCGGATCGCCGCACTGGGCGCTGCGCTGGGCGGAGCGGCTCCCACGCAGGCGGACGACATGCGCTTCACCTGGTCCGGCTTTGCACAGCTGACCGTGGCCAAGGTGCTCAGCGGCACCGATCGCAAGTACATGGAATGGCAATGCCCCTGCGCGATCCAGAACTGGGAGTACGTGGGCGTCTACGAGAAGTCCCGGGGCTGGCAGGCCGACCAGGAATCGCTCCTGGGCCTGCAGGGCACGCTGCATGTCAATGACGCGCTGTCAGCGACGGCGCAGGTCGTTTCCAGGGCCAACAACAAGAACTACCGCCCAACCCTGGACTGGGCCTACCTCTCGTATGCGCTCAATGATTCCTGGACCCTGCAGGCGGGTCGCAAGCGCATCCCGCTGTACTACTACAGCGACTTCCTCTACATCGGCACGGCCTATCCGTGGGTGCGTCCGGCGCCGGACGTCTACGGCTGGCCCATCTACGCCTACGACGGGGCCAACCTGGCCTACAGCGGCGCACTCAAGGGCAGCTGGACCCTGGAGGGCAATGTCTGGGCGGGCAACTTCCAGAATGACAACGCGCCCTACAACACGCGCATCTACTGGGGTGACCCGACCACGGAGAAGTGGCGCAACATCCTGGGCGGCTACGTGACGGTGTCGGACGGTGTCTACAGCGCCCGCGTCATGCTCATGCGCTTCGACAACTACCAGTGGAGCGACCTGGCCGACGGCACCCGGCGCGACAACCTCCCGGGCTATCGCACCACCATTGCGGGCCTGTCCTTCAACTACGACGGCCGCGAGTGGATCCTGCGCAGCGAGATCAACCGCTTCCAGCAGGCGACCTCCGACTTCGTCTACAACTACTTCCTCGTTGGCCTCGGCTACCGGTGGCACGACTGGACCGGCATGGCGACGGTCTCGCGGTACCGCACGCAGGAGAACAACCTGGGCTTCGCCATCGAGGGGCGCCGCACGCAGAGCCTGGCCCTGCGCTACGACCTGAACAAGAACGTGGCGCTCAAGGCCCAGTACGACGTCTCCAAGGATCAGTCCAAGTACGACTTCTTCGGGGACCACAAGCTGTTGTCCCTTTCTGTGCAGACTTCGTTTTGATCGCCGGGAACTCGCTCGCCATTGCATGCATCTCAGCACTGAGCCGGTGGCTTGTCGCAGGGCTTGTCGTCGGCATCGCCGCCCCCAGCGGAGCTGCGATACCGCCGGCAATGCCCTTGGTTCAGCGCGCTCCACCGGCGCGGCCCTACAACTGGCGCTCGGCACCGTCGCCTCCCCGCGTCTGCGCCTTGCTGCCCGATGCCAAGGACAACTACTGGTGGGGCGTCTCGTGGGCGCTTGCCTCGCATGCCAGGCAAAAAGGCGTCTCCCTGGGCATCTACTTCTCGGCGGGCTACGCGGATGTCGCCTCGCAGCAGCGCCAGTGGGCCCTGTGCGAATCGCTGGGGGCTCAAGCGATCGTCGTCGCAGCGGTCAATGCAGAGGGGTTGAAGGCGGAGGCTGCACGGGCGATGAAGCAAGGGATTTTCGTCGTCGACTTTGTCAATGGCGCCAGTTACAGGACGAGCTTGCAAGCGGCGCTCAACTTCAACCAGATCGCCGATTTGGTGGGGGCCCGAGTCAAGGCCGTATCTCAAAAGGCCAGGCCCGTGGTCGCCTGGTTTCCCGGACCCGCCGATAGCGCTCAAGTGAACGACACCGAAGTGCGCTTGCGTCAGGTCTTTGCACAGCAGGGCGTCCAGCTTGGCATCGGCGGCTATGGGCCACCAGATCCTGGACACCAGGCGGGCTTGGTGCGCGGCTACCTCCAAGCAAAGGGCACCCCCGACTTCATCGTGGGCAACGCCGCTGCGGTGGTGTTTGCCGGAAGGTACTTCAAGCGTCGGCCGCCCCCCGCGCCGATTCTGATTTCGGTGGGCGTCTCGCATGAGGTGGTTTCATTGCTCCGGGAGGGTCTGATCGACTCCATCGTCACAGATACGCCGATTCACAATGCCCGAGCGGTGCTGGATGCTGTCGTTGCCGCAGTTCAGGGGCCTCGCTCTGGCGCCGCCAGTCTGGAGCTGCCAGTGCTGCTCCTGACCCAAGCTTCGCTCCCCCAGGTAGACCTTTCCTCTCTGCTGCCTCCCGCCAGCCAGTGGATCGTGCAGCAACCGCTGCCGCCTTACTTCTCCTTTGATCAAGCGGACCGCTGAAGGTGAGCGCCAGGATGTTCTTCGAAGGCTCCCGGCTGTAGCCGGTAGTGGGGCGTCACAGTCTTCGAGGTATGCCAGCTCGCGGTGCAACAAGCCGCACTCATCCTTGAAAAAATGAGCGGAGTAACGGCGGCACCAAGTCAACACGCGCGTTGCAACGACGGGCCTCGACATGCAGAGGCCCTCGACGTGTTGATCGGCCGTTGCGCAGCATCAACTTTGCAAGGCACACTGACTGTCCAACTTCTGGGGGTCAGTTCACGATTACGTGGACACGATCCTCACAGCCGCGATGCGTCCATTAAAGAAGGGATGGCCGGACGCATACGTTCCGAAAGCGGGCCGAGCCGACCTCTTGACTGGCGGCAGTGGAGCGTCCTGCAAGTTGGGGGCCTAAGCCCCCAAGGCGTCGCCCACGCCCTTGGGGCGCCTATGAACATTGCCTACCTTACGCGGGCTGCTGCTGGGTGGCTCAGAGGACTTACCTCTCCGTCGTACCGCCAAAGCGGAAGTCCGGATCGAGGCCTTTCGCCGAATCCATGACCTTGCCACAGGCCCCGGAAACCACAAACCTGCCAACGCGGCAGCTTTATGGTTCGAGGCACAAAAAACGGCTTCCCCTAGGAAGACGGTGGTGGAGAGGAGGAGGATCGAACTCCCGACCTTCGCATTGCGAACGCGACGCTCTCCCAGCTGAGCTACCCCCCCACGGTCGCGAAAAGTATAGCCACGCACTGTGACGTGTGCGAGTGCCCGTTGGAACTGAGCGAAACTGCGGGCCTTGCCACGGAGTCCGGGCTTGTGCACCCGGGAGCAGCCATGTCCGAACACAGCGCCGATTGGTTTGAATCGCAGTACAACAACCGTCGCCGTGTCCCCGAGGCCGAGGTCCTGTTGCAGCGCTGGGCCGAGGCGTCGGCGCTGGTGCGGGAGCAGGCACGCTGCCAGCTCGATCTGCGCTACGGTGCCGGGCCGCGGCAGCGCCTGGACGTGTTCAGTGACAGCGTCGCCAAGGCGCCCGTGCTGGTCTTCATCCACGGCGGCTACTGGCGGGCGCTGTCCAAGGAGGACCTCTCCTTCGTCGCGCCGGGCTTCACCAGCGAAGGCGCGGTCGTGGTCATCCCGGGCTATGACCTGTGCCCCGAGGTCAGCATGGAGCGCATCCCGCTGCAACTGGCCGAGGCGCTGGCCTGGGTCTGGCGCCATGTCGCGGACTATGGCGGCGACCCCAATCACATCGTGCTGGCCGGCCATTCGGCGGGCGGGCATCTGGCCGCCTTGCTGAGCTGCTTCGACTGGAAGAGCCTGGCACCGGACCTGCCGCGCCAATTGGTCAAGGGCGTGCTGTCCCTCTCAGGCCTGCATGAGCTCGAGCCCCTGGTGCACACGCCTTTCCTGCAGGCCGACCTGCGCCTGGACGAGGCCAGCGCCCGCCGCCTGAGCCCCGTGCACCAGGCGCCGCCGGATTCCCCGCTCTATGCCGTCGTCGGCGGAGCGGAAAGCGAGGAGTTCAAGCGACAGTGCCGCCTCATCCAGGAGGCCTGGGGGCCACAGGCCGTGCCTGTGCTCGAAGAGGTGCCGGGCTACAACCACTTCGACCTGCTCTACGACCTGGTGGCGCCCGAAGGCATCAGCCATGCCCTGGCGCGCCGCCTGCTGGACCTGCGCTGGTACAGCCCGCTGCTCTGAAGTCGCGGCGGCTCAGACCGCCATGTAGCGCCCCGGGCGGTGGTTGATGGCCAGGGCGGCGTTCATCGCGGCCATGCCCAGCAGGGAATAGCCGATGCGCTCGGGGCTGACCACCGCCATGGAAGCCAGCAGGATGCTCGCATCCAGCGCGGCCTGCATGTAGCCTGCACGCCAGCCGCGGCTGTCCTGGAGGTAGAGCACCAGGATGTTGAGCCCGCCCAGGCTGGCCCGGTGGCGGAACAGGATCAGCATCCCCGCGCCAATCATCAGGCCGCCGGCGATCGCCGCGAACCAGGTGTTGATCTGGGAGAACTGGACCAGGCGCGGCAGCGCCTCGGACAGCGTGGACATCAGCGTCACCGCCGCCACGGTCTTGAGCGTGAAGGCCAGGCCCATGCGCCGGTAGGCCAGCCAGTAGAAGGGCAGGTTGATGCAGAAGAACAGCAGGCCGAAGGGCCAGCCGCTGGTGTAGTGCAGCAGGAAGGCGATGCCCACGGTGCCGCCGGTGAGCATGCCCACCTGCTTGAACAGGGCCACGCCCAGGGCCACGAAGAGCGTGCCTGTCAACAGGGCCTGCGCGTCCTCGAACAGCGTGTGCCGGAAGCTCTTGGTACTGATCACGCCCATGCGGACCTCATTCGCCGACGCCGGACAGAAAGAACTTGATCAGACCCTTGGCGGCAAAGCCCACCAGGCCGAAGCCCAGGCCCAGCAGCAGGATGAAGGTGCCGAACTTGCCCGCCTTGGACTCGCGCGCCAGCTGCAGGATGATGAAGACCATGTACAGCATGAAGGCCGTGACGCCCACGCTGAGCCCGAACTGGGCGATCTGTTCCTCGGTATAGCCAAACATCTCTTCAATCGTTGCGGGTCAGGCCCGAGGTGTCGACGAGGTCCCGATAGGCATGCCAGCTGGCATGCCCCAGCCAGGGCAGCACGACGACGAAGCCCAGCATCAGCGTGGCCATGCCCAGCAGGGTCAGGCCCATGATGAGGACGGCCCACAGCGCCACCGGCGCGGGGTACTCCATCACCACGCGCCAGCTGGTGAACACGGCGCCCAGCACGCCGATCTGGCGGTCCAGCAGCAGGGGCACGGCGATCACGGTGGAGGCGAAGACGGGAGCGGCCAGCAGGGCGCCCAGCGCCAGCCAGGCCTCGAAGAGATGGCTTTGCTCGTTGAGCACCACATGGCGCAGGAAGTCCAGGGGCTTCAGGATGGGCACGCCCGCAAAGCCGGTGATCAGCGAGGCCGAGGTCATCACCCAGCCGGTGCCGGCAAAGGCCAGCAGCACGCCGAAGAGCACCAGCCGCCCGTCGCGGGGCTTCCAGACGTTCAGCACCGTGCGCAGGCCGGGGTGGCGGTTCGCCTCGATCTCGCGGCTGATGGCGTAGAGCCCCGTGGCAAGAATGGGTGCGACCAGCAGGAAGCCGCTGAAGGCGCCGGCCAGCAGCCAGAAGCGGTCACGGCCGAGCAGGAAGATCAGCGCACCGAGCAGGGCCAGCACCAGGCCGTGCAGCAGCGAGGGGCCGGGGCAGCGCGTCATGTCGGCCCAGCCGCGGGCCAGCCAGCCCAGCGGGCGCAGTGGCGGCACGGGCTTGACGCCGAAGCGGCGCGACTCCTGCAGGGCTTTCTCGGTGTACTTGTTGGGCATCAGGATGTTCATGCTGCCATGCTCGACCCTGGCGGGCCTTGATGGGCATCAAGACTAACCCTGATGCCCGCGGATCGTCCGGCCGAGAAAGGCGCAGGCCATGAAAAAGCCGCCCCGGCCGGTGGCGGGGGCGGCTTTCGCTGAGGCCGTCAGCCTCAGATCAGGGGCACGATGCGGTTCAGGTCATCGTCCTCGCCAGGCGCCTTGCGCAGCGGAACCAGCTGGTGGTGCAGCACGCCGTGGTGACCCGGCTGGGTGACCCCGTCGCCCAGCAGATTGCCCGCCGGTCCGGCCAGGACGTCGCCCAGGCTCAGCTTGGGTTCGCCGGACTTGCCGTGCTCCGGCGTCGCCGCATGGGCGTCACCCGTGCTGGCGGCGCTGCTGGCGGACTCGCCCGTGTCCTTGGCGAACCAGACGTCCGCCATGTCATGGGTCTTGCCGTCGCTGGTCGTGTAGCCGGAGACCAGGCCCAGCAGGTTGCCGTTGTTCACCGCCGTGCCGGTCTGCGCATGCAGGTCCAGCGAGGTGATGCCCAGATCCGCCAGGGACTTCAGCTCGCCCGCGTCGGTCTTGCCGTCGTGGTTGGCATCCACCCAGACCTTGAGCTGGCCGAACTGGGCGTCGGTGACGTTCAGTGCGCCGTCATGGTTGCTGTCCAGCGTGGCCATGGCCTGGTAGCCGTTGGCGGCGCGGCTGCCGTCCGCCAGCTGGGTGCCGCTGCCGAACAGTTCCTTGCCGTCGTTGATCTGGCCATCGCCGTTGCGGTCCATGACCAGCAGGCCGTCATTGCCGCCCACCCAGCCCCACTTCTGGGCGTTGCCGGTGCCGTTCAGGTCGAAGCTGACGCCCTGGGCCGCCGCGGTCGTCGAGACGCCGTTGCCGTCCAGGTCCAGCACGATGGGCGAGGTCAGCCACAGCGCGTCGAGCTGGGCTCCCGTCATCGCGTGGATGACTTCCGTGGTCAGCGCGCCGAACTGGGTCATGTTCAGCTTGGCGATGTCCTCGGACTCCATGCCGACGATCTGCTCCGTCGTGAGGCTGTGGATCTGCTCCGTTGTCAGCCCGGCGATCTGCGAGGTGGTCAGGGCCTTGATGTCATCGCTGGCGAGGTGCGAGAACTGGTCCGTCGTGAGCGCGTGGATCTGGGCCGAGCTGAAGGCCGCGATCTGCGTGGTGCTCAGCGCATTGATGTCATCGCTGCTGAAGGTGCTGATCTGGTCCGTGGTCAGCGCCAGCACCTGGGCCGTGCTCAGTGCGGCGATGTGCTCGGTGCCCAGCGCCGAGAACTGCTCCGTCGACAGCGCATGCAGGGCGGAGGTCGACAGCAGCTTGATGTCATCGCTGCTGAAGGCCGCCATGTCGGCGCTGTCGATGCCCTTCACCTGGGCCGAGGTCAGCAGACCGATCTGCGTGCTGGTGAAGGCATCGATCTGGTCGGAGCTGAAGGCCTGGAGGTCATCAGACTGCAGGGCGCGGAAGGCCGCCGTGCTCAGGGCGCGGATGTCCTCGGACGAGAAGGTCACGATCTGGTCCGAAGTCATGGCCGTGACCTGGGCCGCACTGAGCGAGGCCACCTGGTCGGAGCCCAGCGCCTGGATGTCGGCGGTCTCCCACTTCTGGACCTGCGCCGTCGTCAGCGCAGCCACCTGCACCACGCTCAGCGTCGGCACCTGGTCGCTGGTCAGGGCATTCAGCTGGTCGCTGCTCAGGGCGCGGACGGCGAAGGCGTTCAGCGCGCGGAGGTCGTCCGTCTGCATGGCCGCGATCATGCCCACGCTGATGCCGGGCACCTGGACCGAGGTCAGGGCGGCCATCTGGGCGGTGCCCATGGCGTTGAAGTCGTCCGAGCCCATCGCGTTGATCTGGGCCGAGCTCAGCGCCGCCACCTGGGTCACCGTCAGCGCGGCGACCTGGTCGGAGGTCAGCGCCACGAACTGGTCGGTGCTGAAGCTGCGCAGGGCCGCGGTGCTCAGGGCACGCAGGTCATCCGTGGCCAGGGCCGCGATCTGGTCGGAGTGCAGGCCGGCGACCTGGTTGGAGGTCAGCCCGCTGTACTGCGCCGTGGTCAGCGCCACCAGCTGGTCCGTGCCCATGGCGCCCAGCTGGACGCTGCTGATGCCGCGGATGCCGGCACTGCTGATGGCCTGCAGATCGTCGGTGGCCAGCTTCATGAACTGGTCGGTGCCGATGGCCGCGACCTGTGTCGAGCTCATGGCTGCGTACTGGTCGGTCGTGAAGGCCACCAGGTCCTCGCTGCCCAGGCCGCGGATCTGTGCGCTGGTCAGCGCATTGACCTGGGCCGTGGTCATGGCTGCGAACTGGTCGGAGCCGAGCGTGCCCAGCACATCCGTGCTGATGGCGCGCAGGGCGGCCGTGCTGATGGCACGCAGATCGTCCGACTGCATCTTGGCCAGCTGATCGCTGCTGAAGCCCACGATCTGGCTGCTGGTGAGGGCCGCGGCCTGGGCCGTGGTCAGTGCCACGACCTCATCCGTGGTCAGCGCGGCGATCTGGGCCGAGCTCAGGCTGCGCAGGGCGGCCGTGTTGAGCGCCGCGAAGTCCTCGGTCTGCAGGGCACGCAGCTGGTCGGTGCCCAGGGCGGAGACCTGCGCCGAGGTGAGCACGGCGAACTGGTCGGTGCCCAGCGCGTTCAGGTCGTCGCTGACCATGCCCTTGATCTGCGCGCTGGTGAGCGCGGCCACCTGGGCGGTGGTCAGGGCGCCGATCTGGTCGGAGCCGAGGGCACCGATCTGCTCGGTGCCGAGGGCCCGGATGGCCGAGGTGCTGATCGCACGGAGGTCGTCGGTCTCCAGCGCGGCGATCTGGTCGGTGCTCAGGCCCTTGACCTGCGCACTGGTGAGCGCCGCGGCCTGGGCCGTGGTCAGTGCCTTGATCTCGTCGGTCGAGAAGCCGCCGAACTGGTTGCCCGGGCTGGTGGCCAGCGAGGCGATCTGGGCCGAGGTGAGGGCCACGATCTGGTCGGAGGTCAGCGCGGCGATCTGGTCGCTGCTCAGCGCCTTGATCGTGGCGGTGCTGAGGGCGCGCAGATCGTCGGTCTCGATCTTGGCGATCTGGTCGCTGGTGAGGCCGGTGACCTGGCTGCTGGTGAGGGCCGCGGCCTGGGCGGTGCTCAGGGCCACGATCTCATCGGTGGTTAGGGCGCCGATCTGGACGGAGCTCATGCCACGCAGGGCCGCCGTGTTGATGGCGGCGAGGTCCTCGGTCTGCAGGGTCTTGATCTGATCGCTCGTCAGGGCGGCCACCTGGCTGGAGCTCAGGGCCTTGAACTGGTCGGTGCCCAGCGCGTTGAGGTCGTCGCTGGCGAGGCTCTTGAGCTGGCTGCTGGTCAGCGCCTGGACCTGGCTCGTGGTCAGTGCGCCCAGCTGGTCCGAGGTCAGCTGTGCCAGCTGGTCGGTGCCCAGCGCCTTGATCACCGAAGTGCTCAGGGCACGCAGGTCCTGGGTCTCGAGCTTGATCAGCTGGTCGCTGGTCAGTCCGCCGATCTGTGCCGAGGTCAGGGACGCCGCCTGGTCGGTGGACAGCCCGATGATCTGGTCGCTGGTCAGCGCGCTCAGCTGCGCCGAGGTCAGACCCTTCAGGGCGGCCGTGCTGATGTTGCCGAAGTCGTCGGTGGTCATGGTGCGGATCTGGTCCGTACCGATGGCCGCGATCTGGGCCGAGCTCAGCACCTTGATCTGGTCGGACACCAGGGCATTGAGGTCGTCGCTGCCCAGGCCCTTGATCTGGGCGGTGGTCAGGGCCGAGACCTGAGCGGTCGTCAGCGCGCCGATCTGGTCGGAGCCCAGGGCGGCGATCTGCTCGGTGCTGAGGGCCTTGATGGCGGCCGTGCTGAGGGCACGCAGGTCATCGGTCTCGAAGGCGGCCACCTGGTCGGTGCTCAGGCCCTTGACCTGTGCACTGGTCAGCGCAGCGGCCTG
>NZ_JBDPZC010000005.1:0-298944 GCF_039872765.1 Roseateles flavus | reverse complement strand
CTTCACCAGCTGGTCGCTGGTGAGGCCGCCGACCTGGTTGCTGGTCAGTGCCGCGGCCTGGGCCGTGTTCAGGGCCACGATCTCGTCCGTGGTCAGGGCGGCCAGCTGGGCCGAGTTCATGCCACGCAGGGCCGCGGTGTTGATGGAGGCGAGGTCCTCGGTCTGCAGGGCCTTGATCTGTTCCGAGGTCATGGCGCCAACCTGGGCGCTGGTCAGGACCTTGAACTGGTCGGTGCCCAGGGCATTCAGGTCGTCCGTGCCCATGCCCCTGATCTGGGCCGTGGTCAGCGAAGCGACCTGGGCCGTGGTCAGCGCGCCGATCTGGTCGGAGCCCAGGGCGGCGATCTGCTCGGTGCCCAGGGCCTTGATGGCGGCGGTGCTGATGGCTCGCAGGTCATCGGTCTCGAAGGCGGCCACCTGGTCGGTGCTCAGGCCCTTGAGCTGGCTGCTGGTGAGGGCAGCCGCTTGGGCCGTGGTCAGCGCCTTGATCTCGTCGGTCGAGAAGCCGCCGAACTGGTTGGCCGGCGCCGTGGACAGGGCCGCGATCTGGGCGGTGGTCAGGGCGACGATCTGGTCAGACGTCAGCGCGGCGATCTGGTCGCTGCCCAGGGCCTTCAGCGTCCCGGTGTTGATCGCCCGCAGGTCGTCGGTCTCGATCTTGACGATCTGGTCGCTGGTCAGACCGGCGACCTGGCCGCTGGTCAGGGCAGCGGCCTGGGCCGTGTTCATGGCCACGATCTCGTCGGTGGTCAGGGCCGCCAGCTGGGCCGAGTTCATGCCGCGCAGGGCGGCGGTGTTGATGGCGGCGAAGTCCTCGGTCTGCAGCGCCTTGACCTGCTCGGAGGTCATGGCGCCGACCTGGGCGCTGGTCAGCACCTTGAACTGGTCAGTGCCCAGGGCGTTGAGGTCGTCCGTGCTCATACCGCGGATCTGGGCCGTGGTCAGGGCGGCCACTTGCGCCGTGGTCAGCGCGCCGATCTGCTCGGAGCCCAGAGCGCCGATCTGCTCGGTGCTGAGAGCCCTGATCGCGGCGGTGCTGATGGCGCGCAGGTCATCCGTCTCAAGCGCGGCCACCTGGTCGGTGCTCAGACCCTTGACCTGGCTGCTCGTCAGCGCAGCGGCCTGGGCGGTGGTCAGGGCACGGATGTCGTCCGTGGCGAAGCCACCGAACTGGTTGCCCGGTGCGGTCGCCAGGGCGGCGATCTGGGCCGAGGTCAGGGCCACGATCTGGTCGCTGGTCAGCGCGGCGATCTGGTCGCTGCTGAGCGCCTTGAGCGTGCCCGTGCTGAGGGCGCGCAGGTCGTCGGTCTCGATCTTGGCGATCTGGTCGCTGGTCAGGCCCGCGACCTGGCTGCTGGTGAGGGCTGCGGCCTGGGCCGTGGTCAGCGCGACCACCTCGTCGGTCGTCAGGGCACCCACCTGCACGGAGCTCAGACCACGCAGGGCGGCGGTGTTGATGGAGGCGAAGTCCTCGGTCTGCAGGGTCTTGATCTGCTCCGACGTGAGGGCGCCGACCTGGGCACTGGTCAGCACCTTGAACTGGTCGGTGCCCAGGGCGTTGAGGTCGTCACTGGCCAGGGCACGCAGCTGCGAGGTGGTCAGGGCCGCGACCTGGGCGGTGGTCAGGGTCGCCAGCTGGTCGCTGCTCAGTGCCGCGAGCTGGTCGGAGCTCAGGGCCTTGATGGTGGCGGTGCTGATGGCGCGCAGGTCATCGGTCTCGAGCTTCACCAGCTGGTCGCTGGTCAGGCCGCCGACCTGGTTGCTGGTGAGGGCCGCGGCCTGGGCGGTGCTCAGGGCCACGATCTCGTCCGTGGTCAGCGCGGCCAGCTGGGCCGAGTTCATGCCGCGCAGGGCGGCGGTGTTGATGGAGGCAAAGTCCTCGGTCTGCAGGGCCTTGACCTGCTCGGAGGTCAGGGCGCCGACCTGGGCGCTGGTGAGCACCTTGAACTGGTCGGTGCCCAGGGCGTTGAGGTCGTCGCTGGCGAGGCCACGGACCTGGGCCGTGGTCAGCGAGGCCACCTGTGCGGTCGTCAGCGCGCCGATCTGGTCGGAGCCCAGGGCGCCGAGCTGTTCGGTGCTGAAGGCCTTGATGGCGGCGGTGCTGATGGCGCGCAGGTCATCGGTCTCGAAGGCGGCCACCTGGTCGGTGCTCAGGCCCTTGAGCTGGCTGCTCGTCAGCGCGGCGGCCTGGGCGGTGGTCAGGGCCTTGATCTCGTCGGTGGAGAAGCCACCGAACTGGTTGCCCGGTGTGGTCGCCAGGGCGGCGATCTGGGCCGTGGTCATGGCCACGATCTGGTCGGACGAGAGCGCGGCGATCTGGTCGCTGCTCAGGGCCTTGATGGTGCCGGTGCTGATGGCACGCAGGTCATCAGTCTCGATCTTGGCGATCTGGTCGCTGGTGAGGCCGGCGACCTGGCTGCTGGTCAGCGCCGCGGCCTGGGCCGTGCCCATGGCCACGATCTCGTCCGTGGTCAGGGCGGCCAGCTGGGCCGAGTTCATGCCACGCAGCGCGGCGGTGTTGATGGAGGCGAAGTCCTCGGTCTGCAGGGCCTTGATCTGTTCCGAGGTCATGGCGCCGACCTGGGCGCTGGTCAGGACCTTGAACTGGTCGGTGCCCAGGGCATTGAGGTCGTCCGTGCCCATGCCGCGGATCTGCGCGGTGGTCAGGGCGGCCACCTGGGCCGTGGTCAGCGCGCCGATCTGGTCGGAGCCCAGGGCCGCGATCTGCTCGGTGCTGAGGGCCTTGATGGCGGCGGTGCTGATGGCGCGCAGGTCATCGGTCTCGAAGGCGGCCACCTGGTCGGTGCTCAGGCCCTTGAGCTGGCTGCTGGTCAGCGCGGCCGCCTGGGCGGTGGTCAGGGCCTTGATCTCGTCGGTGGAGAAGCCGCCGAACTGGTTGCCCGGCGTGGTCGCCAGGGCGGCGACCTGGGCCGTGGTCAGGGCGACGATCTGGTCAGACGTCAGGGCGGCGATCTGCTCGCTGCCCAGGGCCTTGATCGTGGCGGTGTTGATCGCCCGCAGGTCGTCGGTCTCGAGCTTGGCGATCTGGTCGCTGGTGAGTCCGGCGACCTGGCTGCTGGTCAGCGCCGCGGCCTGGGCCGTGGTCAGGGCCACGATCTCGTTCGTGCCCAGGGCACCGATCTGGGCCGAGTTCATGCCGCGCAGGGCCGCGGTGTTGATGGAGGCGAAGTCCTCGGTCTGCAGGGCCTTGATCTGGTCCGAGGTGAGGGCGCCGACCTGGGCGCTGGTCAGCACCTTGAACTGGTCGGTGCCCAGGGCATTCAGGTCGTCGCTGGACAGAGCGCGCAGCTGCGAGGTGGTCAGGGCCGCGACCTGGGCGGTGGTCAGCGTCGCCAGCTGGTCGCTGCTCAGGGCGGCGAGCTGGTCGGAACTGAGGGCCTTGATGGTGGCGGTGCTGATGGCGCGCAGGTCATCGGTCTCCAGCTTGAGCAGCTGGTCGCTGGTCAGGCCGCCCACCTGGCCCGTGGTCAGGGCCGCGGCCTGGGCGGTGCTCAGGGCCACGATCTCGTCCGTGGTCAGGGCCGCCAGCTGGGCCGAGTTCATGCCGCGCAGGGCGGCGGTGTTGATGGAGGCCAGGTCCTCGGTCTGCAGGGCCTTGACCTGCTCGGAGGTCATGGCGCCGACCTGGGCGCTGGTCAGCACCTTGAACTGGTCGGTGCCCAGCGCGTTGAGGTCGTCCGTGCCCATGCCCTTGATCTGGGCGGTGGTGAGCGAAGCGACCTGGGCCGTGGTCAGCGCGCCGATCTGGTCGGAGCCCAGGGCGGCGATCTGGTCCGTGCCCATGGCCCGCAGCGTGGCGGTGTTCAGCGCACGCAGGTCATCGGTCTCCAGGGCGGCGATCTGGTCGCTGCTGAAGCCGCGGATCTGGCTGCTGGTGAGGGCCGCGGCCTGGGCCGTGGTCAGGGCCTTGATTTCATCGGTGCTCAGGCCGCCGAACTGGTTGGCCGGCGTGGTGGCCAGGGCGGCGATCTGGGCCGAGGTCATGGCCACGATCTGGTCGCTGCTCAGGGCGGCGATCTGATCGCTGGACAGCGCCCGGATGGCACCGGTGCTCATGGCACGAAGGTCGTCGGTCTCGAGCTTGGCGATCTGGTCGCTGGTCAGTCCGGCCACCTGGGCGCTGGTCAGGGCTGCGGCCTGGGCGGTGCTCAGGGCCACGATCTCATCCGTGGTCAGTGCGCCGACCTGGGCCGAATTCATGCCGCGCAGCGCGGCGGTGTTGATGGAGGCGAGATCCTCGGTCTGCAGGGCCTTGATCTGTTCCGAGGTCATGGCGCCGATCTGGGCGCTGGTCAGGACCTTGAACTGGTCGGTGCCCAGCGCGTTGAGGTCGTCCGTGCCCATGCCCTTGATCTGGGCGGTGGTGAGCGAAGCCACCTGGGCCGTCGTCAGGGCGCCGATCTGGTCGGAGCCCAGGGCGGCGATCTGCTCGGTGCCCAGGGCCTTGATGGCAGCGGTGCTGATGGCACGCAGGTCATCGGTCTCCAGCGCGGCGATCTGATCGGTACTCAGGCCCTTGACCTGTGCACTGGTCAGCGCGGCGGCCTGGGCGGTGGTCAGGGCCTTGATCTCGTCGGTCGAGAAGCCGCCGAACTGGTTGCCCGGCGTGGTGGTCAGCGCGGCGACCTGGGCCGTGGTCAGGGCGACGATCTGGTCAGAGCTCAGGGCGGCGATCTGGTCGCTGCTGAGGGCCTTGATCGTGGCGGTGTTGAGGGCGCGCAGATCGTCGGTCTCGAGCTTGGCGATCTGGTCGCTGGTCAGGCCGGCGACCTGGCTGCTGGTCAGCGCCGCGGCCTGGGCCGTGGTCAGGGCCACGATCTCGTTCGTGCCCAGGGCACCGATCTGGGCCGAGTTCATGCCGCGCAGGGCCGCGGTGTTGATGGACGCGAAGTCCTCGGTCTGCAGGGTCTTGATCTGGTCCGAGGTGAGGGCGCCGACCTGGGCGCTGGTCAGGACCTTGAACTGGTCGGTGCCCAGGGCGTTGAGGTCGTCGCTGGACAGGGCGCGCAGCTGCGAGGTGGTCAGGGCCGTGACCTGGGCGGTGGTCAGGGTTGCCAGCTGATCGGAGCTGAGGGCCGCGAGCTGGTCGGAGCTCAGGGCCTTGATGGTGGCGGTGCTGATGGCACGCAGGTCATCGGTTTCCAGCTTCACCAGCTGGTCGCTGCTGAGGCCGGCCACCTGGGTGCTGGTCAGGGCCGCGGCCTGGGCGGTGCTCAGGGCCACGATCTCGTCCGTGGTCAGCGCCGCCAGCTGGGCCGAGTTCATGCCGCGCAGGGCGGCGGTGTTGATGGAGGCCAGGTCCTCGGTCTGCAGGGCCTTGACCTGCTCGGAGGTCATGGCGCCGACCTGGGCGCTGGTCAGGACCTTGAACTGGTCGGTGCCCAGCGCGTTGAGGTCGTCCGTGCCCATGCCCCTGATCTGGGCCGTGGTCAGGGCGGCCACTTGTGCGGTGGTCAGGGCGCCGATCTGGTCGGAGCCCAGGGCGGCGATCTGCTCGGTGCCCAGGGCCTTGATGGCGGCGGTGCTGATGGCGCGCAGGTCATCGGTCTCCAGCACGGCCATCTGGTCGGAGCTCAGGCCCTTGATCTGGCTGCTGGTCAGGGCAGCGGACTGGGCCGTCGTCAGGGCGACGACATCTTCGGTGTTGAGGGCGCCCAGCTGGCTGCTGGTCAGCGCGGCGGCCTGGGCCGTGGTCAGCTGGGACACCTGGTCGGAGCTGAGGCTGCGGATCTGGTCGCTGCTGAAATTGCGCAGGGCGCTGGTGCTCAGCGCCCTCAGATCGTCCGATTCCAGCTTGGCCAGCTGGTCACTGCTGAAGCCGGTGACCTGGCTGCTGGTCAGGGCGGCCGCCTGGGCCGTGGTCAGCGCGACCACCTCGTCACTGGTCAGTGCGCCGATCTGGGCCGAGCTCATGCCGCGCAGGGCGGCGGTGTTGATCGAGGCCAGGTCTTCGGTCTGCAGCGTCTTGATCTGATCGGTGCCGATGGCGGCGACCTGTGCCGAGGTCAGCACCTTGAACTGGTCGGTGCCCAGGGCGTTCAGGTCCTCACTGCCCATGCCCCGGATCTGCGAGGTGGTCAGGTTGGCGACCTGGCTGGTGGTCAGTGCGCCGATCTGGTCGGAGCCCAGGGCCGCGATCTGGTCGGAGCTCAGGGCCTTCAGGGCGGCCGTCGAAATCTGGCGCAGATCTTCCGTCTGGATCAGCGGGATCTGGTCGGAGGTGAGGACGCCGACCTGCGTCGAGGTCAGGGCCTTGTACTGGTCCGTGGTCAGCGCCTGGAGGTCGTCGCTGCCCAGGCCCTTGATCTGGCTGGTGGTCAGGGCGGCCACCTGCGTGGTGGTCAGCGCGCCGATCTGGTCGGACCCCAGCGCACCCAGCTTGGCGTCCGACATCGCGCGCAGGGCGGCGGTGTTGAGGGCCCGCAGGTCTTGCGTCTCGAAGCGTGCGATCTGGTCGCTGGCCAGGGAGTTGATGGCGAAGGTTCCCAGCGAGGCCACCTGCTGGGTGGTCAGCGCGATGATCTGGTCGCTGCTGAAGGCGGCCCAGTCTTCCGTCGTGAGCTTGGCCAGCGTTTGGGTCGACAGGGCAGCGATCTGGTCGGTCGACAGGGTGAGAATCAATGACGCCATGGTGTGCTCACTTGGTTATTGCTGGACGCCCGGCCTGAAAGCTCGGGAGCTGGGGAAGTGCGGCTCCAGACGCCCCGGCTGGGGCCTGAACGCCACTTCCTGACCATCAATGTCAATCAATGCGTTGCGCGGGACTTTTCCCGCTTCAGTCGGATTTCGACCCGCCCAGCGCAAACTTGAGCGCAGGCGCGCCCCCGACACCGGGGACGGGGCTGGAGGGACGAAAGGGCGGAGGTTTTTCACGAATTTCAGCCTTGGCCGTCCGGCAGGGGCCCGGACGCAGCCTGGGAATAGCTCGCCCGGCGATGCTAGGGGCGGGCGGACGCTGGCAAAGCCGGCAAAAGCTGTTGCAATACTTGCCTGTTCCCGCCATGGGCGCGGTTGCATCCGGCTCCAATGGCGTCGACGATGGGGCCCGGCATGCGCCCGGACCGATCCATTGATGCCTCTATGCAGATCACCACACTCATCCCGGCCTACAAGACCAAATACCTCGCGGAGCTGCTGACGGGCCTGCTGACCCAGACGCGCCCCGCCGAGCGGGTGATCGTGTCGGATGACAGCCCGGACGGCAGCTTCGGCGCCTTGCTGAGGGAAGGGCCGCTGGCCAGGTTCGCGTCCCGGCTGCCCCTGGAGATTCATCCGGGGCCGCGCGCGGGTGCCTATGAGAACTTCAAGCACCTGGTGAAGCTCTGGGGAGGCCAGTCCGAACTCTTCCATATCCACCTGGACGACGACGTCATCTACCCCGACTTCTATGCCCAGCACCGCATGGTCCATGCCGCGGGAGATGTAATCTCCTGCAGCGTCAGCGCGCGCTGGACGGCAAACGAAAAGGGGCAACCCATCGAGGGCATGCCCATCCCGGATGGAATCTTCCATGCTCAGGCCCGCATGATGTCGGTCGGCCCCATGGCCCTGATCTCCAGTACCGTGCCTTATTGCCAGAATTGGCTGGGAGAATTTTCGAACTGCGTCATCCGGGCCGAGCATGCCGGCCTGCTGGCGGACACCCAGTTCGGCGGCGTCTCTTACGCCGGCCTGTGGGACCTGGGCTTCTTCATTGCGGCCAGCCTGCGCCAGCCCATCGCCTACATCCAGGACCGCCTGGGCTACTTCCGCGCCGGCGGCGAGGGCCACTCGGCCCAGGTCAACGGCAAGCACATGAAGGCGGCCCACCTGGGCTACGCGGCGCTGGGCGTGGGTCTGCAGCGCCTGGGGCGCATGAACGAGGCGCAGGCCAGGCTCTGCTATGAAGGCATTGCGCAGGCCCTGATGGCACGCTATGGCGGCCAGGAGGACATGCAGCCGTTCGCCGCCCTGCTGATGCGCATGGCGCAGCAGGATGTGCAGGCGGGCGAGGACTTCGTGAACGCCTGGCAGGCCTTCCTGACCCAACACGGCTTCTGAGATGAATCTGATGCAACGCCTGGAGCGCTGGCGCGGCCTGATCAGCCGCCTGCCGGCGCTGGAGCTGGAGGGTGCCGTGCGGGCCCTGCTGGTGCACTTCTTCTTCCACACGTCCGACAAGCAGCGGGTGGAGCTGGTGGGTGAGGGGCCGCGCACGGTCAACGTCCTGACGCCCACGGTCTTCAAGGGCGCCGGGGCCTTCAGGCTCAGCAACCGGGCCGTCTTCGGCGTGCCGCGCTCGCCGGGCAGCTTGTCCTGCAGCTACTTCGAGTCCCGCACGCCGGAGTCGCTGATCGACATCGGCCCGGGCACGGTCTTCAACAACCGCTGCGTGCTGATCTCGGAGGGCGCCTTCATCCGCTTCGGGGCGGACTGCCTCGTAGGCCAGGAGCTGCAGGTCTTCGACAGCCATCTGCACGACCTGCGCCTGGCGCACCGCCGCTCGCCGGACCCGACGCCGCGTGGGGTGGAGATCGGCAATCAGGTCTTCATCGGCGCGCGGGTGACCCTCCTCAAGGGCGTGAAGATCGGCGACGGCTGCATCATCGCCGCCGGCGCCGTGGTGACGCCGGGCTTCGAGGCGCCGCCCATGACCCTGGTGGGCGGCAACCCGGCGAGGGTGCTGGGGCCGGTGCCCCAGGACTGAGCGATCATCGGGTCGGCATGAAAAGGAAAAGGGCGCTTCGTGCGCCCTTTGTCATGGCTTGACGCGCATCAAGACTCGTCGTTGAGGCGCAGCAGGTAGGTGTCCTGCGCCCGGGTGGCGCGCACGACGCGGCGGCCGTGCTCGTTGACGGCCAGGTAGAGGTCGATCGAGCCCTTCTGCGCGACCTGGGCCTGCAGGGCCTCGGGCACGTCGTAGCCGATGGTGGACACGGGCTGCTCGGCGCCGTGCTTCTGGGGCGACAGGCCGGTGTACTCCCAGGATCCCAGCATGGAGCGGCGGGCCCAGCTGTCATCGGCAGGCAGGGCGGTGCCGCGGTCCACGGCGCGGCAGACGATGGAGATGAAACCGCACTCCTTGCCCGGCACATAGAGGGCGGCATCGGAGGGGTGGCGGCTGTAGAGGCAGTCGATGGGCGCGAAGTTGAAGTAGCGCAGCATGTACTCCAGCAGCGGGATCGAGGGGTACCAGAAGGTGTTGGGCTCGGTCTGCAGCTTGCCGGCGGTGTTGAAGTGCATCACGTCGGACTGCTCGTTGACGACATTGGTCGAGAGCATGAAGAGTCCGTTCTTCTTCACCAGCGGGCGGGCACAGGCCAGCGTGTGCATGGGCGAGAACACGTGGTAGAGCACGCCGGAGAGGTTGACGTAGTCGAAGCTGCCTTCGTCGGCCAGCTTCTGGTGCAGGTCGTACATCAGCCCGACCTCACGGAAGTCCCAGTCGGCCTTGTAGACCTTCTTGAGCCAGTCCATCTTCTGGGCGCAGTGGGGCACGGCGTCGGTGGCGAGCACGCGGCGGGCGCCCTTGCGGTTCATCAGCACGGGGATCACGCCTTCCATGCTGCCCAGGTCCAGGCAGTCCTGGCCCTGGAGATGGGCCTGGCGCATCAGCATGCGGGGCATGTAGGGGAAGTCGGGCGGATAGGTGCCCTGGGCGACGAGGCCGGGGGAGAGCTCGACGGTGTAGTACCACCATTCCTTGGCGGCCTGGGCCAGTTCTTCGTTGCTGAGCATGGGAGGGGCTCCTGTCCGTGGACGACGTGGCAGCGGCACCTGCGGGCGGGGCTGCATACCGGGAGTCTGCCCTGGGTGGCGGGGGGTGATCCATCCTGGACGGGGCGGGGGAGGGGGCATTTCCAGCGTTTGGGGACGGGGCGCTTCGCTGGCCGGGGTGGAGCGTCGCCGGGACGCGAGGGCAGGGGATTGCTCCGTGTCCTGCGCACCGCGTTGCGGTCCTCCCCCTTTTACCTGCGCAATCCCCTGCCCCCGTATCCCGGCTCATGCACCGGAGGTTCGTGCGGAGGGCTCGTTGCGCGAAACGCTGGAAAGGGATGATGCCTAGGGCGCATGAGTCAAGCCCCCTGCGGCGCCGCCGCATTCAGCCCATTCTCGAAATGCAGCCTCATGCGCTGAGCCACCTGCTCGGGCCGGCGTTCGATGAGGGCATGCATCAGGTCCCGGTGCTCCTGCAGGGACTCGGCCAGGCGGCCCTGCTTGAAGAGGGAGTGGTGGCGGTTGAGCTTCATCACGCGGCGCAGGTCGGTGACGATCTGCTGCCGCCAGCGGTTGCCCTCCAGCTCCAGCAGGCGCAGGTGGAAAGCCTCGTTGAGGGCGAAGAAGCGCTCGCGCTCGCCAATGGCGGCCTCCAGCTGCGCGTGCAGGGTCTGCAGCTCCGCCAGCTCCGCGCCGGTGGCCCGCTCGGCCACGCGCGCGGCGGCATCGCTCTCCAGCAGTGCCAGCAACTGGTAGGCCTCGCGCACGTCGCGCTCGGACATCTCGGTCACGTAGGCGCCGCGGCGGGGTCGCATGGTCACCAGGCCCTCGACGGCCAGCACCTTCAGCGCCTCGCGCATGGGCGTGCGGCTGATGCCCAGCTCGCCGCAGAGCTTGAGCTCGTCGATCCAGCTGCCGGGCTCCAGCAGCCGGCCGAAGATGCGCTGGCGCAGCTGCTCGGCCACTTCCTCATAGAGCGGACGCTGGGCAAACGGGGAGGTGGCCGGCATGGTGGGCTGCAGAGTTGGACGTCGGATGGGCCCGCAGCACGCAAGCTGCTGCGCAAGGCCGATGCTGTCAGAGTGTAGTCAAATTTGCATTCATAATTATGAATAACGAAGGCGCTATGATGCGAGGCCTTCAGGAGTTGTCAATGTCTGATTCGTCCAACGCCAAGCAAGAATTCGCCGCCGCCACGCTGGAGCAGTGGCACAAGGCCGCCGCCAAGTCGGCCCCCGGGGGCGATGTCTCGGCCCTGAACTGGGTGACGCCCGAGGGCCTCACCGTCAAGCCGCTCTACACCGCGGCGGACACCGCGAATCTGCCGCATGCCGACACCCTGCCGGGCTTCGAGCCCTTCCTGCGCGGCCCGCAGGCCACCATGTACGCGGTGCGCCCCTGGACCATCCGCCAGTACGCCGGCTTCTCCACGGCCGAGGAATCCAATGCTTTCTACCGCAAGGCGCTGGCCGCGGGCGGGCAGGGCGTTTCCGTGGCCTTCGACCTGGCCACCCACCGCGGCTATGACAGCGATCACCCCCGCGTGACGGGCGACGTGGGCAAGGCCGGCGTGGCCATCGACTCCGTGGAAGACATGAAGATCCTCTTTGACGGCATCCCGCTGGACAAGGTCTCCGTCTCCATGACCATGAACGGCGCCGTGCTGCCCGTGCTGGCCGGCTATGTGGTCGCGGCGGAGGAGCAGGGCGTTTCGCAAGACAAGTTGAGCGGCACCATCCAGAACGACATCCTCAAGGAGTTCATGGTCCGCAACACCTACATCTACCCGCCCGAGCCGTCGATGAAGATCATCGGCGACATCATCGAGTACACGAGCCAGAACATGCCCAAGTTCAACTCGATCTCGATTTCGGGCTATCACATGCAGGAAGCGGGCGCCAACCAGGCGCTGGAGCTGGCCTTCACCCTGGCCGACGGCAAGGAATACGTGAAGACCGCCCTGGCCAAGGGCCTCGACGTGGACGACTTCGCAGGCCGGCTGTCCTTCTTCTGGGCCGTGGGCATGAACTTCTATCTGGAGATCGCCAAGATGCGGGCGGCGCGCCTGCTGTGGTGCCGGATCATGAAGGGCTTCAATGCCAAGAACCCCAAGAGCCTGATGCTGCGCACGCACTCGCAGACTTCGGGCTGGTCCCTCACCGAGCAGGACCCCTACAACAACGTGGTGCGCACCACCATCGAGGCCATGGCGGCGGTGTTCGGCGGCACGCAGAGCCTGCACACCAACTCGCTGGACGAGGCCATCGCCCTGCCCACCGAGTTCAGCGCCCGCATCGCCCGCAACACGCAGCTGATCATCCAGGAAGAGACCCACATCACCAACGTCGTCGACCCCTGGGCTGGCAGCTACCTGATGGAGTCGCTCACACAGGACATGGCCGACAAGGCCTGGTCCATCATCGAGGAAGTCGAGGCCATGGGCGGCATGACCAAGGCGGTGGACTCCGGCTGGGCCAAGCTCAAGATCGAGGCCAGCGCGGCCGAGAAGCAGGCCCGCATCGACTCCGGCAAGGACGTCATCGTGGGCGTCAACAAGTACCGCCTGGCCAAGGAAGACCCGGTCGAGATCCTGGAGGTGGACAACCTCAAGGTGCGCGACGCCCAGATCGCCCGCCTGCAGTCCATCAAGGCCAGCCGCGACACCGCCGCCGTGCAGGCCGCGCTGGCCGCGCTGACCGAGGCCGCGAAGTCCGGCCAGGGCAATCTGCTGGACCTCTCGATCAAGGCCATCCGCCTGCGCGCCACGGTGGGCGAGGTGTCGGATGCGCTGGAGTCGGTGTATGGTCGCCACCGTGCCGACACGCAGAAGGTGACCGGGGTGTATGCCGCTGCCTACGATTCCGCCGAGGGTTGGGCCAAGCTGCAGGCCGAGATCCAGGCCTTTGCCGAGGAACAGGGCCGCCGGCCGCGCGTGATGATCGCCAAGCTGGGCCAGGACGGGCATGACCGCGGCGCCAAGGTCGTGGCCACGGCCTATGCCGACCTGGGCTTCGACGTGGACATGGGCCCGCTGTTCCAGACCCCCGAGGAATGCGCCCGCCAGGCCATCGAGAACGACGTGCACGCCGTGGGTGTCTCGACCCTCGCCGCGGGCCACAAGACCCTGGTGCCGGCCATCATCGCGGAACTGCGCAAGCAGGGCGCGGACGACATCATCGTCTTCGTCGGCGGCGTGATCCCGCAGCAGGACTACGACTACCTCTACGAAGCCGGCGTCAAGGGCATCTACGGCCCCGGCACGCCCATTCCGGCCAGCGCCAAGGACGTGCTGGAGCAGATCCGCAAAGCACTGGCATGACTCCCCCCGTACCGGCTACGCCGGCCCCCTCCAGGGGGCGCATCCCAGGGCTCGGCAAAGCCGGATCCCGGGACGCCGCTGGATTGGCGACAGCCCGACGCTGGGGCGCGTGGGCATGGTGATGGGGAGCTCGATGTCATCAAGCTCGCTGGCTCAAGCCATCGTCAGCGCGCCTGGCCCGGCCCAGCGCCGTGCCATGGCCAAGTCCATCACGCTGCTGGAGTCCACCCGGGCCGACCACCGCGCCCTGGCCGACACCCTGCTGGGCGAGTTGCTGCCGCACACGGGCCGCTCGCTGCGCCTCGGGATCTCCGGCGTGCCGGGGGTGGGCAAGAGCACCTTCATCGAGGCCCTGGGTCTGTTCCTGATCGAGCGCGGTCACCGCGTGGCGGTGCTGGCCGTCGACCCCTCCAGCACGGTCTCGGGCGGCTCCATCCTCGGGGACAAGACCCGCATGGAGCGCCTCTCCATGGACGAGCGCGCCTACATCCGCCCCAGCCCCAGCAGCGGCACCCTGGGCGGCGTGGCCGAGAAGACGCGCGAGGCCATGCTGGTCTGCGAGGCCGCGGGCTTTGACATCGTCATCGTCGAGACCGTGGGCGTGGGCCAGAGCGAGACCGCCGTGGCCGGCATGACGGACATGTACGTGCTGCTGCAGCTGCCCAATGCCGGCGACGAGCTCCAGGCCATCAAGAAGGGCGTGATGGAGCTGGCGGACCTCGTGGTGATCAACAAGGCCGATGTGGACCCCGCCGCGGCGACGCGGGCGCAGGCCCAGATCATGTCCTCGTTGCGCCTGCTCGGGATGCACGGGCGGCCCGAGCACGCGGCGCATGACGAGACGCTGTGGCACCCCAAGGCCCTGCAGCTCAGTGCGCTCAAGTTCCAGGGCCTCAGCGAGTTCTGGGCTGCCGTCGAGCAGTTCCGGCAGCTGCAGACCGCCGCCGGCCGTTGGGCCGAGAAGCGCCAGCAGCAGGCCCTGGCCTGGATGTGGGAACGCATCCAGAGCGGGCTCAAGGCGGCCTTCATGGCAGACACTTCGGTCCGCGCCCAACTGCCCGACACCACGGCCCGCGTGCTGGCAGGCCAGCTGGCACCTTCGACCGCCGCACGCGCGCTTCTCACCGCTTTCCATGGCCAGGCGGCAGCGGCCGGGCCGGTTTCCCCGACATCCGACTCCTCCAGTTCCCAGGTGCCAGGTCTTGCCCCCGCGGCGACACCCGGCACTGCCCCGTGAAAGGACCGTTATGCACGACATCCAACAAATGCTTGAAGAGAAGCGCGCCAAGGCGCGGCTGGGCGGTGGCGAGAAGCGCATCGCCGCCCAGCACGCCAAGGGCAAGCTGACGGCGCGCGAGCGCATCGAGCTGCTCTTCGACGAAGGCACCTTCGAGGAATGGGACATGTTCGTCGAGCACCGCTGCGTGGACTTCGGCATGGCCGACAACAAGATCCCCGGCGACGGCGTGGTGACGGGCTACGGCATGATCAACGGCCGCCTGGCCTTCTGCTTCAGCCAGGACTTCACGGTCTTCGGCGGCGCGCTCTCGGAATCGCATGCCGAGAAGATCTGCAAGATCATGGACCAGGCCATGAAGGTCGGGGCCCCGGTGATCGGCCTCAACGACTCGGGCGGCGCGCGCATCCAGGAAGGCGTGGCCTCCCTGGGCGGCTATGCCGACGTGTTCCAGAAGAACGTGCTGGCCTCAGGCGTGATCCCGCAGATCAGCCTGATCATGGGCCCCTGCGCTGGCGGCGCGGTGTACTCGCCGGCCATGACCGACTTCATCTTCATGGTGAAGGACAGCTCCTACATGTTCGTCACCGGCCCCGAGGTGGTGAAGACCGTGACGCACGAGGAGGTCACGGCCGAGGAGCTGGGCGGCGCGAGCACGCACAGCAGCAAGAGCGGCGTGGCGGACCTGGCCTTCGAGAACGACGTCGAGGCCATCATGATGCTGCGGCGCTTCTTCAACTACCTGCCGCTGAACAACCGCGAGAAGGCGCCGAGCCGCCCCAGCGGCGATCCGGGCAGCCGCGTGGACATCTCGCTGGACACCCTGGTGCCCGACAACCCCAACAAGCCCTACGACATGAAGGAGCTGATCCTGAAGGTCGTCGACGACGGGGACTTCTTCGAGCTGCAGCCCGACTACGCCAAGAACATCCTCACCGGCTTCGCCCGCATGGATGGTCAGACCGTGGGCATCGTGGCCAACCAGCCGCTCGTGCTGGCGGGCTGCCTGGACATCAAGAGCTCCATCAAGGCCGCGCGCTTCGTGCGCTTCTGCGATGCCTTCAACATCCCCGTGATCACCTTCGTCGACGTGCCCGGCTTCATGCCCGGCACCTCGCAGGAGTACGGCGGCATCATCAAGCACGGGGCCAAGCTGCTCTACGCCTACGCCGAGTGCACGGTGCCCAAGGTCACCGTGATCACCCGCAAGGCCTATGGCGGCGCCTATGACGTGATGGCCTCCAAGCACCTGCGTGGCGACGTCAACTTCGCCTGGCCCAATGCCGAGATCGCGGTGATGGGCGCCAAGGGCGCGGTGGAGATCATCTTCCGCGAGGACAAGGGCGATCCGGCCAAGCTCGCGGCCAAGGAGGCCGAATACAAGGCCCGCTTCGCCAACCCCTTCGTGGCCGGCGCCCGCGGCTTCATCGACGACGTCATCCAGCCGCACGAGACGCGCAAGCGCATCTGCCGCTCGCTGGTGATGCTCAAGGACAAGAAGCTAGAGAACCCGTGGCGCAAGCACGGGAACATTCCGCTTTGACCCGTCCGGCGCAAGCACGACGCCTGTCCGCCATGCCCAAGTCCTTCCTGCTGTCGCTGTTGCTGGCTGGCCTGGCCTCGGCTCACGGCGCCCCTCGACCGCTGACGGCCGAGGCCGTGGCGCCCTGCGTGGCGTTGCGTGCCTTGCCGGCCCTGAGCCTGGACTACCTGGACGCACGCCACAGCGAGCAGGGCATGGCCATGCTCTTGCTGCTGGAGCAAGGCAGCGAGCTCGCTGCCGAGGACCAGGCCTGGTGGCGCGAGCAGCTGGCGCAGCCGGGCGAAATCGACGACGCGCGTCTGCGGCACTGGGCCGAGCAGGGCTTCGAGCGCTGCACGGCACGCCTGGTGCCGGACAGCAGCCCCGGACAGCGCGCGGCCTGCGGTGCGGACCTCGACACCCTGCCGGTGATCCTGCTGTACCGCGCTGACGGCCTGCCGCTCAAGGAAGCGCGTCGTGACCTGCGCGAGGCGCTGGCGCAGGGCGTCGACGGCCTGGAGGCCGGCCGGGCCGAGGCCATGCTGCGCTTCGGCTACGAAGGCACGGGCCCCCGCAAGGGCGACACGAGCGCCTGGCTGCGCGAGCGCCAGGAGCGCTGGGTCGCGCGCTGCCTGCAGGTGCGCACAGCGAAGTCGCAGCCATGAACCACTGTCTGAAATTCGAATCGAAGGCTGGCGTGCTGCCAGCTTGGAGGCACCATGTTTAAGAAGATCCTCATTGCCAACCGGGGTGTTCGCGCCTCTGGCGCGGTCGCGTCGGCGACACATTGCATGGCGGCCGGCGCAGCCGGTCGTGCAGGCGAGTTCACCACGGGGGCACAGCATGTTTAAGAAGATCCTCATTGCCAACCGGGGTGAAATCGCCTGCCGCGTCATCAAGACGGCTCGCAAGATGGGCATCAAGACCGTCGCCGTCTACTCCGAGGCCGACAAGGACGCCCGCCATGTCGAGCTGGCCGACGAGTCCGTGCTGCTGGGCCCGGCCCCGAGCCGCGAGTCCTATCTCGTGGCCGACAAGATCATCGCCGCCTGCAAGGCCACGGGCGCCGAGGCCCTGCACCCGGGCTACGGCTTCCTGTCCGAGAACGAGGACTTCGCCCGCCGCTGCGAGGAGGAAGGCATCGTCTTCATCGGCCCCAAGCACTACTCCATCGCGGCCATGGGCGACAAGATCGCGTCCAAGAAGCTGGCCAATGAAGCGAAGGTCAGCACGATCCCGGGCCATAACGAGCCCATCCTGTCGCCGGAAGAGGCCGTCGAGATCGCGAAGAAGATCGGCTACCCGGTCATGATCAAGGCCAGCGCCGGCGGCGGTGGCAAGGGCCTGCGCGTGGCCTTCAACGACAAGGAATGCTTCGAGGGCTTCAGCTCCTGCCGCAACGAGGCGCGCAACAGCTTCGGCGACGACCGCGTCTTCATGGAGAAGTTCGTCGAGCAGCCGCGCCACATCGAGATCCAGGTGCTGGGTGATGCGCACGGCAATGTGGTCTACCTTCATGAGCGCGAGTGCTCCATCCAGCGCCGCCATCAGAAGGTGATCGAGGAGGCGCCGTCGCCCTTCATCAGCGACGCCACCCGCAAGGCCATGGGCGAGCAGGCCGTGGCCCTGGCCAAGGCGGTGAAGTACCAGAGCGCCGGCACGGTGGAGTTCGTGGTCGGCAAGAACCAGGACTTCTATTTCCTGGAGATGAACACCCGCCTGCAGGTGGAGCACCCGGTCACGGAGTGCATCACCGGCCTGGATCTGGTCGAGCAGATGATCCGCGTGGCCGCCGGCGAGAAGCTGTCCTTCGGCCAGGCCGACATCCGCAAGGAGGGCTGGGCCATCGAGTGCCGCATCAACGCCGAGGATCCGTTCCGCAACTTCCTGCCGTCCACCGGCCGCCTGGTGAAGTACCAACCGCCAGCCGCCAACCTGGAGCAGGGCACGCCGACGCTGCAGGGTGAGGCCTATGCCCTGGCGTCCTTCGGCGGTGTGCGCGTGGACACGGGCGTGTACGAGGGCGGCGAGATCCCGATGTTCTATGACTCGATGATCGCCAAGCTCATCGTGCACGGGAAGGACCGCAACGAGGCCATCGCCAAGATGCGCGAGGCCCTCAACGGCTTCGTGATTCGTGGCATCTCCAGCAACATCCCCTTCCAGGCGGCCCTGCTGGCCCACCCGGACTTCGTCAGCGGCAACTTCAACACCGGCTTCATTGCCCAGCACTACGGCAGCGGCTTTCGCGCCGAGGACGTGCCGCATGCGGACCCGCGCTTCCTGGTGGCGCTGGCGGCCTTCATCCGCCGCAAGACCCGTGAGCGCGCCGCCGGCATCAGCGGCCAGCTGCGCGGCCATGAGGTGCGCATCGACAGCGATTGCGTGGCCGTGGTCAGCGAAGGCGCGGGCAAGCACACGCATCATGAGGTCCATGTGGCCGAGTACGCGGGCCACAAGGGCGAGGCCACGGTGGACGTGGGCGGCCAGCGCTACCTGATCGTCTGCAACTCGCGCCTCAACGACATCCGCCTCGAAGGCTCGGTCAACGGCCAGCCCTTCGTGGCCCAGGCCGAGCGCGGCACCGGCAAGAATCCGCTGGCCTATCGCATCAGCCACAACGGTTTCGCCATGGACGTGACCGTGCTGCAGCGCCGCGCCGCCGAGCTGCTCAAGCTGATGCCCTACAAGGCCCCGCCCGACACCAGCAAGTTCCTGCTCTCGCCCATGCCGGGCTTGCTGGTGCACATCGCCGTGCAGCCCGGGCAGCTGGTGCAGGCTGGCGAGCGCCTGGCGGTGATCGAGGCCATGAAGATGGAGAACATCCTCGTGGCCGAGCGCGATGTGAAGGTCGCCGAAGTCCTGGCGAAGACGGGCGAGAGCCTGTCCGTCGATCAGCCCATCCTTCGATTTGAATGAACCACCCCCTACCGGCTGCGCCGGCCCCTTCGAGGGGGCGCACCCGCAGGGCCGGCGGAGCCGGATCCTCGGGTGCCGCTGAGTCCCCAAGGCCTCAGTGCCCCGGTGTTGTCGGCCCTGGAGAACTTCAGTGACACACAAGCCCTATCGAATCCTCGGCATCCAGCAGATCGCCATCGGCGGTCCGGACAAGCAGGCCCTGCGCAAGCTGTGGGTCGACGTGCTGGGCCTCACCGTGACCGGCAACTTCGTCTCCGAGCGCGAGAACGTGGACGAGGACATCTGCGCCATCGGCAGCGGCGCGCACAAGGTCGAGGTCGACCTCATGCAGCCCCTGGACCCCGAGAAGAAGCCTGCCGTGCACGCCACGCCGCTCAACCACGTGGGCCTCTGGGTGGATGACCTGCCCAAGGCCGTCGAGTGGATGAGTGCGAACGGCGTACGCTTCGCGCCCGGCGGCATCCGCAAGGGCGCTGCGGGCTTCGACATCTGCTTCATCCATCCCAAGAGCAGCGAGGAGTTTCCGATCGGCGGGGAGGGGGTGCTGATCGAGCTGGTGCAGGCCCCGCCAGAGGTGGTGGCAGCGCTGGGCTGACCCGGGAGACCGGCCTTCGTCCGCGGACCGGGGCGCCCGTCGCGGAACAAGCGGGCTGGTCGCATGCCTGTCGACCCGGCAGGTCCGTCCCGCGCATGCTGGAGGCCTGTTGATTCCCCGAGGGAGACTTGCATGGATTGGAAAGTACTGTTTGCCGCGCCTGCTGCGGTGCTCCTGATGGCCGCCGCCAGCTCAGGTTTCGAGAACGCCAAGGGCTGGGGCTCGTCCAGCACGGGCCCGGGTCCCACGGCCTACCGCATCGGCCTGGACCCGCAGAGCGCCTACCTGGACGCCCCGACCCTCTCGGTGCAGAGCACGGTGGCGCTTGACGAGTTCACCCATGGCTCGGCCACGACCTGGGCCACGGGCTATGCCGGCAAGCGCGTGCGCCTGAGCGGCTTCTACCGCACCGAGGGCGTCAAGCACTGGGCCGGCGTCTACATGGAGGCTCGCGAGCGCCCCGACAGCGCCAGCTTCGTCGGACCCCGCCGCGTGCTGAAGAGCAGCGAACTGCCGCTGGTCGTCGGCACGACCGGTGATCCCGCCCAGCCGCGAGACAGCGCCGGCTGGCAGCCTTTCGCCATCACCCTCGATGTGCCGCAAGGCAATGGCGGCGCGGTGATGATGGGCCCGCTGGTCCGTGGCGAGGGCAAGGTCTGGGTCGCCCGCATGCGCTTCGAGGAGGTGAGCCGGTCCGTGCCCCTCAGCGTGGATCGCCTGCCGCTGCGCCTGGATGCCTTCAACGCCGGGCTGCAGCAGGTGCCACAGTACTCGGCCAGGCCTCAGCCCCCGGGCAATCTGGACCTGATGTGAGCCTCGCCCCGTCCGCAGGCCGGCAGGCCTGGCCGGAGCTGCTGGCTCCGTATGTTCTGAACCGTGGCCAGCTGCTGCCGACGGCGCTGTACATCGCCGCCCTGGGCGGGGCCCGCGCCTGGGGCGTGTCGCCTTGGGTGCTGCAGCACCTCCTGTCTCTGTGGGCGGCCTACACCGCCGTCGGGCTGTGGTTGGCAGGCTGCCGATGGGCCTGCGAGCGCACGCGGGTCGGCCCCTGGGCCGCCCGCCACGCGCGCTGGAGTGCCCTGGCGCTGGTGCTGGGGGCACCGCTGCCCGCAGTGGGCGCCGCCCTGCTCGCGATGCAGCTCGGCACCTGGCTGTATGGCTGGCCCCTGACGCAGATCCCGTGGCACCAGCTCCCGGCGCCATTGACCTTCGCCCTGGCCCTGCACGGTCTTCCCCTGCTCGGACGCTGGCGCCAGTGGCGGCAGCAGCAGGGCCAGCGGGCACGCCAGGCCCAGCAGGCCGTGCTCTCGGACCTTGCACGCCAGGTGACGCAGTCCGAGCTCAAGGCCCTGCAGGCCCAGATGGAGCCGCACTTTCTCTACAACACCCTGGCCGGCATCCAGTACCTGGTCCGTCACAACCCGGCGCTGGCCGACGACATGCTGGGGCGCCTGCACCGCTACCTGCGCCTGGCGCTGCCTTCCATGCGGGCGCCCATGTCCACTCTGGCCCATGAGCTGGAGCTGGCCTCGCACTACCTGGCGCTGGCGCAGATGCGCCTGGGCGAGCGCCTGCGTGTCGACATGCCCGTCGTGGCCGGCGACCTGGGCGCACAGCCGCTGGCGCCGCTGATGCTGGGGACGCTGGTCGAGAATGCCCTCCAGCACGGCATCGAGCCCAGCGCCCGTGGCGGAACCATCCGCGTGCTGCTGCAGCGGGAGGCGGAAGGCGGCGAAGACGCGGCCTGGCTCCTGGCGGTGGAGGACGACGGCGTGGGCCTGTCCACCGGCCCGGCCGCCAGCGCCGGCTCGGGCCTGGGCCTGCACAATCTGCGCGAACGCCTGGCCCTGCTGCACGGACCGCGGGCCCGGTTGTCGGTCACGAGCCGGCCGGGCGGCGGGGTGCGGGCGAGCCTGCACCTGCCCTGGCAGGCGTCCGATGCCGCCCCGGGCCGTCCCTGAAACGGGCTGCACCCGCCTTTGTGTCAAGAGCTCTCCTGCCTGCCCATGCCCCGTGCCCTGCTGATCGAAGACGAAGCCCTCCCGCGTGCCGCCCTGCGCGAGCAACTGGCCCTGCTGTGGCCCGAGCTGGTGCTGGACGAGGCGCCCGACGGCCGGCAGGGCCTGGCGCTGTTCGAACAGCATCGCCCCGAGCTCGTCTTCCTGGACATCCGCCTGCCCGTGCTGGATGGCCTGGCCCTGGCACGCCTGCTCTCGGGCCGGGCCCATCTCGTCTTTGTGACCGCCTACGAGCAGCATGCGCTGCAGGCCTTCGAGCATGGCGCAGTCGACTACCTGCTCAAGCCCCTGCAGGTGGAGCGCCTGGCCCAGACCGTGCAGCGCCTGCGTGAGCGCCTGCGCCAGGCGCCACCGGACCTGGGCGCGGTGCTGGACCGCCTCGCCAGGCCGCCGGCTGCACAGCCCCTGCGCTGGCTGCAGGTGGGGGAGGGCGAGGCCCTGCGCCTGCTGACGGTGGCCGAGGTCCTCTATTTTCAGTCCGACAGCAAGTACACCCAGGTCGTGGCGCAGGGCAGCGAGGCCTGGATACGCACCAGCCTCAAGGACCTGCTGGCCCAGCTGGATCCGCAGCAGTTCTGGCAGGTGCACCGCGGCAGCGTGGTCAACCTCAGCCACGTCGACTGGGTGGAGCGCCACGGCCTGGGGCAGATGCGCATCCACCTGCGTGACCACCCGCGCACCCTGGCGATGAGTCAGAGCTTCCAGGGCAAGTTTCGCCAGATGTGAGGGGGCCGTTGGCCTTCGTCGCTACCGGCTTGGGTCCGGCGCGGGATTGCTGTATTCTTCGCCTTGCGCGAAGGCTTGTTTGGGTGATTGGGTAGTAACAAAGTCTTCCGCGAAGACTAAATTACTGCCAAGGCCACTCACATGCGACTCGACCTCACCACCCTCAACCTCGTGCTGGCGATCGAACAGACCCGTTCGATCACCCGCGGCGCGGAGCGCGAGCACCTCGCGCTGGCCGCGGCCTCCAAGCGGATTTCCGATCTGGAGACGCGCCTGGGTGTGCAGCTGTTCGAGCGCCGCGCCCGTGGCGTGGAGCCCACCGAGGCCTGCCGTGCGCTGGTGCGCCACATCCGCTCCCTGCATGCCTCGCTGCATGCCCTGGAGAGCGAGGTGATGGAGTTCGCCCGTGGCATCAAGGGCCATCTGCGCATCGTGGCCAACAGCGGCGCCATTGCCGAGGCCCTGCCGCCGGACCTGGTGGCCTTCTCGCAGGCCCACCCGCAGATCCGCATCAGCCTGGAAGACCTGACCAGCGCCGAGGTGCAGGCCGCCGTGGCGGAAGGGCGCGCCGATGTCGGCGTGTTCACCGCGCCGCTCCTGGACAGCCGCATGCAGACCTTCAATTACCGCTCTGGCCGTCTGGCCGTGCTGGTGCCCGAAGGCCATGCGCTGGCGGACCGCGCCTCGATCAGCTTTGACGAGCTCCTGGACTACGACCTCGTCGGCCTGCATGCCGGCGCCGCCGCCCAGGAGCTGATGCGCGAGCAGGCCCTGGCCCGCGGCCGCACGCTCAACGCGCGCCTGCAGGTGCGCGGCTTCGATGCCATCGCCCAGCTCGTGGAATCGGGCCTGGGCGTCGCCGTGCTGCCCCAGGCACCGGCCGAACGTTTTGCCCAGGTCTTCAAGGTCCGCCAGCTGCGGCTGGAGGAAGACTGGGCCCGGCGCGACTACGTGCTGGGCGTGCTGCGCCAAGAGCGCCTGCCCACCGTGGTCCAGCGATTCGTGGACGCCCTGTGCCCGCCCGAGACCCGGACCGAGACCACGGCCACCACCCAACCCCTGCGCGGCACGGCCTGACCCGCCGGCCGCATCACAGCCTGAGAGACCCACATGAGCGCACGCACCCTCTACGACAAGCTCTGGGACGAGCACGTCGTGCACACCGAGGAAGACGGCACGGCCGTGCTCTACATCGACCGCCATCTCGTCCATGAGGTGACCAGCCCGCAGGCCTTCGAGGGTCTGGACATGGCTGGCCGCAAGGTCTGGCGCCTGTCGGCCAACCTGGCGGTGAGCGACCACAACGTGCCCACCACCGACCGCAGCGCCGGCATCGCCGATCCCATCTCGCGCCTGCAGGTCGACACCCTGGATGCCAACTGCGACCGCCATGGCATCACCCAGTTCAAGATGAGCGACCGCCGCCAGGGCATCGTCCACGTGATCGGCCCGGAGCAGGGCGCCACGCTGCCCGGCATGACGGTGGTCTGCGGCGACAGCCACACCTCCACCCACGGTGCCTTCGGCGCGCTGGCCCACGGCATCGGCACCTCCGAGGTCGAGCATGTGCTGGCCACGCAGACGCTGCTCGCCAAGAAGGCGAAGAACATGCTGGTGAAGGTCGAGGGTCAGGTCTTGCCTGGCGTCGGCGCCAAGGACATCGTGCTGGCCATCATCGGCAGGATCGGCACGGCCGGCGGCACGGGCTACACCATCGAGTTCGCCGGTTCGGCCATCCGTGCGCTGAGCATGGAAGGCCGCATGACGGTCTGCAACATGGCCATCGAGGCTGGTGCGCGCGCCGGACTGGTCGCGGTGGACGAGGTCACCCTCAACTACGTCAAGGGCCGCCCCTTCTCGCCGCAGGGCGTCGAATGGGAGCAGGCGGTGCAGTACTGGCGCACCCTGCACTCGGATGCCGGTGCGCACTTCGACGCCGTGGTCGAGCTGGACGCCGCTCAGATGCGCCCCCAGGTCACCTGGGGCACCTCGCCCGAGATGGTGCTGTCCATCGAGGACCGCGTGCCGGACCCTGACAAGGAAAAGGACGCCGTCAAGCGCAGCGCCATCGAGCGCGCGCTGACCTACATGGCCCTGGAGCCCAACAAGGCCATCAGCGACATCCGCATCGACAAGGTCTTCATTGGCTCCTGCACCAACAGTCGCATCGAGGACATGCGCGAAGCCGCCGCCGTGGTGAAGCGCCTTGGTGGCCGCATCGCCAGCAATGTGCGCCTGGCCCTCGTGGTGCCGGGCTCGGGACTGGTGAAGGCGCAGGCTGAGGCTGAAGGCCTGGACCGCATCTTCACCGCCGCGGGTTTCGAGTGGCGCGAGCCGGGCTGCTCCATGTGCCTGGCCATGAATGCCGACCGCCTGGAGCCGGGCGAGCGCTGCGCCTCCACCAGCAACCGCAACTTCGAAGGCCGCCAGGGCGCGGGTGGCCGCACCCATCTGGTGAGCCCGGCCATGGCGGCCGCGGCCGCGATGCAGGGCCATTTCGTCGACGTGCGCAAGATCGCCTGAGGACCCCGTCATGGAAAAGTTCACCATCCACAAGGGCCTCGTGGCGCCCATGGACCGCGACAACGTCGACACCGACGCCATCATCCCCAAGCAGTTCCTGAAGTCCATCAAGCGCACTGGCTTCGGCCCCAACCTGTTTGACGAATGGCGCTACCTGGACAAGGGCGAGCCCGGCCAGGATCCCGCCTCGCGCAAACCCAATCCGGACTTCGTGCTGAACCAGCCGCGCTACGCGGGCGCTTCCATCCTGATCGCCCGCAGCAACTTCGGCTGCGGCTCCAGCCGCGAGCACGCGCCCTGGGCCCTGGAGCAGTACGGCTTCCGCGCGCTGATCGCGCCCAGCTTCGCCGACATCTTCTTCAACAACTGCTTCAAGAACGGTGTGCTGCCCATCGTGCTGCCGGAGAGCCAGGTGGCCCGCCTGTTCGACGAGGTCCACGCCTTCCCCGGCTACCAGCTGACGGTGGACCTGGAGCGCCAGGTCGTGATCAAGGCAGACGGCACCGAGCTGCCCTTCGAGGTGCAGCCTTTCCGCAAGTACTGCCTGCTCAACGGCTTCGATGACATCGGCCTGACCCTGCGTCATGCCGAGAAGATCAAGGCCTTCGAGGCCGAGCGCCTGCTGGTCAAGCCCTGGCTGGGCCGGCGGATCTGAGGCGGGCGAGGGCGCTGCCGTGCTGGCCCCGAGAGCCTGGTTCCGCCGCGTGGTGCTGGCCAGGCCCGGGCGCGCCTTCATCGTGATGGTGCTGAGCTTCTTTGCCTTCGGCATCGGCACGCTCAACCTTTTTCACCTGCTCTCCGCCAACGGGCGCTTCCTGCTGAACCACGGCTGGGACGCCGTGCTGGAAGGCGGCTTGCGCCAGCTGCTGGAGCTGCTGCTCAACGGATTCCTGGCCATGATGGCCTATGTGGTGTTCAAGGCCTGCGAGCACCGCCTGAGCCACTGGCTGTCGGACGACTGACCCCCATTTTCGAGACTGACCCACCATGAAGATTGCAATCCTGCCGGGTGACGGCATCGGCACCGAGATCGTCGCTGAAGCCGTCAAGGTGCTGAAGGTCCTGGACCTGCCCTTCGAGATGGAGACCGCGCCCGTGGGCGGTGCGGCCTACGAGGCCGCCGGCCACCCGCTGCCCGAAAGCACCCTGGCCCTGGCCAAGGCGGCGGACGCCGTGCTCTTCGGCGCCGTGGGCGACTGGAAGTACGACACCCTGGAGCGCCGCCTGCGCCCCGAGCAGGCCATCCTGGGCCTGCGCAGGGAGCTGGGGCTCTTCGCCAACTTCCGCCCGGCCATCTGCTATCCCGAGCTGACGCACGCCTCCAGCCTCAAGCCCGAGCTCGTAGCCGGCTTGGACATCCTCATCATCCGTGAGCTGACCGGCGACATCTACTTCGGCCAGCCCCGCGGCCGTCGCACCGCGGTGGACGGTCATTTCCCCGGCGCCGAGGAAGCCTTCGACACCATGCGCTACTCGCGCCCCGAGATCGAGCGCATCGCCCACGTCGCCTTCCAGGCCGCCCGCAAGCGCAACAGGAAGGTCACCAGCGTCGACAAGGCCAATGTGCTGGAGACCTTCCAGTTCTGGAAGGACGTGGTCAGCGAGGTCCATGCCCAGTACCCCGATGTTGAGCTGGAGCACATGTACGTAGACAACGCCGCGATGCAGCTGGTGAAGGCGCCCAAGAAGTTCGATGTGGTCGTAACTGGCAATATGTTCGGTGATATCCTGTCTGACGAAGCGGCCATGCTGACGGGTTCCATCGGCATGCTGCCTTCGGCCTCGCTGAATGCGGCCAACCAGGGCTTGTACGAGCCTAGCCACGGCAGCGCGCCTGACATCGCCGGCCAGGGGATTGCCAATCCCCTGGCCACCATCCTCTCCGCCGCCATGATGCTCAAGTTCTCCCTGAATCAGCCGGAAGCCGCTGCCCGTATCGAGGCCGCGGTGCAGTCCGTGCTGTCGCAGGGCCTGCGCACCGCCGACATCCATTCGGAAGGCACGCGCAAGGTGAGTACCCGCGAGATGGGTGATGCCGTGGTGGCTGCCGTCACGGCAGGCACCACCATGACGAAAACCATTAAGGGCTGATCCAGCTCCGGTTCGTCTCGCCTCCACAAACCCGGCGAACGAGCCGGAGAAGGACCGGAAGGGTTTGTGGTGTGAGATGACAAAGGAAGCAAGATGACGACTCTCGTAGGTTTGGTGGGCTGGCGTGGCATGGTCGGCTCGGTGCTCATGGACCGCATGACGGCCGAGCGCGATTTCGACCTGATCGAACCGCTGTTCTTCAGCACCTCCAACGCCGGCGGCAAGGCCCCGGCCCAGGCGAAGAACGAAACCACGCTGCAGGACGCCTTCGATATCGAGCAGCTCAAGCGCTGCGAGATCATCATCACCGCCCAGGGCGGCGACTACACCAGCGAGGTCTTCCCCAAGCTGCGCGCCGCGGGCTGGAACGGCCACTGGATCGACGCCGCCTCCACCCTGCGCATGAAGGATGACGCCGTCATCATCCTGGATCCGGTCAATCTGCCCGTGATCAAGGACGCGCTGGCCAAGGGCGGTCGCAACTGGGTGGGTGGCAACTGCACCGTCTCCTGCATGCTGATGGGCGTGGGCGCGCTCTACAAGGCCGGCCTGGTCGAGTGGATGAGCACCCAGACCTACCAGGCGGCCTCCGGCGGCGGCGCCCAGCACATGCGCGAGCTGCTGACGCAGTTCGGCACCCTGAACGCCGAGGTCCGTGAACTGCTGGCCGACCCGAAGAGCGCCATCCTCGAGATCGACCGCAAGATCATCGCCAAGCAGCGCAGCCTGAGCGCCAGCGAGACGGCCAATTTCGGCGTGCCCCTGGGCGGATCACTGATCCCCTGGATCGACAAGGACCTGGGCAACGGCACCTCCCGCGAAGAGTGGAAGGGCATGGCCGAGACCAACAAGATCCTGGGCCAGGGCGAGGGCTTCGGTTCGTCGGCCGTGCCGGTGGATGGCTTCTGCGTGCGCGTAGGCGCCATGCGCTGCCACAGCCAGGCCCTGACCTTCAAGCTCAAGAAGGACGTGCCCCTGGCCGACATCGAGGCCATGATCGCCGCCGACAACGAATGGGTGAAGGTCGTCCCCAATACCCGGGAAGCCACCATCCAGGACCTGACGCCCGTGGCCGTCACCGGCACCCTGGGCATCCCGGTGGGCCGCCTGCGCAAGATGGCCATGGGCCCCGAGTACCTGGGCGCCTTCACCATCGGCGACCAGCTGCTGTGGGGTGCTGCGGAACCGCTGCGCCGCATGCTGCGCATCCTGCTGAGCCAGTAAAATCCCTCGGCCAGCCTTCGCTACCCGTTGCCCACATGCGACAGCTGGTAACGGGTAGTGAACCAGACGCTTGTCAAGGGTGAAATTCAGCCTTTGCATGAGTTGTCTGGCGTATATGCTTGACGCTGTTGTGATTTCTGCAGCGCTGAAGCCGTGTACGACAGCATCTCGAGGGCTGTGATCCACATAACAAACATCGTCGAAACAGGCGGACACCCTGGGGTGCCCGCTTTGTTGCTTTGGGGGACGCCTTGAACAAGTACTCTCGCGCTTTCGGGCGCTTTGCCTTGACCCGCGTTGCGGTGGCCGCCTTGTCTCTGGCCAGCTTGCAGGCCTGGGGCCTCGGGCTGGGTAGCTCAAAAGTCCAGTCTTCGCTGGGTGAGACGCTCAAGGCCGAGATCGATGTAAGCAGCATGACGGCCGAAGAGGCCGGTTCGCTGAAGGTCCGCATCGCCACGCCGGACGTCTACCGCGCCAGCGGCGTCGAATTCAATTCGGTGCTGACTTCCACCCAGGTCCAGCTCCTGCGTCGACCCGACGGCCGCCCCTACCTGCGCATCACCAGTGATCGCGCCGTGCAGGAGCCCTTCGTTGACCTGATCCTGGAGCTGAACTGGTCCACCGGCCGGCTGACGCGTGAATACACGCTGCTGTTCGATCCGCCCACGCTCGCCCGCCCGTCTGCGCCCAGCGAGGTCACCACGGCGCCGGTCATCGCCGCGGCACCGGTGGACTCCAAGGCCGTCGCCAGCCAGCCCGGCCAGCGTCCCGCTGCGCAGCGCCCGGCCGTGACCCCGCCAGCACCTCGTGCCGAGCCCAAGCCGGCGCCTGCGCCTGCTCCCGTGAACCCCACGGCCGCCAGCGACTACGCGGTGAAGCCGGGTGACACCCTGTCGCGCATCGCCGGCAAGACGCAGGTCGACGGCATCTCGCTGGACCAGATGCTGGTGGGCCTCTACCGCGCGAACCCTGACGCCTTCGTCGACAACAACATGAACCGGCTGAAGGCTGGCGTCGTGCTGAAGGTGCCTGGCAGCGAGAAGCTGGGCGAGCTGAGCCCGGCCGAAGCCCGCCAGGTGATCCAGGCCCAGAGCGCCGACTTCAACAGCTACCGCCAGCGCCTGGCCTCTGGCGCTCCCCTCATCCACCAGGACGAGAGTGACAAGTCCGCCAAGGGGCGGGTGCAGGCCGAGGCGGCGGACAAGAAGCCTGCTGCCGCCGCGCCCGACAAGCTGACCCTCAGCAAGCCCAGCGCCTCGACCGGCACCGAGGTCAAGGCCTCCAAGGACACGGAGAAGAAGGACTCCGCCGCGCGTGTCGCCGAGCTGACCCGCAACGTGGAAGAGCTCAAGAAGCTGTCCAGCCAGACCAAGCCGACGGCTGCGCCCGCGCCAGCACCGAATCCGGCGCCGACCCCCGCGCCGGCCCCGGCTCCGGCGCCCGCCGTGACCCTGCCGGCAGCGCTGCCCACTCCTGCCAGCGTGCCGAGCCCGGCGGCATCTGTTGCCGCCCCGGCCGTCGCTGCCTCGCAGGCCGCGTCGGAGGCTGCCTCGGCGGCGAGCCGTCCCAAGCCGGCACCGCGCAAGCCTGCTCCGGCGCCCGCACCTGAGCCCAGCTTCATCGACTCGCTGACCGACGGCCCCATCCTGCCGATCCTGGCCGGCGTGCTGGTGGTGGCGCTGGGTGGCCTGGGTCTGATGCGTCTGCGCAATCGCCGTCCTGAATTCAAGGCCGAGACCGCCTTCACCGAAAGCCGCCTGCAGCCCGATTCCTTCTTTGGTGCCAGCGGTGGCCAGCGCATCGACACCCGTGAGTCCGGCAATTCCAGCCAGAGCTCGATGAGCTACTCGCTGAGCCAGCTGGATGCCATTGGTGACGTGGATCCGGTGGCGGAAGCTGATGTCTATCTGGCCTATGGCCGCGACCTGCAGGCCGAGGAAATCCTGAAGGAAGCCCTGCGCGCGAACCCTGAGCGCCTGGCCATCCGCCTGAAGCTGCTGGAGGTCTACGCCAAGCGCCGCGACACCAAGGCCTACGAGCAACTGGCTTCTCAGCTGTACGCCGAGACGCAAGGCCAGGGCGAGGACTGGCCCAAGGTGCAGGAGCTGGGTCGTCAGATCGATCCCGAGCATCCCCTGTACCAGCCGGGTGGCATGCCTGCCGCTCTGGCCGCAGGCGACGCCGAGCAGCGCCCCGAGCCCATGAACGCGACCACCCTGCCTGCGACCGCCGGCATGATGGGCACGCCTGCAACCGATCCCGGTCCGGCCAGCAGCCTGGACCTCGACCTGGACCTCGATCTCGGGGGCTCCAGCTCCTCCATGGAGGCGACGCAGGCGCTGCCGGTGTCCGCAGCCCAGGCGCCCCTGCGCATGGATGTGGACCTGGGCGCGCCCAAGCTGCCGGAATCGGCGCAGGCCGCCGCGGCTGATCTGCAGTTCGACCTCAACGAGCTCGGCGACTTTGATGCAGCCACCGCCGCAGCCCCGCTGCCGCCGGATGCCCAGAGCCTGGACTTCGACCTGTCCTCGATCGACCTTGACCTGCCGGCGACGGCTGCCCCGTCGCCCACGGCCACGATCGCGGACCCGCACGGTCTGGAGACCTCGGGCCGCAGCGCCGCTGACCAGCTGGCCGATGCCATCGACGCTCTGGCCGACGACGAAGGCGATCCTCTGCAGCGTCAGCTGGAGCTGGCTGAGGAATTCCGTCAGATCGGTGATGTGGAAGGGGCCCGGGACGTCCTGCAGGAACTGGTGATGAAGGCCGAGGGCAACCTCCGCGCCAAGGCTCAGGCCATGCTGGACGAGCTCCGCTGAGCGGCCCACTCACGAGCGCGGCGCAATGTCCGCGACAATGACAAGGCGCCCGAGCTTCGGGCGCCTTTTTTCTTGGCCGCAAGACCTGACCCCGTTGCCGGGGCGCCAGCGGCTTGTGACCGGCGAGGGCAGGGCGGCAGGCCCGGCATTTCCTGTGAGGATGATTCGATGACGCAGCGCGTGGCCCTGGGGGTCAGTTACCGCGGGGATGGCTACCTGGGCTGGCAGTCCCAGCCCAATGGCCGCACCGTGCAGGATGCCCTGGAGAAAGCGCTGTCCCAGTTTGCCGATGCGCCCATCCGCACAATCTGCGCCGGCCGCACGGACACCGGCGTGCATGGGCTCAACCAGGTCGTGCACTTCGATACCGAGGCCCTGCGCGAGCCCTTTTCCTGGGTGCGCGGGACCAACCGCTACCTGCCTCCGGACATCGCCATTCAGTGGTGCGCCTTCCCGGGGGCGGACTTCCATGCCCGCAATCATGCGCGTGGGCGGCGCTACGCCTACCTGCTCCTGGAGTCCGCCGTGCGGCCGGCCATCGAGAGTGGCGCCTGCGGCTGGGTGTTTCGCCCGCTCGATGGGGAGGCCATGCGTTCCGCGGTTCAGCACCTGCTGGGCGAGCACGACTTCTCCTCCTTCCGCTCTGCCGAATGCCAGGCCAAGTCGCCGGTGAAGGTGCTGCGCGCCATCGACATCCACCGCCGCGGCGCCTACTGGCGCTTCGAGTTCGATGCCTCGGCCTTCCTGCACCACATGGTGCGCAACATCATGGGCTGCCTGATCACGGTGGGCAGCGGGCTGAAGCCGCCCGAGTGGATGGCCGAGGTGGTGGCCGCGCGCAGCCGACAGGCGGCAGCGCCGACCTTCTCGCCGGCAGGGCTGTACTTCCTCGGCCCGTACTACGATGCCCCTCTGGGCTTGCCGGAGCGTACGGCGGCCATGGATTGGCTGCCGTGAGGCCCTTGCCGCGGTCCAGCCTGGGAGAGCAGCGATGACCCGAACACGCATCAAGATCTGCGGCCTGACCCGCGAGCAGGACCTGGACTTCGCCGTCCAGGCCGGGGCCGATGCCATCGGCTTTGTCTTCTATGAAAAGAGCCCGCGCCACGTGAGTCCGCTGCGCGCCGCCGAACTGGCGCGGCGCCTGCCGCCCTTCGTCACGCCTGTGGGCCTCTTCGTCAATGCCAGCGATGAACTGCTGGCCGAGGCCATGGCGGCGCTGCCGAACCTGCTGCTGCAGTTCCATGGCGACGAGACGCCGCAGCAGTGCGAGCGCATGGCGCGGCCCTATATCCGTGCGGCACGCATGAGCCCCGGCTTTGATTTGCTAGACTTCGCCCAACAGTTCTCTAGCGCCCAGGCCATGCTCGTCGACGCCCATGTCGAGGGCTATGGTGGTGGTGGAAAGGTCTTCGATTGGTCACTGCTTCCTCGAAACGTGCCCTCTCCAGTCGTTTTGTCTGGTGGGTTGCATGCCGGAAATGTGATCGAAGGGATTCTTCGCGTCCGGCCCTGGGCCGTTGACGTCAGCTCCGGGGTGGAGGAGGCCAAGGGCCTCAAGAACCCCCTGCTGATGCGTCAGTTCTGCGAGGCTGTCCGTGAAGCGGATGCCCGCCTTGAAGATGCCGGCTGAGCCCGCCCGGGATGGGTGGCTCGGCCCCTGAAGAGAGAACCATCATGTCGAACTACAACATGCCGGATGCCCGTGGGCATTTCGGACCCGTGAACGGCCAGGTCTATGGCGGCCGTTTCGTCGCCGAGACCCTGGTCCATGCGCTGGACGAGCTCAACGAGGCCTATGCCCGCTACAGCCAGGACCCGGACTTCATCGCCGAGTTCAAGAAGGAGCTGGCGCATTTCGTGGGGCGCCCCAGCCCCATCTATCACGCCGATCGCCTCAGTCGTGAACTGGGGGGCGCGCAGGTCTACCTCAAGCGTGAGGACCTCAACCATACCGGCGCCCACAAGGTGAACAACACCATCGGGCAGGCTCTGCTGGCCCGGCGCATGGGCAAGAAGCGCATCATCGCCGAGACCGGCGCCGGCCAGCACGGCGTTGCCACGGCCACCATCTGCGCCCGCTACGGCATGGAATGCGTGGTCTACATGGGCAGCGAGGACGTCAAGCGCCAGTCGCCCAACGTCTACCGCATGAAGCTGCTGGGTGCGACCGTGGTGCCCGTGGACTCGGGCTCCAAGACCCTCAAGGACGCCCTCAACGAGGCCATGCGCGACTGGGTGACGAACGTCGAGTCGACCTTCTACATCATCGGCACCGTGGCCGGCCCGCATCCCTATCCGATGATGGTGCGCGACTTCCAGCGCATCATCGGCGACGAATGCCTGGAGCAGATGCCACCGATGATCGGCCGCCAGCCGGATGCCGTCGTGGCCTGCGTGGGTGGAGGCTCCAATGCCATCGGCATCTTCTACCCCTACATTCCTCACGAGCAGGTGCGCCTGATCGGCGTCGAGGCCGCGGGCGAAGGCCTGGAGGGCCACAAGCATGCGGCCACGCTGAGCCTGGGCAGCCCGGGCGTGCTGCATGGCAATCGCACCTATCTGCTGCAGGACGAGAACGGCCAGATCATCGAGACGCACTCCGTCTCCGCCGGCCTGGACTATCCCGGCGTGGGGCCTGAGCATGCCTATCTGAAGGACATCGGCCGGGCCGAATATGTGGGCATCACCGACCAGGAAGCCCTGGACGCCTTCCACCGCCTGTGCCGCACCGAGGGCATCATCCCGGCGCTGGAGTCCAGCCATGCCGTGGCCCATGCCATGAAGCTGGCCCCGACGATGCGACCGGACCAGCACATCCTGGTCAACCTCTCCGGACGCGGCGACAAGGACATCGGCACGGTGGCTGACCTCTCCAAGGCCGACTTCTACTGCCGGCCGTCGTGTCGCGGCCAGTCGGTGAAGGGGTCCGACACCGTGGTTGTCAGCACGCCCGCGAAGGGAGGTGCGCAATGAGCCGCATCCAGTCCACCTTCGCCCGCCTGGCCGCGCAGGGCCGCAAGGCCCTCATTCCCTACGTCACCGCCGGCGATCCCTTCCCGGACTGCACGGTCGAGCTGATGCTGGCCATGGCCCGTGCCGGCGCCGACGTCATCGAGCTGGGCGTGCCCTTCTCCGATCCCATGGCAGACGGCCCCGTGATCCAGAAGGCCGCCGAACGCGCGCTGACCCATGGCATCGGTCTGAAGCAGGTGCTGGCCTATGTGCGAGCCTTCCGTGAGCTGGATGGCGAGACGCCCGTGGTGCTGATGGGCTATGCCAATCCTGTGGAGCGCTATGGCCAGGCCGCTTTCGTGGCCGATGCCAAGGCGGCTGGCGTGGATGGCGTGCTGATCGTCGACTACCCGCCCGAGGAATGCGAGGCCTTCGCCGGCCTGATGAAATCCGCCGGGCTGGACCCCATCTTCCTGCTGGCGCCCACGTCCACGGACGAGCGGATGGCCAGCGTCGGCAAGGTGGCCAGTGGCTATGTCTACTACGTTTCGCTGAAGGGCGTGACCGGGGCGGGGCACCTGGACACCGAGGCCGTGGCCCGCATGGTGCCGCGCATCCGGGCCCGGGTTTCGGTGCCGGTGGGGGTGGGATTCGGTATCCGCGATGCGGCCACCGCCCAGGCCGTGGCCCGCGTTTCCGATGCCGTGGTGATCGGTTCCCGCCTGGTTCAGCTGCTGGAGGTCGAAGCACGCGATAATGTGGCTTCCACCGGGGCGGCCTTCATCCGCGAGATCCGCGAGGCGCTGGACGCCTTGCCTCGCAGCTGAAGAGGGCTGACGCCCCTGCTGACCCCGGCGACCCATCACCCAAGAGGCGGTGGGTCGCCCGAAAACGAGACCTGAGACGAAGGAGTCTGCCCATGAGTTGGCTTGAGAAACTTCTGCCGCCCAAGATGCAGCAAAGCGAGGCCGCCGAGCGTCGCACCGTGCCTGAAGGGCTGTGGATCAAGTGCCCGTCCTGCGAGACGGTGCTCTACAAGACCGACCTGGAGCAGAACATCAATGTCTGCCCCAAGTGCAGCCATCACCACCGCATCGGTGCCCGTGCACGCCTGAACGCCTTCCTGGACGGGGAAGGGCGCTATGAGATCGGCCAGGAAGTCATCCCGGTCGATGCCCTGAAGTTCAAGGACAGCAAGAAGTACCCGGACCGCCTCAAGGAAGCCCTCGAGACCACCGGCGAGACCGACGCCCTCGTGGTGATCGGCGGCGCCGTGATGAGCGTGCCCGTGGTGGCCGCCTGCTTCGAGTTCGACTTCATGGGCGGCTCCATGGGCTCCGTGGTCGGCGAGCGCTTTGCCCGCGGCGTGGAAACTGCCATCGAGCAGAAGACGCCCTTCATCTGCTTCACCGCCACCGGCGGTGCCCGCATGCAGGAAGGCCTGCTGTCCCTGATGCAGATGGCCAAGACCAATGCCGCGCTGACCCGCCTGGCCAAGGCCAAGCTCCCCTACATCAGCGTGCTGACCGACCCGACCATGGGCGGCGTCTCGGCCTCCTTTGCCTTTGTGGGTGACATCGTCATCGCCGAGCCCAAGGCCCTGATCGGCTTTGCGGGCCCCCGCGTGATCGAGAACACCGTGCGCGAAAAGTTGCCGCCGGGCTTCCAGCGCGCCGAATTCCTGATGGAAAAGGGTGCCGTGGACATGATCGTGGACCGCCGTCAGCTCCGCGAGACCATCGCCCGCCAGCTGGCCATGCTGCAGCGCCAGAGCTCTGACGCCGTCGCCTGATCCGGCGTCGTCGCCCCCTCGCGGCCAGGCCCCCAGCCTGGCCGTTTTGCATTCCGGACACTCCCGCCCATGACCACCGCCCCGATTGCCCACCAGAGCGCCCCCGCCAGTGCCGCCCAGCAGCGCCTGGACGACTGGCTGGCCCACTGCGAGCGCCTGCACCCCAAGGAAATCGACATGACCCTGGCCCGGGTCAACACCCTGCGGGATCGCCTGGGCCTGCGCTTCCAGGCGCCGGTGGTGATGGTGGCGGGCACCAATGGCAAGGGCTCGACCTGTGCGATGTTGGAGTCAATCGCCCTGCAGGCCGGCTACCGGGTGGGTCTGTACATCAAGCCGCACCTGGTGCATTTCCAGGAGCGCTGCCGTGTGGGCGGGGCGCCGGTCGATGCCGACAGCCTGCTGCCGCACTTCGAGGCCGTCGAAGCGGCGCGCGGCGAGGTGGCCCTGACCTATTTCGAGTTCACGACGCTGGCCATCCTGAGCCGCCTGGCGGCGGAGCCGCTGGACCTGGTCATCCTGGAGGTGGGGCTGGGCGGGCGGCTGGATGCCGTCAACACCATCGACGCCGATTGCGCGGTGATCACCAGCATCGACCTCGACCACGTGGAGTACCTCGGCCCGGACCGCGAGTCCGTGGGGCGGGAGAAGGCCCACATCATGCGCCCGGGCAAGCCGGTGGTCGTCAGCGACCCCATGCCGCCGGCCAGCCTGGCGGCGCATGCCGCGGCCGTCGGCGCCGATCTGCGCCAGCTGGGCAAGGACTTCAGCTATGGCGGCGACCGCCAGCAATGGCAGTGGGCAGGGCGCCAGCGCAAGTTCAGCGGTCTGGCCTTTCCGGCGCTGCGCGGCGTCAACCAGCTGCTGAATGCCTCGGGCGTGCTGGCCGTGTTCGAGGCCTTGTACGAGCAGTTGCCGATCAGCGCCCAGGCGGTCCGCACCGGTCTGGCCCTGGTGGAACTGCCGGGGCGATTCCAGGTGGTGCCGGGCCAGCCGGCCCTGGTGCTGGATGTGGCCCACAACCCCCATGCCATCGCGGCCCTGGCCCAGAACCTGGACCAGATGGGCTTCTTCCCGCGTACTCATGCCGTCTTCGGTGCCATGGCGGACAAGGACCTGGCGGAGATCCTCGCGCGCATCGCGCCCCTGGTCGACTGCTGGCATTTCTGTGATCTGCCGCTGCCCCGGGCCGCGACCGCCGCCGCCCTGGCGGAGCGCTTTGCCGCGCTGCAGGCGCAGGGAGGACTGAAGACGCCCAAGGAGGTCAGCGTCGCCCAGCACGCAGACCCGCAATCCGCCCTGGCCGCCGCCGCGGCCGAGGCGGACCCCGCTGATAGAATTCTGGTCTTCGGTTCCTTCTACACCGTGGGCGGTGTGCTGAAGGACGGTGTGCCCAGGCTGACGGCCGGTGCAGCGGCTGCCAAGCCCTGAGCCTGCTCCCGCCCTCCACCGGGCTGACCGAGTCCCAACGCCTGTCTCACGCGGCCCTGGCGCCGTCCATCTCCGGCTCTCCAAGGTGCCGCATCACACATGGGTTTGCTGTCATTCTTCAAGCGTGCCGAGGACAACAAGACGGCGGCCAAGCCAGTGGCCGAGGGGCTGGATGCCGTGCAGCAGCTGCGCCTGCGCGCCAGGCGGCGCCTGATCGGCGCAGCGGTGCTGGTGGCGGCCGGCGTGATCGCCTTCCCGCTGGTCTTCGAGACCCAGCCGCGACCCGTGCCGGTGGACCTGCCCATCGAGATCCCCAAGAAGGACGGCCTGCCGCCCCTGAGCGTGCCCGTGGCCACCGCGCCGGCCGCCAGCGCTGAACGCCACGCGGCAGCGCCTGCGGAGCAGGGCACCGGCATCGTGAACGAAGTGCCCCCGCCGGTGGCAGAGCCGGTGAAACCCACCGAGACGCCCAGGCAGGACACGCACCCCGAGGCCCGCAAGGAGGCCGCCAGCAAGCCCGAACCCAAGGCGGAGCCCAGGCCGGAGCCGCGCAAGCCCGCTGACAAGGTGCCGGAAAAGCCGCAGGACAAGGCCTCGGCCAAGCCTGCCGAGAAGCCCGCCGAAAAGCCGGCTGAGAAAGCCACCGAGAAGCCACAGGACAAGGCGCATGTCCGCCCTCAGTCCGAGCGTGAGGCCGACGCCGCCCGCGCCCAGGCCCTGCTGGAAGGGCGTGAGCCGCCCAAGCCTGCCGACAAGAAGCCCGATGCCGTGGCTGGCGCCCGCTTCATCGTGCAGGTGGGCGCCTTTGCCGAGGCCAAGGCGGCGCAGGACGTGCGGGGCAAGGTCGAGAAGCTGGGCTTGAAGACCTACACGCAGGCGATCGAAACGCCGGACGGCAAGCGCATTCGCGTGCGCGTGGGCCCCTTTGCCAGTCGTGAGGAAGCCGATCGCGCGGCTGCCAAGCTGCGTGGTGGCGGCCTGTCCGGCACGGTGCTGACGCTCTGATCCGATGGGCTGGGTCGACTTGTCCCTGTTGATCGTCCTGGGCCTGTCCGTCGCCGTGGGGCTGTGGCGGGGCCTCGTGTATGAGGTGCTCGCGCTTGCCGGCTGGCTTGTCGCCTACCTGCTGTCACCCTGGCTCGCGCCTGTGGTGCAGGACCTGCTGCCCGAGGGGCGCCTGGGCCCGACGCTGAGCCATGCGGCCGGGCTGGTGCTCGCATTCATCGCCATCCTGGTGGTCTGGAGCCTGGTGGCCAAGCTGGTCCGCGCGCTGATCCAGGCCTCGCCGCTGTCCTGGCTGGACCGCCTCGGCGGTGGCGGCTTCGGCGCCTTGCGCGGGCTGTTCATCGGCCTGCTCGTGGCCCTGCTGGTGGGCATGACGCCGCTGGTGCAGTCTGAGCCCTGGCAGGGCTCCGCGCTGGCGCCATGGCTGCAGTCGGGGCTGCGGGTGCTGCATCCCCTGTTGCCGGAGTCGGTCAACAAATTCATCCCGGCCTGAGCGCCACAAGCGCCCGGGCCCTGTGTATCGTAGCGAGTGCTTCCAGCCCAGGAAGCCGACAAGTCGAGGAAGAGAACATGTGTGGCATCGTTGGTGTGATATCCCAGACGCCGGTCAACCAGCTGATCTATGACGCGCTGCTGCTGCTGCAGCACCGCGGCCAGGATGCCGCCGGCATCGTCACCATGCAGGGCAACAAGTGCTTCATGCACAAGGCTCGCGGCATGGTGCGCGACGTCTTCCGCACCCGCAACATGCGCGCGCTGCCGGGCAATGTAGGCCTGGGCCAGGTCCGCTACCCGACCGCCGGCAATGCCTACAACGAGGAAGAAGCCCAGCCCTTCTACGTCAACGCGCCCTTTGGCATCGTGCTGGTGCACAACGGCAACCTGACCAACGCCCATGCGCTGAAGCAGGAACTCTTCGCCGTCGACCGCCGCCACATCAACACGGAGAGCGACTCCGAGGTGCTGCTCAACGTGCTGGCCCACGAACTGGAACAGGTCGCCCGCGAACTGCCGCTGACGCCTCAGGCCGTGTTCAAGGCCGTGCGTGCCGTGCACAAGCGCATCAAGGGCTCCTATGGGGTGATCGCCCTGATCGCGGGCCACGGCCTGCTGGCTTTCCGCGACCCCTTCGGCATCCGCCCGCTGTGCTTCGGCCATGGCGCCAACGGTGACGTGATGGTGGCCAGCGAGAGCGTGGCGCTGGAAGGCACGGGCGTGAAGCTGGACCGCGACGTGGCCCCCGGCGAGGCCATCTTCATCGACACGCAGGGGCAGGTCCACACCGAGCAGTGCGCCGAAAACCCTTCGCTGAATCCCTGCATGTTCGAGTTCGTCTACCTGGCGCGCCCGGATTCCGTGATGGACGGCATCTCGGTCTACCAGGCCCGCCTGAACATGGGCGAAACACTGGCTCAGCGCCTGATCTCGACCATGCCGCCCAGCGAGATCGACGTGGTCATCCCCATTCCCGAGTCCAGCCGTCCCTCGGCCATGCAATTGGCCCACAAGATCGGCAAGCCCTATCGCGAGGGCTTTGTGAAGAACCGCTACGTGGGCCGCACCTTCATCATGCCGGGGCAGGGCGCGCGCAAGAAGTCGGTGCGCCAGAAGCTCAATGCCATCGGCCTGGAGTTCAAGGGCCGCAATGTGCTGCTGGTGGATGACTCCATCGTGCGCGGCACCACCTCCAAGGAGATCGTGCAGATGGCCCGCGAGGCCGGCGCCAACAAGGTCTACCTGGCCTCGGCCGCGCCGCCGGTGCGCTTCCCCAATGTCTATGGCATTGACATGCCGACGAAGGAAGAGCTGATCGCCCATGGCCGCAGCATCGAAGAGGTGCGCCAGTACATCGGGGCCGATGCCCTGATCTACCAGGACGTGGATGCCATGAAGCGCGTCGTGGCCGCCCTTCGGCCGGGCCTGAAGGGCTTCGAGGCCTCCTGCTTCGACGGCACCTACATCACCGGCGACGTCTCGGCAGAGGACTTCGCCACCATGCAGGCTCAGCGCAAGAGCCAAGGCGACGAGGAAGACGGTCCTGCCCGCACGCGCCTCGCCCTTCAGAGCGGGGGCGATGCCCAATGAGCGAGAACGAGGAAGCGCGCCGCCTGGCGCGCGCCCAGTTGCCTGAGGGGCTGCGCCCCGAGACCCTGGCCGTGCGCACGGCCCTGGCTCCCAGCCAGCATGGCGAGAATTCCGAAGCCCTGTTCCTGACCAGCGCCTATGTACAGCCGGATGCCGCGACTTCGGCCCAGCGCTTCTCGCAGTCGGAAGACTTCACCTACTCGCGCACCAGCAATCCCACCGTGCGCAGCCTGGAAGCCCGCCTGGCGGCCATGGAGGGCACGGAAGCAGCCATCTGCACCTCCAGCGGCATGAGTGCCATCCTGCTGCTGTGCATGGGCCTGCTGAAGGCGGGCGACCACGTCATCTGCTCGCGCTCGGTCTTTGGCTCCACCATCAATCTCTTCGCCAAGGAGTTCGGCAAGTTCGGCGTCGAGACCAGCTTCGTCTCGCAGACCGATCTGCAGGAATGGCGGGATGCGATCCGACCCACCACGCGCCTGCTCTTCGCCGAGACGCCCACGAATCCGCTGACCGAAGTCTGCGACATTCAGGCGCTGGCGGACATCGCCCATGCAGCGGGCGCCTTGCTGGTGGTGGACAACACCTACTCGTCGCCCGCGCTCCAGCAGCCCGCGAAGATGGGCGCTGACGTCATCATGCATTCGGCCACCAAGTACATGGACGGGCAGGGCCGCGTGATGGCCGGTGCCCTGTGTGGCCCGAACAAGCTGATCAAGGACGTCTTCGGCCCGGTGGTGCGCACGGCCGGCATGGTGCTGTCACCCTTCAATGCCTGGGTGGTGCTCAAGGGCCTCGAGACCCTGGGGCTGCGCATGAAGGCGCAGAGCGAGCAGGCCCTGGCCGTGGCGCGCTGGCTGGAGACCCGCCCTGAAGTGGCGCGCGTCTACTACCCCTCGTTGCCCTCGCATCCGCAGCACGAGCTGGCCATGCGCCAGCAGTCGGGGCAGGGCGGGGCAGTGCTGTCCTTCGAACTGAAAGGCGACACGCCCGAGGCCGCTCGCGCCGCCGCCTTCCACGTGATCGACAGCACCCGCGTGCTGAGCATCGCCACCAACCTGGGTGACACCAAATCCATCATCACCCACCCTGCTACCACCTCGCATGGCCGGCTGAGCGAAGCCCAGCGCCAGGCGGCCGGCATTGGCCAGGGGCTGATCCGGCTGTCGGTCGGACTTGAGCACGTCGATGACATCACCGATGACCTGCTGCGCGGACTTTCCACCTTGAATCACGAATGAGCACCTCTGCATCCACCCCTGTGCGCACCCGCATTGCGCCGTCCCCGACCGGATTCCTGCACCTGGGCACCGCCCGCACGGCGCTGTTTTCCTGGGCTTTCGCTCGCCACCACGGCGGCGAGTTCGTGCTGCGCATCGAAGACACCGACGTCGCGCGCTCGACCCAGGACTCGGTCGACCAGATCCTCGCCTCCATGCACTGGCTGGGCCTGGAATATGACGAAGGCCCCGTCTACCAGATGCAGCGCCTGAACCGCTACCAGGCGGTCGTGGACCAGCTGATCGCCGAAGGCAAGGCCTACCGCTGCTACACCACGCCTGAACAGCTGGAGGCCATGAAGGCTGCCCAGGAGGCGCGAGGCGAGAAGCGCCGCTATGACGGCACCTGGCGTCCGGCCGCTGGCAAGACCTTGCCGGCCATCCCCGAGGGTGTGCAGCCGGTGATCCGCTTTGCGAATCCGGTGGACGGTGCGGTCACCTGGGACGATCTGGTCAAGGGCCCGATCACCATCGGCAACAAGGAAATCGACGACCTCATCATCATGCGCGCCGACGGCGTGCCCACCTACAACTTCGCCGTGGTGGTGGATGACTGGGACATGCGCATCAGCCATGTCTTCCGTGGCGACGAGCACGTCAACAACACGCCCTGGCAGATCAACATCTTCCAGGCCTTGGGTGCGCCGCTGCCCAAGTTCGGCCATGTGCCAGTGATCCTGGGCGATGACGGGCAGAAGTTGTCCAAGCGCCGTGGCGCTGTCAGTGTCACTGCCTACGAAGAAAACGGCTACCTGCCCGAGGCCATGCTCAACTACCTGGCTCGCCTGGGCTGGAGCCATGGCGATGACGAGCTGTTCAGCCGCGAGCAGCTGGTGGCCTGGTTTGATGGCAGCCACCTGTCCAAGAGTCCGGCGCAGTGGGATGCCGCCAAGCTGGAGTGGGTCAACGGCCAGTACATCAAGCAGGCCGACGACGCCCGCCTGGCCGAGCTGGTGGCCCAGCAGTTCGGCAAGCGGGGTCAGGTCGTGCCGGAAGCGGCTCGTCTGGCCCGGATGTGCGCGCTGTTCAAGGACCGTTGCAGCACCACGGTCGCTCTGGCGGACTGGCTGTCGATGTATGTGACGGATGTCCAGGCCAGTGATGAAGAGCGGGCCCAGCATCTGACGGATGCCCTCCGCCCGGCGCTGCAGGCCCTGGCTGACAAGTTCGTCAGTCTGGAATGGACGAAGGCGGCCATCCAGGCGGCGATCAAGGAAGTGATCACCGCCCATGGCTTGAAGATGCCGCAGCTGGCCATTCCGGTGCGCGTGCTGGTGTGCGGCCGTGCCCAGACGCCCTCCGTCGACGCCGTACTCGAACTCTTCGACAAAGAAATTGTTGTGAAACGCTTGCGCTCCTTCTGAAAAGCGTTCTATAATCTTTTTCTCGCTTGAACGGCGCAACAAACAAAGCGCAGCGCGATGGCCTCGCAGGGTTAACCTAAGGTTGACTTGAATGGCAGGAGCGTTGAGTAGCGTTTGCCCAAAGAAGAGATTCGATGGGGGTATAGCTCAGCTGGGAGAGCGCTTGCATGGCATGCAAGAGGTCAGCGGTTCGATCCCGCTTACCTCCACCAAATTCAAATGAATGGGTGGCGCGCAGTTCAAGGAAGAAGGTTTAGTCCCCTTCGTCTAGAGGCCTAGGACACGACCCTTTCACGGTTGTAACAGGGGTTCGAATCCCCTAGGGGACGCCAAGTTTGACAAGGCTTGGCAGTTTGTTGAAAAACAGATTGCAAACTTGTTAAATATTGTGGTTATAATACGCTGCGATATTTGGAGTGGTAGTTCAGTTGGTTAGAATACCGGCCTGTCACGCCGGGGGTCGCGGGTTCGAGCCCCGTCCACTCCGCCAACAATTTGTATGCAGTGAATAAATACTGTGTATAATATATAAAGCTTGAACGGCGCGCCGTTATTGAGTAAAACTCAATGGGGGTATAGCTCAGCTGGGAGAGCGCTTGCATGGCATGCAAGAGGTCAGCGGTTCGATCCCGCTTACCTCCACCAATATTCTTATGAATAGGTGGCGCGCAGTTCAGGGTAGAAGGTTTAGTCCCCTTCGTCTAGAGGCCTAGGACACGACCCTTTCACGGTTGTAACAGGGGTTCGAATCCCCTAGGGGACGCCAAGTTTGACAAGGCTTGAGAGCATTGCTCTGAAACTTGTCCTGTGTCGGCTCGCAAGAGGCGGCATCAGGAGTGGTAGTTCAGTTGGTTAGAATACCGGCCTGTCACGCCGGGGGTCGCGGGTTCGAGCCCCGTCCACTCCGCCAAATTTGAAGCCCTGGTTGCAATGCAGCCGGGGCTTTTTCTTTTTCCTCTCTGAATGCTGTGTATGCCAGCGGGGAGGGGCTCCGTAGGGCTTCGACGCCCAACTGCAGACGCTTCCGGGGCGGCATGGCAATTGCCAGCATCCCCAGCTGGAGGCCGAGGCGGCATTTTTGCTGCAATTCATGACGGTAAAGGTATGGCCGGGGGGGGTATCACTTGCCCGCGCCAATATCGTGTGCTGCTCGTGTCATGGGAAAAGTTTCTTCTGTTTCATGTTGAGCGGACGGCGGCGGCCCTTCATCGCCAAGGGCTCGTCAATAATCCTTCACAGTTCACATCTAAGCTTGCATACGATTTCAGCGTGACATTTTTCATATTCGTTGATGCGTGGTGAAACAAAAGGTATCAGTGCGCCCTTGTGAACTACCGCACCAACTCAGGGGGCGCCCCTCCAAACAGGGGGCTTTCATCGAAGAGGCCTGGAGGCATGATGCACCGCACTGCAAGTCCGGCGAAGTCCTGATGGCGCAGCAAGCCATGGGGGCAGCCCGATCGATCGGGAAGCGTGTTTGGGGATTGGCATGATCAGAATTTTTAACCACTACCTTCATCGGCGCACGCTGATGCAAGTTGCGCTCGACCTTGGCCTGATCTTCCTGGCAACGATGCTTGTCGTGATGGCAAAAGGAGATTCGGCCGATGCGCTGATTCCTTTCGCTGCTTCACAGGGGCTCTCCCTGGCGGGCTTCATGTTTGTCATCAATTCCGCTTCCGGCCTGTATCAGCACACGCATAACCGTTCGCTGACGCAGTCCTGCGCCCGAGCCTTGCTGGCAACCCTGGTGGCCCTGCCGCTGGCCTATGGCTTCTCGAGGCTGGTGCCGGCATCCATTCCTCATCGCGACCTGCTGGTCCTGGCAGCCATGGCTGCCATTGCTGCGGTGATGGTGCATCGTGTCTATGCCGCGCATTCGTCGGTCCATACCCGCTCGCGCACCAAGATCCTGATTTTTGGCGCTGGCCCTGTGGCCAAGTCGGTGGGCGCGACGCTGAACTCTGCTGATCCGCATGCGGAGATCGTGGGTTATTTCGCCGGCCCCAACGAAACTGAGACGGCCGTCGCGCAGGCAGACATCATTCATCCGCAAGGCACCCTCACCGAGACTGCGCTGCGCCTGGGCGTCGACGAAATCGTCGTGGCCCTGAGCGAACGCCGGGGCGGGAGCATGCCGTTGCGTGAGTTGCTGGACTGCAAGATCTACGGCGTGCGCGTCGTGGACATCGCCACGCACTTCGAGAAGACGCTGGCCCAGATCAAGATCAGCCATGTGAATGCCGGCTGGCTGATTTTTGGCGACGGCTTCAATCAGGGCATGTTCCGGACCTTCGTGAAGCGCAGCTTCGACCTGCTGTTCTCGGGTCTGCTGCTGGTCCTCAGCAGTCCCATCATGCTGCTGGCAGCGCTGGCTGTACGCCTGGAGTCGCGCGGCCCTGTCTTCTACAAGCAGGAGCGTGTGGGCCTGAACGGCACGACCTTCGACGTGGTGAAGTTCCGCAGCATGCGCACCGATGCCGAGAAGGATGGCAAGCCGCGTTTCGCCAGCAAGAACGACGACCGCGTGACGCGCGTCGGTCGCTTCATCCGCCGGGTCCGGATTGATGAACTGCCGCAGCTGTTCAATGTGCTGCGCGGCGAAATGAGTCTGGTGGGTCCGCGTCCCGAGCGTCCCTTCTTCGTCGATGACTTGACCACCAAGGTGCCTTATTACGCAGTGCGCCACAGCGTCAAGCCGGGCGTGACCGGCTGGGCCCAGGTGCGCTACGAGTACGGGTCTACGCTGGAAGACTCCGTCGAGAAGCTGCAATACGATCTGTACTACGTCAAGAACCACACGCTGTTCCTGGATCTGCTGATCCTGCTGGAAACTGTTGCGGTGGTCCTGACTGGCAAGGGCGCTCGCTGAGCAGCGTCCGGGCACATGGGTGGCGCGGCCCCGCCGCGGCGCTGTTCATACATTGATGCACATCGCTGATGTCATTTGATCTAGGCGTGGCCGGCTTTCTGCTGGCCTTGCTTTTTTATGGGGCATTTGCAGCAGCCTACGGCCTGCAGCTGAGGCGTCTGCAGGGAGAACAGCGTCGTGGCGCGTGGTTCTTCTGGGCGGGCCTGCTATGCAGCGCTGCCTGGGCTGCCACAGGGCTGGTCCAGGAGCTGCAGACCCACGATGGCATCCTGCAGGCGCTTCCGCCTCTGTTTGATGCAGCGCGCTACCTCGCCTGGCTGGGCTTCATGCGCTGCTTGCTGCAGGAGGGCCGTAGCTCGGACGACGATCGCCTCATTCATCGCAGTGCGCAGTGGCTCGCCCTGGCGCTGCTGCTGGGCAAGGCCGTGCTGGAGGGACTGTCCGAGCTGCTCCCCGCCCCGCGAGCCGTGCTGAACCATTGGGCCGCTTTTGACTGCCTGGCGCTGGCAGTGCTCGGCCTGGTGTTGGTCGAGCAGCTGCATCACAACGTCCAGGCCAGTGCGCGCTGGAACGCCAAGCCGGTCTGCATCGCGCTGGGCGTCATCTTTGCCTTCGATCTGTACCTGTATTCGCAGATGGCCCTGTTCAGGGAGTCCGACCTGGATGCCGTGAGCATCCGTGCGGGCGTGCATGCCATTGCCGTTCCCCTGCTTTTCGTCGCTGCCAGAAGGCACAAGGACTGGATCGCCAAGCTGCATGTGTCGCGCGCGGCCGTCTTCCATTCGGCGACGCTGATCCTCAGCGGCCTGTACCTCCTGTCGGTTTCTGCCGTGGGTTACTACCTGCGCTATACCGGCGGTGGATGGGGCCGTGCCTTGCAGATCGGCTTGCTGGTTCTGTCCCTGGTCGGACTGCTGTTGCTGTTCTTTTCAGGGGCCTTGCGCGCCAAGCTGCGTGTCTACATCAGCAAGAACTTCTTCAGCTACCGGTATGACTATCGGGAGGAGTGGCTGCGCTTCACAGCTATGCTGTCCTCGCAGAATTCACCGGAGGCGCTGGGGCAGTCCATCATCGAAGGCTTGGCCAACCTGGTCGAGAGTCTGGGTGGGTCACTGTGGTTGCCCTCGCAGACCCAGGGCGGCTTTGTGCAGGCGGTGCGGCACAACGCGGTCCGCAGCACGCTGGTGGTTCTTGAGGAAGACGAGTTCGCCCAGTTCCTGTCCAGCAGCGGCTGGATTCTGGACCTGGACCAGCTGCGTGCCGGCGGCACCGAGGTGGGCAAGCAATGGGTCCGCGTGCCGCAGGCCCTGCTCGATGAGCCGCGGCACTGGCTGATCGTGCCCTTGCTCGCTGGCCCGCGCCTGATCGCCTTTGTGGTGCTCGAGCGCTCGCGTGCCAGCCTGGATGTGAACTGGGAAGTCCGCGACTTGCTCAAGACGGCCAGTGCCCAGGCCGCCGGCTTCCTCGCGCAGGTGCAGGCGACCGAGGCCCTGCTCGAGGCTCGCAAGTTCGACGCCTTCCACAAGATGTCGGCCTTTGTGGTCCATGACCTCAAGAACATCGTCACCCAGCTGTCGCTGATGATGAAGAACGCTCAGAAGCATCGCGACAACCCCGAATTCCAGGACGACATGCTGGCCACGGTCGAGAACTCGCTGGAGAAGATGCGCCAGCTGTTGATGCAGCTCCGCGATGGCCAGCGGCCCCTGGGAGCTCAGGGCGGCGTTGAGCTGCAGGCCCTGCTTCGGCGTTTGCAGGCTCAGGCGGCAAAGAAGGGGCGTTCGCTGGAACTCGGCGAGCTGGAGGCCATCCAGTGCCGGGGCCAGGAGGACCGCGTCGAACGCGTGTTAGGCCATGCCGTGCAGAATGCGCTGGACGCGACCCCGCCGGAGGGCAGGGTGTCGGCGAGCCTGCATCGGCACGGCAGCAATGCCGTGGTCACCGTCACCGATACCGGCGTGGGCATGAGCGAGGACTTCATTCAGACCAAGCTCTTCCGGCCATTCCAGACGACCAAGGAAACGGGCATGGGCATCGGTGCCTTCGAAAGTTTCCAGTATGTCCAGGAATTGGGGGGCAAGATTGAGGTGGCGAGCGTGGTGGGGGAGGGCACACGCCTCACAATCAGCCTGCCGCTGCTTTTGACACAGGAAGGCCAAGGCTTGGGGATGGTGGATGCTGCATGAGTAACGAGAACACACGTCAGCTGCTGATCGTCGAGGACGATCTGGCCCTGCAGAAACAGCTCAAATGGTCACTGGACGGCTTTGAGGCCGTGCTGGCCAGCGATGGTGCCAGCGCAGTGCTGCAGTTCCGCCGCCATCAACCGACCGTGGTCACGATGGACCTCGGCCTTCCCCCCGACCAGGACTCGGTCAGCGAAGGATTCAAGCTGCTGGAGCGCCTCCTGGAGCTGGATCCCGCTGCCAAGGTGATCGTGCTGACCGGGCAGAACGACCATGCCAATGCGTTGCGCGCCATCCGCCTGGGCGCCTACGACTTCCTGTCCAAACCGGTGGATCCGGATGTGCTGTCCCTGACAGTCGAGCGTGCCTTCCGCCTGCGTGAACTGCAGGATGAGAACCGTCGCCTGCAGCGCGAACAGCAGCATGATGCCCTGGGCGGCCTGCTGACCCGTGATCCCCAGATGGTGAAGGTCTGCCGCATGGTCGAGCGGGTGGCTCCCAGCGATGCCACCGTTCTGATCCTGGGTGAAAGCGGCACAGGCAAGGAAGTGCTGGCCCAGGGCCTTCATGCCGCCTCGCGCCGCAGTGGCAAGTTCGTCGCCATCAATTGCGCGGCCATCCCCGAGGCCCTGCTCGAGAGCGAGCTGTTCGGCTATGAGAAGGGCGCTTTCACAGGGGCGACCAAGACCACCGTCGGCAAGATCGAAACCGCCAACGGCGGCACCTTGATGCTTGACGAAATCGGCGATCTGCCCATGGCGCTTCAGGCCAAGCTCCTGCGATTCCTCCAGGAGCGCAGCATTGAGCGCCTGGGCGGGCGGGGCGAGATCCCGGTGGATGTGCGCGTGGTCGGTGCCACGCACCAGGACCTGCAGGCCCTGATTGCCGAGGGCCGATTCCGCGAGGATCTGTATTACCGCCTGGCTGAAATCGTGGTCGAGGTGCCGCCGTTGCGTGAGCGCCTGGGCGACGCCGTGCTGCTCGCGCATGCCTTCGTGAAGCGCTTTGCTGCGGAGCTCCGGCGTCCCGGTTTGAGCCTGGGCGAGGATGCGCAGTCCGTCATCGAGCGATGGAAGTGGCCCGGCAATGTCCGAGAGCTGCAGAACGTGATCAAGCGTGCAGTGATCATGGCGGAGCATGAGCGCATCACGGCCGCGGACCTGTCCATCCGCGGGGCGGTGGATGACGGTGCACAGCCTGTCAACGCAGAGTTGGATCTGCGCCAGGTGCGCGAGCGAGCGGAGCGAGAGGCTGTGGTCAAGGCGCTGGCGCGGACTGACGGCAATATCGTCCGTGCCGCCGAGTTGCTGGGCGTCAGCCGCCCCACGCTCTACGATTTGATGAACCGCTTGCAATTGAAGTGAGCGGCCAGAGACCGCGCTAAAGGAGGCAGCTTTGCTGGCAATTTCCAGAACGATTCTTGCCGCAGGCCTGGCGGCAGCCCTGCTTGGCGGCTGCGGAAGCAAGACTCCCGAGCAACACTTGACCGCCGCCAAGGCCATGCTTGCCAAGAACGACGGCAAGAGTGCAGCGATCGAGCTGAAGAGCGCTCTGCAGGGCGACCCTTCCATGGCGGAAGCGCGGTTCCTGCTGGGGACCACCTTGCTGGCGCAGGGGGACCCCATCAGCGCCCGGATCGAGCTGGAGAAGGCGCGTGAACTTGGCTATCCCGCGGACCAACTGGTGCCGCCGCTGGCCCGGGTCCTTTTCATTTACGGCGAGTATGAGAAGGTCATCAGCGAATTCTCCCGGACTCAGCTGGATGTGCCGGCTGCCCAGGCCGACCTGATGACCACCCTGGCCGAGTCGGCCTTGCTGTTGCGGCGCAAGGAATATGCCGAGCGCTTCATCCAGTCAGCGTTGAGCCTGGACGCCAAGCAACCGCGGACCCTGCTCGTGGCGGCCAATGTGGCCGGCTACAGCGGTGACTACGAGACGGCGCTGCAACGCGTGTCCCAGGTGCTGGCCGACGAACCCAAGAATGCCAAGGCCTGGCTGGCCAAGGCGGAGTTCCTGCGCTTCGGCCTGGGGCGTGACTCGGAATCCGTGGCGGCCTACGATCAGGCGCTTTCCCTGGACCCCAAGTCCGTCGGCGCGAATGTGGGCCTGGCCACCTTCCGGCTCACCAAGGGTGAACTGGACGCTGCGCGCAAGCAGGTTGAGCTGATGCGCAAGGCCTTGCCAAACCATCCCCAGACCCGGTTTGTTGCTGCGCTGGTGGCCCTGGAAGGCGGCGATCTGAAGCAAGCCAACGAAGAGTCCCAGGCCATGCTGAAGCTCGGCCCGGAGGATGCCCGCTTCCTGCATCTGGCCGGTGCCATCGCTGCGCAGTCCGGTGCGCTGCTGGTCGCAGAGAAGTACCTCAGCCAGTCATTGAACCAGTCTGCCGACAACCCTTCGGCACGCTTGCTGCTGGCTCACACCTTGCTCAAGGCGGGGGAGGCTGGCAAGGCCCTCAGTGCGCTGCAGCCCCTGATGGAGCAGCAGGGGCGCAGCCATGCGGCCATGGCGCTGGCGGGGCAGGCCCACCTCATGCAAGGGGAGACGGCCAAGGCCGTGGAGGCCTTCCGCAAGGCTGTCGAGCTGGACCCCAAGGATGTCCGCAGCAAGACGGCCCTGGCCGTGGTGGACTTGGAGAAGGGGCGTATCGATGAGGGGCTGGGCGCGCTGAAAGGCCTCGCCAGCAGTGATGCCACGGGCTACACCGCCGACCTCGCCCTGATCAGCGCTTTGCTGAGCCGAGGCGATTCAGCAGGTGCCCTGCAGGCGATTGCCCAACTGCAGCAGAAGCAGCCCAAGCTGGCTGACGCGCCTTATCTGCGGGGAAGCATCCAGCTGAGGGCCAAGCAACTGGCCGAAGCCCGGGCTTCGTTTGAGCAGGCGTTGCAGCTGGCCCCCGGGCATTTCCAGGCTGCCGTCGCCCTGGGCCTGCTGGACGTCGACTCCGGACACATCACCGATGCCATCAAGCGTTTCGATGCGATGGTGGATAAGGACCCCCGCAATATCCGCGCCCGCATGGCTGCCATCGAGCTGCGCGTCCGTGCTGGTGCCAGCGCCGCAGAGTACGAGCAACAGCTGCTGGGGGCCATCAAGGCCTCGCCGGATGCTGCGGAACCCAGGCTTGCTTTGATCCGTCATCGCATGGCGCAGGGCGATGTCAAACAAGGGTTGCAAGCTGCTCAGGAAGGGCTCAGTGCCATTCCCGACAGCGCCGAGATGCTGCTGGCCCTGGGGCAGGTGCAGGCGCTCAGCGGGGACGTCAATCAGGCGGTCAGCACGCTGAACAAGCTGGTGGCCAAGATGCCGAATTCGCCGGACCCTTACCTGCGCATGGCTGAAGTGCACGCGCAGGTCAAGGATCTGCCTTCGGCAGCACAGGACCTGCGACGGGCCATGGTGCTGGCGCCCCGCAATGTGGAGGTCGTGGGCAAGCTGGTCGCGGTGCAGGTGGCATTGGGCAAGTTTGCGGATGCCCGGGCTGCCTTGAAGGACATGGAAGTGGCGGGCACTGCGAAGCCGGTCGTCCTTGCGGCATACGGCGACCTCGCTTACGCCCAGAAGGCCTGGCCGGAAGCGGCGCGTCAGTACCGGGCTGCCCTGGATCTGCAGCGGGACGACGTGATGCTGGCCATCAAGCTGCACAGCGTACTGCTCAAGGCAGGTCAGTCAGCTGAGGCGGCGCGCCTGGCTTCCGCCTGGACCGGTTCGCACGCTCAGGATGCCCACTTCCTCAGTCACTTGGCTACGCAGGCATTGCAGGCGGGCAAGATGGCCGAGGCCGAATCCCTTTACAGGCAGGTGCTGGCGATCGAGCCACGTCATTCGGCGGCTTTGAACAACCTGGCTTGGCTCCTGATGAAGACGGGCAAGTCCGGCGCCCTGGAGTTCGCCCAGCGTGCGGTGCAGGTTCGTGATGATGTAGACGACTACTGGGACACCCTGGCGATGGTCTACCTGGCGGGCAAGGAGCCTGCCCGTGCTTTGGAGGCCGTTCGCAAGGCCGTCCAGCTGAATCCCTCGGGTCTCGCATCTCGGCTGCATCTGGCTCAGGCCATGCTGGAAACGGGCGACAAGAGCGGTGCCAAGGCGGAACTGCTCAAGCTGGACGCGGCGCCCTTGCCTGGCGAGCTCAAGCGCCTCAAGGACGAACTGCAGCGTCAACTCTGAATTAGCGAAGCGGGGGGCAAGAGTTGACCGCGCTCGTGGCGGCCTTCTTGCAGTAAGCTGCATCAGGCTCAGGTCTCGACGAGGCTTGGCAGGGAGGAACGTTCATGGCCGCCATCAAGCGATCAAGTCTGCGCAAACGTCTGCATACGGGCCTGCGTGCCTTGTTCGGTGGACTGCCCAGGGACTGGCGATTTGCGGTCTATCGCCGCATGGTGGATTGCGACCCGCAGCCGGACGCCAGGCTGCAGCTGAAGATCGCTGAAACCCAGGAAGAGTTGGAAGCTTGCTTCCGCATTCTTCATGATGCCTATGTGGCTGCCGGCTTCATGAAGCCGGATCCCTCCGGCATGCGCATCACGATCTACCACGCGCTGCCGACCACTACCACCATATGCGCCAAGTGGGAGGGCAGGGTAGTGGGGACGATTTCCATGATCCGGGAAGGCGTCTTCGGATTCCCGCTCCAGAGCGTGTTCGATCTTGCCGGGGTGCGCCGCAAGCGCGGCAACATCGCCGAGATCTCTGCGCTCGCCGTGCATCCTGATTTCCGCAAGACGGGCGGGGCCGTGCTCTTCCCCCTCATGAAATTCATGCACCAGTACTGCACGGAGTATTTTGATACCCGGCATCTGGTCATCGCGGTCAATCCCGACAAGATCGAACTGTACGAAGCCCTGTTGTTCTTTGAGCGTCTGCAGGCGCGCACGGTCGATGCCTATGACTTTGCGAACGGCGCACCCGCGGTGGGGGCCACCCTGGATCTCAGCCAGTCTGAGGCGCTATTTCGGGCGGTGTACCAGTTCCGGCCCCTGCGCAAGAACCTTCATCACTTCTTTTATCGCCAGTCGCTGGACAACATCATCTTGCCCAGCCGGCGCTATTTCACGACCAATGATCCGGTGCTGACCCCTGCATTGCTGGACCATTTCTTCAACCGGCTCAGTCCGGTCCTGCAGGGCCTCGATGATCGCAAGAAGGCTCTGCTCTGGTCCATCTACAACACCCCTGAGTACCGTCAGGTGCTCCCCATGCTGGCTGGTCAGGCGCTGGAGCATCATCCGCTCCGGCAGCATCAGCGGTATTCGATTCGGTGCCCCGCAGAAATGCGACTGGTGTCGGCTACTGGCGAGCGCGTCTGTGTGCTGGACATCATCGAGATTTCCGCGGCCGGTTTCCAGGCCCGTTGCGGGAATGACTTGGCTCTGGAAGTCACCGGTGACGTGGTGGTCGATCTGGGCGAGCATGAGCGTGCCAGGTTGCGAGCACAGGTCGTGCGCAAGCGCGAAGGCGAACAAGGCCGCTTCTTCGGCTTCAAACTGGTGGAAGAGCCTGATGCGCCCTGGCGCAATTGCGTCGCTGCCTTCGAAACCGGGCAGACGCATCGAGACCTGTGAACCGCCTTAGACCGTGGCCCCCGACCAAACGGGATGGGGGCATGCTCGCGGCGAGGTTCTGCGTAGTCCAGCTGGGCGCTGTGGTGGGGTCCTGCTTGGTCGCCATATCCCGGCTGGATGGCTGATGGCTGGCGTAGCAGTCACGCACAAGGGCCAGCCGATGTCTGCGGATGACCGGGCCAATGAAAAAGGGGTGCCATCGGCACCCCTTCGTCTTGGTCAGCGAAGCTGATTACTTCTTGGCGCTGCGGCGACGGGCCACACCCAGACCCAGCAGAGCGACGCCAGCCAGGGCGATGCTTGCGGGTTCGGGGATGTCACGCACCAGGTAGGCGTCGCCACCCGAAGCCACGGACACCTTGGAGCACACCTTGGTGGGGTCGAAGGAGCAAGCGCCGGTGCCCAGGAAGCCCGTGGTGTTGTTGTTGGTCACAGCTTGGAACAGCACCTTGCCGGTGGCCATGTCAGCAGCCAGATTGTTGCCCAGGCTGTTCTTGATGGCGAAGCTGGGGTTCAGCGTGTTCAGCACCATGGCCAGCAGGGTGGAGTCACCGTTGAAGCCACCGATCACAGCGGTCGACGAAGCGTTGCCGCCCAGGCCGACGATGGAACCGGAAGCGTAAGCGCCGCCGATGCCGGACATCATGAAGGTGCCAGAGGTGAACTGGTACTTGAAGCCGCCGCCCGGATTCAGGGCCACGACCTTGCCGGCCACGTTCGAGAACGAGATGGTCAGCATGTCGCCCAGCATGGTGGGTGCGCCGAAGTCGCCGCCACCGGTCACGTTTTCCTTGGTGTAGGTCAGCGAATAGATCGAGCCGGTTTCCGTGAACTTGGCGCCCACGAACGCTTGACCCAGACCATTCACCTGCTGCTCAACCACGGCGGTGCCGCTGGCCAGGTTCAGGCGACCGATATTCGTGGTGTTGGTGGTCGGCGTCTGCAGCTGCCAGCCATCCAGCACCACGTAGCCTGCGGAAGCCGAAGCGCTTGCTGCGACCAGGGCTGCTGCGGCAGCGGTGCGCACGATGTGCTTGAAGTTCATGTTTCTCTCCATTCCTTGTTTCAGGTTGGTCAGCTGTGTGATTCGCTGAGCCGCCTGCGGTTCTATGAGCAAGCCCTGTGCCAGAGATGGGAATTTCATAAAAATCAATAACTTGCGTCGTTCAATTTTTGCTGAACTGGTTCAGGGGGTGGGAGTTGTAAAGCGCGCCGACATGCCTGTCGCGAGCGTCAGACTTGCAATGACGACAAAGGGCGCCGAATCGAGCGAGCTTTCGCAGCCGGCCCATGTCCCACTCGCCCCATGAAGACAGCGCGTTCGGCCAGATCAGTGCCCACCAAGCGCTCCATCCGGCTGCGGATGTCGTGAGCCATTGGCATGGCGTGTGCAGACCGGGAGAAATGGCGGCTCTCCCGCGAATACCGGCTAAATACCAGCGGAGTCACCTCGGGTTGCAGCTGCAAGCTCAGCGCGCTGGCCTGGAGCCAGAAACGTTGAATGGCGCGCCCCGCCTCCACATAGTCCTGCGGATCGCGTGCTGGCCTGAGGGCGTGGATCACGAAATGTGCGGCGCAGCCAATGGACGGCACGAAATCCAGTTCGATGCGCGGTGCCCAGGTGCCCGCCAGAAAGGTGTTGAAAAACTTGACACGCTGCCAGCTCTTCATCACCTGGCGCATCAGCAGCACGGTGCCGGCGCTAGCGCCCAGTGCCTGGTCGGGGACTTTGTCGGTGCTGAACTGCGCATGCCACTCGATGATGTCTCGATGGACCTCATAGGCTTCCTCGATGGTCAAGCGCAATTTGGCGGAGTGAAACAGCAGCTTGGCTGTCTTCAGTCGCTCAAAGCGCTGGTCGAGCCAATGCACGGCCATACCCTCGGGAAGGCAGGACTGGAGCGCAGATTTCTCCTGCGCGGTGAGGGGCGTGCGGTGCAGGGGGCGTCGTTGCACGCTGCGCTTCTCGATCTGGGCAGCCAATTCCTGCTGGCTGGGGCCGTCTGCAGGATGGATGCTGATGTCAAAGCGCGGCCGGGGTTCATCGCTGAAGTCCATCTGGTCGATGTTCATGCGCCAGCCCTTGCTGGCAGCAGCAATCGAGAAGGTCTCCAGCCAGGTGCCGAAACTGATCTGGCTGGGGTGGCCATCCAGGTCATAGACGCAATGGTCTCGCGTATCGAAACCATGGACGCGCAGCTGCCGATCGCCCCGCTTCTCGAAGCGCCAAGGCTGGGTGTTGTCCCCGCTGGGGGCCCATCGGGCCATGTCCAGCAATCGGTCCAGCATATCGGGCTCAGTCATTCAAGTCTCCCTGTTGGCGAATTGCCGGGTCTTCTGGAATCTTGACATAGCTTCCGAAGATTGGCGCAAACTGGAGAGCGGTAGTGGATGGTCCAAAGCTTGGCTCAGAACGCAGCAAGGCACGCGCCCCATGCGGGGTGATCAGGGAAGAACATATGCAAGAACAGTCCGGATTCGATTACGGCAAGGCCTTTTCCCGAAATATCGGGTGGGTGACGGAAGCCGAGCAGCAGAAGTTGAGGCGATCCACCGTGGCGATTGCCGGGCAGGGCGGGGTAGGGGGCGCGCACGCCCTCACGCTCGCGCGCCTGGGAATCGGCGGCTTCCGCCTGGCCGACTTCGATGAATTCGAGGTGCACAACTTCAATCGGCAGGTCGGTTCTTCCATGGAAACGATCGGCAGGCCAAAGGTTGAGGTCATGGCTGAGATGGTGCGAAGCATCAACCCGGAGGCGGACGTTCGCTGCTTTGAGCAAGGCGTCAACGAGGCCAATGTCGCGGCTTTCCTGGACGGGGTGGATGTCTATGTCGATGGCATCGACTTCTTTGCCGTCGATGCCCGTCGCCTGCTTTTTGCTGAATGCGCGCGCCGTGGCATTCCTGCGCTGACGGCTGCCCCGCTGGGCATGGGAGTGGCGCTGCTGTATTTCAAGCCTGGCGCCATGAGTTTCGAAGAGTATTTCAAGGTCGATGGCCAGCCTCGCCAGGAGCAATATGCCCGTTTCATCGCCGGGCTTTCACCAGCCATGCTGCAGCGGCCTTATCTGGTGGAGCCGCTGGCTGTCAACTTTGCCGAGCGAAAGGGGCCGTCGACCATGATGGCCTGCGATCTTTGCGCTGGCGTGATGGGAACTTCCGTGCTGAAGGTGCTGCTGGGGCGGGGTGAGCTGCGTCCGGCACCCTGGGCCATGCAGTTTGATGCCTACCGCCAGAAACTCAGCTATACCTGGCGCCCAGGAGGGAATGGCAATCCCTTGCAGAAACTCCTGATGATGTTTATTCGGCCAGTGCTGCGCGGCACAAACTCGTAAGCACTTGTGAGTGCCTGGCGTCCTGCACTCATACGAGGGATGGGCATGCCGCGGCGACTGGTGTGCAATCTCCGCCTGGGAAAATGGCCCTCGACGGACGCTGGCGGTCGCTGGTGCCGACGAGGCTCGCGGGAATGCTTGCGGGCTGTCGTCGCCCCTATGGCATGATGACTTGCCGGGTACGTTGGCCTGGCCGCAGTGCGCTCAGTCATCCCTTTCTGAAGATCAGCGAAGAAGGACAGCTCTATGTTCAAAGCCCTTGCCCTGCGTGGGTTCGTCGTTGTCGCGCTCGGCGCGGTTCTGAGCCTGCTCGGTGCCTGTGCCACGTCCGGCAAGTATCCGCAGGCCCCTGCCAAGGTGGGTGAAGGCAATTACAGCTACATCATCGGTGCCGGGGATAACCTGAACATCATCGTGTGGCGCAACCCCGAGCTGTCCATGACGGTGCCGGTCCGCCCTGACGGCAAGATCGCCACGCCGCTGATCGACGAACTGGTGGCCCAGGGCAAGAATCCCGTGGAAGTGGCACGGGACATCGAGAAGCAGCTGTCCAAGTATGTCCGTGATCCGGTGGTCACCGTGATCGTGACCAGTTTTGTCGGCCCCTACAGCGAACAGATCCGCGTGGTGGGTGAAGCTGCCAAGCCTCAGTTCCTTCCCTACAAGCAGCAGATGACCTTGCTGGACGTGATGATTGCCGTGGGCGGGCTGACGGACTTCGCTGCGGGCAATGAGGCGACCATCCTGCGTTCGTCGGAAGGCAACAAGCAGTATTCGGTGCGCCTCAAGGACTTGATCAAGCGGGGCGACGTGTCCGCCAATGTCGAGATGCGGCCTGGCGACATCCTCATCATTCCCCAGAGCTTCTTCTAAGCCCCATGACCGGCTTGGTTTCTCCGAGGCCGGGCATGCAACTTGACGGCGGTGGTCGCGCAGGCGGTCACCGCTGATTGCTTCCGACAAGCGGACAACAATGGAACAGTTATTCTCTCAGTTGCTGACGTTGGGTCGGCGCATGTGGAAGTACCGTTGGGCCGGTCTTCTGGCAGCCTGGCTGGTGGGGGGCCTGGGCGTCCTGGCAGCCTTGCTGCTGCCCAATCGCTATGAGGCCAGCGCCCGCATCTACGTGGATACGCAGTCCATTCTCAAGCCTTTGATGAGCGGCCTGGCTGTCCAGCCGAACGTGGACACGCAGGTGCAGATGCTCAGCCGGACGCTGATCAGCCGTCCGAACATGGAGAAGCTGGTCCGCATGGCGGATCTGGACCTGGGCAACCAGAGCAAAGCCCAGCAGGAAGCGTTGATCGAGATGCTGACGCGCGAGCTGTCCATCCGCAGCACGGCCAAGGACAACCTCTACACGCTGTCCTATCGCGACAAGGACCCCGACACCGCCAAGCGGGTCGTGCAGTCGCTGGTGTCCATTTTCGTCGAGTCCAGCCTGGGCGCCAGCCGCAAGGAAACGGCTACGGCGACCACCTTCATCAACGAGCAGATCAAGAACTACGAGGCCAAGCTGGAAGAGGCCGAAGCGCGACTGAAGGAATTCCGCCTGCGCAATCTCGAGCTCACCGCCAGCGAAGGCAAGGATGCGGCCTCGCGGCTGGGCGAGCTGAGCAACCAGCTGGACCGGGCGCGCCTGGAGCTGCGCGAAGCCGAGAACGCGCGCAGTGCGGCCAAGCAGCAGCTGGCCGCCGAACGGGCCCGCCTGGACAGTGCGGCTCAGACGGCTCTGCAGGACCCTTCCGCCTTTGCCATGCCGGAGATGGACGCCCGCATCGACGCCCAGAAGCGCAATCTGGACGTGCTGCTGCAACGTTTCACGGACCAGCACCCGGACGTCATCCAGACCCGCAAGCTGATCAAGGATCTGGAAGAGCAGAAGAAGCGCGAGCTGGCCGACATGCGTCGCAACAACAGCGGTTCCCTCGGCACCGGCAGCGCCAGCACGGGAACCCCCGTGCAACAGGACCTGTCCCGCATGCTGGCCACCACCGAGGTGCAGGTGGCCCAGTTGCAGGCGCGGGTGGGGGAGTACTCGGCGCGCTATCAGCAGGCGCTGTCGGCGCTCAAGACCGCGCCGCAGCTGGAGGCCGAGGCGGCCCAGCTGAACCGTGACTACGCCGTCCACAAGAAGAATTACGAAGAGCTGGTGGCGCGTCGTGAATCGGCCGCCATTTCGGGCGAGCTGGACGTGGCGTCCGGCGTGGCCGACTTCCGGCTGATCGACCCGCCGCGCGCATCCAACCAGCCCGTGGCGCCCAACCGCCTGGTTCTGTTGGCTGCGGCCTGGGGCCTGTCGGTGGCGGCTGGCCTGGGAACCTCCTTCATCGCCAGTCAGCTGCGCCCGGTGTTCCATGACACCCTCGAGCTGCGTGACGTGACCGAGCTGCCCGTTCTAGGCGTGGTCGGCCGCCTCAATACGCCGGCGGAGGCGTCTCGAGCGCGGCGCAGCATGCTGCGTTTCTGGTCGGCGGGCAGCCTGCTGTTCATCTGTTTTGCCATCGGGATCGCAGCGATGGCCGTCATTGCGAATCGGGGGGCTTGATCATGGCCGGCAGTCTGATTGAACAAGCGGCGCAGCGCCTCGAGCAGCTGCGGCAGGCCGGGGTGGACATCGACCAGCTGACGCCTCCCGCCGTCCCTCCGCCCATGGTCAGCGACCACCAGGCATCGCCCCTTCCGGCGGCGCCGGTCACGGCAGGTCCGCGGGCTCCCGTGGCATCGTCCGCGACCGCCTCGGGTGGCGCCGTGGCAGCGGCCCGCAGCGCGTCCGTGCCTGCGCCCGCCGTCTCCAAGCGTGTCGAGCTGGATCTTGAAGCCCTGGCGGCCATGGGTCTGGTGACGCCCAATGCCCCGCGGACGCCCATGGCGGATCAATACCGCGTGATCAAGCGTCCGCTGATCCGCAATGCCACCGGACGTGGCGCGGAAATGCTCAACCATGGCAACCTGATCATGGTCACCAGCGCCCTGGCCGGCGAGGGCAAGAGCTTCACCTCTCTCAACCTGGCGATGAGCATCGCGGCCGAGTTGGATCACACGGTGATGCTTGTGGATGCTGACGTGGCGCGCCCTTCCGTGCTGCGCATGCTGGGCCTGCCTCCGGGCCCGGGCCTGCTTGATGTCCTCGATGAATCCGTGGACCTGGCGGATGCACTGCTGCGCACCAGCATCGACAAGCTGACCGTCTTGCCCAGCGGAACGCCCCATGCCCGCGCGACCGAGCTGCTGGCCAGCGATGCCATGCGCAAACTGCTGGACGACATGGCCCGGCGCTATCCGGACCGCATCATCATCTTTGATTCGCCGCCCTTGCTGCTGACCACCGAGTCCGCCGTGCTGGCCTCCCAGATGGGGCAGATCGTGGTGGTGGTGCACGCCGAGAGCACGCCGCAGTCCGCGGTCCGCCGTGCCCTGAGCACCATCGAGTCCTGCCCCGTCCGCCTGATGCTGCTGAACCAGGCACGTGTCGATGCCGACGGCAGCTATGGCTACGGCTATGGCTATGGTTACGGCTACGAGCACAGCGAGTCGCCGGACGCCTCTGCCAGCCTGCAGCCTGCCGAGGTGTCTGGACATGAGCATTAAGACGCTGGATCGCTCGTCGCCGCTGGTGCTGGGGGTCTGCATGGCAGCCGGGCTGCTGGGGCCGGCCAGTGCACAGGAAGCCGCCGAGGGCACCAGTGCTGCGAGCCGGCGCCAGATCACGCTGGAGCCGCGAGTCCTGGTCTCCCAGGGCTACACCAGCAACCTCAAGCTCTCAAGCAATGCGCCGGATGCCGCCCTGGTCACCACCCTGGCGCCGGGGCTGTCCTTGCGGGCGCGTGGCCTGGAGCTCAATGGCAATCTGGACTACTCGCTGAACGGGAACTACTACATGAAGTCCCCGGAGCCGGATCGCGTCTACCACCGGCTCAGCTCCCAGCTGCGCTGGGCGCCCGCCGACGGCTCCATGTTCGTGCAGGCGGCGGCCACCATCTCGCAGCAGAACCTCAGCGCGCTCGGGCCGCGCAGCGTGGACCCCAATCTGCCCAACCCGAATGCGACCCAGGTGGCCAACCTCAGCGTGATGCCGGGCCTGCGCCTGCGCCTGGGTGATACCGCGATCCTGGAGTCACAGGTCAACCTGACGCTCAACCGGGCCAAGGACACCAATCTCGGCGACAACAGCGGCTATGCCGCGGGTGCCGTGCTGCGGCCGTCACGTGCCGGCACGCTGCTGGGCTGGCAGGTCATGGCCGACGTCCAGTCCACCCAGCCGCGAGTCGGGCGACGGGTGGCCAGCGATCGCCTGATCGGCATGCTGACCTATCGCCCGGACCCCGACTGGGAGGCCAGCGTCAATTTCGGCACCGACTCCAACAACTTCACCAGCGAGGCCAAGGAACGCAAGCCGGCCTACGGCGTCCAGCTGACATGGCGGCCTTCGCCGCGGACCACGGCCTCCCTGGCCGCAGACCGCCGCTCCTATGGCAATACCCACAGCCTGGCTTTTGAACACCGGCTGGCACGGCTGTCCTTGCGGGTTTCCGACATCCAGCAGGTGTCCCCGCCCGGCGTGCAGGGGGGGCTGGGCACGCGGACCAACTACGACCTGCTGTTCCAGATGCTGGCATCACTGGAACCCGACGCCGACAAGCGGCGGGAGCTGGTGCTCGCAACCTTGAGGGCCAGCGGCCTCTCGCCGGATGCGGTGTCGGCGCCGGGCTTCCTCAGCTCGGCGGTCAGCTTGTCGCGCTCGCAGCAACTGGGCTTGCTGTGGCAAGGCCTGCGCACCACGGTGAGTGTCTCGCTGGCACACACCCGCAACCAGCGTCTGGGCGCGGTGAGCCTGCCGGGCGATGACTTCGGCCTCGGCGACCGCATCTCGCAGCAGGGTGGGGTCGTGGCCGTATCGCATCGCCTGACGCCCATGAGCAGCCTGTCGCTGGGCTACACCGACCAGCGCACCCGCACCGAACAGGCCAAGGTGAACAGCACGCACCTGCGCACGCTCAGTGCGGCGCTGAGCATGCGTCTGCCTCGGGACCGGACGCTGTCGTTCAGCGTCCGCCGGGCCGAGATGGAAAGCCCTTTGCAGCCCTATGTGGAGAACGCCGTGACCGGCACTCTGCAGCAATTGTTCTAGTTCCATGTATGAAGCTTTTTACGGGCTGACGAGCAAGCCGTTCCAGCTCAGCCCGGATCCCAATTTCTATTTCGGCAGCAAGCAGCACAGGCGCGCCAAGGCCTATCTGGACTACGGCGTGCTGCGCAATGACGGCTTCATCGTCATCACCGGCGAGGTGGGGGCAGGCAAGACCACGCTGCTGCGCGGCCTGCTGGACAGCCTGAACCGCAGCAATACCGTCATCGGCAACCTGGTGACCACGCAGCTTGACGCCGAGGACACGCTGCGCCTGGTCGGTGCTGCCTTTGGCGTGCGGGTCAAGGACCTGCCCAAGTCCGAGCTGCTGATGGCCCTGGAGGCCTTCCTGGTGAGCCAGGCGGCCCAGGGCAAGCGCTGCCTGCTGGTGGTGGACGAGGCGCAGAACCTCAGCGCTCGCGCCGTCGAGGAGCTGCGCATGCTCTCCAACTTCCAGTACGGCAACCAGTCGCTGCTGCAGACCTTCCTGGTCGGTCAGCCCGAGTTTCGCGCCATCCTGCAGCGGCCGGAGATGGAGCAGTTCCGCCAGCGCGTGGCGGCCACATGCCACATCGGCCCGCTGGACGAGGAAGAGACACAGCGCTACATCGAGCATCGTCTCAAGTGCGCGGGCAGCACCGGCAATCCCAGCTTCGAGCCCGCCGCCTTCAGCGCCATCCACAAGGCCTCGCGCGGCATTCCGCGCCGGATCAACAGTCTGTGCGATCGCCTGTTGCTGCTGGGCTTCATGGCCGGCCGCATGTTGCTGACGCAGGCGGACGTCGATGAAGTCGTCAAGGACATCCGGGACGAAGCCGCCATTCCTGACTCTGCGCATGCGGCCCTGGCCACGGGTCCGGCTTCGTTGCCGGCCGCGCACCTGGGGCAAATCGGCCTGGACATCGACATCGGCCAGATCCAGCTGCCGCCAGGGACGGGGCAGGGCATGTCCGCCCAGATCCTGAACCTGGCCCAGGACCACCACACGGACCGCCTGCAGCGCCTGGAACGCAGCCTCATGCGCCTGGAGCGCATCAACCTGCAGACGCTGGCCCTGTTGCAGAAGCTGGTCGACGCCGCCAGCATCAAGGAAAGACGGGAAGGGACGGAGCCATGAAGCCGGTCAACGCCATGACCATCGACGTAGAGGACTACTTCCAGGTCTCCGCCTTTGCGCCCTACATCCGCCGGGAGCGCTGGAACGAGCTTGAATGCCGGGTCGAGCGCAACGTCGACCGCATCCTGGAGCTGCTCGCCGCCCATGACACGCGGGCGACCTTCTTCACCCTGGGCTGGATTGCCGAGCGCTACCCGGCACTCGTTCGGCGCATTGTCGCTGCGGGGCACGAACTGGCCAGCCACGGCTACGGCCATGAACGCGCGAGCGACCTGAGTCCTGAGGCCTTCCGCGAGGATCTCAGCCGCGCCAAGAAGGTGCTGGAAGACCTGGGCGGCCTGCCGATCCTGGGCTATCGGGCCCCGAGTTTCTCGATCGGCAAGGGCAATCTCTGGGCCTTTGATGTATTGCGGGAGACCGGCCACCAGTACAGCTCGAGCGTCTATCCGATTGCCCACGATCATTACGGCATGCCGGATTCACCGCGGACGCCGTATTTCGTTCGCGAGGGCCTCCTCGAGATTCCGATTACCACGTTGCGCCTGTTCGAGCGCAATCTGCCCAGCAGCGGCGGCGGCTATTTCAGATTGTTTCCCTATGGCCTGTCGCGCTGGATGCTGGAGCGCGTCAACGCCCATGAGGCGCAGTCGGCGGTGTTCTATTTCCATCCCTGGGAAATCGACCCTGATCAGCCGCGCGTTCAGGGGATTGATGCGAAATCCCGCTTTCGCCACTATGTAAATCTTTCGCGCACGGAGGGGCGGATTGCCCGTCTGTTGAAAGATTTCAAATGGGGCCGCATGGACGAGGTTTTCCTCAAACCTCGATTGACGGCTCAAGCAGCGGGTCAGCACTGAATGTCATTCGAGTTGGTAATCCAAGGCCTGGTGTCCATGGCTCAGGTCCGGGATGGGCGTGTGCGCACGGCATGCAGGCGTCCGGACGTCGGTCGCTCCGAGGCGTCCACGCGATGGCAGGTGACGCCGGCACGCCGTGCCAGGCCGGTGAGGGCTTGAGATGGCCAACATCCTCTACCTCGTCCACCGCCTGCCGTACCCACCCAACAAGGGCGACAAGGTCCGGTCCTGGCATCTGCTGAAGCACCTGGCGCAGCGCCACCGCGTGTTCCTGGGCACCTTTGTCGATGACCCGGAGGACTGGCAGTACCTGGACAAGCTGCGCAGCGTCTGTGCCGATGTCTGCGCCCTGCCGCTGAACCCCCGGCTCGGCAAGCTGCGCAGCCTCAAGGGCCTGCTCAGCGGCGAGCCCCTGGGCCTGCCCTACTACCGGGATGCCGCGATGAGTGCCTGGGTGCAGCGCTGCCTGAAGGAACAGGCACTCGATGCCAGCATCGTCTTCTCGTCCACCATGGCCCAGTACGCCCTGGATCTGCCCCTGCCCATGCTGGTCGACCTGATCGACGTGGACTCGCAGAAATGGGTGGGCTATGCCCGTGCGCATCGCTGGCCCATGTCCTGGGTCTATGGCCGCGAAGGGCGCACGCTGCTGGACTACGAGCGCCGCATCGTCGGCGCTGCCCGGATGAGCTATTTGGTCACCGAGCCGGAACGGCAGCTGTTCCTGGGCCTGGCGCCCGGGCTGGATGCCAAGATCCAGGCCCTGTGCAATGGGGTCGACAGCGACTTTTTCCAGCCGCAGCAGGACAGCGCGAGTCCCTTCTCCGGCCCGGGGCCGCATCTGGTGTTCACCGGCGCGATGGACTATTGGCCGAATGTGGATGCGGTGTCCTGGTTTGCCGAGGCGGTGTTGCCGGCGGTGCTGCAAAGGCATCCTCAGGCGCAGTTCCACATCGTCGGACGCAGTCCCACGCCAGCCGTGCAGGCCCTGGCCGGGCCGCAGGTGCGCGTGACCGGCACGGTGCCCGACGTGCGGCCCTATCTGCAGCATGCCGATGCTGTCGTCGCCCCGTTGCGTCTCGCCCGTGGCGTGCAGAACAAGGTGCTGGAGGCCATGTCCATGTGCAAGGCCGTGGTCTCGGCGCGCGGCTGTGCGCAGGTGATCGGGGCCCTGCATGGTGACGCCCTGTACGAAGCCGAGACGGCCGAGGAATACCTGGACGCGCTCGAGACCGTGCTGGCGGATCGCGAGCAGTCGCGGCGCGTCGGGCTGGCCGCACGCCGCTATGTGCTGGATCACTACAGCTGGGATGCACACTTGTCGGCCATCGACGGTGCCCTGGACCGGGCCATGGGGGGCGCATGCTGAAGGAATTGCTGCAGGACTGGGTCCACGACACCCGTAGCTTCTGGCGCAGCCTGCCTGACAGCCTGCGGGCCAGCTGGCGCTCGGCGCTGCTGGCCTGGCTGCTGTGCACCGTGGCCGCCGTCGGCCTGCTGTGGCCGTCCTTCGAGTCCATGGTGGGCATCTGGTCGCGCTCGGACACCTTTGCCCACGGCTACCTGGTCTTCCCGGCGGTGCTGTGGCTGGCCTGGCGCCGGCGCTATGACTGCCTGGTGCTGACGCCGCGCCCCTGGTGGCCGGCCCTGCTGGGTCTGGCCCTGCTGCTGCCGGCCTGGCTGGTGGTGCGCCTGGCCCACGTGAATGCGGCCGAGCATTTCGCCATCGTGGCGCTGCTGGTGCTGCTGGTGCCCCTGGTCTTCGGCCGGGCCGTTGCCCTGCGCCTGCTCTTCCCACTGAGCTTCAGCTTCTTTGCCGTGCCCTTCGGTGAATTCCTGCTGCCCACGCTGATGAACTCCACGGCGGACTTCACCGTGGCTGCCCTGCGGGCCACTGGCATTCCGGTGTACCGCGAAGGCCTGGAGTTCGTCATTCCCAGCGGGCACTGGTCGGTGGTGGAGGCCTGCAGCGGGATTCGCTACCTGATTGCCTCCTTCATGGTGGGCACGCTGTTCGCGTACATCAACTACCGCAGCGCCTGGCGCCGCTGGATCTTCGTGGCGGTGTCGCTGGTGGTGCCTCTCATCGCCAACTGGCTGCGGGCCTACATGATCGTGATGATCGGCCACCTGTCCGGCAATGAGCTGGCCACGGGCGTGGATCACATCATCTATGGCTGGATCTTCTTCGGCCTGGTGATGACCCTGCTGTACATGGTGGGCATCCGCTATGTCGATGCGCCACTGGTCGAGCCGCAGCCTGAGGTGCCTGCCCAGGCGCAGGGTGCTCGTGCGCCCTGGCTCCAGACGGCCCTGGCCCTGGTGCTGCTGGCCCTGCCGGCCGCCTGGGCCTACCACGTCGAGCATCTGCCGGGCGCAGATGCGCCCGTCGCGCTGGCACCCCTGGATCTCGAGTCCCAGGGCTGGCACCTGGTCGAGGGCTCGACGCAGGGTGGCTGGAAGCCAGCCTATGGCGGCGAAAGCGCTCGGCAGCAGTCCTGCTATCAGAAGGACGGGCGTTCCTTCTGCATCTGGGTGATGTTCTACCGGGGGCAGGACGAAGAACGCAAAGTGATGAATTCGGAGAACCGGCTGGCCGGCTTCAAGGACGACTGGGTGGAGCAAGCCGCGGCCGAGGCCGGCCCGGCGTCGGGCATCTGGCGTGCTGCCCAGCTGCGGCAGCGCATGCACGTGACCGGCACGCGCGAGGCGCTGCAGGTGATGCAGACGCACTGGGTGGACGGCCATTTCACCAATTCCTCGGTGCGCGCCCGTCTGTTCACGGCCTGGTGCCTGCTGGGAGGGCGCGTGGACAACGCGGCCGCCGTGTTCATCTATGCACCGCAAGCGGAGGAGGGGGGCTCGGCCCTGGCAGAGCTTCTGCCAACCTTGACCCCCGTGATTCAAGGCTACCTGCAGTCACAGTCTCAGCGCTGAGGACTGGCCATAATTCGAGAATCTTCAGAAAGGTATTTGTATGACGACTTTGGCAGTGATCGGTCTGGGCTATGTGGGCCTGCCGCTCGTCGTGGAATTCGGTAAGCAGATCAAGACCATCGGTTTTGACATCCACCAGGGCAAGGTGGACGCCTGCAAGCGCGGGACCGACCCGTCGCGCGAACTGACGGACGAACAGGTGCAGGCCGCCAAGCACGCGGTCTACACCTCGGATCCCGCCATGCTGGGTGAGGCCGACATCATCATCGTCGCCGTCCCCACGCCCGTGGACGAGGCCCACATCCCCGACTTCAAGCCCCTGATCGGTTCCTCGACCAGCGCCGGCCGCCACATGAAGAAGGGCGCCATCGTGGTCTATGAGAGCACCGTGTACCCCGGTGCCACCGAAGAGGTCTGCATCCCCGTGCTGGAGCGTGAATCCGGCATGAAGTGGAAGCAGGACTTTTTCGTGGGCTACAGCCCCGAGCGCATCAACCCGGGCGACAAGGAACACACCCTCACCAAGATCCTGAAGATCGTCTCCGGCGACACGCCCGAGACCCTGGATCGTGTGGCCAAGCTCTACGAGATGATCATCGTGCCGGGCGTGCATCGCGCTTCCAGCATCAAGACCGCCGAGGCGGCCAAGGTCATCGAGAACACGCAGCGTGACCTCAACATCGCGCTGATGAACGAGCTGGCCATCATCTTCGACAAGATCGGCATCGACACCAGTGAAGTGCTGGAAGCCGCCGGCACCAAGTGGAACTTCCTGAAGTTCAAGCCGGGCCTGGTGGGTGGCCACTGCATCGGCGTGGACCCCTACTACCTGACCCACAAGGCCGACATGCTGGGCTACCACCCGCAGGTCATCCTGGCCGGCCGTCGCATCAACGACAGCATGGGCAAGTTCATCGCCGAGCAGACCATCAAGCAGATGATCGCCAGCGGCTCGCACATCAAGGGTTCCAAGGTCAATGTGCTGGGTCTGACCTTCAAGGAGAACTGCGGCGACCTGCGCAACTCCAAGGTGATCGACATCATCAACGAGCTCAAGACCTACGGTGTGGACGTGATCGTGACCGATCCCCAGGCCGAGTCGGCCGAGGCCGAGCACGAGTACGGCGTGAGCCTGACGCCCTGGAACGAGCTGCCCAAGGCCGACGCCATCGTGGCTGCCGTGTCGCACCGTGAATTCGCCAGCCTCAGCGTGGCGCAGTTGGGCGAGAAGCTGGTGGCGGGCGGTGCTTTCGTCGACGTGAAGGCCGCCTTCGACGAAGCGGCCCTGAAGGCGGCGGGCTATCGGGTCTGGCGCCTGTGATCTCCGAGGCGGCTCCGGCCGGGCCTGAGACCCGGCGCAGGGCCGCCGCCCATGATTGTGAAGATTGCTTGCCGAGCTTGCTCGGCAAGCTTGTTTCCGGACCAGGCCAGACCAGGGCCTTGGCCCGGTCGGGGCATTGCGGATTGAAGGCAGACCATGTGCGGCATCACCGGCATTTTTGACACCCGCCAGGCGCGCGCCATCGACGGCGCCGTGCTGCGTCGCATGAACGACTCCCAGCACCACCGCGGTCCGGACGAGGGCGACCTCTACCTGGAACCCGGCCTGGGCTTCGGCCACCGCCGCCTGTCCATCATCGACATCGCCACGGGTCAGCAGCCGCTGTTCAACGCGGACCGCAGCGTTGCCATCGTCTTCAATGGCGAGATCTACAACTACCAGGAACTCATCCCCGAGCTGCAGGCCCTGGGTCACCAGTTCCACACCCGCAGCGACACCGAAGTCATTGTTCACGCCTGGGAGAGCTGGGGTGAGCGCTGCGTGGACCGCCTGCGTGGCATGTTCGCCTTCGTGATCTGGGATCGCAAGCAGCAGTGCCTGTTCATGGCGCGTGACCGCCTGGGCGTCAAACCCCTGTACTGGACGGTGCTGGACGACGGCCTGCTGCTCTTCGGCTCCGAGCTGAAGTCCCTGCTGGCCCATCCGCAGCTGCGGCGCGAGATCGAGCCGCAGGCGGTGGAGGAGTACTTTGCCTTCGGCTACGTGCCCGAGCCGCGCACCATCTTCAAGGGCATCCACAAGCTGGACATGGGCCACACCCTGCGCATCCAGCGCGGTGTGCCGATTCCGGCGTCCAAGCCCTTCTGGGATCTGCGCTACACGCTGGACAACCCCATCAGCCTGGCCGATGCCCAGGCCGAGCTGCTGGAGCGTCTGCGCGAGTCCGTGCGCCTGCGCATGATCGCCGAGGTGCCGCTGGGCGCCTTCCTGTCCGGCGGGGTCGACTCCAGCGCGGTGGTGGCCACCATGGCTGGCCTGTCGGACCAGCCGGTGCGCACCTGTGCCATTGCATTCGACGACCCGCGCTTCAACGAGTCCGAGTTCGCCGCCATGGTCGCCCAGCGCCATGGCACGGCCCATGTCTGCCACACCGTGGGCAGCAATGACTTCGACCTCGTGGACACTCTGGCCCGGCTCTACGACGAGCCCTACGCCGACAGTTCCGCCGTCCCCACCTACCGCGTCTGTGAGATGGCCCGCCGCCATGTCACCGTGGCCCTGTCCGGTGATGGCGGGGACGAGGCCTTCGGCGGCTATCGCCGCTACAAGCTGCACATGCTGGAGTCCGGCCTGCGCGGCATGCTGCCCGGCCGCATGGGGCAGAGGGTCTTCGCTGCGCTGGGGCGCGCCTATCCCAAGCTGGACTGGGCGCCGCGTTTTCTGCGCGCCAAGACCACCTTCCAGGGCATGGCCATGGACCCGGTCAGCGCCTACTGCCATTCGGTGTCCCAGAACAAGGCCCCGCTGCGCCAGCGCCTGTTCAGCCCCGCGATGCGCCAGGCCCTGGCCGGCTACAGCGCGGACCAGGTCTTCCACCGCCACGCACAGAACGCCAATACCGACGACCAGCTGGCCCTCATCCAGTACCTGGACACCAAGACCTACCTCGTCGGCGACATCAACACCAAGGTGGACCGCGCCAGCATGGCCCACTCGCTGGAAGTGCGCGAGCCGCTGATGGACCACGAGCTGCTGGAATGGCTGGCCACGCTGCCCTCCTCGCTCAAGCTGCACGGCCAGGAGGGCAAGTACCTGCTCAAGAAGAGCATGGAAAGCCAGCTGCCGCACGAGGTGCTGTACCGGCCCAAGATGGGCTTCTCCGTGCCCCTGGCCAACTGGTTCCGCGGGCCCTTGAAGGACAAGGTGCGTGAGTCCGTGCTGGGGCCGCGCCTGGCCGACACCGGCTGGTTCAATCCCGACTGCCTGCGGGATCTCGTCGACCAGCACCAGTCCGGCCGGGCCGACCACAGCACGGCCCTGTGGTCCTTGACCATGTTCGAGGCCTTCCTGCGCGTCGTGGTCGATGGCCCCCATCCGGTGGTGCCCGACCATGCCATCGCCAGCAAGGCCGTGCCGGCCCTCGCCACCCCGTCTGCCGCCTCCTGATATGACCGTCCGCGTCCTCCACATCCTCGACCACTCCCTGCCGCTGCACAGCGGCTACACCTTCCGCACGGCCTCGCTGCTGCGCGAGCAGCGCAAGCTGGGCTGGGAGACCCTGCATGTCACCAGCCCCAAGCACGAGCAGAGCTCGGGCCGCCACGATGGAGCGCTGCAGGAGCAGGTCGATCACTGGACCTTCCACCGCACCCCGCTGGCCGAAGCCAGCGGCCTGCCGGTGATCAAGGAGATGCAGCTGATGCGCGCGCTCGAACGCCGCATCGACACCCTGATCCAGGAACACCGCCCCCACATCCTCCATGCGCATTCCCCCGTGCTGAATGCCTTGCCGGCGGCAAGCGCCGCGCGGCGTGCCGGCCTGCCGGTGGTCTACGAGATCCGGGCCTTCTGGGAGGACGCCGCGGTCGACCACGGCACCACCACCGAGGGCAGCCTGCGCTACAAGGCCACGCGGGCCCTGGAGACTCGTGCCATGCGCCGCGTGGACCATGTCTTCACCATCTGCGAGGGGCTGCGAAGCGACATCCTGGGGCGCGGCATTCCCGCGTCCAAGGTCAGCGTCATCCCGAACGCGGTGGACATAGCGAGCTTCGAACCCGGCGGTCAGCCGGACCCGGACCTGCAGGCGCAGCTGGGCCTGCAGGGGGCCAAGGTGCTGGGCTTCATCGGCTCCTTCTATGCCTACGAAGGCCTGGACTTGCTGCTGGACGCGCTGCCTCAGATGCTGCAGCGGGACCCCAGCGTGCGCCTGCTGCTGGTCGGCGGCGGCCCGCAGGATGCCGCCCTGAAGGCGCAGTGCCAGGCCCTGGGCCTGGCCGACAAGGTGGTCTTCACCGGGCGCGTGCCGCATGCCCAGGTCCAGCGCTACTACGACCTGATCGATGTGCTGGTGTTCCCCCGCCATCCCATGCGCTTGACCGAGCTGGTGACGCCGCTCAAGCCGCTGGAGGCCATGGCCCAGGGGCGCCTGCTGGTCGCCTCGGATGTGGGCGGCCACAAGGAGCTCATCGAGGACGGGCAGACGGGCCACCTGTTCAAGGCAGGCGACCGCCAGTCTCTGGCCGATGTGGTGATGCGCGTGCTGTCGGCCCCGGCCGACTGGCCGCGCGTGCAGGCCAACGGCCGTCGCTTCGTCGAGGATGTGCGCAACTGGCGCAACAGCGCGGCCAATTACGTGCCGGTCTACGAACGCCTGCTGGGCCGCTCCGTGGCCTGAAGCTGCCGACGATCGCATCGCCCCCGGTATCTCCCCCGGCTTCGCCCCCTCGCACCTGCCCGCATGGACCGTCCCCTCCGCACGCTGCTGTTTTCCACGCTGTATCCCAGCCCCAGCCGCCCGGGGCATGGCATCTTCGTGGAGACTCGCCTGCGCGAGCTGCTGAAGGCGGGCAAGGTGCAGGCCAAGGTGCTGGCGCCGGTGCCCTGGTTTCCCTCCTCGAATCCGCGCTGGGGGGCCTGGGCCAAGATGGCGGCTACGCCGCGCCAGGCCGTGCACAACGGCATCGAGGTCCGCTATCCGCGCTACCTGCTGCCGCCCAAGGTGGGCATGAATGTGGCTCCGCACCTGCTGGCCCTGCGCTCGGCCCTGGCCATCCGCCAGTGGATGAAGGAGGGGCTGGCATTCGATGTCATCGACGCCCACTACTACTACCCCGATGGCGTGGCTGCTGCCTGGCTGGCCCGGCACTTCGACAAGCCGCTGACCATCACCGCTCGCGGCTCGGACCTCAATCTGTTCCCGACCTTCCCCTGGCCGCGCAAGCTGATCCAGGGCGCCGCGCGGCAGGCGGACGCCTCCATCGGCGTCTGTGCCGACCTGATGGAACGCCTGCATGAGCTGGGCGAGCCGCGCGACAAGCTCCATGTGTTCCGCAACGGCGTGGACCTGCAGCGCTTCCGGCCCCTGGACCAGGCACAAATGCGCCAGGAGCTGGGCCTGGAGGGCGGTCCGTTGATGCTGTCGGTGGGGCACCTGGTGCCGCTCAAGGGGCATGACCTGTGCGTCGAGGCCCTGGCTCGGCTGCTGCCCCAGTTCCCCCAGGCGCGGCTGGTCATCATCGGGGAGGGCGCGGACCGGCCGCGCATCGAAGCCACCATCCAGCGCCTGGGTCTGCAGGACAAGGTCCGCATGACCGGGGCCCTGCCCAATGCCGAGCTGCTGCGCTGGTACAGCGCCGCAGACATGCTGCTCCTGGCCTCCAGCCGTGAAGGCTGGGCCAATGTGCTGCTGGAAGCCATGGCCTGCGGTGCGCCCGTGGTGGCCACGCCGGTGGGCGGCTCGCCCGAGGTGGTGCAGAACGACATCGCCGGGCGCCTGGTCGCCTCGCGCGACGGCGAGGGCATCGCGGCGGCCGTGGCCTCCCTGTGGCAATCCCACCCCGGGCGCGAGGCCGTCCGCCGCTATGCTGAGGACTTTTCCTGGGACGCCACCAGCGAGCAGCAGTACCAGCTGTTCCACCGTCTGGTGGAGGCACATGCGGCCAGATCCTCTGCACGGAGCACCCCATGATGGTCATGATTGCGCCCGGCGCGCCGCGCCGGCCTCTCCTGATGCCGCCCTCCACCTCGACCCCGGCCCCGGCCATGGCCCCGGCTGTTCTGCCCTGTTCATGAAGACTGACGCCCGCCTGCACGTCATGCACCTGCTCTACCGTTTCTCAAGCGGTGGGCTGGAGAATGTCGTCACCCAGCTGATCAACGGCCTGCCGCGGGACCGTTTTCGCCACACCCTGGTCGCTCTGACCGAGGTCGACCCCGTCTACCGCGCGCGCATCGAGACGCCAGACGTGCAATGCCTGGCCCTGAACAAGCAGCCCGGCGGCCCGCTGCCGTACTGGCCGCAGGCCTGGCGCCTCTTCCGGGAGCAGGCGCCCGACGTGCTGCACAGCTGCAACCTGGCCGCGATGGATTTCCTCCCCATGGCCGCGCTGGCGCGCATTCCGCGGCGCATCCACGCTGAGCATGGCTGGGACGTCAGCGACCCCGGTGGCAGCAATCTGAGGAACCGCCGCAACCGGCGGATCATGGCGCCCTTTGCCCAGGACTTCATCGCCGTCTCCGAGCAGGTGCGTGACTACCTGCGCGACACCATCCGCGTGCCAGCCCCGCGCATCCAGCTGATCACCAATGGCGTGGACACCGAGCGCTTCCGCCCGCCGCAGTCCGGCGAGGCCTGGCCCGAGGGCTTGCCCTTCCGCGCCGGCGAGCATCTGCTGATCGGCACGGTCGGGCGCCTGGACCCCGTCAAGGACCAGGCCCGGCTGATCGAGGCCTTCGCCCAGCTGCAGACCATGGATGACGAGGCCTGCCGCCGGGCCCGCCTGGTCCTGGTGGGCGAGGGCCCGCTGCGGCAGGCCCTGGGAGAGCGGGTGGCGCAGCGCGGTCTGCAGGACCGTGTGTGCTTCGCCGGCCAGCGCCAAGACGTGCCCGCCGTGCTGCGGGCCCTGGATGTCTTCGTGCTGAATTCCCTGACCGAGGGCACCTCCTGCGCCCTGCAGGAAGCCCTGGCCACGGGCATGGCCATCGTTGCAAGCACCGTGGGCGGCAATGCCGCCGTGCTGGGCGAGGGGACGGCCGGCCATCTGGTGCCGCCCTCGGACACAATGGCGCTGGCCCAGGCCTTGAGGCAGGCCCTGGCACAGCGCCTGGACCCCGCCGCCCGTCTGGCCCAGCAGGAGGCCGCGCGCTCGCGGGCCCTGAGTGCCTACTCGCTGCAGGCCATGCTGGCCCGCTACGAGACCCTGTTTGCCAGCCGGAAAGGGCAGGTCGTGCAATGAAGGAGTATCTGGTCATCTTCGCGCAGCTGCTTTGCGTGGGCTGGCTGCTGCGCACCATGTCCAAGGCGCGAGGCAAGCTGGACGAGGAGGAGCTGGGCTGGTTCGACATCCGCTTGGGCGGCAAGGTGCCCAAGCCGCCGAAGTCCACCCGCAAGCCGCCGGCTCCCAAGGTCGCGGCCTGGCCCGACGAGGGGAGGGGGCCGCGTGCGTGACATCATCACCCTGATCTTCATGCTGGGGCTGGCGCCCCTGGTGATCCGCAGCGCCTTTGCCTCCCTGCTCATGTGGTCCTGGGCCAATCTGGCGGCCCTGGGCTTCTACATGTTCGGCTTCATGGCCGGCGTGCCCTACGTGATGATCTTTGCGGTCTCGACCCTGGTGCTGATGCTGACGCAGCGCAAGCAGATCGTCGGGCGCTGGGAGCTGGGCGGGCCGCAGATCCTGTTCCTGATGTTCTCGCTGCATGCCCTGTTCGTGGCCAGCCTGGCTTATGGCGGGATCGAGCGGAACTGGGAGATCGCCACCAATCTGCTGAAGAACATCCTGCTGTGCCTGCTGATGCCGCTGCTGGTGGTCAATCGCACGCGCCTGGTGGCCATGGTCATCATCATGGCGCTGGGTTTGGGCGGGCATGGCGTGGTGGAGGGCCTCAAGTTCCTGGCCTCGGGGGGCGCGCACATCGTGCTGGGCAACGCCAAGCTGGGGGACAACAACCACTTCGCGCAGTCGGTGCTGCTGTCGGTGCCCCTGGCCTTCTACCTGTGGCAGTACAGCAAGACCCGACCCTGGCGCTATGCATTGCTGGGCTTCATGTTCCTCGTGGCCATGGCGGTGATCGCCACCAAGTCGCGCGGGGGCCTGATCGGCTTCGTGTGCTTCGGCGTCTGGATGGTGCTGATGGGCCGGCAGAAGTTCAAGGGCCTGCTGATCTTCCTGGCCATCGGCCTGGCCATCTACGCCGCCGCGCCGGCCAGCTGGTTCGAGCGCATGGAGACGCTGCAGTCCGCCAACGAGGACGCGTCCTTCATGGGCCGCGTGACCGCCTGGAAGCGCGCCAGCGCCATCGCGGTGGAGAACCCCGTCTTCGGCGGCGGTTTCCGGGCGGTGCAGGCGCCGGTGATCTTCGAGCAGTTCCGCTACAAGCAGGGCTTGCTGGGCTTTGTCGAGACGCCCAATGTCAACTACCCGGCGGCCGCCCACAGCATCTACTTCGAGGTGCTGGGCGACATGGGCTTCGTCGGCCTGCTGATCTTCGTGGCCCTCATGTGGACCACCTTCGCGGCACGCGGCGAGGTGCAGCGGCTGGTGAAGAAGTCCGGGCGGGATGACCTGCTCTGGGCCGCCGACATGGTCAATGCCCTGGCCGGCGCGATGTTCATTTTCCTGATCACCGGTGCCGCCCTGAGCGCCGCCTTCTACGACTTCCACTACATGCTGGTGGCCCTGGCGGACTGCGTGCGCCGCTATGTGCGCGAGCAGGTCAACCCCCGGAAATCCACGGCGGCGCTGCGGCCCTGAGCCCTGCCCGAGCCATGCCCATGATGCTTTCTCTCACCCGCAGGTTCGGCCGTGGCAAGCTGACCATCCTCTCCTTCCATCGACTGCCCCGCGAGGCGCAGCGGCTGGACCCGCACGAGTACAGCTTCGAGCGCTTCAAGGAACTGGTGACCGAGTTGCGGTCCTCCTTCCGAATCCTGGCTCTGACCGAGGCGGTGGATTTGCTGCGCGCCGGGCTGCTCAAGGAGCCGGCCGTCGTGCTGACCTTCGATGACGGCTACAAGAGCTGGATCGATCATGTGGCCCCCTGGCTGCAGGGCCAGGGCCTGCGCGGCACCTTCTTCATCACCACGGCGCAGCTGCGCGGGCAGCCGCTGTGGAACGAGCGCATCGAGCATGCGATCCACCACCTGCCGGCAGGCCTGAAGACCCTCTCCGGCGTGCCGGGGGCCACGCCCGGGCTGGACGTCAGCAGCCGCGAAGGCCGGGTGGACGCGGTCCGGCTCGTGACCGCTGCCCTGAAGTACCAGCCCCAGGACCAGCGCCGCGAGGCCATGGCCGAGCTGGAGCGCCTGTGCGGGCCGGGCTATGCCGGCCCCAGCTGCTTTGGCAGCGAGGACCTCAAGGCCCTGCAGGCCATGGGCATGGAGATCGGTGCGCATTCGGTGAACCACCCCATCCTGTCCTGCTGCAGCGAGGAGGAAGCGGAGCACGAGATCCGCGAGAGCCGCGCCGACATCGAGGCCGTCCTGGGCCCGCTGCGCATGCCTTTTGCCTATCCCAACGGCGAGCCCGGCAAGGACTACACCAGCCGCCATGTGGAGATGGTGCGCCGAGCCGGCTATGCCTGTGGCGTGAGCACCCAGAAGGGCTATGCCACGCTGGAGAACTGCTTCCTGCAACTGCGCCGCTTCACGCCCTGGGGCGCCACGGCCCATTCGCGGGCCTTCCAACTGCTGGGCAATCTGCTGCGTCCGCCCGAGCCCGACCTGGCGCGGCCGGCTCGCCCCCATGCCGCCTTGATGGTCGCCTTCCACTTCCCGCCTCAGGCCGGCTCCAGCGGTGTGCTGCGCAGCCTCAACTTTGCCAAGATCCTGCCCGAGGCCGGCTGGGACGTGAGCCTGCTGTCGGCCAGCGCCAGCGCCTATGAGCGCACCAGCGTGGACCTGATGGCCCAGGTGCCGCCGGACATCCGCCTGGATCGTGCGCTGGCTCTGGACGTGCGGCGCGACCTCTCCATCCGCGGCAAGTATCCCGAGCTGCTGGCCATGCCCGACCGCTGGTCCAGCTGGTTCTTCGGCGGCGTGCGGCGCGGCATCCGCCTGGTGCGCAGCCGCCAGGCACAGCTGGTCTGGAGCACCTATCCCATTCTCTCGGCTCACCTGATCGGCGGCATGGTGGCCCGCTGGACCCGCCGGCCCTGGATCGCCGAGTTCCGCGATCCCGTCTACCACGAGGACTGGGATGCCAGCCGCCTCAAGCGCTGGCTGCTGCCGCGCCTGGAAGGCTGGGTGGTGCGCAGCGCCACCTGCTGCGTGGTGACGACGGATGGCGCGCGCCAGCTCTTCGAGCGCCGTTATCCCGAGGCCCGCGGCCGCGTCCATGTGATCGAGAACGGCTACGACGAGGGCTCCTTCGTGGGTGCGCAGGCACAGCGTTATGACGTGGCGCCCGAGCGCCTGCTGATGCTGCACAGCGGCGCCATCTATCCCAAGGAACGCGACCCCAGCAACCTCTTCCGCGTGATGGCCCGCCTGCGCGACAGCGGCCGCATCGAGGCCTCCCGCCTGTGTGTGCGCTTCCGCGCGCCGGGCGCCGACCAGGCCATCCGCGAGCTGGCGCAGAAGTTCGGTGTGGAGGACATGGTCGACATCGCCGGCCCCGTTCCCTACCGCCAGGCCTTGCAGGAGATGATGGGCGCGGACCTGCTGCTGGTGTTCCAGGGCTCGGCCTTCAACAACCAGATCCCCGCCAAGATCTACGAGTACCTGCGGGCGCTGCGTCCCATCCTGGCCCTGGTGGACTGCGCCGGCATCACCGCGCAGCGCCTGTCGCAGTTCGAGGGCGTGCGCAATGTCGATGTGCTGGACGAGGCGGCCATCGAGGCGGCCCTGCTGCAGTCCTATGACGCCTTCGTGGCCGACATGGCTGCCTGCCGCCAGCCGGTGCGCACGGTGGAGGCGGTGTCGCCGACCTCGCGCCAGCATGGCGCCTGGCAGCTGGCGCAGCTGATGATCGCGGTGGACGCCCGGACCAACGACGCGCCGCTGCGCGGCTGACTGAAGCCTGCCAGGCTGAGCCGGGGCCGCGACGGCCCCCACCGCGGGGGCAGGGTTCGACTCAGGGGCGGATCTTCAGCTGCGCATCCAGCGGTGCCCGGCCCAGGCCGTCGCTGCTGACGTCCTTGTTGGCGAAGGTGCGCACCGAGCCGTCACCCAGGTTGCCGATCAGCCGTGCCGCGGGGCTGGTGCCGCGCACATTGATGCCGGCGGTGTTGATCAGCACATTGCCTTCCAGCGTGATGCTGGTCGCGTGGTTGATGTCCAGGCCGGCGTCATTGCAGTTGGCCACGATGTTGGCACGTGCGAGGCCATTCTCGTGCTCGGTGCGGCACAGCTGGTCCCGGCAGTAGCTGGGTCCGGTCAGGCCGCCCCCGAAGGAGATGCCCAGCCGCGTGCCGCGCGAGGACACGCCCTGGGCGGCGCAGATCACCAGGTTGCGCTCGATGCGGCCACCGCTGCCGCCGCCCTTCATGAAGATGCCGTAGCTGCTGGCCCTGTCATCGGGGTGAACGAAGTGGCGCACGATGTTCTCGTCGATCACCCAGTGGCTGGCGGCCACGATGTCCACCGGATTGGCCGGTCGTGCGCTGACGCGCTCGCCCTTGTTCAGCAGGGTGTTGCGGGTCAGGTGGCCGTGGTCGGGGAACAGGCCCTTGCTGCCGTTCACCTTGACATGCGAATCGAAGTCGCTGATCACGTTGTTCTCGGCCCGGAAATGGCTGGCCTTGCCCGTCACGTGCAGCGCATGCTCGCAGCCGGGCGGCTTGCAGTGGCCTTCGATGTCCAGGTCCTCGACATGCCAGTAGGGCTCCGTGATCTCGAACAGCGTGGCCGTCTCCGAGACCAGCACGGCGGCCCGGGCATGGGCCGCACGCAAGGTGATGGGCTGCTCGGCCGTGCCGGCCGAGCGCGTCCACAGCGAGCGGGTGATGGAGTAGCGGCCGTCGGCCAGCTCGAGGATGTCACCGGGCCTGGCCTCCTGCAGGGCCAGCTCCAGGGCCGCCGGGCTGTCCACCGGGCGCAGGCGCCGGCCCAGCTCCTCGTCGATCCTGCCGCGCCCGGCCAGGGCCTGCTGTCTTACACTGCGGGCGCTTTCGGCGCGCGCGCCGCGGCCGTGGTCGGGGTGCTGGCTGAGGTCCACCTCGGGCTCCAGCCAGGACTGCCATCCCTGCAGCAGCGGCTGGAAGACCGTCTCCAGCTTGGGATGGCCTTCCAGGCGCTTGAAAAGGTAGCGGGCATAGTCGTTCCCGCGCTTGGATGTCCAGGGCGTGCCGCCCAGGCGGTCCAGGTCCGCATAGACCAGCTTGAACGAGACAATGAGCACGAGCAGCAGCAGGGCCGCAGCAATGAGGGGCAGTCGTCGGACTTTCATGGACATGGGCGGGGCGAATCGAGCCCCGATTCTCTGATGTCCTTGTTCCAGACGCCGCCCTGGTTTCGCCTCATGGCCTCCCGTGGTCTGGGGGGGCAGGGTGAGCCCGTGTTGTTCAGTGCCGAAGCCGGGGCTGGCCGGCGTCTCTCGCTGTGGCTGTGCCGGCATGAGCGCCCCGTCGCGCCGGCCGGTGCGCGGCTGACCGCCCTGGGCAACTTCTACAGCCCGCGCTTCGGGCCCTTGCTCGAGCCGGCCTCAGCCGCCTGGGAATCGGCCGAGGCTGTGCAGGCCGCCAGAAGCATCGGCCTGCAGCTGCGCTGCGACGCCCGTGGCGCGGTGCTCAGCCTGCAGCCCATGCAGGCCGGCAGCGCCGAGCTGCAGCTGCTCCAGGGCGGGCTGACCGCCGCAGGCTATCGCACGGACTGCTACCACTGCTTCGAGAACTGGGTCCTGCCCTGTGCGGGCCTGCGCTTCGAGCCCTACTGGGCTGCGCGCTCCTCCCGGCTGCGCAATACCGAGCGGCGCGCCCGCAAGCGCCTGCAGGCCGAGCACGGGCTCAGCATCGAGATCGTGCGAACGGCAGGGCCCGCGCTGGACCGCGCGCTGCAGGACTTCGAGTCGGTCTACCAGGACAGCTGGAAGCAGGGCGAGGCCCGCCCCGACTTCATCCGCGAGCTGGTTCAGCTGCTGGCTGCCGACGGGCGCCTGCGCCTGGGCGTGCTGCGCCTGCAGGGCGTGGCGCAGGCTGCACAGCTGTGGTGGGTGCACGAGGGGGTGGCCAGCATCTACAAGCTGGCCTACCGCGACAGCGCCGCAAAGCTGGGCGTGGGCACCGTGCTGTCTGCCAGCCTGTTCCAGGACACGCTGGACAGCGGCGAGGTGCACCTCATCGACTACCTCAACGGCTCCGAGCCCTACAAGCAGGACTGGGTCAGCGAGCGCCACGAGTTCCTGGGCCTGGTGGCCTTCGACCTGCGCCGCCCTGCGGCCTGGATGCCGGCCTTGCGGCACTTTGGCGGCCGCTGGATCAAGGGCCTGCTGAAAAGGCTGCGCCCGCACAAGGCGGGCGCAGAAGCGGTCGACAGGGCCCAGGACGAGGCCTGAGCCGGGTTCAGCAGAGGCCTCAGACGGCCAGCAGCTCCACCTCGAACAGCAGCGTGGCATTGGGCGGGATCACGCCGCCCGCGCCGTAGGGGCCATAGCCCAGGTCCGAGGGGATCACCAGCATGCGCTTGCCGCCGACCTTCATGCCCTGGACGCCTTCGTCCCAGCCCTTGATGACCTGGCCGGCATCCAGGTGGAACTTGAAGGGGTCGTTGCGGTCCTTGCTGGAATCGAACTTCTTGCCGCGCTGGCCGTTCTTGTAGAGCCAGCCGGTGTAGTGCACGGTGACGCGCTTGCCCGAGACGGCTTCGGCGCCTTCACCCACGGTCACGTCCTCGAACTGCAGGCCGCTGGCGGTGGTCTGCAGGGTCAGCGCGAGGGGCTCGGAACCGCCGGACACGCCCAGCAGCTCCACCTCGAACATCAGCGTGGCATTGGGCGGGATCACGCCGCCGGCGCCACGGGCGCCATAGCCCAGCTGCGCGGGGATCACCAGCACGCGGGTGCCGCCGATCTTCATGCCCTGCACGCCTTCGTCCCAGCCCTTGATGACCATGCCGCCGTCGAGCTCGAACTCGAAGGGCTGGCCGCGGTCCTTGCTGGAGTCGAACTTGGCGCCCTTGACGCCGTCCTTGTACAGCCAGCCGGTGTAGTGCACGCGCACGTCCTGGCCGGACTTGGCCTCGGCGCCGTCGCCGACCTGGGTGTCTTCGTACTGCAGGCCGGTGGAGGTGGTGATCATGGATAAAGCCTCGTGGGGAAAAACGCGAATCCCGGGATCATGCCATCAAAGACGGGCGGCGCAGGCCCTGGCTCGCCCACGCGCGCACGGCGGCGGCGAGCCAGTCAGCCATCGTCGCGCCGGGCAGGTCGGGCAGGCCCAGGGCTGCAGCGGCATGCTGCAGGGTGGCCAGCGGCTGGTCCAGGTCCAGCGGCCGGGCGCCGTTCTGCTTGGAGAGCTTCTCGCCATTGGCACCCAGCACCAGCGGCGTGTGCAGGTAGCGCAGGGAGGGGAGGCCCAGCAGCTGCTGGAGGCGGAGCTGGCGCGGGGTGTTGTCCGCTAGATCCTCGCCGCGGACGACGTCGGTGATGCCCTGCTCGGCATCGTCCACCACGACGCAGAGCTGGTAGGCCCACAGCCCGTCCGCCCGGCGCAGCACGAAGTCGCCCACGGCCTCGGTGAGGTTCTGCCGCTGGGCGCCCAGCCGGCGGTCTTGCCAGGAGAGGGTCAGGTCTTGCGTCCCTGCCAGATCGGCGGTGCTCAACAGCCGCCAGGCGCGGGCCTGTGCGGGGGACAGCCGGCGATGCCGGCAGGTGCCGGGATAGACCAGCTCGCCGTGCCGGGCCTTCTGCTGCGCCTGCGCAGCCAGGGCCTCGGCGATGGACTTGCGCGTGCAGTCGCAGCCATAGGCCCAGCCGCCATCGACCAGGCGCAGCAGGGCCGCGGCGTACAGGGGCTCGCGCCGCGACTGCCAGACGGGCGGCTCGTCGGGCACCAGGCCCAGGGTCTGGAGCTGGCCGAGGATGGCCTGGTCCGCGCCGGGGACGCAGCGGCCCTGGTCATGGTCCTCGATGCGCACCAGCCAGCGGCCACGGTGGGCGCGGGCGTCCAGCCAGCTGGCCAGCGCGGCGACAAGGGAGCCGGCATGCAGCAAGCCGGTGGGCGAGGGGGCGAAGCGGCCGCGGTAGGGGGGGCCGCTCAGGGCCTGACTCACAGCAGCAGGCCCTCATGCTGCTCCAGCAGCGCGCCGCGCGTGACCGGGCTGCGCAGCTGTTGCAGCCACCAGGCCAGGGCACGTGCCGGCGGATGGCCGGCCCGCCAGGCGTAGTTCAGCGAGACCGGCGGGCGGACCTGGGCATAGGGCTTGTGCACCAGACGGCCGGCCTCGACATGCCGCCGCACCATGGAGCGGGGCAGGGAGCCGCAGCCCAGGCCGCGCAGCAGCGCCTCCAGCTTGGCGGCCATGGAGGGCATGGTCAGCACCTCCTGGCCGGGCATCACGCCCACGGTCATGGGCAGCAGCTGCCGGGCCGTGTCGGCCACGGCGATGATGCGGTGCTGGGCGATGGTGCCCGGGTCCAGGGCGCCCTCATGGCTGGCCAGCGGGTGGTGGGGGGCCACGACGAAGATCATCTCCATCTCGCCCAGGGGCTCGCAATGGAAGCTGCTGCCGGGCGGCTGGGTGGTGGTGCCGATGGCCAGGTCGGCCTGGCCCGAGCTCAGCGCCTCCCAGGTGCCGGCCAGCACCTCGGTGCGCAGCTTCAGCCGGGTGGGCGGCGGCTGGCCGTCCTCGCGCAGCTGGAAGAAGGCTTCCATCAGGTCGTAGACCGCGCGGCGGGCGATGGCGTCGTCGATGGCCACCGTCAGCGTGCTTTCCCAGCCCGTGGCCACGCGGCGCACGCGGTTGGCCACGGCGTCCATCTCCTGCAGCAGGCGGCGGCCCTCGGCCAGCAACTCCTGGCCGGCGGCGGTCAGCACGGCCTGGCGCGAGCTGCGGTCGAAGAGCAGCACGTCCAGCGCCTCTTCCAGCTGGCGCACGCTGTAGGTGAGGGCGGAGGGCACCTTGCCCATCTCGCGGGCGGCTGCCGCGAAGCTGCCGGTGCGGGCGATGCTGTCCATCATGGAGAGCGCCTCGGGCGTCAGCACCCGCCGGCTGGTCTGGTGGGCCTCCAGCGACAGGGTGCTGATGGCGTAGGGGCTGGCGGGGTCTTTGTGCGGCATGCCTTCATCTTATTTGAACGATGGCTTCAAGCGCGCTCGATCCCGGCGGAGGCAGGGATCCCTACAGTGAGTGCAGGAGAAATCGCACCATGTCCCAGACCCAGCTGATCCGTTCCTGCGACCGAGGCTATGCCGACCACGGCTGGCTGAAGAGCTTCCACAGCTTTTCCTTTGCCGACTACTACGACCCGTCCCGCATGGGCTTCGGCGCCCTGCGCGTGATCAACGAGGACCGCATCGCCCCCGGCACCGGCTTCGGCACCCATGGCCACCGGGACATGGAGATCATCAGCTACGTGCTGGACGGCGAGCTGGCGCACCGCGACAGCATGGGCAATGGCGATGCCGGTGCCGCCAACGCCGGCGTGATCCGCCCGGGCGACGTGCAGCGCATGAGCGCCGGCACCGGCGTGCTGCACAGCGAGTTCAATCACGCCAAGGACCGGGCCACCCATTTCCTGCAGATCTGGATCCAGCCCAACCAGCGTGGCGTGGCGCCGGGCTATGAGCAGAAGCACATCGAGGTGCAGCGCAAGCGCGGCCGGCTGGCTCTGATCGCCGCCCCCGCGGGCGAAGCCAGCGCCGCGGACGCCGTGATGATCCACGCCAATGCGCGGGTCTACGCCGGCCTGTTCGATGGCGCCGAAACCGAGACATTGCCCCTGCCCGCAGGCCGCCTGGCCTATGTGCACCTGATCCGCGGCAAGCTCAGCGTCAATGGCCAGCGCCTGGCCTCCGGCGACGCCCTGCAGCTCCAGGACGTGGCCCAGCTGCAGCTCGCCGAGGGCGAGGACGCCGAAGTGCTGGTCTTCGATCTGGCGCCCTGAAGCTCACGTTCCGATGAGGCCGGGGGCCTGCGCCCGCGCGCGGGCCCTCGCTACACTGGCGTGATGCAAAAGCTGTTCTCGCACCTGGGCCTGCTGCCGCTGGCCGACTGGCTGGCACTCGTGGGATTCTTCGTGGCCTGGGTAGGCTACGCCCAGTTCGCCCGCCACCGGGCGCAGCAGAAGGGCTCGCTGCTGGCCATCACCAACCAGGTTCGGCGTCGCTGGATGATGCAGGTCACCTACCGCGAGGTGCGGGTGATCGACGGCGTGGTGGTGCAGAGCCTGGCCTCCAGCCCCTCCTTCTTTGCCTCCACCACCATCCTGATCCTGGGCGGCCTGCTGGCAGCCCTGGGCGCCAGCGACAAGGCCAGCGAGCTGGTCAAGGAACTGCCCTTCGCGGCCAGTACCAGCAACCTGGTGTTCGACCTGAAGCTGGTGCTGCTGACGGCCATCTTCATCTACGCCTTCTTCCGCTTCACCTGGAGCATGCGCCAGTACACCTTCGGCGCGCTGCTGGTGGCCTCGGCGCCGGAGTCGGAGCAGTACCTCGCCGAAGGCCTGGACCGCACTGCCTTCGCCGACCGCGCCGGCCGCGTGGTGGGCATGGCGGCCGAGACCTTCAACGACGGCCTGCGGGCCTACTACCTGGCCTTTGCCGCCATCGCCTGGTTCTTCTCGCCCTGGGCCATGCTGGCCGCGACGGTGGGCGTGATCTACATCCTCTACCAGCGCGAGTTCCACTCCGAGGTGCTGGACGTGCTGCGCGAGGCAGTCCGGCACTGAGCCGGACCGGGCCTGCGCTCAGTGCAGCGGCTCGGCCCCCCGCAGCAGCCGGGCCAGCGAGCCGGAGATGTCCTGGCCGGTCGCGTCCTCGAAGAAGCTGTAGCCCGGGCTGGGATTGGCCTCGAAGCAGTAGGTGAGGCCGTCGTCCGCCAGCATCAGGTCCAGGCCCACGAAGGGCAGCCCCAGGACCTGCGAGGCGCGCAGGCAGCGCTCGCGCGTGCGAGGCTCCAGGGTGGTGGGCCGCAGGTGGGCGTCGCCGCCCTGGCGCGAGGCATAGCGGTAGTCCACCACGTCCGCGTCGATCTCGGTGGCATGGACCTCCTGCCCCACCACATGCACCCGCACATTGCTGCCCCGCAAGCGCTTCTGGAACAGGGCGGGGCAATGGCGCAGGCGGTCCAGGCGGGAGCGGGCCTCGTCGTCCAGCTCCCGCACGATGGAGCGCACGCCGCTGGCGGACTTGTAGATCAGGGGCCCCTGCTCGGCCTCGAAGGCCAGCACCTCTGCCGGGTCGTTGCTCACGAGGCTGGGCGGCACGGCAAAGCCCAGCCCGGCGAGCAGGCGCAGCTGGTAGGGCTTGGAGGCGTTCGACCCCATGGCCGACACGCGGTTGACCACCGTGCCCGGGAAGAGCTCGCCCAGCTCTGCCCAGGCCTGGCACCACAGCTGCTGCTGCAGGGCCGAGGCCTGCGAGCCGCTCCCCGGTCGGCCGAAGGGACGCAGGTAGATCCCCTGGACGGCCTCGAGCGCCTGGGACCGGCCTCCGTGGGCAAAGCTGCCCGTGAGACGTCCACCAGCCAGGGCATGGCGAGGCAGCTGCAGCGCCTCAGTCTCGGGCCGCAGCCACAGGGGCTGGACGCCCTGGTGGCGAAGGGACTGGACCAGCAGTTCGCAGGGGCTGTCGCTGCCGATGATCAGTACGGGGGCCTGGCTCATGGGTGCAGCTCCTCTGCTGGCAAGGTGGGGGGAAGCAGCCGCCAGGCGTCGCTGCCGGCGGCGGTGCGAGGCAAGACCTGACCCCGCCGGTCCGGGCCCAGGCCCAGGCAGGCCAGCAGGGCGGCCACGAGGTCGGCATCCAGCTGGCGCAGTTCGGGTCGCGGGTCGGCACGGTCCAGCACCCAGCGGCCGGCGCCGTCCCTGCAGAGCCAGACTTCCAGCAGGGCCAGGTCCAGCCGGGCGGCAAAGGCGGGCAGGGCCGAGGTCCAGTAGCGCAGGGCAGGCTCCATGGCCGCACGCGCCTGCACATCCGGCAGGCAGTGCGAGCCCAGCACCAACAGGCGGCGCCCCTCGCGCCCTGGGGGCGGGGACGAGGTCTCCGGCCAGGCCGGCAGCCCGGCATGGCTGGCCTGCAGGCGCCACCAACTGGGCGAGCCCTGCGGCCCGCAGAGCCCCGTGGGATGCGCAGGATTGAGCACGGGGCAGGGCAGGCTGGCCAGCCAGAATGACAGGATGGCCTGCCATTCCTGCTGCTGGTAGGCCGCGTCCGCGTGGGTGCCGGCCAGCCGGGGCGGGCCCAGGCGGTTCAGCACCGCCCGCAGGCGATGGCCCTCGATGCGGTGCGGGCCCAGCTGCAGCGCAGACCGGGTCCGGCCTGCGCTGTCCATGCGCAGGGACCAGTGCCTGGCCTGCAGCAGCGCCGGGGCGGGCAGGCTCAGCAGCTCGCCGCCTTGCGCCCGGGCGGCCGGTGCCAGGCAGCGCCGCAGGGGCTCTGCGCTGGCGTCGTCCAGCTCGTGCAGCAGCAGCCACAGCGGGCCTTCGGCAGAGCCGCCCTCGCGAACGGCTCCCGGCTCACTGGCCCTGGCTGCCATCGTCCGATCCCCCACCGACCAGGGGCCGCAGCGCTTCGGGAATGAAGTGCTCCTGGCCTCCCAGGCCCTGGAGCTGCAGCATCTGGGCCAGGCTCTGCACGGTGGCCTCGAGCGCCGCCAGGCGTGCCTCGCTGCTGGCCGCTTCCGCCGGCGTGCGGATGACGCCGCCGCCGATGCCGCCCTCGAAGACGTCCTTCTCCTTGTCCTTTTCCTTGATCGGCTTCTCGAGCTCCTTGACGTCCTTCTCCTTGAGCTCCTTCAGGTCCTTTTCCTTGAAGTCCTTGATGTCCTTGTCCTTGTCTTTCTCCTTTTCCTTCTCCTTGACATCCTTGATGTGGTCCTTGAGGTCCTTCTCCTTCAGGTCCTTGTCCTTGATCTCCTTGAGCGTCTCCTTGAGGATGGGCTTGGGGAAGAGCTTGCCGTAGATTTCGCGCAGATTGGGCCGCTTGCCGATGCGCTGGCTGACCGGGCGGCCGGGCTCGTCCTGCTGGGGTGAGCCGGTGTTGCGCAGCATCTGGCGGGCGCTGGCGGGCGTCATCAGTGGCTTGCCGGCGGCACGCAGCCAGCCCTGCACGCAGCCCAGGGCACCGACCACGATGGGCGAGGCGCTGGAAGTGCCGGAGAAGGTGTCGGTGTACTGGGTGTTGCTGCTGTTGTTCTGCAGGTCGCCGTAGCCGGTGCTCGTCACCTCGCGGCCCCAGCCCTGGCAGTCCACGGCCGAGCCATAGTTGGAGAAGCCCAGGCGCGAACGGTCCGCACCGTGGTTGCGGCCATGCGTGCCCGGCGGCGGTGCGCCGGCCCCGACCAGGATGGCGCCGCACTGCGGATTGTTGCGGTTGAAGGGATTGCGCCAGCTCTGCGGGAAGCCGGCCGGGCGCACGCTGTAGAGCGCGTCGTCCAGGTTCTCGGCGCCGTTGCCCGCGGCTTCCACCACGAGGATGCCCTTGGCGGTGGCGTAGAGGATGGCGGCGAAGTCATCAGGCCACCACTCGATGCCGATGTAGCCCAGCTGGTCGTCGCGGGCCTGGAAATTGTGGCGCGGGCCGGCGCGGTGGATCTCCAGCAGGATGATGTCGCCCGGGCCCAGGCGGTCGGCCGCCTTGCGGATGGCCGCGGCGGAAGGGTTGGTCACGAAGGAGATGGTGGAGAGCTTGGCATTCGGGGCGATGCCCATGATGCCCAGGCCGTTGTGGTCCCCGCCGATCTCGCCCAGCACGGCGGTGCCGTGGTGGTTGTTGGCCGAGTTCGTGCCGTCCAGCAGACCGCCGGAGTTGGCCAGCAGGTCTTCGTGGCTGAAGTTCCAGCCCCATTCCAGGTCGATCACGCGGCCGCCGTCGCCGCGGCCGCCGGGCTTGGTCCAGGCGAAGCGGGCGTCGATGCCGGCGGGGGCGGCGTCGAGGTAGATCTGGCGGGCGTTGAAGTCGGGCGTGGGGGCCGGGGCGCTGTCGGTCGGGGCGGGCATGCCGTTGGCCTCGCCTTCCTCGCGGTACACCGGCGGCTCGCCACCAGGCTTGAGGTAGGCGCCTTCGATGGCCTCCTCGTTGAGCAGGTCGGCGATCAGCTTCTTGGGGTTCTTCACCTCGCCGCTGACCACGTAGTAGCTGCCGGGGTCGGGCGTCTCGCCTCCCGCATGCTTCATCATGGGCTCGCTCATCACGGAGCGGACAGCCGCCTCGTTGTCGCCAAACAGCGGCTCCAGGGTGATCTTGCCGCTCTTGAGCAGGCTGTTGAGCCCGCTGACCTTGGCGCCGGGGCCGGCGCTGACCGTGGGCATGCCCTTGGGCGAGCGCAGTGCGGCGGAAGTCTTGGCCACCACGATGATCTCGGGGGCGGAATAGGTGTCTTTCATTGAGCCTCCTTGTGGACCGGCAGGCGCCGGCTTAGGCTCAGTGTCGAAAGCGGCGAAGTCGCTCTCAAGTCCCCTCAGTCCCCAAGCTTGAGGACGCCAATGCTTCGAATCCCTAAGGCATAGGCCCGCCATTCAAGGGGTGAGGCCCCAAAGGCTAGGGGGCTCGTTCAGGGGGGGGGAGCGCCGCATGCTGCGCCATCAACGAGTCAGGAGACCTGCATGGACACACCGGCACAAGCCGTCCTTCTGCTGCAGCCCGGCGCCCCCTTTGCGCCCCTGCAGCCCCTGCTGAAGCAACTGGGCCTCGACGCCCGGCCCATGCATCCCGGCAGCACCGATCCCACGCTTCAAGGCTGGTACACCCTCAGCCATCCAGACGCCGCCCAGCTCGACGCCGCCCTCCGGCGCCTCCAGCAGGCCCCGGGCGTCGACGGTGCCTACCGCAAGCCCGAGGGCGAGCCACCCGGCTGAGCGCAGCAGAGGGTCAGGTCTTGTCAGCCCTGCCCCGAAACGCAAAACGGGACCCGCCCAAGGTCCCGTTTTGCCCCCAGCGGAGCGCGAGGATCCGGCTCCGCCGGTCCTACGCGCTCGCCCCCCTGGGGGGCTGAGGTCGGACACGAACGCCTTGGCGTTTGTGCCTACCGAAGGGCCAGGCCTCTGGCCTGGCGCGGCCTGCAAGGCCGGCGAAGCCGGTAGGGGGGGCTACTTCAGTCCACCACTGAGGAAAGCCTTGAGCCGCTCGCACTGAGGCTTGATCAGGATCTCCTTCGGATGCCCCTGCTCTTCCACCCGGCCCTGGTGCAGGAACAGGGTGTAGTTGGAGACCTCGCGGGCGAAGCCCATCTCGTGGGTGACGACGATCATGGTGCGGCCTTCGGCGGCCAGGTCGCGCATCACCTTGAGCACCTCGCCCACCAGCTCGGGGTCCAGCGCCGAGGTGGGTTCGTCGAAGAGCATCACCTCGGGCTCGACGGCCAGCGCGCGGGCGATGGCCACGCGCTGCTGCTCGCCGCCCGAAAGCTGGGCCGGGTAGACGTCCTTGCGATGCGCCACGCCCACGCGGGCCAGCAGGGCCTCGGCCTTCTCCAGGGCCTCGGCCTTGGACACGCCCAGCACGTGCACGGGAGCCTCGATGACGTTCTCGATCACGGTTCGGTGGGCCCAGAGGTTGAAGTTCTGGAACACCATGGCCAGGCGCGAGCGCCAGTGCTGCAGCTGCTTGGCATCGGCGGCCTTGAGGCTGCCGTCGCGGTCCCGGACCAATTTGAGCTGTTCATCGTGCAGCCACAGCTGGCCTTCGTAGGGCTGCTCCAGCAGGTTGAGGCAGCGCAGGAAGGTGCTCTTGCCGGAGCCGCTGGAGCCGATCAGGGTGATCACGTCGCCCTTGTTGGCCGTCAGCGAAACGCCCTTGAGCACCTCGCGCTCGCCGTAGCGCTTGTGCAGGTTCTCGACTTTCAGGCTGGCACTCATCTCGTCAGGCTCCCAGCAGCTTGCCGCTGCGCAATGCATTCAATCCGGCCACCTTGGCGACGCGTGCGCCCGCAGTGACGAAGCGCAGGTTGTCCCGCGCAAAGAGAAGACCGTCCACCGGGCTCTTGAGCTCGGTCAGCCGGGCAGTCACGGGGTCGATCACATGGGCGAGCACCTCGCCCTCGCGGACCTCCTCGCCCGGCTGCCGCAGAAAGGTCAGCACGCCACCCACGGGCGACTTGATGGGCATGGAGCCGGCCAGCGGGCGGGCGTCGCCCTGTGCCGGCGGCACGGGTTTGGCCTCGCCGGCCAGGGCGCCACGCCAGCGCAGGTAGTCGAGGATGTTGGCGGCGTCCTGCTCGGCCAGCGCGTGTTCCACGTCCTGCTGGCCGCGCAGCTCCACCGTGACCGAGAGGCAGGCCTGCGGGATGGGGAAACGGTCGCCGAAGTGGCGCTGCCACTTCCACCACACCTGCGAGCAGGCTTCGTCGAAGGGGTTGTCGCCGGAGTCCGTGGCCAGCAGGGTGACGCGCGAGCCGAGGAAGCGGGCGAGGGGATCGCACAGGTCCGCCGCGGGGGTCTCGCAGTAGAGGTGCAGCACGGCCTGCGCGTCGCAGTGCAGGTCCAGCACCACGTCGGCATCGCAGGACAGGCCCATCAGCGTGCGGCGCAGGCTCTGCAGCTCGGTGTCCACGGGCTGGGCCAGCACGGCCTTCTTCAGCTCGCGGCGCAGCACGGCAACGTTGCGGGCCGGATCCGCGCCCAGCTCGGGCTCTGCGGCGCGGGCCGCGGCCTCGATCTGGTCGGGGTAGTGGCGGTTGAAGTTCTCGCCCGAGAGCAGCTCGAAGCGCCCGAGATGGCCCTGCAGCAGCCACTGCGCGAGCCCGATCGGGTTGGCCATGGGCACGAGCACGATCTCGCCCGAGATCTGGCCGGCGGCGTCGAGCGCATCGAGCTGGCGGCGCAGGTGCCAGGCGGTGAGCATGCCCGGCAGCTCGTCGGCATGCAGGGAGGCCTGGATGTAGACCTTGGGGCCCTGGCCAGGCTGGCCGTAGTGCAGCGAGACCAGCTCGCGCTGCGTGCCCGGGGCGGGGGAGAGAAGGGAATGGGTCTGGATCTGCATGGTGAGGACTCCAGCGGGGCACGCCCGTGGCGCACCCGCCTGTCGGCGCGGGTCAGCGCGGCATCAGCGGCTTGAGCCAGCGGGCCTCGGCCTTGTGGAAGAGGCCGACCAGGGTGAGCGTCATCAGGAAGTAGAAGACGGCGGCGGTGATGAAGGCCTCGAAGGGGATGTAGTGGGTCGAGTTCACTTCACGGGCCACGCCGGTGAGGTCCATCAGCGTCACGATGCTGGCCAGCGAGGTGCCGTGCAGCATGAAGATGGCCTCGTTGCTGTAGGCGGGCAGGGCGCGGCGCAGGGCCGAGGGCAGCACGATGCGGCGGAACATCACCCAGGGGCTCATGCCCAGGGCGCGTGCGGCCTCGACCTCGCCGTGAGGCAGGGCGCGGATGGCGCCCGCGATGATCTCCACCGTGTAGGCGCAGGTGTTCAGCACGAAGCTGAGGCAGGCGCAGAACCAGGCCGAGCTGAAGTACTCCCAGGCCCAGCTCAGCTGCATCCACTCGAACTGGCCCAGGCCGTAGTAGATGAGGAAGAGCTGCACCAGCATGGGCGTGCCGCGGAAGATGTAGGTGTAGAACCAGATCGGGCCGGAGATCCACTTCCTGCGACTCACCCGCAGCACGGCCAGCGGGATGGCAGCGCTCAGGCCCAGGGCCAGGGAGATGGCCAGCAGCTGCAGCGTGACCCAGGCGCCCTCGAGGTAATGGGGTAAGTTCTCTTGGATGGCTTCGAAATTCATGGCGCGCTCCGCTCAGAAATGGCTCTGGCGCACGCCGATCGACAGGCGCTTCTGCAGCCAGTTGAACAGCAGCTCGGAGAGCGTGGTGAAGCCCAGGTAGATCACCGCCACCGCGGCATAGAACACAAAGGGCTCGCGCGTGGTGCCCGCCGCCTGCGAGCCGCGGGTCATCAGGTCATGCAGGCCGATCACGGAGACGATGGCCGTGCTCTTGATCAGCACCAGCCAGTTGTTGGACAGCCCCGGCAGCACATGGCGGAACATCTGCGGGAAAGTGATGCGCCAGGCGATCTGCGCGGGCGACATGCCGTAGGCCAGGCCCGCCTCGCGCTGCCCCGGGGGCACGGCCAGGAAGGCGCCGCGGAAGGCTTCAGTGAGGTAGGCGCCGAAGATGAAGCCGATGGTCAGCACGCCGGCGACGTAGGGGTCGATGTCGATGTACTCGTCATGCCCGAGAGACTGGGCGATCGAGTTCACCGCCACCTGGCCGCCGAAGAAGATCAGCAGCATCAGGACCAGGTCCGGCACGCCGCGGATCAGCGTGGTGTAGACATAGGCCAGGGTCTTGGCCCAACGCCAGCGGGACAGCTTGGCCATGGCCCCGAGCAGGCCCAGCACCATGGCCAGGGCCATGGAGGCGAGGGCCACGCTGAGCGTGATCACCGAGCCTTGGAGCAGGCTGGGCAGGAAACCGTGCAAGAACATCGCTGGAACTGCTGCAGATAGAAAAACCGAGGCGCCCCCGGATCACGGCGGGCGCCTCCTTGAATCGAGGTCCGGGCGCATTATCAGCGCTTCCGGACCTGCGGGGGCGGGGCCCCTGGCGGCCTTACTTGGCCGAGATGTCGTACTCGAAGTACTTGTCGTTCAGCTTCTTGAAGGTGCCGTTGGCCTTGACGGCGGCAATGGCGTCGTTGAACTTCTTGGCCAGGGCCTTTTCGTCGGCCTTGCGCATGCCCACGCCGGAGCCGATGCCGAAGTACTTGACGTCGTCATAGCTGGGGCCCTGGAAGGCGAAGCCCTTGCCGGCCGGCGTCTTCAGGAAGCCCTGGTCCACGGCCACGAGGTCGGCGATGGTCAGGTCGATGCGGCCCGACTTCAGGTCCAGGAAGGCCTGGTCCTGGGTGGCGTAGCGCACGATATTGCTCTGCTTGAAGGTCTCGGCGACGAACTTCTCGTGAATGGTGGCGCGCTGCACACCGATCTTCTTGCCCTTCAGCCCGGCCGGGGTGAAGTCGAACTTGGCTTCAGCCTTGCCGGCGAAGCGGGCCGGGGTGTTGTAGTAGGGGTTGGAGAAGGCGATGGCCTTCTTGCGCTCGTCCGTGATGGACATGGAGGCAATGATGGCGTCGATCTTCTTGGCCTGCAGGGCGGGGATGAGGCCGTCGAAGTCCTGCTGCACCAGGGTGCATTCGGCCTTCATCTCGGCGCACATGGCCAGGGCCAGGTCGATCTCGAAGCCCTTGAGCTTGCCGTCAGCACCGACTTCCGAGAACGGAGGGTAGGCGCCTTCGACGCCGATGCGGATCTTCTTCCAATCGGGGGCCTGGGCCGAGGCGCTGATGGCGCTGAAGCCCAGGGTGGCCATGGCGGCCAGTGCGATCAGATGGCGTTTCTTCATGGGGTCTCCTGCTCGTCTTGCGAGACTGGGTTGGAAAAACTCGATCTTGCATGGCCGCAGCCGGCGCTCGCATCAGGGTTTGAGCGAGTGCAGGAAGTCCTGCACCGGCCCAAGCGTCTGCTGCGGGTCTTCCTCCTGCGGCACATGCCCCAGGGTATCAAAGACCACCAGCCTGCTATTTGCAATGCTTTGTTTCAGCTGCCGGCCATAGGCCAGCGGGATCAGACGGTCGCGCCCGCCCCAGAGGATGAGTGTCGGCTGCCGGATCTGGGGGAGCATGTTCGCATAACGCCCGGGCTCCAATTGCGCAAATCGTTGCACCAGGGCTGCACGGTTGCCCTCGCGCAGGGTGAGCTCGAAGTAGCGGTCGACCAGGGCGTCACTGACCTGGGTCGGATCGCCGAAGACGTTGCGCACGCTGCGCTCCACCATCTGGCGCGGCAGCAGCTGCGAGGCCAGGCTGCGCAGGCCCGGCAGGCGCGCCACGCGGAAGGCCAGGGGCACCGATTCGGACTGGAACTCCAGCCCGCCCGCATCCACCAGCACCAGGGCCTGGACGTGCTCGCCATGCTGGGCCGCGTATTCCCAGGCGATCTGCCCGCCCAGGGAGTTGCCGCCCAGGACCACGCGATCCAGCTTCAGATGGGTCAGCAGGGCGTGGAGGAAGTCGACATAGCTGGCGTCGTGGTAGTCCCCCAGCACGCTGGGGCCGGTGAGGCCGAAGCCGGGGAGGTCCAGGGTGACGACGCGCCGCTGCCGGCTCAGCACCTTCACCCAGGGCTCCCAGGTATGCAGGCTGGCGGAGGTGCCATGCAGCAGCACGAGGGGCGTCTCGGTGCCGCGCGGCCCTTCGTCGCGCAGGTGCACCAGCTGGCGCCGGCCCTGCCAGGGCAGCTCGATGAAATCGGAGGGCGGCGGGGCCCAGCGTGCGACGAGCGACTCCAGCGGCCGCTCCGGCGCCTTGAAAGCCGCGGCCCCCAGCGCCAGCACCACGATCAACAGCCCCAGTCCACGCAGCAGCCAGGCGCCCAGGGTCTTCATGGGGTCAGGCCTTGCCTGCCGGCTTGAGTTCGGAGGAGGGGGCCAGCCCGGCGTCCAGGGCCTCGCGCTGGTCGAAGACGAAGCAGCTGCCGTGGTAGTGGGCGCCGTCGGTCTCCTCGAAGTACTTGAGGATGCCGCCCTCGAGCTGGTAGACGGGGCCGTCCAGGCCCTGCTGCTGGAGCACGATGGCAGCCTTCTCGCAGCGGATGCCGCCGGTGCAGAAGCTCACCACGGTCTTGCCCATCAGCTCGTCCTTGTGGGCGGCGAGGGCGGCGGGGAACTCGGTGAACTTGTGGATGCGCCAGTCGATGGCACCGTCGAAGGTGCCGTAGTCCACCTCGAAGGCATTGCGGGTGTCCAGGGTCACGACCGGGCGGCCGTCGTCGTCATGGCCCTGGTCCAGCCAGCGGCGCAGGGTGGTGGCTGGCAGGGCCGGGGCGCGCGGCAGCTGGTCGGGCCGGATCGCGGGCATGTTCATGCGGATGATCTCGGGCTTCACCTTGACCAGCAGCTTGCGAAAGGGCACGGACGCGCTCCAGCTTTCCTTGGGCGCCAGCTCGGCGAAGCGTGGGTCGGCCTTCAACAGCGCCACCCAGCCGCGCACGCCTTCGGCTGAGCCGGCCAGGAAGAGGTTGATGCCTTCCTCGGCCAGAAGCACCGTGCCTTTGAGCCCGCGGGCCAGGGCCTCGGCATGCAGGCGCTCGCGCAGTTCGGCGGCATCGGGCAGGCCGACGAAAAGATAGCAGGAGATGTTGAGGACGGGCGCGGGAGACGACATGGCGCCGGATTCTAGGCCGCGGCAGCTCCTCGCCCTGCGCTGTCCAGCATCAAGCCGGGTAGCAGGCCGCGACCAGGCCGGCCAGGGCCTGGGCACGTGGACGCCGGCCCTCCAGAAAGGGCTGCCAGTGGGCGTCCAGCGGCTCGACCGCAAAGGCCCAGCCCCGCCCGAACACGCCACGGCGCTGGGCGTAGGGGAGGTAGTCCCGGCCGGACACCGACAGCAGGCGCTGCGTCACATGGCCCACCGTGTAGAACTGGACGGCGTGCCACAGCTGCTTGCGGTCCTGCAGGCCGCGTGGGGCGAGCAGGGCCTCGATGTCCTCGCGAAGGCGGTCGTCCATGCCGGTGTGACTGGCTTCGTGGAAGAGCATTTCCAGCGCCGCGTCACCCTGGTAGTCCTCGCGCAGGCTGGGCATGACGGTGTGCGGCGGCTGGCCGTCCGTGTAGGCGCCGCGTCGGTCGCCGCTGAGGGGTACGAGGTCGACCAGGATCAGCTCGGGCAGGGCGGGCTGGAGCACGGCCTCGAGCCGCTCGCGCAGCGCCGGGCCCCAGCTGGCCAGGCGCGTGCGGGCCTCCTGCATCCACGCCTGGTTGGCCGCGTCATGGGCCGGCCAGAGCTGCCGGCGGTACGGGGCGGCAGCCTGGCTCAGGGCCTGAGCCAGGGGCCGCAGCGCGGCGTCCATCGCAGGGAGGGGCTGCGAGTCACCGAGGCCCAGCAGGGCCAGGCGCAGGGCCTGGAAGCGATCGTCGTCGAGCAGGTCCTGCTCGGCAAAGGCGTGGCGGTAGGCCTGCAGCGCTTCCAGCCAGTCCCGCGTCTCCTGGGCTGACCAGCCCTGGGGCTGGCGCCATTCGCCGCGCTGGCTGCGCGGCTGGAAGGCCTCCGCCAGCGTGTGGTGGAGGTTCATCCAGAAGCGGCTGCGAAGCCGGAAGGGCAGGGGGCGCGCTGGGGTCAGGTCTTGCGCGGCGCCGGCCAGAGGCGCTGCCCCGGCCGCCAGGAGCCCCAGGGCCTGTCGACGATCCATGGGGCGTCTCAGGGAGCGCTGCGAACCGGGGGCAGCGCACTGCACAGCTCCACCTTGGCCGGCTCATGAACGAACCAGCCGCCGCCGCGGAAGCGCCGGCTGTTGAGCCAGGCCTGCCAGGTGGCGGTGTCGGTGCGCAGCACCTCCAGGCGCGGGCGCTCGGCTTCGGGAATGTCGGCCAGCACGCGGACGCGGGTGATGGGGGTGCGTTCCTCGGCCTTCTCGTAGAAGCCCAGGGCGCCGGTGCCGCGGGGCAGGCTGCTGAGCTTCTCCATGCCCTGCAGCACACGGCCCACGGTGGTGATGTTGAGGTCCAGGGCGCGCGGGGCGTGGCCAATGATGGCGTAGAGGCCGCTGCCGTCGCTGGAGTCGGGCTCGTTGCCGCGGGCGGCGCCCACGATGCTGTTGCAGTGGGCGAGCCAGGCGCGGCCCTTCTGGGGATCGACGGCGACAGGCCAGCCATCCACGAAGCCGACCTTGGCCGCCCAGGTGTCGCGTTCGGGCAGCGGGGTGAGCTTCAGTCCCTTCAGCGGACGGGAGAACTCCGCCGGGGCCTTGCCCAGGGTGTCCGGCTTCTTGCGGGCCTTGGCCTCATCTTCTTCGGCGTCGCCCCATTGGGTCACGTAGTTTTCCTGGGAGCGGATGACGGCCAGGCCGTCGAAGTAGCCCGCGCGGGTCAGCTTGACGATGTTGGCCGCATGGGCCGGCGCGAAGCTGCTGGCCAGCTCGATGATGACCATGCCGCTGGGCAGCTCCATCTGGAGGGCCTGCTCGGGGTTCACGGCACGCCAGTCGGAGGGTTTGGCGGCGGCCAGGACGTCCGCGCTGGAGGGTTTCTTGCCGGGCGCCGGGCCGGCCGGCCTGGCCGCAGGCTGGGCAGCCGCGGAGGCTGGCGCGGCCGACTGGGCGCTGGCCAGCGAGGCGCTCAGCAGACCGGCGCAGGCGCCGAGCGCCAGGACCAGGGAGCAGGGGGGGGACGGGCGATCTTGGCGGCGTTCTTGCATGAGGAATCTCGGCGTCAGCAGGGTTGGCGGGGCAGCATACGGCAGGCAGCCCGAGGTGGCGTCCCCGAATGTTCCCTGAGTCCCGCCCGGTCGGGCGCTCAGCGCCCGACTACCCCGCACCGCACCCGGCAGCGCGCCCGGCAGCGCACTCAGTTGCCTTCGGGATGGAAGATGCGCAGGCGGTGGCCGTCAGGATCCGTGGCGACGAAGGTGTAGCCGAAGTCCAGGGCCACGGGCGCCTGGGCCATGGGGATGCCGGCCGCGCTCCAGCGTGCGTGCAGGCTGTCCACGGTGCCGCGATCGGGCTGGGCGAAGGCCAGTTCGGTGCCGCCGCCGGCCGCCGTCGGGCTGGGCTCGGCCGTATGGCGGGACCACAGACCCAGGCGAGCGCTGTCACCCAGCGCCAGCATCGCGAAGGTAGGGGAGGACTCCAGCACCCGGGCGCCGAAGTGCTCGCTGTAGAAGGCAGCGCTGCGGGCAGGCTGGTCCACGAAAAGGATCTGGAGGCTGGGACTGAGGTTCATGGGTTTCTCCCTGGATGTGGCGCGTTCCCGTATGAGGGCATTGCCGGTTGCAAAAAGGCTCCCTCGTTGGAGCTGGGCCCATGCTAGGTGCGGTTGTTGACAGGATATGTCAGTAGGCTCGGCGGCTGTCGGCTGTGCCGGGCAAGCTTGGGCGAGCCGCGCCCGTCTCTACAATCCGGCATGGCTTTTGTTCACCTGCGCACCCACACCGAGTTCTCCGTCGTCGACGGCACCCTGCTGATCGACGATGCCGCCGCCGCTGCCGCCAAGGACGGCCAGGTGGCGCTGGCCGTCACCGACCTCGCCAACATGTTCGGCGCGGTCAAGCACTACAACGCCTGCCGCAAGAAGGGCGTCAAGCCCATCCTGGGCGCCGACTGCTGGGTGGAGGCCGAGGTGGCCGACAAGCCGCCGCACCGCCTGCTGCTGCTGGTGCAGAACAAGCAGGGCTACCTGAACCTGTCCGAGCTGCTGTCACGGGCCTGGATCCAGGGCGTTCAGCGCACCCAGGCTTGCCTGAAGCTGGAGTGGATGCAGGAGCTCAACGAGGGGCTGATCTGCCTCTCGGGTGCGCAGATGGGCGCCATCGGCCAGGCCTTGCTGATCGGTGACCAGGCGCGGGCGCGCGACTGGGCGGGCAAGCTGGCCGCCATCTACCCGAACCGCTTCTACCTGGAGCTGCAGCGTGCCGGCTTGCCGGGCCAGGAGGCCGTCGTCGCGGCCACCGTGCCGCTGGCGGCGGAGCTGGGCCTGCCGGTGGTGGCCACCCACCCGGTGCAGTTCCTGACCGAGGAGGACTACGACGCCCACGAGGCCCGCGTCTGCATCGCCGATGGCGAGACCCTGGCCAATCCCAAGCGGGTCAAGCGCTTCCTGCCGGGGCAGTTCTTCCGGCCGCAGGAGGACATGGAGGCGCTCTTCGCTGACATTCCCTCGGCCCTGGCCAACACCGTCGAGATCGCCCGGCGTTGCAGCCTGTCGCTGGTGCTGGGCAAGCCGCAGCTGCCCAACTTTCCCACGCCCATCCTGGACGACGGCCAGCCCATGGCCATGGACCGCTACTTCCGGGAGCTCAGCTACGAGGGCCTGGACGCGCGCCTGAAGCAGCTCTACCCCGACGAGGCCAAGCGCGAGGCCCAGCGCCCCCGCTATGTGGAGCGCCTGGAGTTCGAGCTGGAGACCATCATCAAGATGGGCTTCCCGGGCTACTTCCTCATCGTGGGTGACTTCATCCGCTGGGCCAAGCAGAACGGCTGCCCCGTGGGCCCGGGCCGGGGCTCGGGTGCCGGCTCGCTGGTCGCCTACGTGCTGCTGATCACCGACCTCGACCCCCTGCAGTACAACCTGCTGTTCGAGCGTTTCCTGAACCCCGAGCGGGTGTCGATGCCCGACTTCGACATCGACTTCTGCCAGGGCAACCGCGACCGCGTCATCGAGTACGTCAAGGACAAGTACGGCCGCCCCGCGGTGAGCCAGATCGCCACCTTCGGCACCATGGCGGCCAAGGCCGCGCTGCGCGACATCGGCCGCGTGCTGGGCATGGGCTTCGGCCATGTGGACTCCATCGCCAAGCTGATCCCCGCGCCCCCGGGCAAGACCGTGACCCTGGCCAAGCTGCCGCCGGATTTCGACCCGGACAAGGCCAAGGTCATCTACGCCCGCCATGAGGCCCCGGAGATCGAGGAACGCGAGAAGCAGGAAGAGGAAGTGGCCGAGCTGCTGAAGCTGGCGGCGCGGGTCGAAGGCATGGTGCGCAACATCGGCATGCACGCCGGGGGCGTGCTGATCGCCCCGGGCAAGATCACCGACTTCTGCCCCATGTACCAGCAGCCGGGCTCCACGAGCGCGGTGAGCATGTACGACAAGGACGACGTCGAGGCCATCGGCCTGGTGAAGTTCGACTTCCTGGGTCTTGCGACGCTGACCATCCTCGAGCTGGCCAAGGACTTCATCGTGGCCCGCCATCCGGGCCAGAAGGACTTCGCCTTCGAGAACATCCCCCTGGACGACAAGAAGGTCTACAAGCTCTTCTCGGACGGCCTGACGGAATCGGTGTTCCAGTTCGAATCCCGCGGCATGCAGGGCATGCTGCGCGACGCCAAGCCCTCGCGCCTGGAAGACCTCATCGCCCTGAACGCGCTGTACCGCCCGGGCCCCATGGACCTGATCCCGACCTTCGTCGCGCGCAAGCACGGCAAGGAGACGGTGGAGTACCCGCACCCCCTGACCGAGCCCGTGCTGGCCGAGACCTACGGCATCATGGTCTACCAGGAGCAGGTGATGCAGACGGCCCAGGTGCTGGGTGGCTACAGCCTCGGCGGCGCCGACATGCTGCGCCGGGCCATGGGCAAGAAGAAGGCCGAAGAGATGGCCATGCACCGCGACCTGTTCCGAAAGGGCGCGGCGGAGAAGGGCATCGACCAGGCCAAGGCCGACGAGGTCTTCGACCTGATGGAGAAGTTCGCGGGCTACGGCTTCAACAAGTCGCACGCGGCCGCCTACTCCCTGCTGGCCTATCACACGGGCTGGCTGAAGGTGCATTTCACGGCGGAGTTCTTCGCCGCGAACATGACCATCGAAATGGACGACACGGACAAGCTCAAGGTCCTGCTGGAGGACGCGAAGCTGTTCGGCATCGAGTTCCAGCCACCTTGCGTCAACCGCGGCGTCTATCGCTTCGAGCCCATCCACGACAAGCTCGTCAACTACGGCCTGGGTGCCGTCAAGGGCACGGGGCAGGGCGCCATCGAGGCCATCCTGCGCGCCCGCAAGGAGGGCGGCCCCTTCAAGAGCTTCTTCGACTTCTGCGCCCGCGTGGACCGCAAGGCCGTCAACAAGCGCGTGGTGGAGGCCCTGATCAAGGCGGGCGCCTTCGACACCCTGGAGGCCGATCGCGCCCGCCTGCTGGCCAGCGTGGCCCTGGGCTACACCTATGCCGAGAACCTGGCCGCCAACGCCGACCAGGGCGGCCTCTTCGACTTCGACGACACCCATGGCTCCTCGACCGCCGAGCCCGATCTGGTCAGCGTGGCGCCCTGGAGCATCAAGGAGAAGCTGAGCCTCGAGAAGACGGCCATCGGCTACTACCTCTCAGGCCATCTCTTCGACCAGTCCGGCGAGGAAGTGCGCCGCATGGTGCGCCGGCGCATCGCCGACCTCACGGACAGCCGCGAGCCGGTGCTGGTGGCGGGCATCGTGTCCGACATGCGCATCATCAATGGCAACCGGGGCAAGGTGGCCATCTTCAAGCTGGACGACAAGACCGACGTCATTGAGTCCGTGGCCAATGAGGAACTGATCAACAGCGCCAAGGGCATCCTGGCGGACGACGAGCTGATCATCGTCTCCGGCAAGGTCCAGAACGACCGCTTCTCCGGCGGCCTGCGCATGAATATCCAGGCCGTCTGGGACCTGGCCGGCGCGCGCGCCCGCTTCGGCAAGTTCCTGCGCCTGGCGGTCAACGGCACGGTGCCGCCGGTGCAGGAGGTGGTCAAGACCTGGCCCCCGAAGGTGGTCGAGACTGAGCAGGGCACGCTCACCCACGGCCTGGGCCTGCGCCTGAGCCTCAAGCGCGAGGGCGCCGTGGCCGAGCTCGAACTGGGCGACGCCGCCAAGTTCTGGCCCTGCGACGAGGCCCTGGCGAAGTTCGCCGGCCCCAAGGGCGAGCCGGTGCAGATCAGCTACGAGTGAGTGCCGAACCGGCACGACCGTGGCTGCGACGTGCCTGATACGCCGCACCGTTGCTGTTTCGACCGGTGTCGTCACCTCCCCCAGGACTAGGGGGATTTCGCGCTATCCTTTTCCGCAGGGAAGGGCCGGCATGCTGCGATGATCGGCCCAGCGGGCGCGGGCCGCCTTTCACGGACGCCAGCCCCCGCTGCCTCTTTCGCAGACCCGCAGCGCGGAGACCATGCCTTGAGCGCGACCGCCCACACGCCACGCACCGGCCTCATCCTCACCGGAGGCGGCGCGCGTGCGGCCTACCAGGTCGGTGTGCTGGCCGCCATCGCCCAGCTGCGGCGCGATGCGGGCGTGCAGGGCCCCAATCCCTTTCCCGTGATCGCCGGCACCTCGGCCGGTGCCATCAATGCGGCCACGCTGGCCTGCCAGGCCGATGAGTTCGATGCTGCCGTCGATGGCCTCATGCACATCTGGCGCAACATCCATGTGGAGCAGGTCTACGCGGCCGACTCGCTGGGTGTGATCCGCACCGGCGCGCGCTGGATGACCATGATGAGCCTGGGCTGGGCCCTCGCGCGCTGGCGCCGCTCCAAGCCGCGCAGCCTGCTGGACAACGACCCGCTGTCCCACCTGCTGCAGCGCTGGATCCGCTTCGACCGTCTGGAGGCCATGCTGGACAGCGAGCACCTCGAAGCCCTGGCCATCAGCGGCTCCAGCTATACCTCGGGCCAGCACGTCACCTTCTACCAGACCCACAAGCCCTATGAGCCCTGGCTGCGCTCGCAGCGCATTGCCGTGCGGGCACAGCTGGGCATCGAGCACCTGCTGGCGTCCTCGGCCATCCCCTTCATCTTCCCCGCCCAGCAGCTGGAGCTCGACGGCCAGCTGGAATGGTTCGGCGACGGCTCCATGCGCCAGAGCGCGCCGGTCTCGCCGGCCGTGCACCTGGGGGCGGAGCGCGTGCTGGTCATCGGTGCCGGTCGCATGCACGAGCCGCCGGGCCGGCGGGTGACGCTGGTGGAGGGGCATCCGTCCATGGCACAGATCGCGGGGCACGCGCTGTCCAACATCTTCCTGGACGCCCTGGCGGTGGATGTCGAGCGGCTGCAGCGCATCAACAAGACCCTGTCCCTGCTGCCGCCGGCCGCACGTGAAGGCACGCCCCTGCGACCCATCGACGTGCTGGTGATCGCGCCCAGCCGCCGCCTGGACGACCTGGCCGCCGAGCACCAGGGCAGCCTGCCGCCGCCCATCCGCGCCATGCTGCGAAGCGTGGGGGTGTCCGGCGAGGGCAAGGGCGCGACCGGCTCGGCACTGACCAGCTACCTGCTCTTCGAGCCCTCCTTCACCATGGACCTGATCAACCTGGGCATGGCGGACACCCTGGCGCGCCGGGGCGATGTGCTGCGCTTCTTCAACTGGCCGGCGCAGGCCAGCCGGCCCGATCCCGCCCGGCAGCGCCGCGGCGAACGCGATGCGCCCGTCAAGCCTCCGGTGACGACGCCGGCCTGAGCCCGCCCGCGGGCGCGGCGTCCAGCGGCTGCCCGTTGATGCGCAGGCCCGCCGCTGACAGCCGTGCCCTCATCTTCGGGCCCATGCCCTTGACCCTTCGTGCCAGGTCTTGCCCGTCCTGGAAGGGTGCCTGCTGGCGTGCGGCCAGCATCAGGCCGACGAGGGAAGGTCCGAGCCCGGGCAGGGACTCCAGCTCCGCGCGGCTGGCCATGTTCAGCTCCAGCGGCGGCGGGGTGTGCGGGGTCAGGTCTTGCCCCAGGGCCGATGAGCCGGCCAGGCCCAGGGCTGCGGCTGCGCCGAGGAAGCGCCGCCGCCGCAGGCCCCCAGAAGGCTCAATGCTGGGCTCGCACCATGCCGGCATAGACGCCTTCCAGGGCCAGCAGGGTCTCGTGCGTGCCGCTCTCGATCACCCGCCCCTGGCTCATCACATGGATGCAGTCGGCATGCCGGACGGTGGACAGGCGGTGGGCGATCACGATCAGCGTCTTCTTGCCCTGCCACTGCTCCAGGGCCTGCTGCACGGCGCGCTCGCTTTCGGTGTCCAGGGCCGAGGTGGCCTCGTCGAAGACCCAGACCGGCGCTTCCTTGTACAGGGCGCGGGCGATGGCCAGACGCTGGCGCTGGCCGCCCGAGAGCAGGCTGCCGTTGGCGCCCACGGGGCTGTCCAGACCCAGGGGCTGCTGGTGGACGAAGTCCCACAGATGCGCGGCGCGCAGCACCTGCTCCAGGCGCGCATCGTCGCGCTGCTGTGCATAGGCGATGTTGTCGGCGATGCTGCCGTCGAAGAGCACGATGTCCTGCGAGACCACCGCGAACTGGCGACGCAGGCTGGCGCGGGTGTGGTCGGCAATGTCCCCGCCGTCCAGCAGGATCCGGCCTGCCTGTGGCCGGGCGAAGCCCAGCAGCAGCTGGATCACCGAGCTCTTGCCCGCGCCGGAGGAGCCCACCAGCGCAGTGGTCCGGCCGCTGGGGATGTGGAGCTGCAGCGCGTCCAGGGCCGGCCTGTCGGCATTGGGATAGCGCAGGGTGACACCCTCCAGCTGCAAATCGCCCTGGCAGTGCTCGAAGGTGGCGCTGCCGCTGTCCTGCTCGCGCGGCGTGTCCAGCAGCTGCAGGCAGCCCTGGGCCACCACCAGACCGTTGATGATGGGCTGGCTGACCTCGGTGAGATGGCGCAGGCGCGAGGTCAGCAGCAGCAGGGCGGTGATGAAGGCACTGAACTCGCCGACGCCCGTGTGCGCGCCGCGCGCCTGCAGCAGGGCCAGGCTGACGATGGCCGAGAGCCCGATGCTGGCCACGAACTGCGACAGCGGCTGGGCGGAGGCATTGGCCGCGGCCGTCTTGAGCGCCGCACGCTGGGCCTCGCGGGCCAGCTGCTCGAAGCGTCGGCGCTCGTGCTCGGCGGCGTCGAAGCTGCGCACCACGCGCCAGGCACGGCTGACGTCCTCCACCTTGGCGACCAGGCCCAGCTGCGCGTCATAGGCGGCGCTGCCCATGGCGCGCACCCGCTTGCTGACCTTGCTCACCACAAAGCCCATCACCGGCGTGGTCACCATGGACAGCAGGGTCAGCTGCCAGTTCAGGAAGAAGAGATAGCCCAGCATGGCCAGGGCCGGCAGGCCATCGCGCAGCAGCGTGATCACGCTGGTGGACAGGCGCTCCATGATCTGCTGCGGGTCATTGACCACCTTGGAGACGGCCACGCCGGGCTGCAGGCTGGTGTAGACGGCGGCGTCGGCCTGCAGCAGGGCGTCCACCAGGGCCAGGCGCAGGCGCATCACGGTGCGTGAGCTGGTCCAGTTGAGCAGGTACTGGCCCAGAAAGCTGAAGATGCCCCGCAGCACGAACAGGCCCACCAACACCACGGGCACCCACCACACGGCGAAGGCGTCGGCATGGAAACCGTCGCCGAAGATCTTCTGGATCAGGGCCGGGATCAGGGGTTCGGTGGCGGCCGCTCCAAGGTAGGCCACCATGGTCAGGGCCAGGCCCCAGCGCTGGGGCCAGAAGAAGGGGAGCAGGCGGCGGGCCGTCTGGCGCAGGCCCGGCGTCGTGGCCGCCGGCAGGGCCTGGGCGTCCTGGGTGGGCACATCCAGGGACTGGGGTTGGGGGTCGGAAGGCGGGCTTGCTTGCATGTGCTTGCATTGTCGCTGCGAATACCGATCGATTCCGCTTGACGCCCCTGCCTATACTGTTCGCATGTCGGATGCTTCCTCCTCCCCATCCAAGCCCTTCACCCGTTCACTGCCCATCCAGGAGCAGGTGGTGATGCACTTCGTGACCGGCGGCTTCTCCGGTGCGACCCAGGTCGCGGTCGACTTGTGCAATGCCGCCAAGGCCCCTGGCAGCGGCATGCGCGCCGTGCTGGTCCTGCGCCGCAAGCGCAACACCGACCCCCAGCGACTGCAGAACCTGCAGGACCGCGGGATCGATGTACACGTGGTGCCGGGCTGGTCCCATCTGCTGACGGTGTGGTCGCTTTATCGACTTTGCAAGCAGATGAAACCGGATGTGCTTGTGGCCCACGGCTTCAGCGATCACATCTGGGGCCGCCTGGCCGGCTGGCTGGCGGGCGTGCCGACCCTCGTGCATGTGGAGCACAACACCCGTGAGCGCTACAGCCGCTGGCGCCTGATGCAGTCACGCTGGCTGGCCAAGCACACGGCGCGCTTCATTGGCGTGTCCGAGGGGGTGCGGCGGCGCCTGGTCGAGCTGGGCTTTCCAGAGGACCGCAGCTTCGCCATCCCCAATGGCATCGACCTCTCCAAGTTTCCCGAGAACCGCATCCTCGGCTTTGCCGAGCGTCCGGCCTGCATCGTCATGTCGGCCCGCTTCGCTCGCCAGAAGGACCAGAAGACGCTGATCCGCGCGCTGGCCATCCTCAACCAGCGCGGGCTCAAGCTGCCGTTGCTGCTGGCCGGTGCGGGCAAGGACGGCTATCGCAAGGACTGCGAGGCCGAGGTGCACCGCCTGGGCCTGCAGAAGCAGGTGCAGTTCCTGGGCCACCATGCCGAGATGCCCAAGCTGCTGATGAACTCCGCCGTGTTCGTGCTTTCCACGCACTGGGAAGGCATGCCGCTGGCCCTGGTCGAGGCCATGGCCGCGGGCTGCGCCTGCATTGCTTCCGACGTGCCCGGCGTGGAGGGCGTGATCGAGCACGGCCGCACCGGCCTGCTGGTGCCGGAATCCGATCCGGCCTCCCTGGCCCTGGCGCTGGAGCGCGTGTTCAGCGAGCCCGGTCTCGGTCAGCAGCTCTCCCAGGCGGCACGCAAGCAGGCCTTGCAGGCGCATGGCCTGGACCTGATGCGTCTGCGCTACCAGGCATTGCTGGCCTCGATCTGATCCCGTCCTGAGAGCTCAGCGCCCGGCTGCCCGGCACTGGCCCAGCCAGTGCCTCAGGCGCAGCGCGCGCCACCACCAGCCTCGCCTCACGTAGGCCCCCAGCAGCGCGCTGGCGCCCAGGGGCGATGCCGCCGTGAAGACCTCCAGAAAGCCGGGCAGGCGGTCGCGGTCGCCGACCTTGCTCACATGCCGGCAGGCGCCGATGAAGGAGCGCGCAGCGAAGTGCGCGGCCGCGAAGGCGATGCGCGGGTCCACCCGGGACGCCTCCGCCCAGTGCTGCCCCAGGCCGGCCAGCGCCTGCATCATGTGCTCGTACTTGCGCGTGTCGCCCGTGGCGAGGATGGAGCCAGGCCGCTGGCGGTAGCCGATCCAGACCTCGGGCACATGCAGCCAGGAGCGGGCACGCAGGGCCAGGGCGGGCACCACGGCCATGTCTTCGTAGTAGCGCCCGACGGGGAAGCGCAGGCCCTCGTCCCACAGCGAGCGCCTGGAGATGCGGCTCCAGCAATGCAGATAGCCCGGCAGCAACAGGCCCTGCATCAGCAGGCCGCGGTCGCTCAGCACTTGCGACGGCGGGCCGTCGAAGCTGCGCACATGCCGCTCGCCCCGCAAGCGGTGCTTGAGCTTCTCCCGTTCACGGAGATAGGCGAAGTCGCACAGCACCAGATCGGGCTGCTGGGCCTGGATCTGCTGCTTCAGCGAGGCGATGGCGCCGGGCATCAGCACGTCGTCCGCATCCAGGAACCAGAGGTAGGTTCCGCGGCTGGCCTCGACCAGGGTGTTGCGCGTGGCGCTGATGCCGGCATTGCGCTCGTGGCGGATCACGCGCAGAGGGCCGGGATGCCGCGCCGACCAGGCCGCGAGCACCGCGGGCGAGCCGTCCGTGGCGCAGTCGTCCACGGCCAGCACCTCCACACCGTCCAGGCCGTCCTGGGCGAAAACGGAGGCCAGGCAGGCCTCCAGCCAGGGCTCGACGTTGTAGACGGGGATGAGCAGGCTCAGCCAGGGCCGGGCGGCGCTGTCGCGCGCGACGTCATGCGAGGAGGCGTGGCTCATGCGCGGTCCGAGGGCTGCGCAGGGCGCAGGGTGGGCAGGTAACGGTCCAGCAGGCTGTCACGCCGTGCCGGCCGTTTCTGCAGCTGCTGCTCCAGCACGCGGCGGTCATTGCCCCGCAACTTGAGCAGGGCCGGCACACGCGCCGGGCAGGGGCACAGGGCCAGCTTGGCGTAGAGGTGGCGCTTGCGCCAGCCCACGGCCTGCTGCAGCGCGAAGGCGCTGTCCTCGGCGCGCTGCAGGGCGAGGCGGTAGCGGCCGGCGTCGGCGTCCAGCAGGGAGGAGGCGGCCACATGCATGATCAGGTACTCGTGCAGGCTGGGGTCGATGGCCTGGATCACACGATCGAAACGGCCTGCATCACGCAGGGCCTGCAGGTAGCGGGCCTCGCCCATGGTCAGGGCGCGGACAAATTCGGCGTTGAGGTCCGCGATGAAGCGGCTGCCCGGAACCGCCGCCATGAACCAGTTCTCGACCAGGGGCAGCTCGGGGCGCTTGCTGAGGCGGTCGATGTAGAAGCCGACGAACTCGGCGCCGCCGGCGGCCTGCTGCGCCTGCACCCAGTCCAGTCCGGTCGTCAGCAGGGTGGAGGCGTCGATCCAGAGCCCGCCGTGGGCCTGAAGCAGCTGCAGGCGCAGCCAGTCGGCCTGGCGGAAAGGGGGCAGTCCCTGCATGAGGCCGAGGTCCGTGCCTTCGGGCAGCCAGGCGCGCAGGGTGGCGGGCGTCAGGAAGCGCAGCTCATGGTCGGGCGCCTGCTGGCGCCAGTTGTCGGCGCAGGCCTGGATCAATGGGGGCAGGGCCTCGCTGTTCCAGTAGCTCCAGATCACCTTCGGGATGCCTGGACCGGAGCGGGCAGGAGCGCTGCCCACCTGCAGGCTGCGGACCTGCCCCGGCGCCTGGGCCCGCAACAGCCGCAGCAGCTCCCAGGCCAGCAGCGCCAGAAGGAGCAGGGGCAGCAGGAGCAGCCAGGCGAGCAGGCTCATTCGTGCCAGTGCTCGGCGATCCAGGGGGCCGGCTTGGCCTTGCGCCAGTTGCCGTTGCTGCGGCCAGCCAGGGCGTCGGGCGGGTTCATCACGCCGTGGAAGATCAGGATGCGCGCACCCTTGGGGATGTGCGGCGGCTTCCAGTAGTTGCTGGGCCAGGTCGGGATGCAGTGGTACTTGTAGCTGGCGCACCAGGCGGCGTCCCAGTACTGCAGCTTGCCCTGCTGGTGGATCTCGTCGGAAAGGTAGGCCTGCTCGTTACGGAAGCGGGCACGGATGGCCTCGTGCTCGCGCCGGAACCTCTCCAGCACGTCCGCGTGGGCTCCGAGCCTGAAGCGGTAGACCGAGGAGTTGCCGGTGATGCGCCAGGGTCGCTTCCAGTCATGGATGATCAGGAAGTCGCCGGGCACCTCAAAGAAGGGCGTGATGTCGTCGACGATGACCACGTCCAGGTCCAGGAAGAGGGCCGTGCCCTGCAGGCCGTGGAGGTCCGCCTCGAAGGTGGTGAGCTTGGTCCAGCCGCGCTCGGGAATGCCCGTCGGCAGCTTCAGTTCGGGAATGGGCAGGCACTGCACTTCCGGGCGGATGCCTTCAACGCGGTCGGTCAGGCATACGAACCTGAACGGTCCGCGCAGATGCCGGGCCACCATGGCGTAGAGCCGGTTCACGTACTCGGGGCCGTACTTGGTGCCCCACTTCATGCAGAGGATGACGCGATCGCTCGCAGCTTGGGATGGGCTCATCAGAGTTCCTCGACGTGGCGAGGCGGGTAGGTGTCCCAGTTGAGGCAACCGGGGCACTGCCAGAAATAGTGCTGGGCTTCGAAGCCGCAGGCGGCGCAGCGGTAGCGCTGCAGGGGTCGCACGGCCTTGTCCAGGGCTGCGGCCACGAGCGGGGCTTCCTCTTCGCTGAGGCGGGACTGCGATTGCGCCAGCAGCGCGCGCGCGGCCGAGAGGGCCGGCTCGGCCTGCAGATGCTGGCGCAGGCGGCGGCGCTGGGCCTCGCCCTCGGGTTCCAGCAGGGCCAGGGCCAGCAGCAGGTGCATGCTGGGATGGCGCTCGTACTGGGCCTGCAGCGCGCGCTGGGCTTCGGCCTGCTTGCCGGTCTGCAGGGCGGCCTGCGCGTAGTCGCGGGCCACGAGATTGAAGGCCTCAGGATTGGCCGCCAGCAGCTCGGCATAGGCGGCCATGGCCTGCTCGGGCTGCTCGCGCCGGCTCAGCAGCTGGCCGGCCAGCACATGGGCCCGGGCCGATTGCGGAGCGGCCTTGCGGGCCTCGGCCAGCAGGGCCTGGGCCTCGGCGTCCTGGTTCCGTGCCTGGGCCTCCAGCGCCTGCTCGCACAGATAGTGGGCGATGCGCGAGGCAAAGGAGCCCGTGCCGCCCTGTTCGAGGTGGCGGGCGACCTCGGCCGCCTTGCGCCACTCGCGGGAGCGTTCGTAGAGGGACAGCAGGGCCAGCTCGGCCTCGCTCTCGAAGCGGGTGCCACGCAACGCGGCAAAGGCTTCCTCTGCGCGATCGAAAAGGCCTGCCTTGTAGAAGTCCTGGGCCAGGGCGTGCTGGGCGCGGTCGCGCTCGGACTTGGGCAGATCGCCGCGCTGCAGCAGGTGCTGGTGCACGCGCACCGCGCGCTCGTACTCGCCGCGACGGCGGAAGAGGTTGCCCAGTGCGAAATGCAGCTCGGAGGTGTCAGGGTCGGCCTGCACCGCCTCGATGAAGGCGTCGATGGCCTTGTCCTGCTGTTCGTTGAGCAGCAGGTTCAGGCCCTTGAAATAGGCCTTGGGCGCGTCGCGCTGCTCGCGTTTCCACTGGCGGGAGTCGAGCTTGGAGGCCAGCCAGCCAAGGGCGAAGACCAGGGGCAGGGCAATGAGGAGGGCGCTGAGTTCAAAGCCCATCGTGCACGCCCGGATTGGCCAGGGGGTCAGGTGTTGCCAGGGTGCTCTGCTGGGCCTCGATCTGGCGCGTGGCCACGCGGCGGTGGCGCCACCAGGCCGGCACCATGGCCAGCACGCCGAAGGCGCAGCCCAGGCCGAAGCTCAGCAGCACCACGATCACCAGGGGCGAGTGCCAGGCATGGCCGAAGAACCAATGCACGGCCACCTCCTGGCTGTTGTTCAGCGCGAAGGAAAACAGGGCGAAGAAGATGAAGGCCCAGAAGAGCCGGACGATGAATCGCATCGTGGCGGATTCTAAGGGGCAGGGGCGGGGGCGTCAGCCTTGGCCCGGGGAGCGCCTGCAAAGTGCGGCGCTGACTGTGGCGCGGGAGAGCCAGTGGATCAGACGGCGCTGTCGTCGACAGGCAGCTGGGCGTCAACCGCTTCGCGCAGGGCCTTGCCCGGCTTGAAGTGCGGCACCAGCTTCTCGGGGATCAGGACCTGCTCGCCACTGCGCGGATTGCGTCCCATGCGGGGCGGGCGACGGTTGATGGAGAAACTGCCGAAGCCACGGATCTCGATGCGGTGGCCACGGGCCAGGGCATCGGACATGGCATCCAGGATCGTCTTGACGGCGAATTCGGTGTCGCGCTGCGTGAGCTGGCCAAAGCGGTCTGCCAGGTGCGCGACGAGATCGGAACGGGTCATGACGATGGAATTCCAGGCTGGGGAGAAAAACAGGCTCGCCCCCGTGAGAGTGGCGAGCCTGCGTTGGCAGCTGGGGCCCAGGCTACCAGAGCCCGGGCCTTCGCGGAACAGGGATTAGCTGTTCTGGTTGTCCAGCTTGGCACGCAGCAGGGCGCCCAGGCTGGTCGTGCCGGCGTTCTCACGCTCGGACGATGCCGACAGACGCTGCATGGCTTCTTGCTGGTCGGCGCTGTCCTTGGCCTTGATGGACAGCTGGATGTTGCGGGTCTTGCGGTCGATGTTGACGATCAGGGTCGTCACTTCGTCGCCTTCCTTCAGCACGTTGCGGGCGTCTTCCACGCGGTCGCGGGAGATTTCCGAAGCGCGCAGGTAGCCCAGCACGTCTTCAGCCAGCTCGATCTCGGCGCCACGGGCGTCGACGGTCTTCACCTTGCCGGTCACGGTCATGCCGCGATCGTTGATCGAGGTGTAGCTGGTGAACGGGTCAGCGTCCAGCTGCTTGATGCCCAGGGAGATGCGCTCGCGCTCGACGTCCACAGCCAGGACCACGGCTTCGACTTCCTGGCCCTTCTTGTAGTTGCGAACGGCGGTCTCGCCCGGCTCGTTCCAGGACAGGTCGGACAGGTGCACCAGGCCATCGATGCCTTGTGCCAGGCCCACGAACACGCCGAAGTCGGTGATGCTCTTGACGGGGCCCTTGACCTTGTCGCCGCGCTTGACGTTCTCGGCGAACTCTTCCCAGGGATTGGCCTTGCACTGCTTCATGCCCAGGGAGATGCGACGCTTGTCTTCGTCGATTTCCAGGACCATGACTTCCACTTCGTCGCCCAGGGAGACGATCTTGGAAGGAGCGACGTTCTTGTTGGTCCAGTCCATTTCGGAGACGTGCACCAGGCCTTCGATGCCCGGCTCGATCTCGACGAAAGCGCCGTAGTCAGCGATGTTGGTGACCTTGCCGAACAGGCGGGTGTTGGCCGGGTAGCGGCGCGACACGCCGAACCAGGGATCGTCGCCCAGCTGCTTCAGGCCCAGCGAGACGCGGTTCTTCTCGGCGTCGAACTTCAGGACCTTGGCGGTCAGTTCCTGGCCGACCTGAACGACTTCGCTCGGGTGACGGACACGGCGCCATGCCATGTCGGTGATGTGCAGCAGGCCGTCGATGCCGCCCAGGTCCACGAAGGCACCGTATTCGGTGATGTTCTTGACCACGCCCTGGACGATCGCGCCTTCCGACAGCGTTTCCAGCAGCTTGGCGCGCTCTTCACCCATGGAGGCTTCCACCACAGCGCGACGCGACAGCACAACGTTGTTGCGCTTGCGGTCCAGCTTGATGACCTTGAATTCCATGGTCTTGCCCTCGAACGGGCTCATGTCCTTCACCGGGCGGGTGTCCAGCAGCGAACCGGGCAGGAAGGCGCGGATGCCATTGACCAGGACGGTCAGGCCGCCCTTGACCTTGCCGGAGACGGTGCCGGTCACGAAGTCGCCGGACTCCAGTGCGGTTTCCAGGCTCAGCCAGGAAGCCAGACGCTTGGCCTTGTCGCGCGACAGGATGGTGTCGCCGTAGCCGTTTTCGATGGCGTCGATGGCCACCGAGACGAAGTCACCGACGTTGACTTCGAGTTCGCCCTGGTCGTTCTTGAACTCTTCAATGGGCACGTAGGCTTCAGACTTGAGGCCGGCGTTCACCACCACGAAGTTGTAGTCAACACGGACGACTTCGGCCGAGATGACCTCGCCCGAGCGCATGTCAGCGCGTTGCAGCGATTCTTCGAAGAGAGCGGCGAAGGATTCGCCGCCGGTGGCGGTTTGGGTTTGGGACATGTTGATTCCTGAATCGGCGCGCACAGCGTAGGAAGAACTCTGAAAAAGCGCCGACGGTGAGTGCAAGTTGCCTTGCGGGTTAGGTTGCAGACAAAGCGCACCCGGTGGACTGTCGTCCGGAGGGCAGGTGCGCCCGCTTTTGGGCCAAAGCCCGTGGGTCAGCGCCCTTGCGAGCGCCTTCCCGTGGATCCGTTCGCGAGATTCATCGCCGGGGGATCCATTCCGGCCCTCAGAAGGGCTGCCGCTCCTGCCACCACCCCAGCACCAGGCCCTTCGATTCCTCGATGGTCTGGCCGGAGTTGTCCAGCAGCTGCGCATCCTGCGCGGGCTTCAGTGGCGAGGCGGCGCGACCCTTGTCACGCGCATCGCGCGCTTCCAAGTCCGCACGCAAGCTCTCCATATTAGCGGAAATTCCCTTGCCAATCAATTGCTTATAGCGGCGTTCGGCGCGCGTCTGGGCACTGGCCGTGAGGAAAACCTTCAGTCCGGCGTCCGGGAACACGGCGGTGCCCATGTCGCGGCCATCGGCCACCAGGCCGGGCAGACGACGGAAATCCAGCTGCAGCTGATGCAGGGCTTGGCGGACCTCGGGGTGCGCGGCCACCTGGGAGGCCATCAGCCCGGTGGCCTCCTCGCGCAGCAGCTCGCTGATGTCCTCGCCCTGGAGGATGGCGCGACCCTTGCGGAAATGCAGGTCCAGCCCGGCGGCGATGCGGGCCACGCCCGGGCCGTCGTCCAGGCTGACGCCGGCGCGGAAGGCAGCCAGGCCGGCCGTGCGGTACAGGGCGCCGGAGTCCAGCACGATGTAGCCCAACTGGTGCGCGACCTCGTCTGCCAGCGTGCCCTTGCCGGAGGCGGTGGGGCCGTCGATGGTGATCACGGGGATGTCGGCGCGGCGGGCCTGCACCACCTCGAACAGGGTCTCGAAGTAGTCCGGAAAGGTCTTGGCCACACAGGCCGGGTCCTCGATGCGAACCGGCACTGGACGCCCGGTGATCAGCGGGTTCAGTGCGGCCAGCGAGAAGCACATGGCCACACGGTGGTCGTCATAGGTGTGGATGCTGGCGGCGCGCCAGTCCTTCAGCGGGTGGACGCGCAGCCAGTCCGGGCCTTCTTCGACCTGGGCGCCCAGCTTCTCAAGCTCGGCGGCCATGGCGGCGATGCGGTCGGTCTCCTTGACCCGCCAGCTGGCGATGTTGCGCAGGGTGCTGGGGCCGTCGGCGTAGAGCGCCATGACGGCCAGGGTCATGGCTGCGTCGGGGATGTGGTTGCAGTCCAGGTCCAGGGCCTTCAGCGGCCAGGCACCCCGGCGGACCTCCACCCAGTTGGGGCCCTGCTCGATGCGCGCGCCCATCAGCGCGGCGGCCTCGACGAAGCGCACGTCGCCCTGAAGAGAGGCCGTCCCCACGCCCTCGATGCGCACCGGCGCCTCGATGCCGGCCAGCGCCCCCAGCGCGACGAAGTAGGAGGCGGAGGAGGCGTCGCCCTCCACATGGATCTCCCCGGGCGAGCGGTAGCGGCTGCCTGCCGGAATGATGAAGCGTTCCCAGCCCTCGCGACGGACCTCGATGCCGAAACGCTGCAGCAGCGCCAGGGTGATGTGGATGTAGGGCTTGGAGATGAGCTCGCCCACCACCTCGATCACCACGTCCTCGCGGGCCACCAGGGGCAGGGCCAGCAGCAGCGCGGTCAGGAACTGGCTGGAGACGTCGCCACGCACGCGGACGGGCTGCGAGAGGCGCAGCGGGGAGGGGCCGCTCAGTCGCAGCGGCGGATAGCCTTCCTGGCCGAGGCAGGCGATGTCGCAGCCGCGCTCGCGCAGGGCGTCGACCAGGTCGCCGATGGGGCGCTCGTGCATGCGCGGCACGCCGCTGAGCTCGAACTGCCCGCCTTGCGTGGCCGCCAGCAGGGCCAACGCCGCGGCCAGCGGGCGCATGGCCGTCCCGGCATTGCCCAGGAAGAGCTTCAGGCCGGCTTCACGCACTGAGGCCAACAACTGGCCCCCGATGCCGCGCACGCGCAGCTGTGAGCCGTCCTGGGTGATGGTGCAGCCCAGCTGACGCAGGGCCTCCAGCATCACGGCGGTGTCGTCGGAGGCCAGCAGGTCGTGGATCAGCGTCTCGCCCTCGGCCAGGCCGGCCAGCAGCAGCACGCGGTTGGAGATGCTCTTGGAGCCAGGCAGGCGCACGCTGCCGGCTGCGGCCTGTAGCGGGGGCAGGTCCAGGAAGGGGATCTTGTACATGGGAGAACCGGAAAGGCGGTGCCGGGAAGACGGGGGCGGATTCAGCGCAGGCCAGTCATCATCTCAACGCGGACGATTGCCGGACAACTGGCCCATCTGCCACTGCGAGCGTCCCTCCGAGGCCTGCTGCAGCAGGGCCTCCAGGGCCTGCGCGTTGTCCTGCTGGAGCAGTTGCTCGAAGCGGGCGAGCATGTCGCGGAAGCGCTGGGACTGGGCCAGCACCTCCTGCTTGTTGGCGAGGAGGATGTCTCGCCAGATGGCCGGGTCACTGGCCGCGATGCGGGTGAAGTCGCGGAATCCCGGTCCTGCCAGGCTGAGGAAGTCTCGCCCGGCGGATTGGTTGGCAATGGTGCTGAAGTAGGCGTAGGCAAGCAGATGAGGCAGGTGGCTGACGGCGGCAAAGGCGGCGTCATGGTTCTGCGGCGTCATCTTCAGGACCTGGCAGCCCAGAGCGGACCAGACGTCGGTCGCCTTCTGGATCAGCGCTGCATCGGTCTGGGGCAGGGGTGTGAGGATGACCTGTCGGCCCTGGTAGAGCGTGGCGTCGGCCGCCTGCACGCCGGACTGCTCCTTGCCGGCGATGGGGTGGCAGGGCACGAAGGAGCCGATCTGCTTGCCCAGCACGCGCTGGGCGGCGTCCACCACATCGCACTTGGTCGAGCCTACGTCCATCATCAGGACCTTGGGGTCGACCAGGTGCTTGACGGCGCGGAAGGTGGCCTCGGTGGCGGCCACGGGCACGGCCACCAGCACGATGTCGGAGCCCGCCACGGCCAGCAGGGCGGATTCGGCAGCGATGTCGATCACGCCCAGGCGCTTGGCCGTCTCGGTGGTGGAGGGCGATTTGCTGTAGCCGACGACCCGCTTGACCAGGCCGGCCTTCTTCAGGGCCAGCGCGAAGGAGCCGCCCATCAATCCACAGCCGATCACACCCAGTTGATTGAACATTGTGTTCTTGTGTCCTTTGCTTGGCTCAGCCCTTGCGGGGGTAGGCGCCGATGACCTTGTAGAACGCGCACAGAGCGCGCAGCTCTTCCAGGGCTGCGGCCACATTGGGCTCGCTGGGATGGCCGTCCAGGTCGATGTAGAAGTAGTACTCCCACTGGCCGGTGCGGGCCGGGCGGGACTCCAGGCGCGTCATGGACACGCCATGCTTCTTCAGCGGCACCAGCATGTCGTGCATGGCGCCGGGCTTGTTGGTCACGGAGACCACGAGGCTGGTGCAGTCGCGGCCGGTAGCCGGCGGCGTGGCCATGGTCTGCGGCAGCGTGATCACGGCGAAGCGCGTGCGGTTGTAGGCCTCGTCCTGGATGGCATGGGCCACGATGTGCAGACCGAAGAGCGTGGCAGCGCGTTCGCTGGCGATGGCGCAGAAGTCCGGGTTCTCCGCCGCCAGGCGCGCGCCCTCGGCATTGCTGGAGACCGCACGGCGCTCGGCGTCCGGCAGATGCTTGCTGAGCCAGTTCTGGCACTGGGCCAGGGCTTGCGGATGGGCCAGCACGGCCTTGATGCCATTCAGGCTGCTCTCCTTGCGCAGCAGGTTGTGGCGGATCAGCAGGCTGACCTCGCCGACCACATGCGTGGGTGTGTGCAGGAAGAGGTCCAGGGAGCGGGTCACCACGCCCTCGGTCATGTTCTCCACGCCCACCACGCCGTACTGCGCGCTGCCGCTGGCGGTGGCATGGAAGACGTCGTCGAAGCTGCTGCAGTAGATCAGGTCCGCGGCGCCGCCGAAGTACTCGATGGCGGCCTGCTCGCAGAAGGTGCCCATGGGGCCCAGGACGGCCACGCGCTGCGGCGATTCCAGGGCCAGGCAGGCCGACATGATCTCGCGCCAGATGGCGGCCACATGCTCGTTCTTCAGCGGGCCAGGGTTGGCGGCCTGGATCTTGTGGATGACCTGGGCCACGCGGTCCGGCCGGAAGAAGGGCGTGCCATCGCGTCGCTTGAGTTCGCCGACCTGCTCGGCCACATGGGCACGCTCGTTCAGCAGGCGCAGCAGCTGCCCGTCCAGGGCATCGATCTGGTCACGCAGGGCCAGCAGGGCCGGGTTGGCAACAGGTGCAGGGGGCTTGTCCTCAGCCATGGCGGGTCTCAAAGTCCTTCAGGAAGTCCACGAGGGCGTGCACGCCCTCCAGGCTCATCGCGTTGTAGATGGAAGCACGCATGCCGCCCACCGACTTGTGGCCTTTGAGTTGCAGCAGTTGCCTCTCCCGGGCTTCATCCAGGAAGGCTTGGTTGAGTTCGGGGGTGTCGTGGGTGCCACGCAGGTAGAAGGGCACGTTCATGCGGGAACGGCAGTCGGGCGCGACGCGGTTCTCGAACAGGGCGCTGTGGTCCAGAGCCTGGTAGAGCAGGGTGGCCTTGTCGATGTTGCGCTGCTCGATGGCGGCCAAGCCGGTCTTGCCACCGTATTCGAAGCGCTTGAGCCACTGGAACACCAGGCCGGCGACATAGATGGAGAACGTCGGCGGCGTGTTGTACATGGACTGCGCCTCGGCGACCGTCTTGTAGTCGAAGGCCGAGGGGCAGATGGGCAGGGCGTGGCCCAGCAGGTCTTCCCGGATGATCACCAGGGTCAGACCGGCAGGGCCGATGTTCTTCTGTGCGCCGCCAAAGGCCAGGCCCACGCGGGACCAGTCCACCGGGCGCGACAGCACATGGGAGGAGAAGTCGATGACCAGGGGCGCGTCGCAGCCCAGGGCCTTCAGGTCAGGCAGCTCGTGGAACTCGAGGCCGTCGATGGTCTCGTTGCTGCACAGGTGCACATAGGAGGCATCGCCGCGCAGCTGCCACTCGGCCGCGGCCGGGATGGCACGCTGGCCATTCGACTTGGCGTCCGCTGCAATGCGGACGTCGGCATAACGTCCAGCCTCCTGGGCACTCTTGCGAGACCAGGAGCCGCTCACCACCACATCCACCTTGCCGCCCCGCGACAGGTTCAGCGGCACGATGGCGTTCTCGGCCAGGCCGCCGCCCTGCATGAAAAGGATGCGGAACTGCGGCGGGACCGCCAGCAGCTCGCGCAGGTCCGCCTCGGCCTGCTCGCAGATGGAGACGAACTCCTTGCCGCGATGGCTCATCTCCATGACGCTCATGCCCGAGCCGTGCCAATCCAGCATCTCCTGGGCGACTTGCTGCAGCACCTCCTCGGGGAGGGCGGCGGGTCCGGCGGAGAAATTGAACGGGCGTCGGTTCATGGCATGGAGGCGCTGGAGAGACGAACGAGAGGGCTTGCGCTTACTTCTTGGGCGAGTTCTTGTTGCCGGCGGGGCTGCTGGCGGCGCCAGGCATCGGCACGCCCAGGTGCTTGGCCACGTTCTGCTGCAGCACCTTGAAGCGTGCGTCCAGGGTGGCGCCGTTCTCGGCCAGCACCTTGTCGCCCAGGGCCTTCTGCATCTCGCCGCCCAGCTGGCCGAACTTCTTGCTGACCGGGGAATCCAGCCAGGCCAGGATCTGCTTCAGCTCGTCCTCGGTGAACTTCTCTTCCAGGATGGCGCCCACGGTGCTGGGTGCCAGCTTCTGGGCCTTGTCACGGAGGAAGGGGCCGTTCTCTTCGACGAACTTCTTGACGTCGGCCTCGATGGCCTTGGCGGCGGCCTCGCGCTTGTCGGCGGGCATCTGCTGGAGCATGCCGCCGGCACCCTGCATCAGCTGGGCCACGGGGGCTTGCAGCATGTTGCGCGCCATGATCTCGACGCCCTGCTGTTGATGCTGCAGGACCTTGGCGACCAGTTCCTTCTTGGCAGGCGAACTGGCCGGGGCGGCGGGGCCCTGGGCCATCGCCAGGCTGGCGCAGGCCAGGGTGGTGGTGGCTGCGAGCAGCTTCAGTGCATTCATGCGGGGTGCCTTCACGTTCATTCCTTGTTGGAGTCCTGGTCATCGGCCGGGCCGGCACCGACGTCGTCACCGGCGTCGCCGCCGGCGTCATTGCTGAGCTCGCTGCTGGCCTCGTTGGCATCGTTCTCCACGATGCGCTGCAGGCCGGAGAGCTTGGAGCCATCGTCCAGCGCGATCAGGGTGACCCCCTGGGTGGCGCGGCCGAGCTCGCGGATCTCCGCGACGCGGGTGCGCACCAGCACGCCCTTGTCGGTGATCAGCATGATTTCGTCTTCGGGGCGCACCAGCGTGGCAGCGACCACGCGGCCGTTGCGCTCGCTCTGCTGGATGGCGATCATCCCCTTGGTGCCGCGGCCGTGGCGGGTGTACTCGATGATGGAGGTGCGCTTGCCGTAGCCGTTTTCGGTGGCGGTCAGCACGCTCTGGCTTTCGTCCTCGGCCACCAGCATGGCGATGAGGCGCTGCTCGGGCTCCAGCATCATGCCGCGCACGCCGCGGGCCTGGCGGCCCATGGGGCGCACGTCATCCTCGTCAAAACGCACGGCCTTGCCGCCGTCGCTGAAGAGCATGACGTCGTGCTTGCCGTCGGTCAGTGCCGCGCCGATGAGGAAGTCACCCTCGTCCAGGTCCACGGCGATGATGCCGGCCTTTCGCGGGTTGCTGAAGTCCTTCAGCGAGGTCTTCTTGACGGTGCCCAGGGCCGTGGCCATGAAGATGAAGTGATCTTCAGGGAAGCTGCGGAACTCGCCGGTCAGCGGCAGCACCACGGTGATCTTTTCGTCCTGCTGCAGCGGGAACATGTTCACGATGGGCTTGCCGCGCGAGTTGCGCGAGCCCTGCGGCACTTCCCACACCTTCAGCCAGTAGACGCGGCCGCGGTTGGAGAAGCACAGGATCCAGTCGTGGGTGTTGGCGATGAAGAGCTGGTCGATCCAGTCGTCGTCCTTGGTGGCGGCGGCCTGCTTGCCGCGACCGCCGCGACGCTGGGCGCGGTATTCGCTGAGGGCCTGGCTCTTGATGTAGCCGGTGTGGGACAGGGTCACCACCATGTCGGTCGGGGTGATCAGGTCCTCGGTGCCCAGCTCCTGCGCATTGCGCTCGATCACGCTGCGGCGGGCGCCCAGTTTGGTCTGGCCGAATTCCTGGCGCAGCTGGACCAGCTCTTCGCTGATGATGGTGGTCACGCGCGAGGGCGTTGCCAGGATGTGCAGCAGATCGGCGATCTGGGCCATCACGTCCTTGTACTCACCGACGATCTTGTCCTGCTCCAGACCAGTCAGGCGCTGCAGGCGCATCTGCAGAATTTCGCTGGCCTGGTCGTCCGAGAGGCGGTAGAGGCCGTCCGGCTGCATGCCGTACTGGGCGGGCAGACCCTCGGGGCGGTAGGCGTTGCGGCCGCCGGTGGTCTCGTTTTCGGCGCGGGCGAGCATCTCGCGCACCAGCGAGGAGTCCCAGCTCTTGGCCATCAGCGCGGCCTTGGCGACGGGCGGGGTCGGCGAGGTCTTGATGGTCTCGATGAACTCGTCGATATTGGCCAGCGCCACGGCCAGGCCTTCCAGCACGTGGCCGCGCTCGCGGGCCTTGCGCAGCTCGTACACGGTGCGGCGGGTCACCACCTCGCGACGGTGCTCCAGGAAGACCGTGATCAGGTCCTTCAGGTTGCAGACCTTGGGCTGGCCGTCGATCAGGGCGACCATGTTGATGCCGAAGGTGTCCTGGAGCTGCGTCTGCTTGTACAGATTGTTCAGCACGACCTCGGGCACTTCGCCGCGCTTGAGCTCGATCACCACACGCATGCCGGACTTGTCGGACTCGTCCTGGATGTGGCTGATGCCCTCGATCTTCTTCTCGTGGACCAGCTCGGCAATGCGCTCCAGCAGCGTCTTCTTGTTGACCTGGTAGGGGATCTCGTCAACGATGATGGCCTGGCGGTTGCCGCGGTCGATGTCCTCGAAGTGGACCTTGGCGCGCATCACCACCTTGCCGCGGCCGGTGCGATAGCCCTCGCGCACGCCGTTGAGGCCGTAGATGATGCCGGCCGTGGGGAAGTCGGGCGCCGGGATGATCTCCATCAGCTCGTCGACCGAGCATTCCGGGTTCTTCAGCGCATGCAGGCAGGCGTCGACGACCTCATTGAGGTTGTGCGGCGGGATATTGGTGGCCATACCCACCGCAATACCGGCCGAGCCGTTGACCAGCAGATTCGGCAGCCGGGTCGGCAAAACCAGGGGTTCCTTCTCGGAACCGTCGTAGTTGGGGCCGTAATCGACAGTTTCCTTGTCGATATCCGCCAGCATTTCGTGGGCGATTTTGTCAAGGCGGATTTCGGTGTATCGCATCGCTGCGGCGTTGTCGCCGTCGATGGAGCCGAAATTGCCCTGGCCGTCCACGAGCATATGACGCAGCGAGAAATCCTGGGCCAGTCGGACGATGGTGTCGTAGACGGCACTGTCGCCGTGAGGGTGGTACTTACCGATCACATCGCCGACGATACGGGCCGACTTCTTGTAAGGCCGGTTCCAGTCGTTGTTCAGTTCGTGCATCGCGAACAGCACCCGGCGATGCACGGGCTTCAAGCCGTCCCGGGCATCGGGGAGGGCTCGACCCACGATCACGCTCATCGCGTAGTCGAGGTAGGAGCGCCGCATTTCCTCTTCGAGGCTGATGGGCAGGGTTTCCTTGGCGAACTGAGTCATGCGCGTTGCGGCGCCTGGTGCGAACCGGCGCCGAATCTGGTACGGACGGGAAGGGCTGATTCTATGCTGGCCGGCATGTCGCTCTCGCACAACATGGATCCATGGCTTTCGACAGGTAGGCAGCAGAATGCTGAACGCCCTGGGCGCTATGGCACAATTGCTGAGTCCCTAGTGGAAACCCTTGGCTTTGGCTTGGTGGAATCTGCTTGGCATTTCAAAGATCCGGACATTTCGCAGGGCAACTGCGTCTTTCCTTGAGAGGATAAACATGAAGAAATTGAACCGTGTGGCGTCGCTCTTCGCAGTGGCTGCTGTCCTGTCGTCTGGCGCCTTCGCTCAGACCGTTGACAACTGGCGCTCGACCGACGGCACCGTGTGGAAGAACGGCAGCAACGAATACTGCTGGCGCAACAACTTCTGGACGCCTGCCACCGCCGCCAAGGACTGCGACGGCGCCCTGAAGCCGGAAGTCAAGAAGATCGAGCCGCCGAAGGTTGCGGACACGCCCAAGGTGGAGCCCAAGGCTGAAGTCAAGCCGCCGGTGACGCCTCCCGTGGTCCAGAGCGAGAAGGTCACCTTCGCCGCTGATGCCTTCTTCGATTTCGACAAGGCTGTGCTGAAGCCCGAAGGCAAGGCCAAGCTGGATGACCTGGTCTCCAAGACCTCGGGCATCAACCTGGAAGTGATCGTTGCCGTCGGCCACACCGACAGCGTCGGTTCCGACGAGTACAACCAGAAGCTGTCGGTGCGTCGCGCCGAAGCCGTGAAGGCCTATCTGGTCTCCAAGGGCATCGAGAAGAACCGCGTCTACACCGAAGGCAAGGGCGAGAAGCAGCCTGTGGCCGACAACAAGACCACCGAAGGCCGCGCCAAGAACCGTCGCGTGGAAATCGAAGTGGTCGGTACCCGCGCCAAGAAGTAATCAGGCCTTCAGCCTCGGCTGATCTGTCTGACGAAGAAGTCCCCGCTTCGGCGGGGATTTTTTTTGCCCATCGCCGGGTTGGTAGGCGCTGGCCTGCCTGCCTGAGGCGGGCTGCCTGATTCCATGCTCCCGCCGGGCGAGGGGCGGCAATGAAAAAGGCGCCCGAAGGCGCCTTTGACATGTGGGACGAGCCGGCGCTTAAACGCGCTTGCGGTACTCGTTGGTGCGGGTGTCGATTTCGATCTTGTCGCCGTTCTCCACGAACAGGGGCACGGGAATCTCGAAGCCGGTGCCCTTCACGCGGGCGGGCTTCATGACCTTGCCGGAGGTATCGCCCTTGACGGCGGGCTCGGTCTCGATCTCGCGCACGACGGTGGTGGGCAGTTCGACGGAGATGGCCTTGCCGTCATAGAACACCACTTCGACGCCCATGTTGTCGTCGAGGTAGTTCAGAGCGTCGCCCATGTTCTCGGCTTCGACTTCGAACTGGTTGTACTCGGTGTCCATGAACACATACATCGGGTCAGCGAAGTAGGTGTAGGTGCATTCCTTCTTGTCCAGGATGATCTGGTCCATCTTGTCGTCGGCCTTGAAGACGACTTCAGCACCTGCGCCGTTCAGCAGGTTCTTCATCTTCATGCGCACGGTGGCGGCGCCGCGGCCACCACGGCTGTATTCGGTCTTCAGAACGACCATCGGGTCCTTGCCCTGCATGATCACGTTGCCGGCGCGGATTTCCTGAGCGAGTTTCATGGTGTTTACTTGCTGATGTCTTGATGGGATGCGCTGTTTCGAGCGCTGTCTTGAGCAATCTTCTGAGCGATCCTGTTGTGATCGCCAGCGTGTGACCGCCAACGCTGGGCGATGCTGAAACCGTGCCCACGAAAAGGCTCGACCCTTGCATCGCAGCTCGCGCACCCGGGACTCCAGACAAGAAGCTAAAGGCAGGGTCAACGCGGCAAAGCTGCCTATTCTAGCCCGAAGTGGCCCGGTGGGGCCGCAGCGCGCCGGCTCAGCGCTGCAGGAATCCCTGCAATTGCGTCACAAGGTCGACCTGCGTCAACAGGCCGGAGCGCCAGGCGAGGAAGGCGTCCGTCGCGGCTGCGAGCGGCGGGAGCTGCAGCGGGGCGCTGGCCTCCGGGCTTCGGTCGAGGCCGTTCCAGGCGCGCCACAAGGCCTGCCAGGCCAGGCGCTGGTCGGGCGGCATGCCTGCGAATGCCCGGTCCATGAAGGCCTGCAACTTGGCCTCGTGGGCGCCGTCGTCCTGGGGGTAGATGTGCCACACGAAGGGGCGGCCGGCCCACTGCGCGCGCACGAAGGAATCCTCGCCGCGGACTAGGTTGAGATCGCAGACCCACAGCAGGCGGTCGAAATCGTCCTGGGGCAGGAAGGGAAGATGCTGCACACGCAGGCGCTCAGGCAGGGCCTGTGCTGCCTGCCGCTCACGGAGCATTCGACTGCCGGGGCCGGGGCAGGCCAGGATCAGGGTGGGCGTCCCGGCCAGGGCTTGCAGCAGTCGAGGCAGGGCGGGGTTGTCGTAGCAGAAGAGGGTGACCAGACGTTCGCCTGGCTCGCGCACGATGCCCTGCTGGCGCAACCAGCCCGCATGATCGGCGGCCTCCCGTGCTTCCATCAAGCCGGGTTCGCGCAGCAGGCCGCCGGTGCGTGCCGTGAAGCCGGGATAGAAGAAGAACTTTTCCAGTCCCGCGGCCGGGCCTTGCCACTGCGGCGAGCGCAGGCCGTGGCTGCGCTCCACATAGTCTTCGGCGCTGAGGTATTCCAGGTTGAGCCAGAGAGGCGTCGGACGGGCAGCTGCCATGCGCGCCTTCACGCCATCGGGCAGCTCGCATCCGAAGGCCTCGATCACAACGCCGCCCGGCTGCGCCTCGAAGCGGAGCTCGGCTTCGGACCAGGCCATCAGCTGGATGGACTCGAGGTCCGAGGGGGCGGCCATCCACTGCAGGGGGCGGGCATCGTCGATCCACAACCGGACCTCATGGCCGCGGCGGCTCAGCTCACGACACAGGCGCCAGCAGACGCCCGCATCGCCGTAGTTGTCGATGACGCGGCAGAACACGTCCCATGCTCGTGAATCCATCGGCGCATTATCGGCGGCGGCACAATCGCGCCCATGAGCAAGAAGAAGCCGGATCCCGCATTGAGCACAGCACTGCCGGAAGGCGTCTCCAATCCCTCGGGGGCGGATGCGGCTGCACAGGGCGAGGCGCCGGCAGGGGCATCGTCGACGCTGGGGGAGGCGCAGATCTCGGCCTGGGCGGAGGAGCGCGAGGCTGTGGAGCGTGCCGAGGCGCAGCGCGTCGCCGAGGTCGAGGCGGCCGCGCTGGCGGTGCGCGAGCGGGTGCTGGCCGAAGTGGCGGCGCTGCCGGGGCTGCCGGGCGTCTATCGCTACTTCGATGCGCAGGACCAGGTGCTGTACGTCGGCAAGGCCAAGAACCTGAAGAAGCGGGTCTCCAGCTATTTCCAGAAGAACCATGGCGGCACCCGCATCGGGCTGATGGTGGCCCGCATCGCCAGGTTGGAGACCACGGTGGTGCGCACCGAGGCCGAAGCCCTGCTGCTGGAAAACAACCTGATCAAGGCGCTGAATCCGCGCTTCAATATCCTCTTCCGGGATGACAAGAGCTACCCGTATCTGCGCCTCAGTGCCCATGCCTATCCGCGGGTGAGCTACTACCGGGGCGGTGTGGATCGCCGGCATCGTTACTTCGGGCCGTATCCAAGTGCATGGGCCGTCAAGGAATCGATACAGCTGATTCAAAAGGTATTCCGGCTGCGTACCTGTGAGGACACCGTCTTCAACAACCGCAGCCGACCCTGTCTGCTGTTCCAGATTCGCCGCTGCTCCGGCCCCTGCGTGCCGGAGAACCAGGGGGAGACTTACGCCCGCGATGTCCGCAATGCCGAGCGTTTCCTGCTGGGTGAGACGGATGAGGTGCTCCAGGGTCTGCAGGCGCAGATGATGGCGTACGCCGAAGCCATGCAGTACGAGCAGGCCGCCGAGGTCCGCAACCAGATCACGGCGCTGTCCAGGGTGCTGCAGCAGCAGGCCGTGGACGAAAGCAGTGCGACCGGCCGCGACCGCGATGTGGACGTGCTTGCGGTCAAGGTCCAGGGCGGGCGTGCGTGCGTCAACATGGCCATGGTGCGCGGTGGTCGCCACCTGGGGGATCGCGCCTTCTTCCCCAAGCATGTGGAGGAGGGTACCCAGTGGTTCGTCGAGGATGAGACCGACGCGGCCGAGGGCTCCGGTGAAGGCGCCGGCCCGAGCCGACCCAGCCCCGAGCGGCAGGTTCTGGAGGCTTTCATGGCCCAGCATTACCTGGAAGCTGCGGTTCCCTCGCTGATCGTCGTCAGCGAGATGGTGGACGAGGGTCTGGCCGCCGCGCTCAGCGCGCAGCAGGGCGCCAAGGTCACTGTGCAGGCGCAGCCCCGTGGCCAGCGTCGCATCTGGCAGGAGATGTGCATCAAGGGCGCCGAGCTGGCCCTGGCGCGCCTGCTCTCGGAGGAAGGCTCGCAGCAGGCCCGCACCCGAGCGCTGGTCGAGGCCCTGGATCTCAATGTGAGCGATCTGGAGTCCTTCCGCGTCGAGTGCTTCGACATCAGCCACACCGCCGGCGAAGCCACGCAGGCATCCTGCGTCGTCTTCCAGGGCCACCAGATGGTCAGCAGCGAGTACCGCCGCTACAACATCGAGGGCATCACTGGCGGTGATGACTACGCCGCGATGCGTCAGGTGCTCACACGCCGTTACGCCAAGCTCGCCGAGGCTGTTCAACTGGGCACGGGTCGCATGCCGGACCTGGTGCTGGTCGATGGCGGCAAGGGGCAGATCTCCATGGCGCGCGAAGTATTCGAGGAGCTGGGGCTGGACCTCGGCCTGCTGGCCGGCGTCGAGAAGGGCGAGGGCCGCAAGGTGGGCCTGGAGGAGCTGGTGTTTGCCGATGGCCGCGAGAAGGTCTACCTGGGGCGCGATTCGGCAGCCCTGATGTTGGTGGCCCAGATCCGGGACGAGGCGCACCGCTTTGCCATCACCGGCATGCGGGCCAAGCGGGCGGCGGTGCGCACGGGCGGCTCGCGCCTGGAGGACGTGCCGGGCGTGGGTCCGAAGAAGCGCGCCCAGTTGCTTCAACGCTTCGGCGGTGTGCGCGGCGTGGCCGCCGCCAGCGTCGAGGACATCGCCAGCGTCAAGGGCATTTCGCGTGAACTGGCCGAGGAGATCTATCGTGTTCTGCACTGACAAGCCGACGTTCGCCCAAACCGGGGCCGTCTCTCCGTTGCGGCGCTACCGTTGCGTGGCCGGCTCGGGCCTGGCCTTGCTCGTGATGCTGGCCGGCTGTAGCAATTCGCCCACCTCGGCCCCCGCTTCGCCGCCCGCTGCCACGACCGCGCCGGGCCCCTCGGGCTCCGCGGCGTCCGGCAAGGGCGGCGGGGCACCGAGCTCCTCCGTACCGGCCAAGGGCGGGGCAGGGGGACAGGTCTTGCTGGGGCCGCCCAGGACGCCGCGCTCCCATGCCGAGCTGCGGCGTCAGGCGGCGCAACGCCTGGTCGCGGCGAATCCGGATCGCAGCTACATGGACACAGTGCCGGATGTGCTGCTGGCGATTCCCGTGCTCGAGGTGGAGCTGAATGTCGACGGCCATGTGCGGCACATCAAGGTCCTGCGCAAGCCGGGCCAGGCGCTGGATACCGTGCAGCTGGCCATGGATGCCGTTCACCGTGCGGCGCCCTTTGGCAATGTCTCGGCCCTGCCCAAGCCCTGGGTCTTCAGCGAGACCTTCCTCTTCAATGACCAGCGCAAATTCAAGCCGCGCACGCTGGATGAATGAACGCAGCATCGCTGCAACAACGTACAGGCCTGAAGGCTGTTCGCGCTCGGGCACAATGCGCCCATGTTTCTGACCCTGCCAACCTTGCTGACCTGGGCGCGCATCGTCGCGATCCCGCTGATCGTCGGCGTGTTCTACCTGGACATCGAGCCGGGGCACCAGAACCTCTTTGCCACCTCGCTGTTCGTGCTGGTCGCCCTGACCGACTGGCTGGACGGCTACCTGGCCCGCAAGCTGAACCAGACCTCTTCCTTCGGCGCCTTCCTGGACCCGGTGGCTGACAAGTTCCTGGTCTGCGCTGCCTTGCTGATCCTGCTGGAGCTGGGTCGGGTCAATGCCCTCGTGGCCCTGGTCATCATCGGCCGGGAGATCGCCATCTCTGCCCTGCGTGAATGGATGGCCCAGATCGGCGCCTCGCGCAGTGTCGCTGTCCACATGGTGGGCAAGCTCAAGACCACCGTGCAGATGGTCGCCATCCCCTTCCTGCTGTACGACGGCCGGCTCTTCGGCCTCATTCCCACACGGGTCTGGGGAACCTGGCTGCTCCTGGCCGCCGTGGTGCTCACCATCTGGTCCATGGTCTATTACCTGCAGAAGGCCGTGCCGGAGATCCGCGCCAAGGCCCGTTGAGTGCACAGCCGCCGTGCGTGGCGCCGGCGTGTCCCACATGCTGGGTGCAGAGGCCTACGGGCCCATGACCGCCTAGCCTGGGAGGGCCTGACATCCGGGCTTGTACCCGTCCGGCCTGCCGCCTGATTCGGTCTAGAATCCGCTTCCCCAGCGGACGCTTGCTGCCAGTGCGGCGCTGGCTCCTGGCGGGCGGTGTGCAACCGGCAGGGCATCCAGCAGGAGGTCCATCAGGACGGCCTGCAGGGCTTCCAACAGGGCATCCATTGCGAGCGCCTGCGCGTCCAGGCATGTTGTTGAGGGGTAGGTTTGTGAACAAGTCAGAATTGATCGAACACATCGCCAAGCAGGCCGACATCTCCAAGGCTGCTGCGTCCCGCGCACTGGAGGCCGTGATCGGCGGCGTGAAGACCACGCTCAAGAAAAACGGCACGGTTTCTCTGGTAGGCTTCGGCACCTTCAGCGTGACCAAGCGCGCTGCGCGCAGTGGACGCAACCCGCGCACCGGCGACACGATCAAGATCAAGTCTGCCAAGGTGCCCAAGTTCCGTCCCGGCAAGGCGCTCAAAGACGCGGTGAACTGAATTCCTTTCTTTGCGGGTGCTTAGCTCAGTTGGTAGAGCGCTTCCCTTACACGGAAGATGTCAGCGGTTCGAGCCCGTTAGCACCCACCAGTCCCAGCACCCCCGGCCGGCCCCGTGCGGCGCGTGCCGGAGGTGAGGGATAGAATCCCACGCAGCAAAGGCGAACTCCGGTTCGCCTTTGTCGCAATTGATGCGGCCTTTGTCAGGCCCTGTGATCCGCCAGTACGGGGTGTCCGTCTTCGGCCCTTCCGAGGTTTTGAATGTTTGATTTCGTTCGCAAGCACAACCGTCTGTTCCAGCTGATCCTGCTGGTCCTGATCCTGCCGTCTTTCGTGGCCCTTGGGGTCAATGGCTACAGCAACTTCATGGATGGCAGCAATGCCGCGGTGGCTCAGATTGATGGCCAGAAGATCACCCGCGCAGAGTGGGATGCGGCGCATCGCCAGCAGTCCGAGCGCCTGCGGCAGCAGCAGCCCACGCTGGATCCCAAGCTGCTGGACTCGGCCGAGGCGCGCCAGCAGTCTCTGGATGCGCTCGTGATGGAGCGTGTACTGCAGGCGGCGGTGCGGAAACAGCACTGGCAGGTCTCGGATGAGCAGCTCAGGCACGTCTTCCTGACGGATCCGCAGTTCGCGGCACTTCGACAGCCTGATGGCTCCCTGAATGCGGCGCTTCTGGCCTCGCAAGGCATGAACGGACCGATGTTTGAGCGCCGCCTGCGTGACAACATGGCTCAGGAGCAGGTCTTGCGTGGCGTGATGAACTCCGCCATCGGCAGCAACAATCTGTCGGCGCAGGCCTTCGATGCCTTCTTCCAGCGCCGCGAAGTGCGCCTGCTGACGCTGAGCCCGGCCGAGTTCGCGGCCCAGGTGAAGCCTGCCGATGCCGAGATCGAGGCCTACTTCAAGGATCCGGCCAACGCCAGCAAGTTCCAGCTGCCCGAGGTGGCCCAGATCGACTACGTGGTGCTGGATGTAGATGGCCTGAAGGCGAGCGTCAGCGTGGCCGAGAAGGACCTGAAGGACTACTACGAGCAGAACCGCAACCGCTACACCGTCGCCGAAGAGCGCCGCGCCAGCCACATCCTGATCAAGGCCGACAAGGCCGCACCCGAGGCCGAGAAGGCCAAGGCGCGTGCCCGCGCCGAGGAGTTGCTGGCCCAGGTGCAGAAGGCGCCTGCGAGCTTCGCCGACGTGGCGCGCAAGAACTCCCAGGACGAAGGCTCTGCCAGCCGTGGCGGGGACCTGGACTTCTTCCCTCGCGGAGCCATGGTCAAGCCTTTCGAGCAGGCAGCCTATGCGCTCAAACCGGGTGAAATCAGCAAGGTGGTGGAGAGCGATTTCGGCTTCCACATCATCCAGCTGACGGCCGTGCGCGGCGGTGACACCAAGTCCTTCGACAGCGTGCGTGCCGAGATCGAGGCAGAGGTCCGCAAGCAGCTGGCCCAGAAGCGCTATGCCGAGCTGGCCGAAACCTTCAGCAACACGGTCTACGAGCAGTCTGACAGCCTGAAGCCCATCGCCGAGAAGCTCGGTCTGAGCATCCGCAGTGCTCTGGTCCAGCGCAAGCCCTCCGCGGATGCGCAAGGCCCCCTGGCCTCGGCCAAGCTGCTGGATCTCGTGTTCAGCAAGGACTCGCTGCAGAACAAGCGCAATACCGAGGCCGTCGAGTTCGGCCCCAGCCAGCTCGTGGCCGCCCACGTGACCGACTACAAGCCTGCCCGCATGCCAGCCTTCGATGACGTGAAGGCCCAGGTGAGCCAGCTGCTGGTGGCCCGCCAGGCTGCTGCGCTGGCGGTGAAGGCCGGCACAGAGAAACTCGCCGCCCTGAAGGCCTCGGGTGACCCGATGTCGCTGCCGGAAGCGCAGACAGTCTCCCGCATGCAGCCCGGCAAGTTCTCTCCCAAGGTGCTCAAGGCCATCCTGCAGGCTGACACCAGCAAGCTGCCCAGTTTCGTGGGGCTCGAGGCGGGCGACGGCAGCTATGTGATTGCGGCCGTGACGCAGGTGCTACCGCGCGAGGGCCAGATGGCTGACCCGGCGCGTGCGGCGCAGCAGTACGCCAAGGCCTGGAGTTCGGCTGAAACCAACGTCTACTACAAGGCCCTGAAGGCGCAGCTCAAGACCACGATCAAGGCGCCCGCCGCAGCGGCATCTGCCGTCGCGTCCAACTGAATTTGGGCGTCTTGAAAAAGTTTTCGGAAAAGTCTTCCCAAGTGAATGAAATACTGCTTATAATCTAAGGCTTCACCGGTGGCTGTAGCTCAGTTGGTAGAGTCCCAGATTGTGATTCTGGTTGTCGTGGGTTCGAGTCCCATCAGCCACCCCACCGGATAAAAGCAAACGGCGACAAGAATTCAGGTTCTTGTCGCCGTTTTGTTTTGGTGCGTCGGATTTGTCTGGTTGATCCGTACGGGTTGATTGGTGGTGTCTGGTTTGGCTCGGCTGTGTTTGGGCAGGTTTGGATGGCTTTGATATGGCCTCCTGCCTCAGGCGCTGCATGGGCTCTCTTAGCGCCCTTCGCAGGTCGTGGCTGTGCCAAGTTGGTTGAGGCCGGTGCGGACAGGCGAATGCCGCCGGGAGGCGCGACGGGGGGGCGCTACTGGAGTCAGGTGGGGCATGGCGGGGCCAGCCCTGTGCTCAAAACACGGCGCCCAAGAACAAAGGCGCCCAAAAACAAAGGCGCCCAGGGCGCCTTCTGTCATTGCTGCGCATCAGGGTACAGGCTGCGCCAATCCGGCGTCAGACCAGGCCTTGCTTGCTGGCCAGCACGGCGGCCTCGGCACGGCTGGAGACGTTCAGCTTCTTGTAGATCGACTTGATGTGGTCGTTGACGGTGAACCACTTGATGCCCATCAGGTTGGCGATTTCCTTGATGGTGAAGCCCTTGCTCAGATAGGTGAGCACTTCGTTCTCGCGTGGAGTGAGGCGCTCCCATTCGGGCGCAGGATCCAGGGCCACCGTGCGGCTGTTGGAGAATCCGCCCGGACTGGTCAGCGCGCCGAAGCCGGAGTTCAGCCCCATGGGGCCACTGTCACCACTGGCGCCAGGGCGGAAGTGGGACAGCAGGCGCCGTGCAATGGCCGGCGACAGCGGGGGCTGGCCGCGCACGATGCGCTGCAGCTCTTCCACCAGCACCTCGAAGCGGTCTTCCTTCAGCAGATAGCCATCCGCTCCGCACTGCAGGGCAGGGAAGAGGTGGTCATCATCGGAATAGAGGGTGGTGACGATCTTGATGGCCGGGCTGCTGGCAATCTCGGCCAGCAGTTCCATGCCATTGCCATCCGGCAGTTCCAGGTCGACCAACACCAGGCGGAAGCCTTGTTCGGGCGGCAGCGAGGCGACGCGGGCCAGCTGCTTGCGAGCGCCTTCCAGGTCGCCTGCTTCGACGAGTTCCATGGTGTCGCTGAAGCTTTCCCTCACCACGCGGCAAAGAAAGCTGCGGGCAACGGGGTTGTCTTCGAGGATGAGTACTTTGACGGCCATGGTCCGAGGGGCTCAGAAGACCTGCATCCTAGCGCACCGGACTCGTGAACAAAGCCCCTGAAAGCGGGGAGTCGACAAGCTGCCATTTCCCGTTCGCGAAAGGCGCTCTCACGGCGAATGGGCCCTGCCCATGCGGTTTTTCGGGCGCTACGTCGCGTCATTGATCATTGAGCAGCAGCACCTTGCCCGTCACCTGGCGTGACTGCATGCGTTCGAAAGCGGCAGGAAGCTCGCGCATGCCGAAGCGCTGGTCGATCACGGGTGCGATGCGCCCGTCGAGGTGCAGGCGCACGAGTTGCTGCATCATGGCTGCATTGCGCTGCGGTTCCCGCTTGGCAAACTCTCCCCAGAAGACGCCGATCAGGGACGCGCCCTTGAGCAGGCAGAGGTTCAGAGGCAGGGCGGGGATCTGCCCTTGCGCGAAGCCCACGACCAGATGCCGGCCGCGCCAGGCGATGGAGCGGAACGCCGCTTCGCTGAGCTCGCCGCCCACGGGGTCGTAGATGAGGTCGGGCCCTCGGCCCCCTATCAACTCTTTCAGGGTGGCCCGCAGGTCCTGGCTGGAGAGGTCGATGGCGTGGTCGGCACCGATGTCAAGGCAGCGTCGACATTTCTCGGGACTGGAAGCCGCGGCGATCACGCGTGCGCCTGCAGCCTTGGCCAGCTGGATGGCGGCGGAGCCCACGCCGCCCGCGGCGCCCAGCACCAGCACGGTCTCGCCGGCCTGCAGCTGGCCGCGGTCCAGCAAGGCGTGCTGGCTCGTTGCATAGGTGCAGATGAAGGCCGCGGCCATGTCCAGGTCGAAGGCGTCCGGCAAGGGCACGAGCAGAGCAGCGCTGATGCAGGCGTGGGTGGCGAAGGCGCCGGTGCCGCTGAAGCCGGCAACGCGGGCGCCGGCTTGCAGGTGGCGCACGCCTTCGCCCACGGTCTCCACAGTGCCTGAGAACTCGGCGCCGGGCACGAAGGGCAGGGGTGGGCGCATCTGGTACTTGCCCTGCACGATCAGCAGGTCCGGGAAGTTCAGGCTGGCGGCGTGGATCCTCACGCGGACTTCGCCGGGGCCCGGCTCGGGCACGCTCTGAGTCTCCCATCGCAGGGTCTGAACGCCGGCGGCGTCGGGGCTGATCCAGGCTTGCATGGCGGTCTCCTTGATGCTGGCTCGCGGGGTGGGAGCGGCGGCGAAGTGCTGGCTCCCGGCTAGCGGCGCATGCTAGAGGCAAGTGGGGCGCCGCGGCGTCACCCGCGTGACGCAAGTCAAGCCCGTGCCAGCCCCGAGCCGGAGCCGGCCGCCGCTCAATAGAATCGACGACATGCGGATTCTCATTTCCAACGACGACGGCTACCTGGCCCCCGGCCTGGCGGCCCTGGTGAAGGCCTGTGAGGGCCTGGGGCAGATCGACGTCATCGCGCCGGAGCAGAATGCTTCGGGAACCTCCAATGCTCTGACGCTGTCGCGGCCCCTGTCGGTCTACACCGCGGCCAACGGCTTTCGCTATGTCAACGGCACGCCTTCGGACTGCGTCCACCTGGCGCTGACCGGCGTGCTGGGCTACCGGCCGGACCTGGTGCTCTCCGGCATCAACAACGGCGCGAACATGGGGGACGACACGCTCTATTCGGGCACGGTGGCAGCGGCCACGGAGGGCTATCTCTTTGGCATTCCTTCGGTCGCCTTCTCGCAGGCGGACAAGGGCTGGGCGCACCTCGATGCCGCGGCGGCCCTGGCCCGCTCTCTGGTGGAGCAGCTCATCGCGGGGGGGCTCGACGAGCCCTTCCTGCTGAACGTCAACGTGCCCAATCGTGCCGATGCCGCGAGCCTTCCGCGCAGCCTGACGCGGCTGGGCCGGCGCCATGCCAGCGAGCCCCTGATCCATCAGCTGAATCCCCGAGGCGAGTCGATGTATTGGATAGGCCCGGCCGGTGATGCACGCGAGGCGGGCGAGGGCACGGACTTCCATGCCTGTGCCAATGGCCGGGTGTCCATCACGCCGCTGCAGATCGACCTCACCGATCACACCCGACTGCCACAGTGGCGCCAGCGCCTGGCAGGAGTGCAGCCGTGAACGCAGGCACGCCCAAGCCGCGCCGCTTCCCGCTGGGGCTGGAGCAGGTCCAGGCCAAGCCGTCAGCGCCCGCGCGCGAGCTGCTGCGCCCGCAGGCGCACCTGCACATGGCGGCCGCGGATGCTGCCCGGCTGCAGGCCCCTCAGGGCCTGGGGCTGGACTCCGCCGGTGTGCGCCAGCGCATGGTGCAGCGCCTGCAACGCGAAGGGCTGAGGGATGATCGGGTGCTCCAGGCCCTTGCCGACGTCCCGCGCCATGAATTCGTCGACAGCGCGCTGGCGATTCAGGCCTACGAGGACACCAGTCTGCCCATCGGCCATGGTCAGACCATCTCCAAGCCCTCGGTCGTGGGGCGCATGCTGGCCCTGTTGCTGGCCGGCGAGGGCGCGCGCCAGCAGGGGCGCCTGGGTCGGGTGCTGGAGATCGGTACCGGCTGCGGCTACCAGGCGGCCGTGCTCGCGCGCCTGGCCCGCCAGGTGGTGAGCATCGAGCGGCTCAAGCCCCTGCACGACAAGGCCGTGGACACGCTGGCACGCCTGCAGGTGCCAGGTCTGAAGCTGATCCATGGCGACGGTCGCCTGGGTGATGCGGGGTCGGCGCCCTACGATGCGATCATCGCAGCGGCCGGTGGCGAAGACCTTCCGCCCGCCTGGCTGGCTCAGCTGGCTCCTGGCGGCCGTCTCGTTGCGCCCATGCAGGCGCCGGGCGGCAAGGGGCAGGTGCTGGTGGTGGTCGATCACGTGCGGGATGCGAGCGGTCAACGATTTGTTCGTACCCAGCACGAGGCCGTGCTTTTCGTGCCCCTAAAATCCGGCGTCATGTAAGGGCGAAGGCCTCGCCCTGTGATGTCGTCCCGCTTCGGCGGGCTTTCAGGGTGATTGCAAGAACATGCCTTTCCAACTCCGCCCACTGCCGCAGGTGCAGACGCCGTTGATGTCCATCGAGGGGCGCCTTCGCGGCCTCGCGTCCCTGGGCTTGCTGGGCCTGCTGGTGGCTTGCGCAGTTCCGCCTCACCGCGCGCCGGTGGAAGATCGCAGCGCCGGCTCGGCCAGCAAGTCCGCCACCGCCACTCCCGTGCCTGCGGGCACCGGGGTCGTGCCAGCGGTGGATCCCAAGCTGCTGCCCGGTGCCGAGAATGCCGGCAAGCCGGGCTACTACACGGTCAAGCAGGGTGACACGCTGATCCGCATTGCGCTGGACAACGGCCAGAACTGGCGTGACCTCGTCAAGTGGAACAACCTCGCCAACGCCAACCTGATCGAGGTGGGTCAGGTCTTGCGCGTGGTGGCGCCGGGCGCCAGTGCCGTGGTGAGCACCAAGCCGGTGAGCACGGCCAAGGTCGAGACCCGACCCCTGGACGGCAAGCCCCCTGTGGTCGCGCCGGCTGCATCGGCTGGGGGCACGGCGCCTTCGTCGGCCGCGGCATCGTCTGCGCCGGCCAGCGCCGTGGCTTCCGCCGCCTCGTCCACCGCACCGGCGGCCAGTGTGCCTGCTGCCAAGGGCGGCGACGAAGACGTCGCATGGGCCTGGCCCGTGCCCGGCGCGGTGATCCAGTCCTTTGATGACAGCCGCAACAAGGGCGTGGACCTCGGCGGCAAGGCCGGCGATGCCGTGCTGGCCGCGGCCAGCGGGCGCGTGATGTACGTGGGTTCCTCCCTGCGGGGCTACGGCAACGCCATCATCGTCAAGCACGCGAATGACTACCTCAGCGTCTATGCGCATAATCAGACCATGCTCGTGAAAGAGGACCAACTGGTCCACCGCGGTCAGAAAATTGCCGAGATGGGGTCAAGCGATGCCGATCAGGTCAAGCTTCATTTCGAAGTCCGCAAGAGTGGCAAGCCCCTGGATCCCGCCAAGGTGCTGCCGCCGCGCTGAACACGCCTAGCACAAGGGGCTGATCATGGAGAACCCTCTGGAATCTGCCCCTGACCTGCCGCGTCTGCCGCTGAACGGCGCTCCAGGCCTGGCCGACGACAGCGCGTCGCCACACGACGACAGCGAAGAAGCTGACAGCGTGCGCCCCCCCGAGCTGCTGGCTCAGGGCGAGGTCGAGCTGGGCAATGCCCTGCAGGCCTATCTCCGGGACATCCGGCGCACGCCGCTGCTGACTCCCCAGCAGGAGTTCGACACCGCCATGCAGGCGCGTGCGGGCAGCTTCGAAGCGCGGCAGGCCATGATCGAGCACAACCTGCGCCTGGTCGTGAGCATCGCCAAGAACTACCTCGGCCGCGGCCTGCCCATGAGCGACCTCATCGAGGAAGGCAATCTGGGCCTGATGCATGCCATCGGCAAGTTCGAGCCCGAGCGCGGCTTCCGTTTCTCCACCTATGCGAGCTGGTGGATCCGCCAGGGCATCGAACGCGCCCTGATGCACCAGGCCCGCCTGGTGCGGCTGCCCGTGCACATCGTGCGCGAGCTCAACCAGGTGCTCAAGGCTCGTCGTGCGCTCGAGGCCCTGGCCAGCCAGAAGGGTGCCGAGGCGCAAGTGCGCGCCGACGAGATCGCCCATCTGCTCAACCGCCCGGTCGGTGAGATCAACGAGCTGCTGGCCTATGCCGAGCTGCCCAGTTCGCTGGACCTGCCCGTGGACCGCGGCAATGAGGGCGGAGAGGCCATGGTCGACCTCGTCGCCGACGAGCAGTCGCCCGACCCCATGGGCTCGCGCCTCAACCACGAGATCGAGGACCTGCTGGCCCACGGGCTGGCCTCGCTCAGCGAGCGCGAGCGCGAGGTGCTGTCGGGTCGCTACGGCCTGGCGGACCGCGAGCCCGAAACCCTGGACGTCCTGGCGCAGCGCCTGGGCCTTACGCGCGAGCGCATCCGGCAGATCCAGATCGAGGCCCTCACCAAGCTCAAGCGCAACATGATGCGCCACGGCATCAATCGCGACGCCATCTTCTGAGCGGTCGGGGCCGCGCTTCCCGGGCGGTGCCGCCGGCCCTGGGATAATCGGCGCATGACGCAACAATCGGAATGGCTCAAGGTCGAGTCGCTGGACATCGAGGCGCAGGGCATTGCCCACAACAGCGAAGGCAAGGTGGTCTTCATCGAGGGCGCACTGCCCGGTGAAGAGGTGCAGGTCACCGTCGGCCGCAAGAAGAACAACTGGGAGCAGGGCAGCCTCGTCGCCCTGCGTCGCGAAAGCTCGCAGCGGGTGATGCCCGGCTGCCCGCACTTCGGCCTGCATGCCGGCGCCTGCGGTGGCTGCAAGATGCAGCACCTGCATGTCTCGGCCCAGGTGGCCGTGAAGCAGCGGGTGGTCGAGGACAACCTCTGGCACCTGGGCAAGGTCAAGGCCGAGCGCCTGCTGCGCCCCATCGAGGGGCCGGCCTGGGGCTATCGCTACCGTGCGCGGCTGTCGGTGCGCTATGTCGCGAAGAAGGGCGAGGTGCTGGTGGGCTTCCACGAGCGCAAGAGCCGCTACATCGCCGACATGCAGCAATGCCGCATCCTCCCGCAGAAGGTCAGCGACCTGCTGATGCCCCTGCGTGCCCTGATCGCCAGCATGGACGAGCGCGACCGCCTGCCGCAGATCGAGCTGGCGATGGGCGACGTCGACGGGCTGCAGATCACGGCCCTGGTGCTGCGCCACCTGGAGCCGCTGGGCGAGCCCGACAGGCAGCGCTTGCGCGACTTCGCCGCGCAGCACGAGGTGCAGTGGTGGCTGCAGCCCAAGGGGCCGGACACCGTGCACCTCCTGGACGAAGGTGGCACCGAGCTGGCTTACACGCTGCCCGAGTTCGGCATCCTGATGCCCTTCAAGCCGACCGACTTCACGCAGGTCAACCACCACATCAACACCGTGCTGGTGGGGCGTGCGCTGCGTCTGCTGGAGGTGCAGAAGGATGAGCGCGTGATCGACTGGTTCTGCGGCCTGGGCAACTTCACTTTGCCCTTGGCCACGCAGGCGCAGGAGGTGCTGGGCATCGAGGGCAGCGAGGCGCTGGTGCAGCGCTCGCGCGAGAACGCCCGGCGAAACAAGCTGGACCACAAGACCCGCTTCGTGGCGCGCAACCTCTTCGAGATGACCCCCGGGATGCTGGTGGCGGACGGCCATGCCGACCGCTGGCTGGTGGATCCACCTCGCGAAGGCGCCTTCGCGCTGGTCAAGGCCCTGTCGGATCTGTGTGCCGACCCGAGCCTCGCGCCGGGCTGGCAGCCGCCGCGGCGCATCGTGTACGTGTCCTGCAACCCGGCCACGCTCGCGCGCGATGCGGGGCTGCTGGTCAATGTGGGCGGCTACCGCTGCACGGCGGCCAGTGCGGTGAACATGTTCCCGCACACCGCCCACGTGGAGAGCATCGCCGTCTTCGAGCGCTGAGCGGCATTGCCGTCGCCATGAAAAAAGGGCTCCGGTGACGGAGCCCTTTGTACTTTGGCGTCTCCTGCAGGCCGGGAGGACCTGCGGGGGTGCAGGCGCTCAGTCGCGCTCGCCGCCGAAGATGCCCAGCATCGCCAGCAGGTTCTGGAACACGTTGTAGATGTCCAGGTAGATGGCGAGGGCGGCGCTGATGTAGTTGGTCTCGCCGCCGTCGATGATGCGCTTGACGTCGTACACCATGAAGGCCGAGAACACGGCCATGGACAGCACCATCAGTGTCAGCATCAGGGCCGACGATTGCAGGAACACGTTCACCAGGCCGGCCACCAGCATGATGATGGCACCGATGAACAGGAACTTGCCCATGCTGGACAGGTCGCGCTTGATCACGGTGGCGAGACTGGCCATGGCCAGGAAGATGACGCCGGTGCCAGCAAAGGCCGTCATGATCAGCGAGGGACCGTTCTTAAAGCCCAGCACGAAGCTCAGCAGGCGGGAGAGCATGAGGCCCATGAAGAAGGTGAAGGCCAGCAGCGAGGCGACGCCAGCGGCGCTGTTCTTCGTCTTCTCGACGAGGAACATCAGGCCAAAGGCGCCCACCATGAACAGGATGAGGCTGGTCCCGGTACCCAGGGTCGACAGGATGCCAGTGCTCACGCCAATCCATGCGCCGAGCACGGTAGGCACCATGGACAGCGCCAGCAGCCAGTAAGTATTGCGCAGCACACGCTGCCGGTCGGCGGCCAGGCCTTGGGCAAAGCTGCCGAGTTGACCTTGAACGTCGTACATGAATTTCTCCGGTTTCATTGACAGTCCGCCCGGGATGGGCAGGCTGGCCGATTCTAGGGTGAGGCGCGCGACTGTTTTGCCATTCATGCGCCGAATCCCGCGATGGCCTGAGGCTAAAGTGAGGCCTTGTCTGCAATTCTCAAGATCACGGGATCACCTCATGAAGCAAAAGCCCTATCTCGCCCTGGATGACGTCAAGCGCATCGCCGCCGCCGCCGAAGCCGAGGCGCTGAAGAACCAATGGGCGGTCAGCATCGCCATCGTGGACGACGGCGGCCACCTGCTGTGGCTGCAGCGCCTGGACGGCGCCGCCGCCATCTCGGCCCAGATCGCCCCGGCCAAGGCGCACACGGCCGCGCTGGGCCGCCGCGAGTCCAAGGTCTATGAAGACATGATCAACCAGGGCCGGGTGTCTTTCCTCAGTGCACCGGGCCTGAGCGGCCTGCTGGAGGGCGGCGTGCCGGTGATGGTGGATGGCTTCTGCGTAGGCGCCGTGGGGGTCAGCGGCGTGAAGTCGAGCGAGGACGCGCAGATTGCACGCGCCGGTATCGCCGCTCTGGGCTGAGGACAGGCCGCTGGGCCTGCGAGGGTTCGTTTCACACGAATGACGCCGCCATCGATGACGGGACTTTTTGTGCGGAACTTCGCTCGGTAATTACCCTGCTAGGTTATACTTAGCAGGTTTACCCGCAACCATCCCGCACCCAGCGAAACTCGAATCGTTTCCCCTTCGGATTCAGGTCTTTTTCGGCAGCCTCCTGCAGGTCTCTTGAGCCTCTTGCAGGTGCCGATCAGGCCGCACAAGCCGCCTCAGACCTCCTGGTGTGTGGCGGCTTTTTCAGAGCAGAGCTGGGCGCGCACAATAACGGAGAATCCCGTGCTGCCCGATCTGCTTTCCTCCCCCTCAGCGATTCTCGCCCTGGCAGACGGCACGGTCTTCAAAGGCACCTCGATCGGCGCTGCCGGTCATACCGTCGGCGAAGTGGTGTTCAACACCTCGCTCACCGGTTACCAGGAAATCCTCACCGACCCCAGCTATTGCCGGCAGATCGTCACGCTGACGTATCCGCACATCGGCAACTACGGCGTCAACGATGAGGACGTCGAGGCCCAGAAGATCTTTGCCGCAGGCCTGATCATCAAGGAAGTCCCCGTCCTTGATTCCAACTTCCGCAAGACGCGCAGCCTCCAGCAGTACCTGAAGGACGAAGGCACGGTGGCCATCGCCGGCCTCGACACCCGCCGACTCACCCGCGTGCTTCGCACCCATGGCGCCCAGAACGGTTGCATCCTGGCGCTCCCCGCGGGCGAGGCCATCACCGACGCTCATATCGCCGACGCCATCGCCCGCGCCAAGGCAGCCCCCAGCATGGCTGGCCAGGACCTGGCCAAGGTGGTGTCGCGCACCGAGCGCGAAGCCTGGACGCAGACCGAGTGGGCCCTGGGCAAGGGTTACGGCGAGCAGACCGCGCCCAAGTTCCATGTGGTCGCCTATGACTTCGGCGTGAAGCGCAACATCCTGCGCATGCTGGCCTCGCGCGGCTGCAAGATCACCGTCGTGCCGGCCCAGACGCCCGCCAGCGCGGTCTTCGACCTCGAGCCGGATGGCGTCTTCCTGTCCAACGGCCCCGGGGATCCGGAACCCTGCGACTACGCCATCGAGGCGGCCCGCCAGCTGATCGAGGCCGGCATCCCGACCTTCGGCATCTGCCTGGGTCACCAGATCATGGCCCTGGCCAGCGGCGCCAAGACCTTCAAGATGAAGTTCGGCCACCACGGCGGCAACCACCCCGTGAAGGACCTGGACAACCAGCGCGTTTCCATCACCAGCCAGAACCACGGTTTTGCTGTGGACGCCGCCACCTTGCCTGCGAATCTGCGCCCAACCCACATCAGCCTGTTCGACGGCACGCTGCAAGGCCTGGCCCGCACCGACAAGCCCGCCTTCTGCTTCCAGGGCCACCCCGAGGCAAGCCCGGGCCCGCATGACATCGCTTACCTGTTCGACCGTTTCATCGGTCTGATGGCCAAGGCCTGAGGCCGACAGAGAAGGAGAACAAACAATGGCAAAACGCAGCGACATCAAGAGCATCCTCATCATCGGCGCCGGCCCCATCATCATTGGCCAGGCCTGTGAGTTCGACTACTCCGGCGCCCAGGCCTGCAAGGCCCTGCGCGAGGAAGGCTACAAGGTCATCCTGGTCAACAGCAATCCGGCGACCATCATGACGGACCCGGACACGGCGGACGTGACCTACATCGAGCCCATCACCTGGCAGGTGGTCGAGAAGATCATCGCCAAGGAGCGCCCGGACGCCGTCCTGCCCACCATGGGCGGCCAGACCGCGCTGAACTGCGCGCTGGACCTGCACAAGCACGGCGTGCTGGCCAAGTACAACGTGGAGATGATCGGCGCCAACGAGAAGGCCATCGAGAAGGCGGAAGACCGCCTGAAGTTCAAGGACGCGATGACCAAGATCGGCCTGGACTCGGCCAAGTCCGGCATCGCCCACACCATGGAAGAGGCCTGGGCGGTGCAGAAACGCATCCAGGCCGAGATTGGCGGCCCCGGCTTCCCCATGGTGATCCGCCCCAGCTTCACGCTGGGTGGCACCGGCGGCGGCATTGCCTACAACCCCGAGGAATTCGAGGAGATCTGCAAGCGCGGCCTCGACCTCTCGCCCACCAACGAGCTGCTGATCGAGGAATCGCTGATCGGATGGAAGGAGTACGAGATGGAAGTGGTCCGCGACAAGGCGGACAACTGCATCATCGTGTGCTCCATCGAGAACCTGGACCCCATGGGCATCCACACCGGTGACTCCATCACGGTGGCCCCGGCCCAGACGCTGACCGACAAGGAATACCAGCTGCTGCGCAACGCCTCCATCGCCATCCTGCGCGAGATCGGCGTGGACACCGGCGGCTCCAACGTGCAGTTCTCGATCAATCCGAAGAACGGTCGCATGATCGTGATCGAGATGAACCCGCGTGTGTCGCGCTCCTCGGCACTGGCCTCCAAGGCCACAGGCTTCCCCATCGCCAAGGTGGCCGCCAAGCTGGCCGTGGGCTACACGCTGGACGAGCTGAAGAACGACATCACCGGCGGCGCGACCCCGGCGTCCTTCGAGCCCTCCATCGATTACGTCGTCACCAAGATCCCGCGCTTCGCCTTCGAGAAGTTCCCGATGGCCGATTCGCACCTGACGACGCAGATGAAGTCGGTGGGCGAAGTGATGGCCATGGGCCGCAGCTTCCAGGAGTCCTTCCAGAAGGCTCTGCGCGGCCTGGAGACCGGCATCGACGGCCTGACCGAGCGCTCGACCGACCGTGAGGAAATCGTTCAGGAAATCGGTGAGCCCGGCCCCGAGCGCATTCTTTTCCTGGCCGACGCCTTCCGCATCGGCATGAGCCTGCAGGAGGTCTTTGACGAGACCGCCGTGGATCCCTGGTTCCTGGCCCAGATCGAGCAACTGATCCAGATCGAGCAAAGCCTCAAGGGCCGCGAGCTGGCCTCGCTGAGCAAGGACGAGCTGCGCTTCCTGAAGCAGAAGGGCTTCTCGGACAAGCGCATCGCCAAGCTGCTGGGCACCAATCAGCACGAGGTGCGCCGCACCCGTCATGCCCAGGGCATCCGCCCGGTCTACAAGCGCGTGGACACCTGCGCGGCCGAGTTCGAGACGCAGACGGCCTACATGTACTCCACCTATGACGAGGAGTGCGAGGCCGCCCCGACGGACAAGAAAAAGATCATGGTGCTGGGCGGTGGCCCGAACCGCATCGGCCAGGGCATCGAGTTCGACTACTGCTGCGTCCACGCCGCCCTCGCCATGCGCGAGGATGGCTACGAGACCATCATGGTCAACTGCAACCCCGAGACCGTCTCGACCGACTACGACACCTCGGACCGCCTCTACTTCGAGCCGGTCACGCTGGAAGACGTGCTGGAGATCGTCGACAAAGAAAAGCCCGTCGGCGTGATCGTGCAGTACGGCGGCCAGACCCCGCTGAAGCTGGCGCTGGACCTGGAAGCCAACGGCGTGCCCATCATCGGCACGACGCCTGATTCCATCGACATCGCCGAGGACCGCGAGCGCTTCCAGAAGCTGCTGCACACCCTCGGCCTGAAGCAGCCGCCCAACCGCACCGCGCGCAGCGAGGACGAGGCCGTCGCGCTGGCGCAGGAGATCGGCTACCCGCTGGTCGTGCGCCCGAGCTATGTGCTGGGCGGCCGCGCGATGGAGATCGTGCACGGCGACAAGGACCTGGAGCGCTACATGCGCGAAGCGGTGCGCGTCTCCGACAAGTCCCCGGTGCTGCTGGACCACTTCCTGCAGGACGCTGTCGAGGTCGACGTGGACTGCATCTCCGACGGCGAGGCCACGATGATCGGCGGCATCATGGAGCACGTGGAGGCCGCCGGCATCCACTCGGGCGACTCCGCCTGCTCGCTGCCGCCCTACACGCTGTCCGCCGAGCTGCAGGACGAGCTGCGCCGTCAGACCGCGGCCATGGCCCGTGCGCTGAAGGTGGTCGGCCTGATGAACGTGCAGTTCGCCATCCAGGGTGACGTCACCAAGGGCTTGGCCGAGAACCAGGTCTATGTGCTGGAAGTGAACCCGCGTGCCTCGCGCACGGTGCCCTTCGTGTCCAAGGCGACGGGCCAGCAGCTGGCCAAGATCGCCGCGCGCTGCATGGCCGGGCAGAAGCTGGCCCAGCAGAAGGACCGCAAGGGCGAGGTGCCGCATGAGGTCGTGCCGCCGTACTTCAGCGTCAAGGAAGCCGTCTTCCCCTTCAACAAGTTCCCTGGCGTCGATCCCATCCTCAGCCCGGAAATGCGTTCGACGGGTGAAGTCATGGGTGCCGGCCGCACCTTCGGCGAGGCCATGCTCAAGAGCCAGCTGGGCGCAGGCAGCCGCCTGCCGCGCCAGGGCAATGTGCTGATCACGGTGAAGAACAACGACAAGGCCCGTGCCGTTGCCGTTGCCCGTGACCTGCATGCCCTGGGCTTTGGCGTGGTTGCCACCAAGGGCACGGCTGCTGCCATCGCCGAGGCCGGCGTGCCGGTCCAGCTGGTCAACAAGGTCAAGGACGGCCGCCCGCACATCGTGGACATGATCAAGGGTGGCGACATCCAGCTGGTCTTCACCACCGTGGACGAGACCCGCACCGCCATTGCCGACAGCCGCCACATCCGTCAGGCTGCCCTGGCCAACCGCGTGACCTACTACACCACCATGGCCGGCTGCGAGGCCGCCGTGGAGGGCATGAAGCACAAGGACGGCCTGCTGGTGCAATCCCTTCAAGAGCTGCACACCGAACTGAACTAAACTTCAGACCTGCCGGATCGCTCCCTCAGTGCAGGGAGCCCGGTCCGGCCCCAAAAACCGCCGCCGCGGCTCCCTAGCGAGCTTCCGCGGCGGTCTTGTTTTGTCTATCAAGGTTCCATGTATGGCCACGATCCCTCTGACCAAGCGCGGCTCTGAAAAGCTGAAGGAAGAACTGCATCGACTCAAGACGGTCGAGCGTCATGCCGTGATCAACGCCATCGCCGAGGCGCGTGCGCAGGGCGATCTGTCCGAGAACGCCGAGTACGAGGCCGCCAAGGACAAGCAGGGCTTCATCGAAGGCCGCATCCTCGAGATCGAGGGCAAGCTCGCTGCGGCCCAGGTCATCGATCCGTCCGAGGTCGACGCCGGTGGCAAGGTCGTGTTCGGCACCACCGTGGACCTGGAAGAGGAAGCCACCGGCAACGAGGTGACCTACCAGATCGTCGGTGATGACGAGGCCGACCTGAAGCTGGGCCTGATCTCCATCTCCTCGCCCATCGCCCGCGCGCTGATCGGCAAGGAAGCCGGTGATGTGGCCGAGGTGCATGCGCCGGGTGGCGTCAAGCGCTACGAGATCGTCGAAGTCCGGTATGTCTGACCACCCCCTACGCGCTGCGCGCGCGCCCTCAAGGGGGCAAGGCCGTAGGACCGGCAGAGCCGGATCCTCGGCCTTCGCTCGGGAAGGCGGTGCGTGGGTTCAGGGCGCTGTGGTTCGTGTCAACGGAAGCGGCTGATGCTGAGGCGTGTTCGGGCCTTGCTGGCCGCCCTGTGGGGCGGCTTTCTTCTGTGCGTGGCAGGTGTCGCAGCGCCGGTGGCGTTTGGCGTGCTGGCGCGGCCGGAGGCGGGGCGGTATGTGGGGCGGCTGTTCGAGCTGGATGCGCAGCTGGGCCTGGTGCTCGGCTTGCTTCTGGTGATGATGGAGCGCCGTGTGCAGCGGGATGCAGAGTCCGCCCGCATCACGACGCCGGAGCTGCTGCTGCCGCTGGGCGCGCTGTTCTGCGTGGTGCTGGGCTACTACGGCCTGCAGCCGCTGATGGCAGAGGCGCGGGCAGGGCAGGGGGCGTTCAGCTTTGGGGCGCTGCACGGCATCTCCTCAGGCATCTTCGCGCTCAAGGGCTTGCTGGTCCTGAGCCTGGCCTGGCGGACCAGCCGACGCTGAAGCGTTCGCAGACATGAAAAAAGGACCGGCACCCGAAGGTGGCGGTCCCGGCCGGCTGGTGCCAGCGGTGTTCAGTCGGTGACGCGCTTCTTCACGCTGCGCTGCTTGGGCCTGGCGCGCTTGATTTCGCCACCCTGGGCCACGCGCTGGTTGCCCAGCAGCTGGACCTTCTTGATGGTAGGACGGCTGTTGCCATTCTTGGAGAACTTCACGATCTTCACCACCTTGGGCGCTGGCATGCCGCCCTCGCGCTCGTTGCGCTCCTTCTCGGGAATAGGGCGCCACAGGATCAGCAGCTTGCCGATGTGCTGGATGGGCGCGGCATCGAGTTCGTCAGCGAGCTGATCGAGAATGGCGCCGCGCATCTCGCGGTCATCAGACATCACGCGCACCTTGATGAGGCCGTGGGCCTTCAGGGCGTGGTCGGTTTCTTTCACGACGGCAGGCGTGAGTCCATCGGCGCCAATCATCACGACGGGGTCGAGGTGGTGGGCGTCGGCACGTTTTTCCTTGCGCTGGGCAGGGGTCAGTTGAATCGCAGGCATGGCCGTATTATCGGGCCAGACGCTCCAAATCATGAAAATCGACAGCAAAAGCAAGAAGATCAACAAGGCGTGGCTCAACGACCACGTCAACGACCCCTATGTGCGCCAGGCCCAGAAGGAGGGCTACCGCTCCCGCGCGGCCTACAAGCTCAAGGAGATCGACGAGGAACTGCGGCTGATCAAGCCGGGGCAGGTCGTCGTGGATCTCGGCGCCTCGCCGGGCGCCTGGAGCCAGTACCTGCGCCGCAAGTTCGCACCCAAGCAGGCGGGGGCGGGCGGTGCCGCGGTCGGTGAGCTCAATGGCACCATCATCGCGCTGGACCTGCTGGAGTTCGAGCCCGTCGAGGGCGTGCAGTTCATCCAGGGCGACTTCCGCGAAGAGGCCGTGCTGCATGAGCTGGAGGCTGCGCTGGAGGGCAAGCCGGTGGACGTGGTCGTTTCGGACATGGCACCCAATCTCTCCGGCATCGAGATCACCGATGCCGCGCGCATCGAGCACCTGATCGAGCTGGCCATCGATTTCTCCCAGCAGCACCTCAAGCCCGAGGGCGTGCTGGTGGCCAAGGTCTTCCATGGCAGCGGCTACAACCAGCTGGTGGAATTGTTCAGAAAGGCCTTCAAGAAGGTGAAGGCCGTCAAGCCCAAGGCCTCGCGGGACCGCTCCGCGGAGACCTTTCTGGTGGGCATGGGTTTGAAGTAGGTCAAGCCGGATTGCCGCAAAAGTCGCAAGCGCGACTTTTGGCTATCGCGCGGCAAGGATTTGACAATCAGGTCTCAGCCCTTGACTGCAATAGAATCAACCCCATATGCCGTGCATCAGCCGCTCCCTGCGGCATGTGGAATGGAATAAGGAGTCGCGGTGAACAATCAGTGGTTCTCGAAGGTAGCTGTTTGGCTGGTGATCGCTTTGGTGCTTTTCACCGTGTTCAAGCAGTTCGACAAGCAGCGCCCTGTCGATGCCGTGACCTATACCCAGTTCATGGACGACGCCAAGGCCGGCAAGATCAAGCGGGTCGAGACGCAAGGGCGCGTGATCAAGGTCACGCCCAACGATGGCGTGCCTTACTCCATCGTCCAGCCCGGTGATCTCTGGATGGTGGGTGACCTGATGAAGTACGGCGTGCAGGTGGTCGGCAAGGCCGACGACGAGCCGTCCGTGCTGCAGACCCTGCTCATCAGCTGGGGTCCCATGATCCTGCTGATCGGCGTGTGGATCTACTTCATGCGCCAGATGCAGGGCGGCGGCAAGGGCGGCGCCTTCAGCTTCGGCAAGTCCAAGGCTCGCATGCTGGACGAGGCCAACAACAACATCACGTTTGCCGACGTCGCCGGTTGCGACGAGGCCAAGGAAGAGGTCAAGGAACTCGTGGACTTCCTCAAGGATCCGCAGAAGTTCCAGAAGCTGGGGGGCCGCATTCCCCGTGGCGTGCTGATGGTCGGCCCGCCGGGCACCGGCAAGACGCTGCTGGCCAAGTCCATCGCCGGCGAGGCCAAGGTGCCGTTCTTCACGATCTCGGGCTCCGACTTCGTCGAGATGTTCGTGGGCGTGGGTGCAGCCCGTGTCCGTGACATGTTCGAGCAGGCCAAGAAGAGCGCGCCCTGCATCATCTTCATCGACGAAATCGACGCCGTCGGCCGCCACCGCGGTGCCGGCCTGGGCGGTGGCAATGACGAGCGCGAGCAGACCCTCAACCAGATGCTGGTCGAGATGGACGGCTTCGACACCAACCTGGGTGTCATCGTGATCGCCGCCACCAACCGCCCGGACATCCTGGACCCGGCCCTGCTGCGCCCCGGCCGCTTCGACCGCCAGGTCTACGTGACCCTGCCGGACATCCGCGGCCGCGAGCAGATCCTGAACGTGCACATGCGCAAGGTGCCCATCGGTCAGGACGTCAACGCGTCGATCCTGGCCCGTGGCACGCCCGGCATGAGCGGTGCGGACCTGGCCAACTTGGTGAATGAGGCTGCGCTGTTCGCTGCCCGCCGCAATGCCCGCACCGTCGAGATGATCGATTTCGAGCGCGCCAAGGACAAGCTCTACATGGGCCCCGAGCGCAAGAGCATGGTCATGACGGACGAGGAAAAGCGGGCCACCGCTTACCACGAGTCCGGCCATGCCATCGTGGCGGAGTGCCTGCCCGGCACGGATCCGGTGCACAAGGTCACCATCATGCCTCGCGGCCGCGCCCTGGGCGTGACCTGGCAGCTGCCCGAGCGTGACCAGTACAGCCGCTACTACAAGCAGATGCTCAACGAGATCAGCATCCTCTTCGGTGGCCGCATCGCCGAGGACCTGTTCGTCAAGGACATCTCCACGGGTGCCTCCAATGACTACGAGCGTGCCACCCGCATCGCCCGCGATATGGTCACCCGCTACGGCATGAGTGAGCTGCTGGGCCCGATGGTCTATGCGGAAAACGAGGGCGAAGTCTTCCTCGGCCGCAACATGACCAAGACGGCCAATATCAGCGAGAACACGCAACAGAAGGTCGATGCCGAGATGCGCCGCATCCTGGACGAACAGTACGCCGTGGCCCAGAAGATCCTCGAGGACAACCGAGACAAGGTCGAGACCATGACCGAGGCCTTGATGAAGTGGGAGACCATCGACCGCGATCAGGTGCTGGACATCATGGCCGGCAAGCCTCCCCGCGGCCCTGGCGAATCGCCCAGCACCAGCAGCGGCTCCAGCAATGGCGGCACGCCGCCGGTCAGCACGGATGGCGCGCCGGCAGCTGCCTGATCCGCTGCCTTGAAGCACGAGGCCTGTCTCCCTGAGACGGGCCTTTTTCTTTGCTACCGACCCGATGGAGCCCAGCCCGGCTCTTGCAAGCGATGTTCTGGCAGACCACCCGTTTTCGTATCGACCTTCGGACGCCGCAGGTCATGGGCATCGTCAACGCGACGCCCGATTCCTTCTCTGATGGTGGCCAGCACGCCGGCACCGCCGCGGCGCTGGCACATTGCGAGCAGCTGCTGAAGGAGGGGGCTCACATCCTGGACATCGGGGGGGAGTCCAGCCGCCCGGGCGCGCCGCGGCTCAGCGTGGACGAGGAATGGCAGCGCATCGAAGGCGTTCTGCGCGGCGCCCTGGGCCTCGGGGTGCCGGTGTCCATCGATACCTGCAAGGCCGAGGTGATGCGCCGGGCGGCCGACCTGGGCGTGGACATCCTCAACGACATCCTGGCCCTGCGCGACCCCGGCGCGGAGGCGGTGATGCAGGCCCATCCGCAGCTGGGCGCCTGCCTCATGCACATGCGCGGTGACCCCGGCAGCATGCAGTCCCTGACCGACTATGGCGATGTGGTGCAGGAGGTGGCTCAGTTCCTGAGCGAGCGGGCCCAGGTGCTGCGAGGGCAGGGCGTGGCGGCCGATCGCATCGTGCTGGATCCGGGCTACGGATTTGCCAAGACCGTCGAGCAGAACTTCGAGCTGCTGCGTCGCCAGGCGGAGCTTCAGGCCTTGGGCTATCCCCTGCTGGCCGGTCTGTCGCGCAAATCGGCCCTCGGAGTTGTTACGGGGCGTACGGTCGACCAGCGTCTGCCGGGCAGTCTGGCGGCGGCCCTGCTGGCCCTCAGCCATGGGGCGCGGGTGCTGCGGGTGCACGATGTGGCCGCCACGATGGACGCCCTGCAGGTATGGGGGGCGGGCGGTGGCGCAGGCGCCTGAGCCGGCTTGATCGGCGAGAATGCCAACCATTCAAAATTCAGAGGAAGCTCGCAATGAGCCGTAGCTATTTCGGGACGGACGGTATCCGCGGTACCGTCGGCCAATCGCCGATCACGCCGGACTTCATGCTGCGCCTGGGCCATGCCGTGGGCAAGGTGCTGCGCCGCAATGGCGCGGCGCGCCCCAGCGTGCTGATCGGCAAGGACACGCGCATCTCCGGCTACATGCTGGAGTCTTCGCTGGAGGCGGGCTTCGCTTCCGCCGGCGTGGACGTGTGGCTCACCGGCCCGCTGCCCACGCCGGGCGTCGCCTACCTGACGCGAGCCCTGCGCCAGGACCTCGGCGTCGTGATCTCTGCCTCGCACAACCCGTTCGCGGACAACGGCATCAAGTTCTTCTCCGCCAAGGGCGAAAAGCTGCCGGATGCCTGGGAGATCGCCGTGGAGCAGGCCCTGGAAGAGCCCGCCGCCTGGGTGGATTCCGCCAGTCTGGGGCGCGCTCGCCGCCTGCAGGATGCGCGCGGCCGCTACATCGAGTTCTGCAAGGCCTCCTTCAGCCAGGACCTGAGCCTGCGCGGCCTCAAGCTGGTGGTCGATGCCGCCCACGGCGCGGCCTACCACGTGGCGCCGGACGTGCTGCATGAGCTGGGCGCCGAGGTCATCTCCATCGGCTGCAGCCCGGACGGCTTCAACATCAACAATGGTGTCGGTGCCACCGCACCGGCTGCACTGGTGAAGGCCGTCAAGGAACACGGCGCGCACTACGGCATTGCCCTCGATGGCGATGCCGACCGCCTGCAGTTCGTTGACGCTGAAGGCCGCCTCTACAACGGCGACGAGCTGCTGTACGTGATGGTCGCGGACCGCCTGGCCCAGGGCCAGCGCGTGCCGGGCGCCGTGGGCACCCTGATGACCAATATGGCCGTGGAGCTGGCCCTGAAGAAGCGCGACGTCGATTTCGTCCGCGCCAAGGTGGGCGACCGCTACGTGCTGGAAGAGCTGATCTCGCGCGGCTGGCAGCTGGGCGGTGAGGGCTCGGGCCACCTGCTGGCCCTGGACAAGCACACCACCGGCGACGGCATGGTCAGTGCGCTGCTGGTGCTGTCGGCCATCTGCCGCACGGGCAAGAGCCTGTCCGCGCAGCTGGAGGGCGTGACGCTGTTCCCGCAGACCCTGATCAACGTCCGCATGCAGCCCGGTCAGGACTGGAAGGGCAATGCCGAGCTGGCGCGCGTGCAGGCCGAGGTGACGGCCGAGCTGGGCGACCGCGGCCGCGTGCTGATCCGTGCCTCGGGCACGGAGCCCCTGCTGCGGGTGATGGTCGAGGCCAGCGATGCGGCCCTGGCCCAGTCCTGCGCCGAGCGCATGGCGGCCACCGTGCGCGCCTGATCCACCTCAGCGATCCGCGCACCACGGTCCGCGATCCGAACGCAAAAAGGGCGCCCCACGAGGGCGCCCTTTGCATTGGGTGCTTGGCATCAAGGCATGCCGGCCGAGGAGCCGGCGGCCGGCTTACTTCTTGGCCGGCAGCAGCACGCGGTCGATCACATGGACCACGCCATTGGTGGCGCCGATGTCGGCACGCTGGACCACGGCGTCCTCCACCGTCACGAACTCACCGGCGCGCGCCAGCGCCAGGGCGCTGCCCTGCAGGCTCTTGGGGCTGCTGTTCTTCACTTCGGCGGCCGGCAGCTTGCTGGCCAGCATGTGCAGGTGCAGGACGGCCTTGAGCTGTTCCTTGTCCTGGCTGAGCTTGTCCAGGGTGGCGGCGGGCAGGGCCTTGAAGGCCTCGTCGGACGGAGCGAACACGGTCAGCGGGCCGGCGGCGCGCAGCTCCTCGGTGAGACCGGCCTGCTCGACCAGCCGATTGAAGGTGCTCAGCTGGGGATCGCGGCCCAGGGTGTCGGCCAGCGGGGCCGGTGCCGGGGTCGTGGCGCAGGCCACCAGGCCGAAGAGGGTGGCGCTGAGCGCCAGGATGCGGGTCAGATGTGTCATGTCGGGTCTCCACCTTGGCTGTGAATGAGCAATGCCCGGCAGCGTAGGCAGGTGACATGACAGGGCGGTGAAGGCCGCATGACAATTCAGCTGCCCCGGTCAGCAGGGGGAGTGCGGCTGTCATTTGTGTCACGCACCCGTCACAGACCGGTCATAGCATTCCGTTTATCGCTCCACAACCCAAAACGCGATAGGACTGACATGACAAACAAGCTGATCCGCACCGGCCTCCTGATGACTGCATTCGCTGCCGCCTGCGGCCTGGCTCAGGCGCAGGACGTGACGGGCGCTGGCGCCTCCTTCCCGGCACCCGTGTATGCCAAGTGGGCCGACGCCTATCACAAGGCCAATGGCGCCCGCATCAACTACCAGTCGGTGGGCTCCGGTGCCGGCATCCGCCAGATCAAGGCCAAGACGGTGGACTTCGGTGCCTCCGACGCGCCGCTGAAGGACGACGAGCTGGCCAAGGACGGCCTGCTGCAGTTCCCCACCGTGATCGGTGGCGTGGTCCCCGTGGTCAACATCAAGGGCGTGACCCCGGGCCAGCTGAAGCTCACCGGCGCCGTGCTGGGTGACATCTACCTCGGCAAGATCAGCAAATGGAACGACGCAGCCATCACCGCGCTGAACCCCGGCGTGGCCCTGCCTGACGCCACCATCGCCCCGGTGCGCCGCGCCGATGGCTCCGGCACCAGTTTCCTCTTCACCAACTACCTCTCCAAGGTCAATGCCGAATGGAAGAGCAAGGTGGGCGAGGGCACGGCCGTGAACTGGCCGACGGGCACCGGCGGCAAGGGCAACGAGGGCGTGTCGGCCTTCGTGATGCGCCTGCCCAACTCCATCGGCTACGTGGAGTACGCCTACGCCAAGCAGAACAAGATGGCCTATGTGCAGCTGAAGAACCAGGCCGGCAACTATGTCTCGCCCAGCGATGACGCCTTCAAGGCCGCTGCCGCCGGCGCCGAGTGGAACAAGAGCTTCTACCAGGTGCTGACCGAGCAGGCCGGCAAAGACAGCTGGCCCATCACCGGCGCCACCTTCATCCTGATGCACAAGGTGCAGGACAAGCCCGCCGCCGCTGCCGCCAGCCTGAAGTTCTTCGACTGGGCCTACAGCCAGGGCGACAAGATGGCCGACGACCTCGACTACGTGCCGCTGCCCGCCTCCGTCAAGGACCTGATCCGCAAGCAGTGGGCGGACCAGATCAAGGACGCCGCCGGCAAGGCCATCAGCCACAAGTAAGCACCAGAGAAGCAGACGCCCATGCGACACAAGCCCCGACGCTGCTGCCCGGCGCCGGGGCTTGTGCGTATCGCCTGAACTGCTCAAGCACCGTATCGTGGAGGTTTCCATGGCTGCCGTACTGACTCCCCCTATGACCGACACCACCGACCGGGAACGCGCACAGAAGAAGGCGCTGCCCCAGGGCCAGCCGCCTGAGCGCCGCCGCACCCTGCCGTGGGCCGACGCGCTGTTCGCAGGCCTCGCACAAGGTGCCGCCTGGCTGACGCTGGCGCTGCTGGCTGGCATCCTGCTGTCCCTGCTGCTGGGCGCCATGCCGGCGATCCGCGAGTTCGGCCTGGGCTTCCTGATCAGCAAGGACTGGGATCCCGTGCAGGAGAAATTCGGCGGCCTGGTGATGATCTACGGCACGCTGATGACCTCCTTCATCGCGCTGCTGATCGCCGTGCCGGTGAGCTTCGGCATCGCGATCTTCCTGACCGAGCTGTCGCCCAGCTGGCTGCGCAGCCCTCTGGGCATCGCCGTGGAGCTGCTGGCCGCCGTGCCTTCCATCGTCTATGGCATGTGGGGCCTGCTGGTCTTCGGCCCCATCCTGTCGACCTTCGTGCAGCAGCCGCTGCAGAAGCTGTTCGACGGCGTGCCCTACCTCGGCGCGCTGTTCACCGGCCCGCCGGTGGGCATCGGCATCCTCTCGGCCGGCATCATTCTGGCCATCATGATCATCCCCTTCATCGCCTCGGTGATGCGCGACGTCTTCGAGGTCACGCCGCCCATGCTGAAGGAATCGGCCTACGGCCTGGGCGCCACGACCTGGGAAGTGGTGTGGAAGGTCGTGCTGCCCTTCACCAAGACCGGCGTGGTCGGCGGCGTGATGCTGGGCCTGGGCCGAGCCCTGGGCGAGACCATGGCCGTCACCTTCGTGATCGGCAACATGAACCAGCTGAACTCGCCCTCCATCTTCGAGGCCGCCAACAGCATCACCTCGGCCCTGGCCAACGAGTTTGCCGAAGCCGGCGAGGGCCTGCACCAGGCCTCGCTGATCTACCTGGGCCTGGTGCTGTTCTTCATCACCTTCGTGGTGCTGAGCTTCTCCAAGGTCCTGCTGAGCCGCCTGAAGAAGAGCGAAGGAGCCCGCGCATGAACACCTCCGTTGCTCCCGCGATGGACCCCCGGCGCCTGCGCCACCACGCGCGCCGCAAGCGCACCAATGCCATCGCCCTGACCCTGTCCCTGGCGGCCATGGCCTTCGGCGTGTTCTGGCTGATCTGGATTCTCTTCGAGACCGTCCGCCTGGGCCTGGGTGGCCTCAACTGGGCCACCTTCACCGAGATGACGCCGCCTCCGCAGGCGGAAGTCGGTGGCCTGGCCAATGCCATCTTCGGCTCCATCACCATGGTGGGCCTGGCCACGCTGCTGGGCACGCCCATCGGCATCATGGCCGGCGTCTACCTGGCCGAATACGGGCAGAAGACGCGGCTGGGATCCTCGGTCCGCTTCATCAACGACATCCTGCTCTCGGCGCCGTCCATCGTGATCGGCCTCTTCGTCTATGCGGTGGTGGTGTCGCGCATGAAGACCTTCTCGGGTCTGGCCGGCGTGCTGGCCCTGGCACTGATCGTGATCCCGGTGGTGATCCGCACGACCGAGAACATGCTGAGCCTGGTGCCCAACGCCCTGCGCGAGGCGGCCTATGCCCTGGGTACGCCCAAGTGGAAGGTGATCCTGTCGGTGACGCTGAAGTCGGCCCGCGCCGGCGTGATCACCGGCGTGCTGCTGGCCCTGGCCCGCATCTCCGGCGAGACCGCGCCCCTGCTGTTCACGGCGCTGTCCAACCAGTTCTGGACTTCGTCGCTGGGCGAGCCCATGGCCAGCCTGCCGGTCACCATCTTCAAGTTCGCGATGAGCCCCTACGAGAACTGGCAGAAGCTGGCCTGGGCGGGTGTCTTCCTCATCACGATGGGCGTGCTGGCGCTGAACATCCTGGCGCGCGTCCTGTTCAAGAAAAAGCACTGAAGCGAGAGACTCATGGATACCAAGGTCGATATGCCCGTGACGGAGCGTGCCAAGCTGTCGGTGCGCAACCTGAACTTCTATTACGGCAACTTCCACGCCCTCAAGAACATCAACCTGGACATCCCCGAGAAGAAGGTCACCGCCTTCATCGGCCCGTCCGGCTGCGGCAAGTCCACGCTGCTGCGCACGCTCAACCGCATGTTCGAGCTCTATCCCGAGCAGCGGGCGGAAGGCGAGATCCTGCTGGACGGCAGCGACATCCTCTCCAGCGGTGAGGACGTCTCCCTGATCCGCGCCAAGGTGGGCATGGTCTTCCAGAAGCCGACGCCGTTCCCCATGTCCATCTACGACAACATCGCCTTCGGCGTGCGGCTCTTCGAGACCCTGCCTCGGGTGGAGATGGACGAGCGCGTGGAATGGGCGTTGAAGAAGGCCGCGCTGTGGAACGAGGTCAAGGACAAGCTCAACCAGAGCGGTTCCGGCCTCTCCGGCGGTCAGCAGCAGCGCCTGTGCATCGCCCGCGGCATTGCCATCAAGCCTGAGGTGCTGCTGCTGGACGAGCCCTGCTCGGCCCTGGATCCCATCTCCACGGGCAAGATCGAGGAACTGATCCACGAGCTCAAGACCGATTACACGGTCGCCATCGTGACCCACAACATGCAGCAGGCGGCCCGCTGCTCGGACTACACGGCCTATATGTACCTGGGCGACCTGATCGAGTTCGGCCCCACCGCCGAGCTCTTCATGAAGCCCAAGCGCAAGGATACGGAGGACTACATCACCGGGCGCTTCGGCTGAAGCCGTGGCACCGTGGATGTTGGGGCGCAGGCGGGGCCTGCGCCGAGGAAAGCAAGGGCGGCCGGCCGTGAGGGCCGGCCGCCACAAGGAGCAAAAGAATGAGTGACAAGCATCTCTCCACCCAGTTCGATGCCGAGCTGAGTGGCATCTCCACGCGTGTGCTGGAGATGGGGGGGCTGGTCGAGGCGCAGGTGGCGCAGTCGGTCGAGGCCCTGATCAATTTCAGCGCCGACCTGGCCGGCACCGTGCTCAAGACCGAAGACCGGGTGAACGCCATGGAGGTCGAGATCGATCGCGACCTCTCCAGCATCATCGCCCGGCGCCAGCCCACGGCGCGGGACCTGCGCCTGCTGATCGCGGTGTCCAAGACCATCGCCAATCTGGAGCGCGTGGGCGACGAGGCCGCCCGCGTGGCCCGCACCGTGCAGCGACTGATCAACGAGGGCGTGTCCGGCCGCCTGCGCCTGCCCATGTCCGACCTCAGCTTCGAGGCCGAACTCGCCACCGCCCAGCTGCGCAAGGCCCTGGACGCCTTTGCCCGCCTGGATGTGGATCGTGCCCTGGAAGTGTTGAAGCAGGATGACGCCATCGACAAGGAGTTCGACGGCCTGATGCGCAAGCTGATCACCTACATGATGGAAGACCCGCGCACCATCTCGGCCTGCATCGACCTGATCTTCGTGGCCAAGGCCATCGAGCGGGTGGGCGACCATGCCAAGAACCTCGCCGAGGTGATCATCTACGTGGTGAAGGGCACGGACGTGCGTCACAACACGCCGGACGCCGTGGCCACCATGGTCAAGCCCTGACCCTCAACGACAAGGAGCACGAATCATGAGCCGCATTCTCGTTGTCGAGGACGAAGCCGCCATCGCCGAACTCATTTCCATCAACCTGCGCCATGCGGGCTTCGAGGTGACCCTGGCCGGCAGTGCCGACCAGGCCCAGTTCGAAGTGGACCGTGTGCTGCCTGATCTGGTGGTGCTGGACTGGATGCTGCCGGGCCAGTCGGGCATCGGCCTGGCCCGGATGTGGCGCTCTGCCGCACGCACCAAGGAGCTGCCCATCATCATGCTCACGGCCCGAGCGGAGGAGAGCGACAAGGTCTCCGGCCTGGACGCCGGCGCCGATGACTACCTCACCAAGCCCTTCTCGACCAACGAGCTGCTCGCCCGCATCCGCGCCGTGCTGCGTCGCAAGGCGCCCGAGGCCCTGGACTCGGTGGTTGAGGTCGGCCAGCTGAGCCTGGACCCCGGCACGCGGCGCGTCAGCCGCGATGGCGTCGAGGTGAAGCTGGGCCCGACCGAGTTCCGCCTGCTGCATTTCTTCATGACGCACCCGGAGCGCGTGCACAGCCGCTCACAGCTGCTGGACCGCGTGTGGGGCGACCATGTCTTCATCGAGGAACGCACGGTGGACGTGCACGTCAAGCGCCTGCGCGAGGCCCTGGAGAAGGTGCAGTGCCAGCGCATGATCGAGACGGTGCGCGGAGCGGGCTATCGCCTGACCCAGCAAGTGGCTGCCGTTTCCGCTTGATGGGGCCTCTCGGAACGAAGTCGCGAAATGACCCGTGCCGGGTCAAGTTGCAGGAAGTGAAATGACCTGGATGTTGCCTCGCGTCGTACTGGCGGCGCTGGCGGTTCTGCTGGGGGCAGGTCTTGCCTGGCTGCTGGGCCGCTGGTGGCCTCAATTGCCCTGGCTGCCCCCGCTGACGGGCTCGCTGATCGGCGTGGCCGCGCTGTTCACGGTGGACTCGCTGCGTGCGCACCGCCTCATGCAGTGGCTGCGGGGCGCGCTGGCTGGCTCGGCGCCGCGTGATCGCGGGCTGTGGGGCGAGCTTGCCTACCGTGTGGAGCGCGCCGTGCGCGACCGTGACCGTGCCATCGAGCGCGAGCGTCAGGAATTGCTGCAGTTCCTGTCCGCCATCGAGGCCTCGCCCAATGGCGTGCTGATGCTGGATGCGGAGGACCACATCCGCTGGTGCAACCGCGTCGCGGCCGATCACTTCTCGCTGGACCCGCAACGTGACCGCGACCAGCGCGTGACCAATCTCGTGCGCTTCCCGGCCTTCGTGGCCCTGCTGCAGTCAGGGGACTACAGCCAGCCGCTGGTGCTCCCGCACGTGCGCGGTCGGCTGACCCTGGCCGTGGTGGTCCGGGCCTATGGGGAGGGCATGCGCCTGGTGCTGACGCAGGACATCACCGAGCGTGAGCGCGCCGAAGCGATGCGGCGCGACTTCGTGGCCAATGTCTCGCACGAGATCCGCACGCCCCTGACGGTGCTGGCGGGCTTCATCGAGACCATGGCCTCCCTGCCGCTGACCGAGCCGGAGCGCAAGCGCGTGCTGAGCCTCATGAACCAGCAGACGCAGCGCATGCAGTCCCTGGTGAGCGATCTGCTGACCCTCGCGCAGCTGGAAGGCAGCCCGCGGCCGGATGCGGACCGCTGGCTGGGCGTCCAGGCCCTGCTGCAGCGTGTGCTGAGCGATGCCTCGGCTCTGTCCAAAGGCCGCCATGAACTGGTGCTGGAGAGCGGGCCGTCGGCCGAGCTGGCTGGCGTGGAGGCGGAATTGCTCAGCGCAGTCGCCAACCTGGCCAACAACGCCGTGCGCTACACGCCGGACGGCGGACGCATCGAGCTGAGCTTCGGTCTGCTGGCCGATGGCTCGGGCGAAATCTGCGTGCGCGACACCGGCCCCGGCATTGCCCGCGAGCACTTGCCGCGCCTGACTGAACGCTTCTACCGTGTCGACGGCAGCCGCAACCGCGACACCGGCGGCACAGGGCTGGGCCTCTCCATCGTCAAGCACGTGGCCCAGCGCCATGGCGGCGAGCTGAAGATCGACAGCGAGGTGGGCAAGGGCTCGCGCTTCCGTGTGGCCCTGCCAGCGGCCCGGGTGCGCTCGGTGGAGGTGCTGGGCGTCGAGGCCGCGCGAGTGCCCGAGGGCAGCCTCTGAGCGGCCCCTGAAGGCACTTCCATCTGTGGTCCCGTCTGTCTTGAACGCGGGGGGACGAGGAGGGCGGGCCGCCAGCCAGCCAGCCAGCCAGCCAGCCAGCCCTCGCGGCTGGGCTCGAGGCGCTCAGCGTGCCTCGCGCTGGTACAGGCGGTAGGACAGGTTCCGATCGGTTGGCCGCTTGACCGTCGCGAGCAGTTGCCATCCCGGAGTGGGCGCCGAGGCATTGGCGTCATCCGACTGGACCAGCAGCAGCCGGCATGAGGTGTCGGCGGCGCTGCGCAGGGCGTCAACCTTCCAGTGCCCGTGGACTTCCAGGGCCGCCACCAGCGACAGCGCCTGGCCCGGCGTGGCCAGGCAGGTCGTGTCCGCGGGCATGACGCGGGCCAGTCGCTCGACCAGCGGCCGGTGGCTGCGTGCATAGTCCAGCACCGGCAGCCACAGGGTCATGGCCAGCAGCCAGGCCAGGGCCACGCCGCCCGAGGGCAGCACCATGCTCTTCCACAGCGCATGCCGGTGGCGCGCGGTGCGCCAGCGCAGCAGTCCCAGCCAAGCCGCCGTGCCCAGGACCGCGAACAGCAGCGCCAGCGGGTGGAAGCTGGGCTCGAAGCCCTTGGCCAGGTTGCGCACATTGGCCAGTGGCTGGGCCGGCCAGCCCGTCTGCATGGACAGGTAGTAGAGCCAGATGAACAGCGCGATGGCGCTGAAGAAGAACATCGAGAACCAGTCCAGCATGGCACTCATGCTGCGACTGAAGGTCGGCAGTGCGAAGCTCGCCAGCACGGCCAGCGCGGGCAGGCCCAGCATCAGGGCGCGGTCCGAACCGCCCATGGCCAGGCAGCTGAGCAGCGAGACCATGACGGCCAGCAGGGGCACGCTGACATGGCGGCGCTGCAGGTAGGCGCGCCAGCGCCACAGCGTCCACAGCGCCAGCGGCCAGACCGGCCAGGCGAACCACAGCAGCAGGGTCCCGACACGCAGGGGGAAGTCAGCCCCGGGCAGGGCCTGCAGTCGCCAGGCCCAGCTGCCCAGCGCCCAGGCCAGCAGGGCCGACAGCGCGGTGGCCGCGACGACCCACAGCATGCTGGCCCGTACCGGCTCATAGGCCGAGCGCCAGCAGATCAAGGCGCCACCCAGCCCCAGCATCAGGGCGACGGCCGGTGCGGCGGAGGCCGCGAGGATGGGCAGGGCCAGCAGCAGGGCCAGGCGGGCCTTCAGGGCGCGGAAGGGCGCCGCTGCCATGCCGTACACGAACAGGGCCATGCCCAGCAGCTGCAGCAACTCCGGCGTGGTTTCATGGCCCAGCAGCAGCAGCCCCAGCGAGGCCACCAGGGCCAGCAGGGCACCGTCTGCCAGGGCGCGGGCGTAGTCCACCGCCTGCGCCTCGCCTCCGAAGGCAAAGGCCACCGGCTGGGCGGCTTCCGTGCGGGCGAAATGGAAGCTGCTGTACCAGACCAGGGCGATCACCCCGACCAGGATCAGCGCGAAGGGGATGCGCGCCGCCACGGCGGGATCCAGGAAGGGCAGCAGCTTGATGAAGAGGGCGCCGACCCAGTAGGGCAGCAGGCCGCCGTCCGTGGTGATGCCGCCCAGCTCGGGATGATGCCAGGGGCTCAGTCCGGCGGCGATCTTGGCCATGAAGCCGTAGGCCGTGAGGTCGGCGTTGCGCCAGGGGTCGCGGCCGAAGACGCCAGGGATCACATAGGCCGCACAGAAGAGCAGCAGGGCCAGTCGGGGCAGGCGTTGGGCGCCGCGTTCGGCAACGATGGCGGGGGTGGCTTGGTTCACGCAGGCGGCAGAGGGCTTGAAGGCCGCATCATGCCCCAATTACGGGCAGACGCTGGGCCGGTGGCATGCGGCGTCCTACGCCAGGCGCATGCAGGGGGACGTGGACATGAAAAAAGGCAGCCGGGGCTGCCTTTTCTGTGGGGCTCGACGCTCGAAGCGCGGCCGCGGGGCTTACTTCTTGAGGCCGACGCGAGCGAACTTGTTGCGGAACTTCTCGACGCGACCGCCCAGGTTGTCGACGCTCTTCTGAGTGCCGGTGTAGAAGGGGTGCGATTCGCTGGTGGTTTCCAGCTTGACCAGCGGGAAATCCTTGCCGTCGACGGTGATGGTTTCCTTGGTCTGGACGGTCGAACGCGTCACGAACTGGAAGCCGTTGGACTGGTCCACGAACACCACGTCGCGGTAGTTGGGGTGAATGCCTTCTTTCATGGGAAACCTCTCGCCGTAGCTGTTTCAGTGCCGGGAGCCACGTCACACCATGTGACGCACTTTCTGGCGGCGGAAAAACGTTGATTATAGCCACAAATGAAAACGCCGCCTACCCGGTGCGGGAGGCGGCGCTGCGAGGCCAGATTTACCCGCCTCTTCGCATCATGTCGAAGAAGTCGTGGTTGTTCTTGCTGGCCTTCATCTTGTCGAGGATGAACTCCATCGCCTCGATCTCGTCCATGTTGTAGAGCAGCTTGCGCAGGATCCAGCTCTTTTGCAGGATCTCGGGCTTGAGCAGCAGCTCCTCGCGGCGGGTGCCGGACTTGTTGATCAGGATCGAGGGATAGACACGCTTCTCGGCCATGCGGCGATCCAGGTGGATTTCGCAGTTGCCGGTGCCCTTGAACTCTTCGTAGATCACTTCGTCCATGCGCGAGCCGGTATCGATCAGCGCGGTGCCGATGATGGTCAGCGAGCCGCCTTCCTCGACATTGCGGGCCGCACCGAAGAAGCGCTTGGGACGCTGCAGGGCGTTGGCGTCCACGCCGCCGGTCAGCACCTTGCCGGAGGAGGGCAGGACGTTGTTGTAGGCGCGGGCCAGCCGGGTGATGGAGTCCAGCAGGATCACCACGTCCTTCTTGAGCTCTACCAGGCGCTTGGCGCGCTCGATCACCATTTCGGCGACCTGCACGTGGCGGGCGGCGGGTTCGTCGAAGGTGGAGGAGATCACCTCGCCGCGGACGGTGCGCAGCATTTCGGTCACTTCCTCAGGGCGCTCGTCCACCAGCAGCACGATGAGGTGCGCTTCCGGATGATTGGCCGTGATGGCGTGTGCCAGCTGCTGCATCATCATCGTCTTGCCGGTCTTGGGCTGGGCCACCAGCAGGGCGCGCTGGCCTTTACCGATGGGCGCGATGAGGTCGATGATGCGGCCGGTGATGTTCTCGTCGCTCTTGATGTCGCGCTCGAGCTTGAACTGCTCCTTGGGGAACAAGGGCGTCAGGTTCTCGAACATGATCTTGTGCTTGCTCTCCTCGGGGGTGAGCCCGTTCACGCGGTCGACCTTGACCAGCGCGAAGTAGCGTTCACCGTCCTTGGGGACGCGCACTTCGCCTTCGATCATGTCTCCGGTGTGGAGATTGAAGCGGCGGATCTGGCTCGGGGAGAGGTAGATGTCGTCGGTGGACGCCATGTAGCTGGTGTCCGGCGAACGCAGGAAGCCGAAGCCGTCAGGCAGGACTTCGAGGACGCCGTCGCCGAAGACTTGCTCGCCGGCTTTGGCGCGCTTCTTCATGATCGCGAACATCAGCTCCTGCTTGCGCATGCGGGCGACGTTGTCGATCTCCAGCTCCTCACCCATCTTGATGAGGGCGGAAACGTGAAGCGCTTTCAGTTCAGAAAGATGCATGGGGAAACCCGGTTGGGTCGTCCAGGGTCTGCCAGAAACCCGGGACAGGATCTTCGGTCGCCATCGCCATCGCCACAGCCGCCCATGCGCAGCGCATCAGGGCAGTCAATACAAAACAGAAAGGGGCGGGAGCTTGGGCGCCGAGTCCATGCCCCGAAGCCGGTCCGGCTGGGGCATGTTGGCCATTCAAGCCCGGCCGAGTGGGGCCGGGCATGTGGGGAGATTATAGGTTGGCGTCGAGGAAGGACGTCAACTGGGCCTTGGAGAGGGCGCCGACCTTGGTGGCGGCCAGCTGACCGTCCTTGAAGAGCATGAGGGTCGGGATGCCGCGGATGCCGAACTTGGCGGGCACTTCACGGTTCTCGTCCACGTTCATCTTGGTGACCTGCAGGCGGCTGCCGTAATCCTTGGCCACTTCGTCCAGGATGGGGGCAATCATCTTGCAGGGGCCGCACCATTCGGCCCAGTAGTCCACCAGCACGGGCGTGGCGGATTGGAGGACATCGGCGTCGAATGACGCGTCGGAGATGTGTTTGATCAGTTCGCTGCTCATGGATGAGTCCTTGGACAGGCTGCACGCAGCCGGGGCCCGAGTCACTGTCTTGCGAGCCCGCCAGGGGGCAGGACTCAGGGCACAATGATTCTGACACAAGAGCCAAGGGCCCGAACTGATTGGGGTTCATGGCTGGCGAACTGGCGCTTGCCGGGCGCCGGGGATGTCGGGACGGAGCCTTGCACGGCGTGACTGCAGAACAACAGATCGAGACGCAACACCTGCCCCTGGGCCTCGGCGACGGCGCCCGGCCCTTCTGGGACGCGGCCGTCCAGCGCATGGCCGCCTGGATGCAGGCGCGCGGCGTGCAGAGCCGGGATGCCGTCGTCCTGCTGCCCTTTGCCCAGCACCTGGCCTCGGCGCGGCGGGCCTGGCGCAGCACGGGGCTCTGGCAGCCTCGCATGGAAACCACGCACAGCCTGGCCTCCGCCCTGGGGCCCAGCCCGCTCTCGCAAGGACTGCAGATCAGCTTCGATGCCGCCATCGACGTGCTCAACGCACGCCAGCTGCTGGCCGGCCAGAGTTGGGCCGAGGCGCTGTGCGAGCAGGACCCCCGGGCCTGGCGACTGGCCCTGCAGCATCTCGTGGAGGCCGCGCAAGCCCTGGCGCGCCACGCCCAGGCCCTGGGGCCGCAAGGTCGGCAGGCCTTTTGGCCGCATGCCCGCCAGGCCCTGCAGCAGGGCGGGCCGGCTGACCTGGAACGGGCCCTGGCCCTGGTGGCGCTCGAGTGGGCCGCCAGCGACAGCCGCGTGCCGGCGACAGACGCCCTCTTCAGCCTGCGCCCCAGCGCCTGGGTGCTGATGCGCGCCGGCGGTGTCGACCCACTGAGCGACGCCCTGCTGGCGGATGCCGCCGCCCAGGGCATCCCCTGCCTGCTGCTGGATGCCGACTGCGTGCTGGAGCAACTGGCGCTGGATCCTCCCCCGGCCCGCCTGCAGGAGGCCCGCTGCGAGGACCCCGAATCGCTGGCCCAGTGCACGGCTGCCACGGTGCTGGAGCACATCCGGCGGCAGGAGCTGCCCGTGGCCCTGATCGCCCAGGACCGGGTGCTCGTGCGGCGCGTGCGTGCCCTGCTGGAGCGGCAGTCCGTGCGCCTGGGCGACGAAACCGGCTGGACCCTGGCGACCACCCCCGAGGCCGCCCAGCTGATGGCGCTGCTGCGCGCGGCTCAGCCGCGGGCCAGTGTCGACGAGCTGCTGCAGTGGCTCAAGAGCGATCTGGCCCGCGACCTGCGTGAACGCCAGGCTGCCGACGCCGTCGACCAGCTCGAGTCCCAATGCCGCCGCCTGGGCTGGGTGCAGGCCGGTGCGGTTCAGCTCGCGCACCTGAAGGGCTCAGCGGCCTTCCTGTGGCAGGACGCGCAGGAGCAGATCGCCCTCTTGCGCGCGGGCCCGGCGCTGCGCAGCCTGGAGACCTGGCTCAAGCAGCTTCGTCTCTTGCTGGAGCGCCTGGGGGGCCTGGCCTGGCTGGGCGAGCAGGCCGCGGGGCGTCAGCTGCTGCTGGCCCTGTGGCTGCAGCGCGAGCCCTGGCCTGATTCGGCACATCAGCTCGCCCTGCAGAGCACGCTGCTGGGCAGCGCCGACTTCGTCCAATGGGTCAACGAGACCCTGGAGGCCCAGCAGTTCGTGCCCGAGCTGCCTACGGACCTGCAAGTGCTGGTCACGCCCCTGGCCCGGGCCATGCTGCGCCCCTTTGCCGCCATCGTGCTGCCGGGGGCCGATGCCCAGACCCTGGGCCAGGTGGCGGCAGGCCCCGTGCTGCTGCCCGAGGCCCTGGCGCGCCAGCTGGGCCTGCCGGACCAGGCCGGGCGGCGAGCCCAGCTGGCGGCGGGTTTCGTGCAGCTGCTGCGCGCCCCCCATCTGACCCTGCTTCGATGCGACCGGGCCGGTAGCGAGCCCCTGGCGCGCAGCCCCTTGCTGGAGCGCCTGGAGGCCGCCCGGGAGCAGGCCGGTGCCGGGGCGATTCCTGCGTGGCAGGACCCCCGGCCGCAGCGCGCCCTGACGGCCCGGCCCATGCACATGGCCCAGGCGAATGCGCCGGGCCAGCTGCCGCGCGCCCTCAGCGCCAGCGCGCTGGACGCCCTGCGCAACTGCCCCTACCAGTTCTTCGGCCTGCAGCTGCTGGGCCTGCGCGAGGATGAGGAGCTCACCGAGGAGCTGGACAAGCGCGACTACGGCAACTGGCTGCACGCCGTGCTTCACCGCTTCCACGAGCAGCGCAAGGCGCAGCCCGGCAGCGACGCTGCGCAGGCCCTGGCGGACGCCGCCGAGCAGGAGCGCCAGCGCATGGGGCTGTCCGAGGCCGAGTTCCTGCCCTATCTGGCCAGCTTTCGTCGCCTGCTGCCGCGCTACCTGGCGTGGCTGCAGGCGCACGAGTCGGCCGGCTGGCACTACGAGGCCGGCGAGCAGTCCCGGCACTGCCAGCCCTGGACGCATCCGGCCCTGCGCGAGCTGCGCCTGCAGGGTCGCCTGGACCGTCTGGACGACCAGCCCGGGCGCCGTCTGCTGCTGGACTACAAGACCGGTTCCACCGAGTCCATCAAGGACAAGCTCAAGCGCCCGCTCGAGGACACCCAGCTGGCCGTCTACGCCTTGCTGAGCGCCGAGGAGGCTGCCCAGGCTGGCGCGGCGCTGGAGGCCGCCTACCTGATGCTGGACGACAGCAAGGGCCTGCAGCTGCTGCCGCATCCCGAGGTGCAGCACAGCGCTGAGCTGGCGCGCCAGGGCCTGGAGCAGGACCTGGCGGCCGTGCAGGCCGGCGCGGCCCTGCCTGCCCTGGGCGAAGGCCGGGCCTGCGCGCTGTGCCCCGTGCGCGGCCTGTGCCGCAAGGATGACTGGTGGGAGGGGACTCTCTGATGGCGGCGCCCCAGGCGAATGCGGCCTACACGGTCGATGCGCGCGTCGTGCCGCGCGAGCGCTTCTATCAGGTGGCCTGCGACCCGCGGCGCAGCGTGGTCGTGGAAGCCTGTGCCGGCGCAGGCAAGACCTGGATGCTGGTGTCGCGCATCCTGCGGGCCCTGCTGGACGGCGCCGAGCCCCAGCAGATCGTGGCCATCACCTTCACCCGCAAGGCCGCTGGTGAAATGCGCCAGCGCCTGGCGGAGTGGCTCTCCGAGTTCGCCCGGGCAGACCATGCCGGGCGCTGCGAAGCCCTGATCCAGCGCGGCATGGCCGAGGACGAGGCCCAGCGCGCCGCACCGCTGCTGCAGGGTCTGCAGCAGCGCCTGCTGGAGGGCGGGCGGCCGGTGGAGATCCGCACCTTCCATGCCTGGTTCTCCCAGCTGCTGCGAGCCGCGCCCATGGCCTTGCTGCAGCAGCTCGGCATCGCGCCAGAGCTGCAGCTGCTGGAGGATGAGAGCGAGCTGATGCCCGAGGTCTGGCGCGGCTTCCATGCCCGCCTGCTGGCCGACGCGCCGCTGCTGGCCGACTACCAGGCGCTGGTCGACGACTGCGGTCGCAGCAAGGTCCTTCGATGGCTGGAGGCCGGCTTCGGCAAGCGCGTGGAACTGCGCCTGGCCCAGGCTCAGGGCGTGCTGATGGGTAGCGTTGAGGGGGCGGCCTCGGTGTCGGCGCGCTTCGCCGGGGCGGACCCGCTGGACTGCATCGAGGCGATGCGCCCGCAGTGGCAAGACCTGGCCCTCGAGCTGGGCCAGGGCCGCAACGAGACCATGCGCAAGGCGGCCACCGCCATCGAGCAGGCCCTCAGTGATCAACTGCCGCCGGCCGCCCTGTTCGAGGTGCTGCGTGGCAAGTTGCTGACCAAGTCCGGGACGCCCGTGAAGGCCCTGGCCACCAGCCCTCTGGCGGCGGCGTTGGCGGACGACATTGCCCTGGTCCAGCGCGGCCTTGACCAGCAGGAGGCCCAGGTGCTGCACCAGCGGCTGGCGCGGCTGAGCCTGGTGCTGGTCGACAGCTTCGATCAGATCAAGAAGACCCGGGGTCTGGTCGACATGAACGACCTGGAGCGCGGCGCGCTGGCCGTGCTGGGTGATGCCGCGCTGGCCGGCTGGGTGCAGGAGCGCCTGGACACCCAGCTGCGCCATCTGCTCATCGACGAGTTCCAGGACACCAGCCCCCTGCAGTGGCAGGCGCTCCATGCCTGGCTCTCGTCCTACAGCGGGGCAGGGGGTGGGGGCAGCGGGCAGCGTCCGCTGTCGGTCTTCATCGTGGGCGACCCCAAGCAGAGCATCTACCGCTTCCGGCGCGCCGAGCCGCGCGTGTTCGCCGCCGCGCGCGACTTCCTCCAGCAAGGCCTCGATGCGGCCGTGCTGGCCTGCGACCACACGCGCCGCAATGCGCCGCAGGTGCTGGCGGCCGTCAACGCAGCCCTCCTGCAGGCCCAGGGCCTGGGCGAGTACCAGGACTTCCGGGCTCACACCACGGAGTCCGGCGGCGTCGATGCCCTCGCCGGCGTGTGCCGCCTGGACGCCGAGCCTGAAGCCGATCCGGCGGCCGCGGCTCCAGCGGGCGAGGCCGATGGCTCCGCTGACGACGAGGCCGCGCTGGCCTGGCGCCCCAGCCTCAGCGAGGCCCGCCATGAGCCCGAGCTGCAACGCCGTGCGGGGGAGGCCCAGCGCATCGCCCGGGCCCTGGGCGAGCTGCTGGCCGCTGGTGGCCTGCAGCCGGGCGACATCTTCGTGCTGGCGCGCAAGCGCGAGGCCCTGCGTGTGCTGGCCCAGGCGCTCAAGGCGCAGGGCATTGCGCATGTGGCGCCGGAGGAGCTGGCGCTTCTTGACTCGCCCGATGTGCGCGACGTGCTGGCGCTGCTGGACGCCCTGGCCTCGCCCTCGCACGACCTGTCCCTGGCCCATGCCCTGCGCAGCCCGCTGTTTGGCGTCAGCGAGGCGGCCTTGCTGCAGCTGTCCCTGGCGGCCCGCACGGTGCGGCGCCTCGGGGCTGCGGATGCCGACGAAGCCGGCGCGTCGCGCTGCACCTTCTGGCAGGCCCTGATTCAGTCGGACGAGTCCGCGCTGGAACCGGCCCTCCAGCGTGCCCGCGGCCTGCTGGCGTCCTGGGCGGCGAGCCTGCAGCAGAGCACGCCCCAGGAGCTGCTGGACCGCATCTTTGCCGAAGGCGACCTGCTCGCGCGCGTGGCCCAGTGCGTGCCCCCCAGCGAGCGCCGCAGCCGCCTGCATGCGCTGCAGTCCCTGCTGGGCCTGGCCCTGGACCTGGACGGCGGGCGCTATGCCACCGTCTACGGTTTTGTGCGTGCGTTGCGGCAGCGGGCGCTGAGCCTGCCGGCCCATGGCGAAGCCGACGCCGTGCAGCTGCTCACCGTGCATGGCGCCAAGGGGCTGGAGGCGCGGGTCGTGGTGCTGATGGATTGCGATGCCGCGCCAGCCCGGGCCGATCACGCCACCCTGCTGGTCGACTGGCCGGTGGACCTGCCCGGCCCCCGGCGCGTGGCCTTCATCGCCTCGGAGAGCAGCCCGCCGCCAGCGCTGGAGCCGCTGATGCGCTTCGAGCAGGGCGAGCGCCAGCGCGAGGAACTCAATGCGCTGTACGTGGCCATGACCCGTGCCAAATCACGGCTGGTGATCAGCCGCAGCGTTTCGGCGCGGGGCGGTGGGGCGGGCAGCTGGTGGCAGCGGTTGCAGGCGCTCGCCGAGCCCTGGCAGCCGGCCGCCGGCGCGCAGCTGGCGCCTGCCGGCCACGATTTCAGTCTGCTGGAGCTCCCCTTGCTGCCCGAAGTGCCTCCGAAGGTGCAAGCCCTGGGACAAGACCTGGGACAAGACCTGGCACCAGCCGAACCCGCCGAGCTGGTGGTGCGCACGACAGAGCTGGACGAGATGGCCGCGCTGGGCGAGGCCATGCACCGCGTGCTGGAATGGGCCAGTGGCCCGCAGGGGCAGGGCGGGGCGCTGGAGCCGTTGCTGGGCGCTGCGGCCCAGATGTACGGCCTGGACGCTCGGCGCAGCGAACGTCTGGAGCGCAGTGTGCGGGCCATCCTGGCCAGCCCTGACTGCGCGCCCTTCTTCGACGCCGCCCAGCTGCAGTGGGCCGGCAACGAGGTCCCGATCAGCCATGAGGGTCAGGACTTGCGCCTGGACCGCCTGGTGCTGCGCCGCCCGGCGCCTGGCGAGCAGGCCCAGTGGTGGGTGCTGGACTACAAGCTGCACGAGGCACCGCAGCGTCAGCCCGAGTACGTGCAGCAGCTGCAGCAGTACCGCGCCGCGGTGCAGGCCCTGCAGCCCGGCGAGTCGGTTCGCATCGCCTTCATCACCGGGCAGGGGCGGTTGGTGGAGCTGGCATGAGCAGCGCAGCGTGATCGTGAAGCGCTTTTTTCCGGAAAACATAAATTCCCGGGTTAGAATGCAAGGCTTCGTCGGGGCGTAGCGCAGCCTGGTAGCGCATCTGCTTTGGGAGCAGAGGGTCGCGAGTTCGAATCCCGCCGCCCCGACCATTGAATCTGCTGCATGTTCCATGCATGCCCGCAAACCCGCCCCGGCCCCGCCGCGGCGGGTTTTTGCTTTTTGAGGAACGCCGGCCAGGCCCTTTCTTTCGGGACTTGGCCTGGGTCAACAAGCGGACTGCTTCCAGGCCTTCCCGCCGTTTCCAGGGCCGGCCCCTACTGGACAACCCCCTGGTTGCGGCGCGAAGGCGGCTGACACAATCCGCGCACCTTTGCGGCTGGGCGCCACGAGCGCCTGCAGCTGCTCAGTCGGCTTGCCGACGTCCATCATCAAGAACAGCATGGCCATTCAACATCTCAGCGACGAGCAGATTCGCAGCTGGAGCCGGGCAGAGAAAGACGCCTGGTGGTTCAACAACGTCTTCCAGAAGGACATGCCGCAGCTGACGCTGCGCTCCGCACTGACGGGCTTCCTCCTGGGCCTGGTGCTGACGGCGACCGCGCTGTACATCGGTGCCAAGACCGGCGTGGGCATCGGCGTGGGCCTGACCTCGGTGATCCTGGCCTTTGCGCTGTTCAAGTCGCTTTCCAATGCCGGCATGGCCCGCGACTTCAGCGTGCTGGAGAACAACTGCACCCAGTCCATCGCCACCGCGGCGGGTTACACGGTGATGCCGCTGATCGCCGGCCTGCCGGCCTACATGATGATGACCGGCCACATCATCCCCTGGTGGCAGCTGATGGTCTGGCTGATCGTCGTGTCGGTGCTGGGTGTGCTCGTGGCCTTCCCGATGAAGCGTCGCTTCATCAACGAGGACCAGCTGCCTTTCCCTGAAGGCCGTGCCTGCGGCGTGGTGCTGGACTCGCTGTATTCCGGCGATGGCGCCGAAGGGCTGTACAAGGCGCGTCTGCTGGGCAAGGTGGCGGGCATCGCGGCCGTCTACCAGGCGCTGGTCAGCGACGGCTGGATGAAGCTGATCCAGTTCAAGATCCTGCGCATGGACCAGTGGGCCGGCATGAAGGAGCCCTGGTACCTTCACGAGAAGCTGGACCACTACTACTACGCCTGGGCTACCAAGGCTGAGGCCTGGATCCCCAAGATCCTGGGCACCGACCTGCGCGTGCTGGGCCTGCGCCTGACCCTGGACATGGCCATGCTGGGCGTGGGCGGTCTCATGGGCATGGCCGTGGCCACCAGCTGCCTGATCGGTGCGCTGCTGAACTTCGGCGTGCTGGCGCCGTTGATGATCCAGATGGGCGACATCGCGCCGCGCGTGCGCCTGGACGGCTCTGTCGTGCCCCTGGGGCGGACCGAGATCGTCAACCAGTGGTCGCTGTGGTGGGCCGTGACCATGATGGTGGTGGGCGCCCTGGTGGGCCTGCTGGCCAAGCCGGAGCTGATCACCAGCCTCTTCAAGCGCAAGTCCAAGGTCGACAAGGCCAGCGAAGGCCCCGACCTGCTGCGTGACATCGAGATGCCCCTGTGGCTGTCCTACGTTGGCGTGCCCGTGCTGGGCGCCCTCAGCGTGTGGCTGACCCACACCTTCTTCGGCGTGCCCTGGCTGCTGGGCCTGATCTCCCTGCCCCTGATCGTGGTGCTGACCGTGATCTGCGCCAATGCCATGGCCCTGACCTCGTGGACGCCCACGGGCGCGCTGTCCAAGATCACCCAGTTCACGGTGGGTGCCCTGGACCGCAGCAATCCGGCCTCCAACCTGCTGCCGGCGACCATGACCTCGGACATCGCGTCCAATGCCTCCAACCTCCTTTCTGACATCAAGCCCGGCTACATGCTGGGCGGCAAGCCGCGCCACCAGGCCGTGGGCCACATCATCGGCATCCTGGCGGGCACGCTGTCGGCCGTGCCGCTGTTCTTCCTGCTCTTCCTGCCGCCTGACGCCAACGGCGTGCGCAGCGCCGCCACCATCGTCAGCGACCAGTTCGCCTTCCCGGCCGCGCTGCAATGGAAGGGCGTGGCCGAGCTGATCGCCAAGGGCATCAGCCAACTGCCCACCTCCGCGCTGATCTCCATGGCCGTGGCCGCCGTCACTGCCGTGGTCATCGAGGTGCTGCGCATCCGCACGCGCGGCCGCTTCCCGCTGTCCTCGGTCTCCATCGGCCTGGGCGTGGTGCTGCCGCCTGATTCGGTGATCTGCATGTTCATGGGCGCGCTGCTGTTCTGGATCATGCACAAGCGCAACGAGGCCGACCCCAAGAGCGCCGGCTACCGCCGCTGGGTCGAGGGTGCCGAGCCCATCTGTGCCGGCCTCATCTCCGGCGCCGCGCTGATGGGCATCGGCAATGCCCTGCTCAACGTGCTGATCTGAGCCCCCGGGCCGGCGCGAAGGCCGGCCGCGCATGGCACAATTCTGGCCTGCTGATGCACGCCGAGTCGGGAGACTCGGCGTGCATCTCCACATTCAAGTTTCTGCCCGTAGCTCAACTGGATAGAGCAGCTGCCTTCTAAGCAGCAGGTCGGGGGTTCGAGTCCCTCCGGGCAGGCCATTGCGGACATTCCCTGCCCATGACTTCCAGGCGATGCCCCGCCGGCACCTGCCATGGAATGATCGGCGCCTGTCATGAACTCGCTCCCGGGAGTGTGCCCATGAGGCCAGCGACTGCCCCCACCCTGCGTCTTGGCGTCCTGATCGGCCTGATGGCCGCAATCATGCCAGCCCAGGCCGCGCCGCCGGCCTCCGCGGACGCCGAGGTCTGGCGCCGCGAATGCGCTTTTGCCGCCACCATGGCTGACCGCGATTTGCAGGCCTTTGCCAGCTTCGTGTCGGAGCAGGCCCTTTTTCACAGCGGCCCCACGCCGCTGAAGGGCAGGGAGGCCGTCCGCGGGTTCTGGCAGCGTTTCTACGCCGAAGCCGCCGCCCCCTTCAGCTGGTACCCGGACCGGGCCGAGCTGCTGGAGCCGGGCCGGCTGGCACATACCAGCGGGCCTGTCTTTGGGGCCGACGGTGCGCTGATCGGGCGTTTCTATTCGATCTGGCGCAAGGAAGCGGACGGTGAATGGCGTGTGCTGCACGACCACGGCGGCCCGCCCGATGCCAAGGACCGCGAGCGCCACGCCCGTCCCGATCCGGACGCCTGCCGCTGAGGCGGCGGTGTGCCTTCTGCGCAAGCGCAACTGTCCGGCGGAATCGGGCTTCATCGGACTTTCCATCGCCAGGCAAAAGCGTTACACCTGAGGGGTACGCGCCTGCGATCGGGCAGGGCGCCCCAAGGAGAAGCTGATGCACGCCACGAACGAGGCCCAGGCCCCTGGCTCCCCCACGAACGATGCGACCGCCGCCCGCATGCGCGCCCTCATGGTGCGAGCGCCCAGCGCGCTGTGCTTTGTCGACCAGGGCACTTTCCAGGTGGTCAGCGAGCAGTTCAACCACCTGTTCGGCCACGGGGACGACACCGACCTCTGCCAGCAGCCCACACGCGGCATCTTTGTGTCTGACCTGTCCCACCAGGGCCTCATGGAGCGCATGGGCGCAGCCTTCGGTGCGGGGCGGCCGCTGGACGAGGAGATCGAGCACGTGCGCCGCGACGGCTCCCGCTTCTGGGGCCGGCTGCAGGCCACGCCCGTGCACTGGGACAAGCCGGCCGGGGAGGCCTTGTGGATCATCGAGGACGTTACCGCTGCCCGCCAGCTGCGCATGCAACCCACCTGGACGGCCAAGCATGATGTGCTGACCGAGCTGGCCAACCGGCGTGAATTCGAGCGCCGCCTGTCCGAGCATGTGGGCAGCCGCCGCCACGAGCCCGTCTCGGTGCTGTGGGTGGACGTCGACAAGTTCAGCGAAGTCGTGCACGGCATGGGCACCGAGGTGGCCGACCATTTCCTCTACGGACTCGGCCAGATGCTGGTGACCAAGGTGCGGGCCTCGGACCTCGTGGCGCGGCTGGAGAACGACCATTTCGCCGTCCTGCTGCCGGACTGCGACCAGCATTACGCTCAGATCGTCGCCGACAAGGTCCGCTCCTCCATCGCCGCCTACCGCCTGCGCTGGGGCCTGCACCGCACACGGGTCAAGGCCTGCGTGGGTGTGGTGCAGCTGCAGCCGACCCTGGAGACGGTCGATGCCGTGCTGGGCGCGGCGGCCCTGGCCTGCACCGAAGCCAAGGCGGCGGGCGGGGACAGCGTGCGCGTCTACGTGCCGGCCGGCACCTTCGAGGAACTGGCGGGCTGAGCCCCGGCCGCTCCCGACAGAGCCCGCCCCGGCGGGCTTTTTTTCGGGCCTGCGGCCGGTGAAATTCGGCGAAACACCGTGATTTCCTGGGCTGGAGGCGGCCCGCTGCGCCATTTCCTCACTTTTTTTCACCAGGAGGGCTAAAGTTCCGTCGTGATCGGTCGAAAAGGCGGCCAATCACGGTCCATCTTTCGGAGATTCTTCATGGCCATCAGCTTGAGCACGGCGCTTTCCGGCATGTCCGCGGCGAACGAGCGCCTGCGCGCCAGTTCCGAAAACCTGGCCTCCGCAGCCAAGCGCCCGGAGTCCATGGAAGGGCAGGACCAGAAACAGTCCGACACCCTCACGCGCGAGGCGACCAATGCCACGACTTCCGTGCAGGTCGAGAAGGAAATCGTCGAGCAGCGCTCGGCCACCTACGCCTTCGTGGCAAACCTGAAAGTGCTGCAGACCCAGGTGCGGGCCGAAGGCGCGCTGCTGGACATCAAGGCCTGACCCCGGCCTGGCTCAGCGGCTGAGCCTCCCCATTCACGATCCGAGCTACCGGCGGTGGCCGTTCAGCGGCCCGCCCGCCGCGGGCCGCCTGGCTGCTGGCCGAACAGCACCTCGCGCGCCTTGTCGGTGGTGAGGGGCCGGCGCTGGTCGGCCAGCACCTCGAGTCCGCGTTGCACGGCGGGCCTGCGGGCGATTTCGTCGAACCAGCCCTTGAGGTGTGGATAGTCCGACAGCTCCACCCCCTGGTTCTTCCAGGAGCGCAGCCAGGGGAAGACCGCGATGTCCGCGATGCTGTAGTCCTTGCCACCCAGATACGTGCTCGAGGCCAGGCGGCGGTTGATCACGCCGTACAGGCGCTGCGCTTCCTTGGTGTAGCGCTCGATGGCGTAGGGCAGCTTCTCCGGCGCATAGAGCCTGAAGTGATGCGCCTGCCCCAGCATCGGGCCCACCGAGCCCATCTGGAACATCAGCCACTGGAGGACCTCGTACTTGCCGCGCACATCGGCGGGCAGCAGGCGGCCGGTCTTGCCCGCCAGATAGAGCAGAATGGCACCGGACTCGAACAGCGACATCGGCTGGCCGTCGGGCCCGTCGGGGTCGACGATGGCCGGGATCTTGTTGTTGGGGCTGATCTTCAGGAAGTGTTGTTCAAACTGTGCACCGCTGCCGATATCCACTGGAATGACGCGATAAGGCAGGGCACACTCCTCCAGCATGATGTGGACCTTGTGGCCATTGGGCGTTGCCCATGTGTAAACGTCGATCATCGTCGCTCTCCTGTCTGCCGCGATCGCGGTGCCCTTGGATGCACACTGCCTGCCCATGGTAATCAAACAACTTCAGCATTGGTTCGTGGCGCGCGCCAACGCGGCACGCTGGAAACCCATCGCCGACTGGGCGGAGTCGCTCGGCGGTCAGCTGCGGGTCGTGAACGAGGGCCAGGGCTTCATCCTGGACATGCCACCCGGCCGCGCCGGCGGTGCGGTGCGCATCGAGTGGGGGCCCTCGCAGCGGGCCTACATCCCCGGCCATGAGCTGAGGATCCGTTACGAGGCCCGGCTGCACGGTGACCTGCAGATGATGGTGATCGAGCAGCAGCTGATGGAGCAGCTCGAGGGCGCCGTCTTCGAGGCCTACACCGACACCCTGCGCACCCGCGTCGACACCGACACCCCCGAGGAAATGCGCTGGCTGGTGATGTTCCCCAAGCTCACGCAGATCAGCTCCAAGATCGTCCGCGCCCAGTTCGGGGTGCTGGGCATTGCGCGCGAGCTGCTGCATGTGTGGATCGAAGGTCGCTTCAGCGAGGCACTGGCGCGGGTGTCCCAGGACCTGGTGACGCCCGGCCGGCCCTTCGTGCTGATGAGCATGCGCGGCAACCTGTACCTGCGCATGGCCATGGAGGAGCCGCGGCTCAACGACGTGCAGTCCCTCTTCAAGCTCTGCGAGATCGCCGTCGAGGCCGCGGAGCGCGTGAGCCAGGCCCTGGGCGATTCCAGCCCCTGGCCCAGCGTGCCCTCCAGCACCACGATGCACGGCACCCTGCCGGAGCCCGATTCCTCGCAATGAGGGCAGGGCGGCGGGCCTGCACCAGGCCCGGTCCGCCACCCGGCCTTCAGGCCGCCTTCTGCGCGAACTGCCAGGCCAGCTCGGCCAGCGGCCGCGCACCGGCGCCGGCCTCGCGGGCGCGATCGCTGGAGGCCGTGCCATCCTCCACCCGCTTGGCAATGCCCTGCAGGATGGCCGCGATGCGGAACAGGTTGTAGGCCATGTAGAAATTCCAGTCGCGCTGCACGGCGGCCACATCGCTGCGGCCCGTGCGCTCGCAGTAGCGGCGGATGTAGTCGGCCTCGGACGGAATGCCCAGCGCGGCCAGGTCCAGCCCGGCCAGGCCCTGCGCGGCGCCAGCCTTGCGGATGTGCCAGGACATGCAGTGATAGCTGAAGTCGGCCATCGGGTGGCCCAGCGTGGACAGCTCCCAGTCGAGGATGGCCAGCACGCGCGGCTCGGTGGGGTGGAAGACCAGGTTGTCCATGCGGAAGTCGCCATGCACGATGGAGACTTCCGCATCCGAGCGCGCGGCCTCGGGCACGTGCGCGGGGAGCCAGGCGATCAGCGCGTCCATGGCCGGGATGGGCTGGGTCACGGTGGCGAGGTACTGCTTGCTCCAGCGCCCGATCTGCCGCTCGAAATAGCTGCCCGGCTTGCCGTAGTCGGCCAGGCCCACGGTCTCGGGCCGCACGCTGTGCAGGGCGGCGATGACGCGGTTCATCTCGTCATAGAGGGCGCCGCGCTCGGCGGGCGTCATGCCCGGCAGGCCCTGGTCCCACAGCACGCGGCCCTCCACGAACTCCATCAGGTAGAAGGCGCGGCCGATGACGGATTCGTCCTCGCACAGCGCCAGCATGCGCGGCACGGGTACGTCCGTCTGGCCCAGGGCCTGCATGACCTTGAACTCACGCTCGATGGCATGGGCCGAGGGCAGCAGCTTGGCCACCGGCGCCGGCTTGGCCCGCATCACGTAGGTGCCGCCGGGCGTGATCAGCTTGTAGGTGGGGTTGGACTGCCCGCCCTTGAACTGCTCGATCTGCAGCGGGCCGGCAAAGCCGGGCACCTGGGCCTGTGCCCAGGCGGCCAGGCGCTCCGCGTCAATGGCCTGTGAGGGAGGGCGGGTGCCGGTGAATGCGTCCATGAGGGTCCGATCGGAAGGTAAGAAGAGGGGGCAGGCGCCGACCGCAGGCGGTTCGGGCAAGACCTGACCCTCCCTTCCCGATCAGCGCCCCGCGATGGCGAGCAGCTTTTCCTTGCTGAGCACGACAAGGCGCGTGGGTTCCACGCGCACCGCACCATCGCGCTCGAAGCCCTTGAGCTCCTGGTTCACGCGCTGGCGCGAGGCGCCCAGCAGCTGGGCCAGGTCTTCCTGGGCCAGCTGCAGGCCGATGCGGATCTCCTCGCCCTGCGCGATGCCGTAGGAGCGCGCCAGCAGCAGGATCTGCTTGGCCAGGCGCGCCGCGAGCGGCCGCGTGTTGAGGTCCTCCACCGCATCGAACATCAGGCGCAGGCGCCGGCAGTTCAGGCGCAGCAGGGCTTCGTAGAGCTCGGTGTGGTGCTGCAGCAGGTCCTTGAAGTCGGGCTTGCGCACCACCAGCAGGGTGGTCTCGCCATGGGCCGCCGCATCGTGGGTGCGCGGCATGCCGTCGAAGAGGGAGATGTCGCCGAACCAGGTGCCAGGCTCGACATAGGTCAGCGAGACCTGCTTGCCGGCCAGGGACACCGAGCTGATGCGCACGGCGCCCTTGGCGACCCCCACCCATTCCTCGGCGGGTTCGCCCCGGCAGGAGAGCATGGTGCCGTCCGGCACCCGCTTCACCACGGCCCTGGAGAGGATGTCGTTGCGAAGGGGCAGGGACAGCTTGGAAAACCACGAACCCGACTCGATATTGCTGCGTTCGGAAATTGTAAGAACAGTGCTACTCATGCTTTGTCACGGCTGCGACAGCCCCGGTACGACGTGATTCCGGCCTGGACCGGGCGCTCCTGGCCGATTGTCCATGAAGCGTCAACTATTCGTGCAGCGTCGCGGAAACACGGTGCTAGCGTGGCAATTCAGTGCTTGGTCAGCCCGCCGCTGGTGCTAGAGTCTGTTGCAAAGTACTTACAAGTCGCATGCGCCGAACCACGAAGCCCGAGACGTCCGGTCCACGTTGCGCGAGCCCCTGGCTGGCCGCGCTGGGCCTTGGCCTCTCGCTCACGATGCCGGCTGCCGCCTTGAGCGTCGGCGCCCCTCAGACGCATTCGGCGCTGTTTCAGCCGCTGAGGCTGGTGTTCCCGGTGCAGCTGCTGCCTGGCGAGACCCTGCATCCGGAATGCGTGCGGGCGGTGCTGGTCGCGGGGGAGTCACGGCTGGCCTCGGACCAGGTCCAGGTGCAGTTGCTGGGCCGCACGGAAGGCGAGGTCAATGCGGTGCGGGTGAGCAGCCTGGTGCCCATCGACGAACCCATGGTCACGGTCAGCCTGAGCCTGGGCTGCCCGACCCGCTACACACGCCAGTTCACCGCCCTGATTGATCCCCCTTCCGGCAACGCTCGCAGCGACGCGCCGCCTGCCCTGCTGGAAGGCGACGAGCTCTATTCCCCGGCCCTGCGCGCCGCGCTGGCCACCCCGGGCTCCCGCGCCAGTGAGCTGCTGGCGTCCGGCAGGGCCGCGACGGCGCAGGGGGGGGCCGGCACCTCGGCATCGACCGCCGGATCGACGGCATCGCCCGCCGCAGCCCCGACGGACCACGCGGCGGCCACGAAGCCGTCCGCACCGCGCAGCGCCGCGGCGTCGCCGGCCAGGACCAAGCCCAGGGCCGCCTCCAGACTGGATCCGCAGACGCGGGCCGAGCCTCGCGGGGGCACAGCATCGGCGCCTGCAACGCCTGCGCCCCCCCGCCTGCAGCTGGAGGCGCCCGAGGTGCTGTCGGCGGCTCCGGCCGCTGCAGCGGCGTCCGAGGCGGCATCCTCTGCAGGCCAGGAGTCCCAGCAGCGGGTGAAGCAGCTCGAGGCCGAGCTGGCCCGCATGCGCGCCGAGGCGCGCGAGGTGCAGGACACGCTCAAGCAGCTCTCCGCGCAGCTGCGCCAGCCTCAGGGTCATGATCGCAGCTGGCTGCTGATGCTGGCGGGTATCAGCTTGCTGCTGGCGGTGGCCTGCACCTGGCTGTTCATGCAGTTGCAGAGCCTGCGTCGCGCCTCGCATGAGGCGTGGTGGGCCCACATGCCTGAGCCAGACGGCGGGAACGCCGGTCCACGGCCTGCAAGGCGCACCGGCAAGTCCCCGGCCGCCGAAGCCGGGCCCACGCCCACCATCAATGACGGCGCCGGTGCCCTGCAGCCGGTGTCCTCTGCCCATGAGGATGCCGCCGGCCAGGACTTTCTCAACAGCGACCTTCCTTCCATGGATGAGGACACCGAGGCCGCGCCCTTCACCCACACGTCCCCCGAGTCCGACGAGGACGCCGACGCCGTCAGCCTGCAGCTGCTGGACATGCCGCAGGCCAACACCGATCTCCAGCCCCTGCAGGCCCTGCCTGAGCGCTCGGCCGCGGAAGGGGTGAGCGTCGAGGAGCTGATCGACCTGGAGCAGCAGGTCGACTTCTTCATGGTGCTGGGCCAGCAGGAGGCCGCCGTGGAGCTGCTGTCGCAGCGCCTGCACGAGAAGGGCCGCCACACGGCGCTGCCCTACCTCAAGCTGCTGGAGATCCTGCAGCGCCATGGGGACCAGGCCGGCTTCGAGCGCGTGGCCAGCGAGTTCAGCGAGCGTTTCCACGCCCAGGCTCCCGTGTGGAGCGATGACATCGCCGCGGGCGAGGGCCTGCTGGCCTATGCCCAGGCCACCGAGCTGATCGTGCAGAGCTGGCGCGATGCCGCCATGACCATGCAGCTGATCCAGACGCTGCTGGCCCATGGCGACCCGGACGGCCATGCCTTCGACCTGGCGGCCTACCGCGACATCCTGATGCTCTACGCCGTTGCCCGGGACATCTCCGAGCACGAGGTCCGCGGCGAGGACATCGACCTCTTCCTGCCCCTGGACGCCAGCCGTCAGGGCAGCCCCACCTCCATGATGGCGACCATGCCCTTCCAGCGTGCGGGCGGGCCGTCTCCTGCGGCCGGGCCTGTGGACCTGGACCTGGACCTCTCCAAGGACAGCGCAAAGGACAGCGCCCGGGGCTGAGCCCCGGCTGGGCGGTGGCTCAGAGCCGCCGCAGCTTGTCCAGGGCGGACTGCAGGGTCTCGTCCTTCTTGGCGAAGCAGAAGCGGATCAGCCGGTCCTCCCCCGGCTCCGCATAGAAGGCCGACAGCGGGATGGCCGCCACGCCGATCTCCTGCGTGAGCCAGCGGCAGCATTCCTCCGGGGCCATCCCCTCAGCGGCACTCACGCCGCTGTAATCCACGCACTGGAAGTAGGTGCCCTCGCAGGGCAGCAGGCGCAGGCGCGTCAAGGCCAGCCCCTCGCGGAAGCGATCGCGCTTTCGCTGGTAGAAGGCCGGCAGGTCCAGGTAATGGCGCGCTTCACGCAGGTAGTCGGCGAGGCCGTGCTGCATGGGCGTGTTGACCGTGAACACATTGAACTGGTGGATCTTGCGGAACTCGGCCGTCAGGGCCGCGGGCGCGGCCACATAGCCCACCTTCCAGCCGGTCACGTGGTAGGTCTTGCCGAAGCTGCTGACCACGAAGCTGCGCGCCGCAAGGCCTGGAAAGCGGGCCGCGCTCTGGTGCTGCTGGCCGTCGAACACCATGTGCTCGTAGACCTCGTCGCTGATCACCAGCACCTCGGTGCCGGCCAGCAGATCAGACAGGGCCTGGAGGTCCTCGGCCGGCCAGATGCGGCCGCTGGGGTTGTGCGGCGTGTTGATCATCAGGGCCCGCGTGCGCGGCGTCAGGGCGGCGGCGATGGCGGGCAGGTCGGGGCGGTAGCTCTCGGGCTTGAGCTTCACCCGCACCACGCGGCCGCCGGCCAGCTCGATGGCCGGGCCGTAGGCGTCGTAGCAGGGCTCCAGCACGATGACCTCGTCACCCGGATGCACGATGGCCAGCAGCGCGCTCAGCAGGGCCTGGGTGGCGCCGGCGGTGACGGTGATCTCGCGGTCCGAGTCATAGCGATGTCCGTACAGCGCCTCCATCTTGGCCGCGATTGCCTGGCGCAAGGCCGGCACGCCGCTCATCGGCGGGTACTGGTTGTGCCCGGCTCGCATGGCCTGGTGCACGGCCTCGACCAGGGCCGGATCGCAGTCGAAATCCGGGAAGCCCTGGCCCAGGTTGACCGCGCCATGCTGCTGGGCGAGGGCGGACATGATGCTGAAGATCGTGGTGCCCACATGGGGCAGGCGGGACTGGATCGCGGGTGTCTGGCTCATGTCGATGATGGGAGGCGGGCGGCGGCGGTCGCGCCCGGTCAGAGGTCGTAGTCGCTGGCTTCGCCGCTGAGGGCACGCTGCAGCAGGCTGCGGTTGAGGCGGTCGGACAGCAGCTCCGCGAAGGCGTACACGTAGTTGCGCAGGAAGGCTCCGCGCTTGAAGGCGACGCGGGCCGTGTTGAAGCCGAAGACATGCCCCAGCGGCCGCGCCACCAGGTCGCCGCCGGGCGGATCGTCCCGCACCGCCATCTCGGCGACGATGCCCACGCCCATGCCCAGGCGCACATAGGTCTTGATGACGTCGGAGTCGATGGCCTCGAGCACGATGTTCGGGCTCAACCGGCGTGCGGCGAAGGCCTTGTCGATACGCGTGCGGCCCGTGAAGCTGGGGTGGTAGGAGATCAGCGGCTCCTGCGCCAGCTGCTCCAGGCTCGGGCGCTCGACCTGGGCCAGGGGATGCTGGGCCGGCACCACCAGCACATGCTGCCATTCATAGCAGGGCAGGGTGACCAGGTCCTCGAACTCGGCCAGCGATTCCGTGGCGAGGCCCAGATCGGCCGTCTCGTCCAGCAGCATGCGTGCCACCTGCTCGGGGTTGCCCTGGTGCAGGCTCACCTGCACCTGCGGGAACTGCCGCCGCAGCTGGGCCACCGGCGCGGGCAGCACGTAGCGCGCCTGCGTGTGGGTGGTGGCGATGATGAACTTGCCGGCGTCCTGCTTGGAGTACTCCTCGCCGATGCGCTTGAGGTTGTTGACCTCGCGCATGATGATCTCGATGGACTTGAGCACCTGCAGGCCCGGCTCCGTCACGCGGCGCAGGCGCTTGCCGTGGCGCGAGAAGATGTCCACCCCCAGCTCCTCCTCCAGCTCCAGGATGGCCTTGGAGACGCCAGGCTGCGAGGTGAACAGCGCCTTGGCGGTCTCGGTGAGGTTGAGATTGCGGCGCACCGCTTCCTGGACGAACTTGAACTGGTGCAGGTTCACGGCAGGGCTCCGGGGTCAGGTCTTGCTGAGGGGGCCGTCCAGCGGAGCCATGCAGGCCTCAGCCATGGCATCGATGACGCTGGCGATCTCACCCAGCGGTGCCTGGAGCGTCCACTCGATGCGCTCGCCATGCAGGGCGCGCTGCTGATCCACCAGGCCAGGAAGGTCTCGCTGAACATGGCCGCCGCTGCCCAGGAACATGGGCATCACGTGGATGCGGGTGCAGCCCTGGTCGATCAGACTCGCCACGGCGCCGGCGAAGTCGGGCTGCATGAACTCGAGGAAGCCCAGGGCCACCGCCACGCCCGGGCGTTGTTGCGCAATGCGCCGTGCCACGGCCTCGAAGGGGCTGGCCCAGCGCGGGTCGCGGGCGCCGTGGGCAAAGAGGAGAAGTCCATCCATGGGCAGATCAGCGGTAGCGCACCAGCCAGCCGAATGCGGCCAGCGAGATGCAGAGGTAGAGCAGGCTGGGCGCGGATGCCACGGCCCAGGGCGACCATTGCTTGAGCAGGCCCAGGTGGCCGGCCAGGTTGTTCAGCAGCACGAAGCTGATACCGCCCATGATGCCGCCGAAGACCTTGAGGCTGATGCCGCCCGAGCGGCCATGCAGGTAGGCAAAGGGCAGCGCCAGGGCCACCATCACGAAGCAGGCCAGCGGGTAGAGGGCCTTGCGCCAGAACTGGATGTCGTACTGCTGAGCCGACTGCGCCTGGGCCGAGAGGTGCTGCGTGTAGCGGTACAGCTCCAGGGTGGACATCGACCACGGAGGCAGCACGGCCGCGCTCACCACATTGGCGCTGAGGCCGCCATGCCATTCCCATTCGTCCAGATGGCTTTCCCAGACGCGGGCACGCTGCCCTTTCTCTGCGTTGGTCCACTGGCTGCGCTCGACGTCGTACAGGCGCCAGAGCCCGTCCTTGTCGACCTGCGCGCGCTGGGCCTGCGTGCGGCTCAGCAGGCGGCCCTGCGAGTCGAACTCGAACAGGCGCACGCCGCCGAGCTCGCCGCTGACCGTGGCCGACTTGACGTTGATGGAGAAGCTGCGCTCGCCCTCGGGACCGGACTGCCTGTCCTTGAGCCAGACCCCCGGCGTGCCCGCGGCAGCGGCTTCCTTCGGGTCGCGGCGCAGCATCTCGGCCTTCTTCTCCGCCCAGGGCGCCACGTAGTCGCCCACCACGAAGGTGAGGGTCCCGAAGAGGGCGGCCAGCACGGCCAGAAGGCCCAGCGCGCGGCCGGGGCCCAGGCCGCCGGTGCGCAGGATGGTGAATTCGCTGGACTGCGCCATGCGGGCCAGCGAGAAGATGCTGCCGATCAGCACGGCGATGGGGAAGATCTCGTAGAAGTGCGAGGGCATCTCCAGCAGGGCCAGCACGCTGGCCAGCATGGCGCCGCCGCCCAGCTTGCTGGCGCGGCCCAGCTCCTCGATGAAGCCGATGAAGAAGAACAGCGACAGGAAGGCCACGGCCACGAAGATCACGGCGGTGACGATGTCACGGTAGAGCAGTCGGCGGACCGTCCTCATGCGCCCGACTCCTTCAGCTTGCGCGCGCCGCGAGCCATGCAGAAGCGATTGCTGTTGTCCCGCCACCAGAGCAGCAGGAGGGCCAGCACGAAGGCGCTGCCATGCAGGGCCAGCAGGGCGCGGGGCAGGGTGGTGCGCTCGTTGGCCACCCAGGTCTGGGTCAGATTGATCAGGTTGTAGTAGATGATGTAGCTCAGCAGCGCAACTAGCAGGTTCCAGTTGCTGGCACGGCGCGGATTGCTGGCCGACAGGCCGATGCCCAGCAGCACCAGGTTGACGGCGCCCAGTGCCAGGCCCAGGCGCCAGGTGAGCTCGCCCAGGTTGCGCGGCGTGGGCTTGCGCAGCAGGTCCAGTGTCATGGTGGCCTTGGGCGGTAGCTCGGTGTCACCGCGCTCGACCTGCGTGTCCATCAGCACGCGGTAGTGCTCGAAGCGGGAGAGGGTCTTGTCCCCGCTGTCCCTGTCGATCTCGTTGCGCTGGCCCTGCGCGAGCGTCAGGAAGCGGTCATTGCCCTGGAACTCGATCTGACCGCGGTGGGCGGTGGTCACCGATTCCTGCGCCTTCTGCTCGGTCAGGATGAAGACATTGCGGCCCACGCTGCCGTCCTGGCTGTCGCGGTCGATGAAGAACACGCGGCTGCCGTCGCGCGAGGTCTGGAACTGGCCGGGCGAGACACGGGAGAGGTCCGAGCGCTTCTCGTAGCGCTCGCGCAGCTGCTCGCTGTTCTGGTTGCCCCAGGGCCAGACCAGCAGCTGCAGGGCAGCCACGGCCACCAGCACTGGCGCCGTCATGCGCAGCACGGGCTGCACGAAGCGCGACAGGCCCACGCCGCTGGCGAACCAGATGGTCATCTCCGATTCACGGTACATGCGGCCCAGGCAGGCCACGATGGCGATGAACAGCGCGAGGCTGAAGATGATGGGCAGGTAGCCGAGGCTGGTATAGCCCAGCAGCAGCAGGACGTCCTGCGGCGCCACGCTGCCGCCCGCCGCCTGGCCCAGGGTGCGGATCAGCAGATAGGTGAGCACGACGGTCAGGATGACGATCACGGTCACGCCAAAGCTGCGCGCCAGATCCTTCCTCAGGGTGGAATCGAATAACATCCGAGCACTTTACTAATTGCACCGCATTATGGACTTCCGTACTCAGTCTGCGTCCCTGGACGCCCTGGCCGGCATCAATGCCGACGCCCTGATCGTCGTGATCGCCGGTGAGGCCCTGCCGGCCAAGCTGGACAAGGCCGTGGCCGACGCGGCCAAGGACGCCATCAAGCTCGGCGATTTCGAGCTCAAGGCCGGCAAGACCCTGCTGGTGCAGCGCGCCGCCGGCGTGAAGAGCGCCCGCCTGGTGCTGGCCGCCGCCGGCAAGGCCAGCCTCAAGAGCGCCAAGGCCGCCGTGGCCGCCGCGCTGGGCCTGGTCAAGGCCCGCAATGCCGCCCATGCCGCCGTGATCTACCTCGGTTTCGAGGGCATGGACGAGGCCCTGGCCGAGCAGACCGCCCTGGCCGCCGCCGACGCCGTCTACACCTACCGCCACACCAAGCCCAGCGCGCCCGCCGCCTCGGCCCTGAGCAAGCTCACGCTGCTGGCCGACAAGGCCGCGGCCAAGGCCGTGAAGCTGGGTCTGGACCGCGGCCAGGCCATTGCCGCCGGTGTGGAACTCGCCAAGGAATGCGGCAATCGCCCGGGCAACTACGCCACGCCGACCTTCCTGGCCGAGCAGGCCAAGGCCCTGGCCAAGAGCCATGGCATCAAGGTCGAGGTGCTGGACAGGAAGGCCGTCGAGAAGCTGGGCATGGGCTCCTTCCTGTCGGTCGCCCAGGGCTCGGACGAGCCCCTGAAGTTCATTGTCGCCAAGTACGAAGGCGCGCCCAAGACACAGGCGCCCGTGGTGCTGGTAGGCAAGGGCCTGACCTTCGACTCCGGCGGCATCTCGCTGAAGCCGGGTGCCGAGATGGACGAGATGAAGTTCGACATGGGCGGTGCCGCCGGCGTGCTGGGCACCCTGCGCGCCGTGGCCGAGCTCCGCCCCAAGCTGAACCTGGTCGTGCTGATCCCCTCCTGCGAGAACATGCCCAGCGGCAAGGCGCTGAAGCCGGGTGACGTCGTCACGTCCATGGCCGGCCAGACCATCGAAGTGCTGAACACCGATGCCGAAGGCCGCCTGATCCTGTGCGATGCGCTGACCTACGCCGAGCGCTTCAAGCCCGCGGTGGTGGTGGACGTGGCCACCCTGACCGGTGCCTGCGTGATCGCGCTGGGCGCGGTGCGCTCGGGCATGTACGCCAGCGATGACGAACTCGCCGCCCAGCTGATGGCCGCCGGTGAACAGGCCCTGGACCCCTGCTGGCGCTTGCCCCTGGACGAAGAGTACGAGGAAGGCCTCAAGAGCAATTTCGCCGACGTGGCCAATGTGGGTTCGCGCGCCGGTGGCTCCATCACCGCAGCCCTGTTCCTCAAGCGCTTCACCAGCAAGTACCGCTGGGGCCACCTGGACATCGCTGGCACGGCCTGGAAGAGCGGCGGCGCCAAGGGCGGCACCGGCCGGCCCGTGGGCCTGCTGACGCATTTCGTGCTGTCGCACGCCAAGTGAAGCGGAGGAGGCCGGTGGGCATGCTTGGCATCGGCCGGGCCCGGTCCGTAGAGCGCGACGGAGGCCTGCATGGCCGCTGAAGTGAGCTTCTACACGGGTGTCTCCGACCGCCTGCATTTCGCCACCCGCCTGCTGCGCAAGGCCTATGGCAGCGGGGCGCGGGTCCTGGTGCTGGGGCCTGCCTCGCTGCTGTCGCGGCTGGATGCGGCCCTGTGGACGCAGGAGCCCACCGACTTCGTGCCGCACCTGCTGCTGCGCGGTGACGTGGACGAGGCCTTGCTGAAGGCCACGCCCATCGTGCTGGCCGAGCGCCAGGATGCCGCGCCCCATTGCCGCACGGTGCTCAACCTGGGCGCCGACTTCATGGCGGATGTGGCAGCGCTGGATCGCGTGCTGGAGGTGCTGTCGAGCGAGCCGGAGCAGGTCCAGGCCGGCCGCCGCCGCTACAAGGCCTATCGCGAGATGGGTCTGGACATCAAGCATCACGAGGTCAATGCATGAGTTCGACCGGCACCCGCGTGGTGCCCACCCTGACCGAGGTGCTGGATGAGCAGCGCCTCTCCAAGCCCGTCTCGAACCTGAGCACCGAAGCCTGGCCCTCAGGCCGGCGAGGTGACGAGGAGCTGGTGCCCATCAGCCTGGACTGGGGCGACGAGTCCGGGGCCATCGAGGCTGCGGGGCAGCACGCCGATGCTGGCGGTGTGATGACGCCCTGGCAGGTCGTGCAGCCCCGATCGGGCAGCGCGCTGCTGGACGAGACGCCCTTCATCGACCTGTCCATCGACGTCGCCCCCGTGCAGGCGCCTGCCCTGGATGCGCAGGTGCTGGACGTCTTCGCACTGCCCCCTTCGCTCGCCGGAGAGCCGGTGGGCAGCGCCGACGCCGCCTGGCCCGCCGCCGAGCTCGACGCGCCGCCACCGTGGGCTGCCGAGCCAGGCGTGCCTATGCCGCAGGCGGCGGCCGCGCTTATTCCGCCTGTGGGCGATGACGGGGTGGCCGAGGCCGCTGCATCCGCTTCCAGGGCCACGGCGGCGCCAACGGCCCTGGCGGGCGAGGCCCTCGAGGCCAGCGCCCTCGTCGCCGTGGAGCCCGTGGCGCTTGCGCCAGAACTTGCACCTGCACCTGCACCTGCACCGGCTGTCGAGCCTGCGCAGGAAGTTGCCCTGCCGTCGTCGACTGCGGTGCCTGTCGAGGTGCCGGCCTCCGTGCTGAACATGCTGGCCGCAGCCGGTGCTGCTGCGGCGATGGCGCCGATGCCCGCGACCCCGGTGCCCACGAGTGCGGGCCTTGCGGGCACCCCGGCCACCTCCCAGGCCCTGGATCCGGGCATGCATGCGGTCCGCCAGGGCGGCGAGCATGTGCCGGGCATCAGCGAGGAGCGTCTGCAGGCCATCCTCCAGCAGGCCCTGGACCGGCTGCTGCGCGACGAGCTGCCCAGTGCGCTGGTGGAGACGCTGATCCGCCTGTCGCCGCAGCTGTCGGAGTCCCTGATCGAATCGCTGAAGCCCAGCCTGCACCTGCACGTGATGGAGGCGCTCAGCGCCGAGTCCCTGTCATCGCACGAGGGCCGCTCCAAGGCTTGAGCGCGGCGCAGGCGGCATGGAGGCTGCTGCGGCGAGGCCCCGTCCGCGGGCATGCCGCACCGGGCGCGGGCGTGCCCGCACAGGCCCGGTGAAAGCGTGGTCCGAGGTCAACCGAACAGCGGCCAGGGCGTTGGTGTGATCGGCGCAACGCAGACGCGACGCAGGCGGCTTTCCATGCTTTCCCCATAGAGGACGCCTCGGAATTGGAGTATGGTCTGCGGCGTTGAGCAATCGACAACATAACGCTCTCCTTCTTCCAACTCGGAGGTTATTCATGCAAGTCAAGTTGAATGTGGTTGTGGGTGCCGTCGCCCTGATGCTGGGCGGTGCTGCCATGGCTCAAGACCTGGTCGTGAAGATCGGTCACGTCGGTCCCACCAGCGGCGGCATTGCCCACCTGGGCAAGGACAATGAGTTGGGCGCCCGCATGGCCATCGATGAACTGAACGCCAAGGGCGTGACGATCGGTGGCAAGAAGGCCAAGTTCGAACTGCTGGCGGAAGACGACGCCGGCGATCCCAAGCAAGGCACGGCCGCAGCCCAGAAGCTGATGGACTCCAAGGTCAACGGCGTGATCGGTCACCTGAACTCGGGCACCTCCATCCCCGCGTCCAAGGTCTACAGCGATGCCGGTGTGCCGCAGATCAGCCCCTCGGCGACGAACCCCAAGTTCACCCGCAACGGCTACAAGACCGCCTTCCGCGTGGTGGCTGATGACGTGCACCTGGGTGGCACGCTGGGCAAGTACGCCGTGAACCAGCTCAAGGGCAAGGCCATCGCCGTGATCGATGACCGTACCGCTTACGGCCAGGGCGTGGCAGACGAGTTCGAGAAGGGCGTGAAGGCCTCCGGCGGCAAGGTGGTGGGTCGCGAGTTCACCAACGACAAGGCCACGGACTTCAGCTCCATCCTGACCTCGCTGAAGGGCAAGAAGCCCGACGTGATCTTCTTCGGCGGCATGGACGCCGTGGCCGGCCCGATGCTGCGCCAGATGAAGCAGCTGGGGATCGAAGCCAAGTTCATGGGCGGCGACGGCATCTGCTCGGGCGAGCTGCCCAAGCTGTCGGGCGGCACCATGGGTGACGGCCAGGTGGTGTGCGCCGAAGCCGGTGGCGTGGAAGGCGAATCCAAGAAGTCCATGGACGACTTCAAGGCCCGCTTCAAGGACAAGTACAAGGTCGAAGTGCAGATCTACGCACCGTACGTGTACGACGCGCTGAACGTGATGGTCGCCGCCATGGTGAAGGCCGGCTCGGCTGAACCCGCGAAGTACCTGCCGGTGCTGGCCAAGACCGAAGGCTACAAGGGCGTGACGGGCACGATCAGCTTCGACAACAAGGGCGACATCAAGAACGGCGCCCTGACCCTGTACACCTACAAGGGCGGTGCCCGCGAGCAGATCGCGGTCGTGCGCTAAGCATCAGTGCCTCGGCAGGCTCAGGCCTGCCGAGACCTGAAAGTCGAACGCCCACTTCGGTGGGCGTTTTTCATTGGTGGCTCGCCTGGCGAATGAGGGCTGGCAAGACCTGACCCCGTGTCAGGCCTGAACCCGTGTCAGGCCTGCATCGCACAAGACCTGACCCCACGCCAGGCCATGCAGCACAAGGCCACTTTCCGGGCCGCAGACAAGTGCCCCGGCAGGCGCCGGGCTCAGAACTGATTGCGGATCAGCCCCACGGCCAGGCCCTCGATGGCGAAGGGCTCGTCGCCGGTGACGACGATAGGCTGGAAGTCCGGGTTCTCGGGCAGCAAGGTGATGTGCTGGCGCTCCTTGCGGAAGCGCTTGACCGTGACCTCATCGCCGATGCGGGCGACGACGATCTGGCCGTTCTTGGCCTCGGCACATTTCTGCACGGCCAGCAGGTCGCCGTCCATGATGCCGACGTCACGCATGCTCTGGCCGCGCACGCGCAGCAGGTAGTCCGGCTTCCTGGCGAAGAGGCTGGGCTCGACGCTGTACTGCTGTTCGATGTGCTCCTGCGCCAGGATGGGCGCGCCGGCGGCCACGCGGCCCACCAGGGGCAGGGTCAGCTGGGCCAGGCCGGGAATGGGCAATGCAAATTGCGCATCGCTGCTGAGGGAATCGCGCAAGGTTTCCCGCATCGATTCCCTCATTTCGCGGGCCCTGTTGAGCGCCTTCAGCGCGGCCCCCGGCAGGCGAATGCCCCGGGAAGTGCCGCCCACCAGCTCGATCACGCCCTTGCGGGCCAGCGCCTGCAAATGTTCCTCGGCGGCATTGGCGGACTTGAAGCCCAGCTCGGCGGCGATTTCGGCACGGGTGGGCGGAGCGCCGGTTTCCTCGATACTCTGGCGCACCAGATCGAAAATCTGCTGCTGCCGGGCGGTGAGTTTGGGGCTGGCGTCCACGGGCGACCTTTCGGTGATGGGGCTGGCGCTGGCCTCCGGCCCCGGGATTCATGAGATCTGGATATTCATCCAGTGGCTGTATTTTTATCCAGGACCTCGGAAATTGCAAAACAAAGTTGCGGACTTGATCGTCATCCTCGGCACGGGCGGCACCATTGCCGGCAAAGCCGCCCAGGCCAATGACAACGTGGGCTACAAGGCCGGTGAGATCGGCGTCGACGCCCTGGTGGCGGGCGTGCCCGGCCTGTCGGCCTTCAGACTGGAGGCACGGCAGCTCGCCCAGCTGGACAGCAAGGACATGGACTTCCCGACCTGGCGCCGCCTGGCCCTGGCCGTGGAGGCGCAGCTGGCGCGCGAGGAGGTCCGCGGCGTGCTGATCACGCACGGCACGGATACCCTCGAGGAGACCGCCTACTTCCTGCACCGCGTGCTGGCGCCGGGCAAGCCGGTGGTGCTGACCGCCGCCATGCGCCCGGCCACGGCCCTGCAGCTGGACGGGCCCCAGAACATGCTGGATGCGGCCCATCTCCTGAACGATCCGGCGGCCTGCGGGGTGATGGTGTGCGTGGCGGGCCAGGTCTACGGCGCCGACCAGGTCCAGAAGGCCCACAGCTACCGCGTGGACGCCTTCCGCGGCCGCGACGGCACGGTGCTGGCGCAGGTGGAGGAGGGACGGGTGCGCTGGCTCTCGCGGGCCCTGGCGGCTCCGCAGGCCATCGGCAGCGCCTTGCTGCCGGCCGAGGGCGAGGCCTGGCCGCGCGTGGAGATCGTGCTCAACCATGCCCATGCCGACGGCCGCCTGGTGCGGCTGCTGGCGCACGAAGGCGTCGAGGGCCTGGTGGTGGCCGGTACGGGCAATGGCACGCTCAGCACGGCCCTGGAACAGGCCCTGCTGGACGCGCAGGCCGCGGGTATCCAGGTGCTGCGCAGCACGCGCTGCGATGGCGGGCCTGTGGCCGAGAACGGGCGTGGGCTCCCTGCGGCGGGCGGGCTCAGCCCTGTCAAGGCGCGGGTCGAGTTGCTGCTGCGCCTGCTGGGGGAGCCCGCGCAGTCCTGAGTGCAGCACCTGGCTCCGCCGCAGCAATGAAAAGCCGGTCGCAAGGACCGGCTTTTTTCATGGGGTCAGGTCTTGACTGGCTCAGACCAGGGTCAGGCTGACGTCGATATTGCCCCGGGTCGCATTGCTGTAGGGGCAGACCTGGTGGGCCGCGTCCACGAGTGCCTGGGCGGCGGCACGTTCCATGCCGGGCAGGCTGATGCGCATGGCCACCTGGATGCCGAAGCCTTGGGGGATGGGGCCGATGCCGACGTCGCTGGTGATGGAGACATCGTTGGGCACGGCGATCTTCTGCTTGGCGGCCACGGCCTTGATGGCGCCGATGAAGCAGGCGGAATAGCCGGCAGCGAACAGCTGCTCGGGGTTGGTGCCGTCGCCGCCGGCGCCGCCGAGTTCACGGGGCGTGGACAGGTCGATCTTCAGCTTGCCGTCACTGGATTCGGCCGTGCCCTGGCGGCCGCCCGTGGCGGTGGCGGTGGCGGTGTAGAGCACTTTTTCGAGAGCCATGATGAGTCCTTTCGTGGTGAGCCCGAGGGCGGGGGTGTCAGGCAGCGTCCTGGACGCTGCGTTGGAGTTGATTGCGCAAGGCATGCAGGCGCTGGGTGAGGGCAGCCAGCTCGTCCAGCGAGCAGGCGCTGGCGCAGGCCAGGGCTTCGGGAATCTTGCGGGCCGGGGCCTTCAGGGCGCGGCCTTCGCGGGTCAGGCTCAGCAGCACGCGGCGCTCGTCCTGGGCGTCGCGCAGACGCACCAGCAGCCCGGCCTGCTCCATGCGCTTGAGCAGCGGCGTCAGCGTGCCGGAGTCCAGCGAGAGGCGCTCGCCCAGGGCGCTGACGGACTGGCCGTCCTGCTCCCACAGGGCCAGCAGCACCAGGTACTGCGGATAGGTCAATCCCAGCGGCGCCAGCAGGGGCTTGTAGAGCTTGGTCATCGCCAATGAGCTGGAATACAGGGCAAAGCACAGCTGGCTGTCCAGGCGCAGCCACTGGTCACGGGGGTCCGCGGCCTTGCTGGAACTGCTCTTGCGCGAAGTCTTGTTCGATGCCATGGGGTGAACTGTAGACAACAATTAAATTGCACACAATTTAAATGGTCTTTCGATCAAGGCCGTCCAGGATCCGGGAATTCCCGCGTGCTGCAGGTGACACGGCCGGGCGGTGGGCTGTGCAAAGATCGCGCCCCTGATCATCCGCAAGTCGGGAAGGAGCGTTCGCATGCATGCAGTGGCATCCCTGCTGGTGGCCCTGGTGGGCCTGATCCACGTCTACATCCTGGTGCTGGAGATGTTCTGGTGGACGACCCCGAAGGGCCGCAAGGCCTTCGGCCTTACGCCTGAGTTCGCGCAGGCGAGCAAGGTCCTGGCGGCCAACCAGGGCCTCTACAACGGCTTCCTGGCCGCGGGGCTCTTCTGGGGCCTGCTGCGGGCAGACGTGCCCACCCAGGGCTTCTTCCTGGGCTGCGTCTTCGTGGCCGGCCTCTACGGTGCGGCGACGGCCAGCCGCAAGATCCTGTTCATCCAGAGTCTGCCGGCTGCGCTCGCAGGGCTGGCGCTGGCGCTGGCCTGAGCTCGGCCCGGCCCCCGCGCCTTGGGCGCGGGGGCCGGCGGCATCACGGTGTTGCAGCGGTGGACGCATCGCCCTGAGAGGCGGGGCCGGGGCTTCCCGCCTGCGCAGGCCTCAGGCCAGGGCGTGTGCCTGCCGCCCGGCCGGCCGGATCACAGCCCGGCAGCGGTGGTGATGGCCTCGATCTGCTCGCTGAGTTCCAGCCAGCGCATCTCCAGCTCGTCGATCTCGTCGCCCACGGCCTTGAGGCGGCGGCCGCTCTCCGCGATGGCTGCGGGGGCGAGGGCGCCCGTGGCCAGCTCGGCCTCCAGGGACTCGCGCTCCTGGCTCAGCTTGGCCAGCTGCTTGTCGATGGACTCGATCTCCTTGCGCAGCGGTCGCGTCTGCTCGTTGAGCTTGGCGCGGGCCTGCGCGGAAGCCTTGCGGTCCTCACGCTGATTGGCCGGGCTTGCGCTGCTCTGCGCCTTCTGGGCCTCGGCGGCGCTGCGGCTGGCCTCCTTGATGGCCCGGGCGGCCTCGCGGGCGGTTTCCAGCAGCCAGCGCTGGTAGTCGTCCAGGTCGCCATCGAAAGGCGAGACCTGACCCTTGGCGACCAGCCAGAACTCGTCGCAGACCTCGCGCAGCAAGGCGCGGTCGTGGCTGACCAGCATCACCGTGCCTTCGAACTCGTTGAGCGCCATGGACAGCGCCTCGCGGGTCTGCAGGTCCAGGTGGTTGGTCGGTTCGTCCAGCAGCAGCAGGTTGGGGCGCTGCCAGACCAGCATGGCCAGCACCAGGCGGGCCTTCTCGCCGCCGGAGAGGCTGCCCACGGCCTGGTTGACCATGTCGCCGGTGAAGCGGAACTGGCCGAGGAAGTCGCGCAGCTCCTGCTCGCGCGCCTGCGGGCTGACCTCCTTGGCCAGGCGGCTCATGTGGGCCAGCGGGCCTTCGTCGGGCCGCAGCACGTCCATCTCCTGCTGGGCGAAGTAGCCGATGGCCAGGCCCTTGCCCTCGGTGAGCGTGCCGGCGAGGGCCTTCTGCATGCGGGCGACGGTCTTGACCAGGGTGGACTTGCCCTGGCCGTTGGCGCCCAGGATGCCGATGCGCTGGCCGGCCAGCACGGTGCGGTTGATGTCGCGCACGATGGTGGTCTCGCCGTAGCCGCAGGCCACGTCGCGCAGCGAGAGCATGGGGTTGGGCAGGGACACCGGCTCGCGGAACTCGAAGGCGAAGTCCGCCGAGGCCAGCACCGGCGCGAGGCGCTCCATGCGCTCCAGCGCCTTGACCCGGCTCTGCGCCTGCTTGGCCTTGGTGGCCTTGGCCTTGAAGCGATCGATGAACTTCTGCAGGTGGGCAATGCGGTCCTGCTGCTTCTCGAAGGCCGCCTGATGCTGCTCCATGCGCTCGGCGCGCATGGCCTCGAAGGCCGTGTAGTTGCCGCCGTAGCGGGTCAGCTTGGCCTCGTCCAGGTGCAGGGTGACGCGGGTGATGGCGTCGAGAAACTCGCGGTCGTGGCTGATGATCAGCAGCGTGCCCTCGTAGCGCTGCAGCCAGGCTTCCAGCCAGACCAGGGCGTCCAGGTCCAGGTGGTTGGTGGGCTCGTCCAGCAGCATGAGGTCGGCCGGGCACATCAGCGCGCGGGCCAGCTGCAGGCGCATGCGCCAGCCGCCCGAGAAGCTGTTCACCGGGGCATCCACCTGCGTGCCCTTGAAGCCCAGGCCCATCAGCAGGGCCTGCGCGCGGGCACGGGCATCGAAGGCGCCGGCATCGCTCATGGCGACATGGCCCTCGGCGATGCCGTGGCCGTCCCCTTCGGCTTCGGCCTTGGCCAGCAGCTCGCGGGCGGCCATCAGGCGGGTGTCACCTTCCAGCACGAAGTCGGTGGCGGAGGCCTCGGTCTCGGGCATGTGCTGGGCGACCTCGGCCATGCGCCAGTGCTTCGGCACTTCCACATCGCCGCGGTCCGCATGCAGACGCTCGGTCAGCAGCGCAAAGAGGCTGGACTTGCCGGCGCCGTTGCGGCCCACGAGGCCGATCTTCTCGCCGGGTTGCAGCACCACGCTGGCATCGTCCAGCACGACCTTGGTGCCGCGTCGCAGCACCACATTCTTCAAGGTGATCATGTCTTGTTCAGTTGAGACCGGCGAGCAGGGACTCGCGGGTCACGAGCAGCACCTGGTCCTCGCCGGCGCTGCATTCCATCCAGGCCACTTCCAGGCGCGGGAAGGCGGCTTCGAAAAACTCGCGCTCGTTGCCGATCTCCAGCACCAGCGCGGCATTCGGGTTCATCTGCTGCGGCGCGCTGGCGAAGAGCTTGCGCACGAAGTCCATGCCGTCGCTGCCGCCGGCCAGGGCCAGCTCGGGCTCGGCGCGGTATTCGGCTGGCAGGGCGGCCATGGACTGGCTGTTGACGTAGGGCGGGTTGCAGAGGATGAGGTCGTAGGGGCCCTGCGCCGGGGCCAGCGCGTCGCCCTGCAGCAGGCGGATGCGGTCGGCCAGGCCGTGTCTGTCCACGTTGATGCGTGCGACGGCCAGGGCGTCCTCGGAGAGGTCGATGGCATCCACCTGCAGCTCCGGCCAGGCCATGGCGGCCAGGATGGCCAGGCTGCCGTTGCCGGTGCACAGGTCCAGGGCCCGTGCGGTGCTGTCGGACAGCCAGGGGTCGATGGTGGCCTCGGCGATCAGCTCGGCGATGAAGCTGCGCGGCACGATGGCGCGCTCGTCCACGTAGAAAGACACGCCCTGCAGCCAGGCCTCGCGGGTGAGATAGGCGGCGGGCTTGCGCGTGCGGATGCGCTCGTCCACCAGGGTGTCGATGCCGGCTTGCTGTGCGGCGTCCAGCAGGTCCTCCTCGTGGTCGCCCAGGCTGTCCAGCGGCAGTCCCAGCTTCCACAGGACCAGCCAGGCCGCCTCGTCAAAGGCATTGGTGGTGCCATGCCCAAACGCGACGCCCGCCTTGACGAGGCGGGCGGCTTGGGCTTCGATGCAGTCGATCAGCTTCACAGCAGCAATTGTTCCAGGCAGAGGCAGTAGATGGCGGCCAGCGGGCCGACCTGGTCCACGGGCACGTATTCGTCGATCTTGTGAATGCTGGCGTTGAGCGGCCCGAACTCGGCCACCTGCGGGCAGACCTTGGCGATGAAGCGGCCGTCCGAGGTGCCGCCGGTGGTGGACAGCTCGGTCTGCGCGCCCGTCACCTCGCGGATGGCCGCGCCCAGCGCGTCGCTGAGGCTGCCCACGGGCGTCAGGAAGGGCTCGCCGCTGAGGTTCCAGTCGAGCGCGTACTCGAGGCCGTGGCGGTCCAGCAGCGCATGGACGCGGGCCTTGAGGCTGTCCGGCGTCGACTCGGTGGAGAAGCGGAAGTTGAAGTCCAGCACCAGCTCGCCCGGGATGACGTTGGTGGCGCCGGTGCCGGCCGCGATATTGGAGATCTGGAAGGTGGTGGGCGGGAAGTAGCTGTTGCCGCGGTCCCATTCGGTGGCCGCGAGCTCGGCCAAGGCCGGCGCGGCCTGGTGCACCGGGTTGCGGGCCAACTGCGGATAGGCCACATGGCCCTGCACGCCGATCACGCGCAGGCGGCCTGAAAGCGAGCCGCGGCGGCCGTTCTTGACCGTGTCGCCCAGGCGCTGGACCGAGGTCGGTTCGCCGACGATGCAGAAGTCCAGGCGCTGGCCGCGTGCCTTCAGCCGTTCCACGCAGACCACGGTGCCGTCCTTGGCCGGGCCTTCCTCGTCGCTGGTCAGCAGGAAGGCGATGCCGCCTGCCGGCGCCGGATAGCGCTCCAGAAAGGCCTCGCAGGCGGTGACCATGGCGGCCAGCGAGGTCTTCATGTCCGCCGCGCCGCGGCCGTAGAGGCGGCCGTCGCGGTAGCTGGGCACGAAGGGATCGCTGGACCAGGCGCTCAGCGCGCCGGTGGGCACGACGTCCGTGTGGCCGGCGAAGACCAGCACCGGGCCATCGCTGGCGCTGCCCGGGCGCAGGGCCCAGAGGTTGCTGACGCGGGCTTCCTCGGGGCCGCTGTCCATGCGCTCCAGCTGGAAGCCCAGGGCGGCCAGGCGCGCGCCCAGCAGGTCCAGGCAGCCCTCGTCGCGCGGGGTCACGGAGGGGCGGCTGATCAGCTGCTCCAGCAGCTGCAGGGTGGGTTCGCCGAGGCGCTCGGCCAGCGCGCCGGCCTCGTTCACGCGGGGATTCATTCGGTGCGCACGTCCAGGGTGATGGAGGTGAAGCTGGCGGTGTCCTCGGCCGGCTCTTCCTTCTTCTTGTTGCCTTCGCCCTTGCCCAGCGCGGGGCCTTCGTTCTGCAGGCGCCACAGCAGGTTGGTCGGGGAGTCGGCAAAGGCCAGGCCTTCTTCCTTGCTGATGATGCCTTCCTTGATCAGGTGGGCGAAGTGTTCCTCGAAGGTCTGAGAGCCTTCGGCGATGGACTTCTCCATCGCTTCCTTGACGCCGTTGAAGTCCCCGTGCTCGATCAGCTCGGCGGTCAGCTTGGTGTTGACCAGGATCTCGGTGACGGGCACTCGGCCGCCGGACTGCGCGCGCACCAGGCGCTGGGACACCACCGCCTTGAGGCCCGCGGCCAGGTCATTCAGCAGGGCAGGGCGGCTTTCCGGTGTGTAGAAGGACAGGATGCGGTTCAGCGCGTGGTAGCTGTTGTTGCCGTGCAGGGTGGCCAGCACGAGGTGGCCCGACAGGGCGTAGGAGATGGCCGCGGTCATGGTCTCGCGGTCCCGGATTTCGCCGATCAGGATGCAGTCCGGCGACTGCCGCAGCGCGTTCTTCAGCGCCACGTGCAGCGAGGCGGTGTCCCGGCCCACCTCGCGCTGGTTGACCACCGAGCGCTTGTTGCTGAACAGGAACTCGACCGGATCCTCGATGGTCAGGATGTGCCCCGCCATGTTCTGGTTGCGCTGCTCCAGCATGGCGGCCAGCGTGGTGCTCTTGCCGGTGCCGGTGGCGCCCACCATCAGGATCAGGCCGCGCTTTTCCATCACCAGCTTGGAGAGGATGGGCGGGAGGTTGAGGCTGTCCAGCGAGGGGATGACGTGCGGGATGTGGCGGAACACGGCCGCGATGGAGCCGCGCTGGCGGAAGGCCGAGAGGCGGAAGCTGCCCACCTTGGAGATGGACACGGCCATGTTCAGCTCGCCCGTTTCGTCCAGTTCGGCCAGGTTGCGGGCGTCCAGCACCTCGGCGATCAGCTGGCGCGGCTGGCTGGGCGTCAGCAGCTGGTCGGACAGCTGCAGCATCTGGCCGTTGATGCGGATCAGCACCGGCATATTGGCCGAGAGATAGATGTCCGAGGCGCCCTTGTCCGCCATCAGGCGCAGGATGCGCTCCATGTTTCCGCTCATGCCGTCTCCACACCAAATCAGAAAGTCAAACGGGCTTCGCCGCCCGGGAAGGCGTGCGAAGCCCGAATCATCGCCTAGTTTTGCGGGCCGCAGCCCGGGGGAACGTCCTCAGGCGCGCAACAGTTCGTTGATGCTGGTCTTGGCGCGGGTGCCGGCATCGACCTTCTTGACGATGATGGCGGCGTAAAGGCTGTACTTGCCGTCCGCCTTGGGCAGGGAGCCGCTGATCACCACCGAGCCGGCGGGCACGCGGCCGTAGGAGACCTCGTCCTTCTCGCGGTCGTAGATGGGCGTGCTCTGGCCGATGTAGACGCCCATCGAGATGACCGAGTTCTCCTCGACGATCACGCCCTCCACCACCTCGGAGCGGGCGCCCACGAAGCAGTTGTCTTCGATGATGGTCGGGTTGGCCTGCAGGGGCTCCAGCACGCCGCCGATGCCCACGCCGCCGCTCAGGTGCACGTTCTTGCCGATCTGGGCGCAGGAGCCCACGGTGGCCCAGGTGTCGACCATGGTGCCTTCGTCCACATAGGCGCCGATGTTGACGTAGGAGGGCATCAGCACCACGTTCTTGGCCATGAAACTGCCGCGGCGGGCCACGGCGGGCGGCACCACGCGCACGCCGGTGGCGCGCAGCTGGTCTTCGCTGAGACCGGCGAACTTGGTGGGGACCTTGTCGAAGAAGGCCAGGTCGCCGCTGCCCATGGCGCGGTTGTCGTTGAGGCGGAAGGACAGCAGCACGGCCTTCTTGACCCACTGGTGCACCGTCCACTGGCCCACGGCCTGGCGCTCGGCCACGCGCAGACGGCCGGCGTCCAGCTCGGCCAGCACATGGTCCACGGCCTCGCGCACGGCGGCAGGGGCGCTGCTGGGGCTGAACTGGGTGCGGTCTTCCCAGGCTTGGTCGATGAGGGTCTGCAGGTCTTGGCTCATGGTGTTCTCGGGTCAGGAAGAGGGAGGGAAGGGCGCCGCCGCGATGGCAGGGGGGCGCCCCGTGCGCCGGGTACCGGGCTTCAGGCTGAGTACGCGCGGGTGAATTCGACGATGCGGTGGGCGGCTTCCAGGCATTCGGCTTCCTCGGCCACCAGGGCCAGGCGGATGCGCCCGCGGCCCGGATTGACGCCGTGGGCCTCGCGCGCCAGCAGGCTGCCAGGCAGGACCGCCACATTGTATTGAGCGAGCAATTCGAGGGTGAAGCGGATGTCATCCCCGCCCGGGACGCCGGCCCAGAGGTAGAAGCTGGCATCGGGCAGGGCCACGTCCAGCACCTCGGCCAGCAGGGGCGTCACCGCGGCGAACTTGGCGCGGTAGGCGTCCCGGTTGGCGACCACATGCGCCTCGTCATTCCAGGCGGCGATGCTGGCGGCCTGCACCATGGGGTTCATGGCGCTGCCGTGGTAGGTGCGGTAGAGCAGGAACTTCTTCAGCAGCGCGGCATCTCCGGCCACGAAGCCCGAGCGCAGCCCCGGCACGTTGGAGCGCTTGGAGAGGCTGGTGAAGGCCACGAGATTGCGGAAGTCCGGGCGGCCCAGCTGCACGGCGGCCTGCAGGCCGGAGAGCGGCGCTTCGTTGCGGAAGTAGATCTCGGAGTAGCACTCGTCCGAGGCGATCACGAAGCCATGGCGGTCCGAGAGCTCGAAGAGCTGGCGCCATTCCTCCAGGGGCATGACGGCGCCCGTCGGGTTGCCGGGCGAGCAGACGTAGAGCAGCTGGGTGCGGGCCCAGGTGGCGTCGTCGATCTGGCGCCAGTCGGCAGCGAAGTTGCGCGCCGGGTCGGAGTTGGCGAAGGCGGGCTTCGCACCGGCCAGCAGGGCCGCGCCTTCGTAGATCTGATAGAAGGGATTGGGGCAGACGACGGTGGCGCCGGGGCGCGAGGCGTCGATCACCGTCTGGGCGAAGGCGAACAGCGCCTCGCGAGAACCGTTGACGGGCAGCACCTGCCTGGCCGGGTCGAGGGCCAGGCCATAGCGGCGCTGCAGCCAGCCGCAAATGGCCTCGCGCAGCCGGGGCTCGCCAGCGGTGGCGGGGTAGACGGAGAGGCCCGAGAGATGCGCCATCAGCGCGTCCTCGATCAGCTTGGGGGCTGGGTGCTTGGGCTCGCCGATCCCGAGGCTGATGGGGCGCAGGGCCGGGTTGGGCTGCAGGTCCTTCGTGAGGGCGCGCAGGCGCTCGAAGGGGTAGGGCTGCAGCGTGTCCAGCAGGGGGTTGTGAGGCGTTTGCATCCAGCGGGGCGCCGCTCGTGGCGGCTCAAAGACGACCCTGGCAATTGTCGGCCCCACAGCGGCATTCCAGCCGGCCTTCATGGTGGGTCAGGCCGTAGGACACGGTTATTTCTTCGCCAATCGCGATTTCGCGCAGGGCGAAGAAGCGCACCTCGCCGTCCTGCACCTCGATGCGGGCATTGGCCGCGCAGCTGTGGTTGGTGAAGCGCATGGCGTCGTCGGAGCGGCTGCAGTCGATGGCGCGCGAGGGCGAGAGCTCCACCAGCATCAGGCGCGGCCGGCCCTGGGCGCGGCGCCGGGCCTCGGCCACGGTGATGGGCTCGCCCGTCAGGTCGCCGATGTGGCGGCCGGTGGCGATGGGCTCGTCCGCGAAGACGCCGAAGCCGTCGATGCGGCTGCGTTTCACGCGGACGGCGGCGTACTGGTGGGTGCTGCTGGTGCTGAAACTCATGAAGGATTGTGCCCCTCGCCCAGCCCCGCCGCGCTGGACGCGGGCGGGGCTGGGCGGTCCCCCGAGGGGACGGCGCTGAGGGCGGCCTGGCGCCGCCCTCAGCGCCAGAAGGGCCGGCTTGGGGCGGCCCGGTGCTCGGCCCGGTGCTCGGCCCGGCGCTCGGCCCGGCGCTCGGCCCGGAAGGCCAAGACTCGGCGTTCGGCCCTGATTGGCAAGGCCCGGCGGCGGCTTACAGCAGACCGGTCTCGGCGCCGTGCTGGGGCAGGTCCACGCGCGGCTGGGGCTTCCAGCCCTTCTTGCGGTGCTCGACGACGACGTTGGTGTAGATGCCGCCGCGCACATACCACTTGGCGGTGATGCGGATGAAGCGCGGGTTGGTGACCTTCACGATGTCTTCCAGGATGGTGTTGGTCACCTTCTCGTGGAAGGCGCCTTCATCGCGGTAGGACCACATGTACATCTTCAGGCTCTTGAGCTCGACGCAGTACTCGTCCGCGATCATGTCGATCGTGAAGTGGGCGAAGTCGGGCTGACCGGTCAGCGGGCAGAAGCAGGTGAACTCGGGCACCTGGAACTGGATGGCGTAGTCACGCTGCGGGGCCGGGTTGGGGAAGACGTGCAGTTCCTTGCTGGGGCGCGAGGGCGGGTTCACCGGCATTTCGCGCATCTTGGGCGCGGCCTTGGTGGATGCCTTGGTGGCGGGCTTTGCAGCGGCCTTGCTCACGGGCTTGGCGGCGGCGGTCTTGGTGTTCTTGCTCATGTGGATTCCAGGCCGGCGCCCGCCACTGACTTGGGCGTCAGCGCTGGCGCATGGGGAAGGATTTGGGGGAGGTGGGCGATGTTATCATCCGGCCCCGAGATTTGCCCCTGTTGAGGGGCATTTCTGTAAATAAATCAACGCCTTAGCTTCTGCTTCAACGCCGGCTTCGGCGCAACGCCTCGTGCGGACTTCGGGATTCTTAGAGCCAGCCTAGCCGTCCATGCGCCTGAACTCGATCAAGCTCTCGGGCTTCAAGTCCTTTGCCGAGCCCACCAATTTCCAGCTGCCGGGGCAACTGGTGGGCGTGGTCGGGCCCAATGGCTGCGGCAAGTCCAACATCATGGACGCCGTGCGCTGGGTGCTGGGCGAGAGCAAGGCCAGCGAGCTGCGTGGCGAGTCCATGCAGGACGTGATCTTCAACGGCTCCGGCAACCGCCGCCCGGCCAGCCGCGCCAGCGTGGAACTCGTGTTCAGCAACGAGGACGCCCGTGCCGGCGGCCAGTGGAACCAGTTCGCGGAGATCGCCGTCAAGCGCGTGCTGACCCGTGAAGGCGGCAGCAGCTACTTCATCAACAACCAGCCGGTGCGCCGCCGCGACGTGCAGGACGTGTTCCTGGGCACCGGCCTGGGCCCGCGCGCCTACGCCATCATCGGCCAGGGCACCATCAGCCGCATCATCGAGTCCAAGCCCGAGGAGCTGCGGCTGTTCCTGGAAGAAGCCGCGGGCGTCTCCAAGTACAAGGAACGCCGCCGCGAGACCGAGAACCGGCTCAAGGACACGCGCGAGAACCTCACCCGCGTGGAAGACATCCTCCGCGAGCTGAACAACAACCTCGAGAAGCTGGAGCGCCAAGCCGAGGTCGCCGCCAGCTACCGCTCCTTGCAGGACGCCGGCACGCTGAAGCTGCACCAGCTGTGGTTCCTCAAGCACCGCGACGCCGCCACCGAGCAGGACCGCGTCAAGAAGGAGCACCTGGACGCCGTCAACGCACTGGAAGCCCGCCTGGCGGAGCTGCGCGCCGTCGAGGCCGAGCTGGAGACCGTGCGCCAGGCCCATTACGCCGCGGGCGACGAGCTGCACGCCGCGCAGGGCCGCATGGCCGAGGCGCAGCTGGAGGTGAGCCGGCTGGAGGAGCGCATCCGCTATGTGGTCGAGGGCCGCCAGCGCGTCGAGAGTCGCCTGATCGAGCTGCAGGCCCAGAACCAGCAGTGGGAGGAGCGCGCCGCGCAGGCCGAGGCGGAGCTGGAGGACATCGCCGCGAAGATCGCCGAGGCCGAGGAGCAGAGCGAGATCCTCGCCGCCCAGGCCGAGGAGCAGGCCATGAACCTGCCCAACCACGAGGACGCGGTGCGGGCACACCAGGCCCGGGCCAACGAGCAGCGCACCCAGGTCAGCCAGGTCCAGCAGCAGATCCAGGTGCTGGCCGCCGAGAGCCGCAACATCGACGAGCAGAACCGCCAGCTGCGCACGCGCCGCGAGCGCCTGGCCACCGAGAGGCAAGGCCTGACCCTCCCGGACCAGGGCCGCCTGGAGGAACTCAAGCTCCAGAGTGCCGATGCCGACGAGCAGCGCGACCTCGCCGACGCCCGCCTGCACGAGCTGCAGGAGCAGGTGCCGCAGCTGGACGAGTCCCGCCGCGCCGCCCAGGACGACGCCAACCGCCAGCTGGCGCGCCAGGCCGATCTCTCCGCCCGCCTGGAGGCGCTCAAGGCCCTGCAGGAAAAGGTGCAGACCGAGGGCAAGCTCAAGCCCTGGCTCGCGAAGCACGGTCTGGACGGTCTGGCCGGCCTGTGGACGCGCCTGCACATCGAGACCGGCTGGGAAAACGCCCTCGAGGCCGCCCTGCGCGAGCGCATGGGCGCGCTGGAGGTCGGCCGCCTGGAGACGGTGCGCGCCTTCGCCACCGACGCGCCGCCCGCCCGCCTGGCCTTCTATTCGCCGCCCGCCGCGGCCATCGCCAACACCCACGAGACCCTGCCGCGCCTCACGGACCTGCTGCGGCTGGACGACGCCGGCCTGAAGGCCCTGCTCAACGACTGGCTGGAGGGCGTCTACACCGCGGCGTCGATGGACGAGGCCCTGGCCGGCCGCGGCAAGCTCTCGCACGGCGAGGTCATCATGACCCGCGAGGGTCACGCGGTGAGCCAGTTCGCCGTCAGCTTCTACGCGCCCGATTCCGAGGCCGCCGGCCTGCTGGCCCGCGCGCAGGAGATCGAGAACCTGGGTCGCGAGCTGCGCGCCCAGACCCTGATCGCCGACGACGCCAAGACCCACCTGATCCGCGCCGAGGCCGCCTACACCGAGGCCTCGCAGCGCCTGGCCGCCGTGCGGCGCGAGGCCAGCGAGTCTCAGACGCGCGCCCACCAGCTGCATGTGGAGCTGCTGCGCCTTTCGCAACAGGCCGAGGCCGCCAGCACCCGCAAGGCTCAGCTGGAGGACGAGATCGCCGAGATCGACGCCCAGTCCGAGGAGCTGCAGGAACGCCGCATGACCGGCGAGGCCCGCTTCGAGGAGCTGGACCTGCAGCTGGCGGATACGCAAGAGCGCCATGCGCAGCTGGAAGAGGGCGTGATCGCGGCCGAGCGCAAGCTGGCCGAGGCCCGCGAGCAGCTGCGGGCGCTGGAGCGCCGTGCGCAGGAATCGCAGTTCGCCGCCCGCGGCCTGGCCGCGCGTCGGGGCGAGCTGCAGCGCGGCATCGAGACCGCCGGCCAGCAGATCGCGCAGAACAAGGCCTCCGCCGAGAACCTGCAGGCCGAGCTGGACACCCTCAACGACGCCGCCGCGCAGGCCGGCCTGCAGGATGCGCTGGCCCTCAAGATGGAGCGCGAACAGCAGCTGGCCGCCGTGCGCAGCAGCTATGACGACCTCAGCCTGCGCCTGCGCCGCGCCGAGGAGCAGCGCCTGAGCTTCGAGCGCAGCCTGGAGCCCCTGCGCGAGCGCATCACCAAGCTGCAGCTGGACGAGCAGGCCGCGCAGCTGGGCGGCGCCCAGTACCTGGAGCAGCTGAGCGCCGCAGGCGTGGACCTGGAACAGCTGGCCAGGACGGTGGAAGAGGGCGAGGTCAAGCTGTGGGGCCTGCAGAGCGAGATCGACCGCATCAACCGCGAGATCGCCGCCCTGGGTGCCGTCAACCTGGCCGCGCTGGACGAGCTCACCGCAGCCCGCGAGCGCAAGACCTTCCTGGACTCGCAGTTCGGCGATCTCACCAGCGCCATCAACACGCTGGAAGACGCCATCCACAAGATCGACCTGGAGACGCGCGACCTGCTGTCCGCCACCTTCAATCAGGTCAACGAGCATTTCGGCCGCATGTTCCCCAGCCTCTTCGGTGGCGGCAACGCCAAGCTGGTGATGACGGGGGACGAGATCCTGGACGCCGGCGTGCAGGTCATGGCCCAACCGCCGGGCAAGAAGAACAGCACCATCCACCTGCTCTCGGGCGGCGAGAAGGCGCTGACGGCCATCGCGCTGGTGTTCGCCATCTTCCAGCTGAACCCGGCGCCCTTCTGCCTGCTGGACGAAGTGGACGCGCCGCTGGACGACGCCAACACCGAGCGCTATGCGCGCCTGGTCGCGCAGATGAGCGCGGGCACGCAGTTCCTCTTCATCTCGCACAACAAGATCGCGATGGAGATGGCGGAACAACTGATCGGGGTGACCATGCAGGAGCAGGGCGTGTCCCGTATCGTGGCGGTGGACATGGAAGCCGCCCTGACCATGGCAGAGAGCTGATGAGGACTATTGCAGTGGACCGCTTGGCGTGTGAAGTGATGGAGGTCGGGGCATGACGCTGACCGCAATGCTGGCCATCCTGGGCGGCCTGGTGCTGGCCGCCGTGATTGCCCATGGCGCCTGGACCGCCCGCAAGGCCGGCCCCAGGCGTGCCGACCCGCCGCAGGAGCCCGGCCTGGGCGAGCGCCAGGAGCCGGGGCTGGGCGAAGCCCGCGCCGCCGTGGGCGAGCCCTTCGCCGAGGACCCGGGCATGGCGGACACCGTCCCCATGCCCGGCCGCCACCCGCTGCCACGCAAGCCTTCGGCCCGCATCGACGCCCTGATCGATGCCATCGCCACCGTCACCGTGGAACTGCCGGTGAGCGGCGAAATGGCGCTGTCCCACCTGCCCGGCAGCCGCCGCGCCGGCACCAAGCCCTTCCACATCGAGGGTCTCAATGCCGAGACGGGGGACTGGGAGCTGCCCGCGCCGGGCCAGCGCTACAGCGAGTTCCAGGCCGGCGTGCAGATGGCCAACCGCAGCGGTGCCCTGAACGAGATCGAGTACTCGGAGTTCCTCCAGAAGGTGCAGGGCTTCGCCGACGGCATCACCGGTTTCCTGCAGGCCCCCGACATGCTGGACGTGGTGTCGCGGGCACGCGAGCTGGACCAGTTCGCCAGCGAACACGACGCCCAGCTGGCCGTGGTGCTGCGCGCCAAGACGGCTGCCTGGACCCTGGGTTATGTGCAGCAGATGGCCCTGCGCCACGGCTTCGTGCCCGGCGCCATTCCCGGCCGCCTGGTGCTGCCTGCGGCGGAGGAGGGCGCGCCGCCCGTGCTGCTGCTGAGCTTCGAGCCCCAGGCCGCGCTGGCCGAGGATCCGGCTGCCAGCAGCCTGCGCGAGCTGACCCTGTCCCTGGACGTGCCCCAGACACCCGAATCCCTGGAACCCTTCGCCGCCTGGCAGGAGTGTGCCCGCCAGTTGTCCCGCGACTTCGAGGCCGACGTCTGCGACGACCGGGGCCAGGTCTTGCCCCTGGTGGCCTTCCAGCACATCGGCCAGGAGCTCTCCACGCTCTACAAGGCCCTGGCCTCGCGCGACCTGGCCGCGGGCAGCCTGGCGGCGCGGCGGCTTTTCAGCTGACCCAGCCGGTAGTGGCAGGACTACACTGGGGGCCCGCCACTCCTGATGCCCGCCCTTGAGCACCAGCCTCCTGCTCATCGCCCTGCTGATCGCCGCCAGCGCCTTCTTCTCGATGGCCGAGCTGTCCCTGGCGGCCTCGCGCCGCCTGAAGCTGCGCCAGCTGGCCGAGGAAGGGGATGAGCGCGCCGAGCGCGTGCTGCAGGTCCAGGAGCAGCCGGGCCACTACTTCACCGTGATCCAGATGGGCGTCAACACCGTCGCCATCCTGGGCGGCATCGTGGGCGAGGGCGCCTTCACGCCGCATTTCGCGCAGGCCCTGTCCCTCGTGATGGCGCCCGAGCAGGCGCAGACCCTGGGCTTTGCGGCCTCCTTCGCTGTGATCACCGCACTGTTCATCGTGCTGGCGGACCTGGTGCCCAAGCGCCTGTCCATGAACGAGCCCGAGCGCGTGGCCCTGGTGCTGGTCGGGCCCATGCTGGCGCTCGTGAGCCTGCTCAAGCCCCTGGCCTGGGCCTTCAGCAGCCTCACCGAAGGCCTGATCCAGCTGATGGGCCGGCCGGCCACGCGCGACAACAGCATCACCCATCACGACATCCTGGCGCTGGCCGAGGCCGGCAACGAGGCGGGCGTGGTGGCCGATGCCGAGCAGCAGGTCATCGAGAACGTCTTCGAGCTGGACACCCGCACGGTGGAGAGCAGCATGACCACCCGCGAGCGCGTGGTCTTCTTCAGCCTGGATGACGACGACGCCCTGGTGCGCAACCGCATCGCCGAGGAACCGCACTCCACCTACCTCGTCTGCGACGGAGAAATCGACCAGGTGGTGGGCTATGTGGACGCCACCGACCTCTTCCAGCGCGTGCTGCGCGGCGAGCGCATCGAGCTGCGCGGCAGCAGCGGTCTGATCAAGAAAGTGCTGATCGTGCCGGACCGCATCACGCTGTCCGAGGTGCTGGCCCAGTTCCGCCAGGCCCACGAGGACTTTGCCGTCATCGTGAACGAGTACAGCCTCGTGGTCGGCGTGATCACGCTCAATGACGTCATGAGCACCGTGATGGGCAGCCTGGTGAGCCCGCACGACGAAGAGCAGATCGTGCGGCGCGAGGACGGCTCCTTCCTGGCCGACGGCATCACGCCCATCCCCGATGTGCAGCGCGCCCTGGGCCTGGAGGCCTGGCCGCACGCCGGCCAGTACGACACGCTGGCGGGCTTTCTGATGGTGATGCTGCGCCGCATCCCGAAGCGCACCGACCACGTGCTGTGGGAAGGCTGGCGTTTCGAAGTGATGGACGTCGACAGCCACCGGGTCGACCAGGTCATGATCGCGCGCGACGAAAGCCCCTCCGCCGGGGGGAGCCACGGCTGAGGGGCCCGGGCTTGGGCACAATCGCGGCCCATGAGCCAGAACGATCTTTTCGCCGCCACCCCTGAAGACGAGGCCACGCCCGCCGAGCGCGCCGCCCGCCTGCGCGAGCAGCTGAACCACCACGCCCATCTCTACTATGTGCTGGACGCGCCCGAGCTGCCGGACGCCGAATACGACCGCCTCTTCCAGGCCCTGCAGGCCCTGGAGGCCGCGCACCCGGAGCTGCTGACGCCGGACTCGCCCACGCAACGCGTGATCGGCCGCGTGCTCGACAACTTCATCCCGGTGCAGCATGCGGTGCCCATGCTCTCCATCCGCACCGAGACCGACACCGAGGCCAGCGGCGCCGAGAACTTCGACGCCCGCGTGCGCCGCGAGCTGGGCCTGGGCGCGGGCGATGCGCCGGTGGAGTACGCCGCCGAGCTCAAGTTCGACGGCCTGGCCATGAACCTGCGCTACGAGCAGGGCGTGCTGGTGCAGGCCGCCACCCGCGGGGATGGGCAGACCGGCGAAGACGTCACCCAGAACATCCGCACCATCGGCCAGATCCCGCTGAAGCTGAAGGGCCAGGCGCCGGAGGTGCTGGAGGTGCGCGGCGAGGTCTACATGCGCCGCGACGACTTCGACCAGCTCAACGAGAAGCAGCGCGCCAAGGGCGAGAAGACCTTCGTCAACCCGCGCAATGCGGCGGCCGGTGCGGTGCGCCAGCTGGATCCCGCCATCGCCGCGCAGCGCCCCCTGAGCTTCTTCGCCTACGGGCTGGGCGAGGTGCGCGGCTGGACCCTGCCCGCCACGCACAGCGGCCTGCTGGACGCCTTGGCGGCCTTCGGCCTGCCCGTCTGCAAGGACCGCGCCGTGGTGCAGGGCGCGGCCGGCCTGATCGCCTTCCACCGCGAGATGGGCGAGCGCCGCGATGCGCTGCCCTTCGACATCGACGGCATCGTCTACAAGGTCAACAGCCTGGCCCTGCAGCAGCGCCTGGGCTTTGTGACCCGCGAGCCGCGCTGGGCCGTGGCCCACAAGTACCCGGCCCAGGAGCAGATGACGCGCCTGCTGGACATCGACATCCAGGTCGGCCGCACCGGCAAGCTCACGCCCGTGGCCAAGCTGGAGCCCGTCTTCGTGGGGGGCACCACGGTCAGCAATGCCACGCTGCACAACGAGGACGAGGCCCGGCGCAAGGACGTGCGGGTGGGTGACACCGTCATCGTGCGCCGCGCCGGGGACGTGATCCCCGAGGTGGTGGGCGTGGTGCTGGAGCGCCGCCCCGCGGACGCCAGCGCGCCCTTCGACCTCTACCAGCGCCTGGGCGGCCAATGCCCCGTCTGCGGCAGCGGCATCGCGCGCGAAGAGGGCGAGGCCGACTGGCGCTGCACCGCCGGCCTCTTCTGCCCGGCCCAGCGCAAGCAGGCCCTGCTGCACTTCGCCAGCCGCCGCGCCATGGACATCGAGGGCTTCGGCGACGAGATTGTCTCCGCGCTGGTGGACGGCGGCCTGGTCAAGACGCCGGCCGATCTCTTCCGGCTCCAGCGCGATCAGCTGATCGGCCTGCGACTGGCGGGCGGCAGCAGCCTGCAGGCGCTCAGCGCCGACAACCTGCTCGCCGCCCTGCAGGCCGCTCGCACGCCGGCCCTGGGCCGGTTCCTCTTCGCGCTGGGCATCCGGCATGTGGGCGAGAGCACCGCGGCGGCCATCGCCAAGTTCTACGGCAGCTGGCAGGCCTTCCTGGCCACCGGCCGTCACACGCCACGTCTGATCCCCGACATCGGCAAGGAGGTGGCCGAGTCCATCGCCGCCTTCAATGCCGAGCCGCACAACCGCGAGGTGGTGACGGCCATGACGGGCCCTGAGGCGCAGGTCCAGCCCTCACAGCTGACGCCGTCGGTGCGCGTGCCGCTGAAGCAGCTGCTGGCCCTGGTGAAGGCGGTGGATGGCGAGGAGGGCGGCCGGCGGCTCAAGGGCATCGGCGGGGGCAGCATTGAGCGCCTGGCCGAGGCCTGCGGCACGCCGCAGGCCCTGGTGCAGTCCTCGCTGGCAGATGCCACGCTCGAATCGGCCCGCCTGGCCTTCGGCGAGCTCCTGGTGCAGCCGCTGTGGGCCGCGACGGTCGCGGAGCTGAACGCGCTGGGCAATGTCTGGGAGAGCGCGCCCGCCCAGCCCGAGGGGCAAGCCGGCGTGGCCGGACTCACCTTCGTGCTGACGGGCACCCTGCCGACGCTCTCACGCGACGCGGCCAAGGCGCTCATCGAGGCGGCGGGTGGCAAGGTCAGCGGCTCGGTCTCGAAGAAGACGCACTACGTCGTCGCGGGCGAGGAAGCCGGCTCCAAGCTGGACAAGGCCCGCGAGCTGGGCGTCACCGTGCTGGATGAGGCGGCGCTGCAGGCGCTGCTGAAGTCCGGCTGAGCCCGGCAGTGCTGGCCCCATGGCGGCATGCGCCGTCGCGGGGCCTCCCGCTCAGGCGAAGTCCGAGATCATCGACGGCCAGTCGTCCTCGCTGTCGCCGAAGCGCTTGCGGATGCCCTGCACCTCCTCCCAGTGCTCGAAGAAGACCGCCACGCACGCCGGGTCGAAGTGCGAGCCCGACTGGTTGCGGATCCATTGCGATGCGTCCTCGAGCGTCCAGGCCGGCTTGTAGGGCCGGGCCGAGGTCAGCGCATCGAAGACGTCCGCCACCGCGACGATGCGGCTGAAGATGGGAATGTCCTCGCCCCGCAGCCGGTTCGGGTAGCCGCTGCCATCGAACTTCTCGTGGTGGCCCAGCGCGATGATGGCCCCGGCCTGCAGGATCTCCGAGGTGCTGTCCCGCAGGATCTCGTAGCCATAGACGGTGTGCTGCTTCATCAGCTCGAACTCGTCCGGCGTGAGCCGCCCCGGCTTGAGCAGGATGGCGTCAGCCACGCCAACCTTGCCGATGTCATGCAGCGGTGCGGCCACCAGAATCAGCTCCTGCTGCGCCTGGCTCAGGCCCAGGGCGCGGGCGATGAGATGCGAGTAGTGCGCCATGCGCAGGATGTGGGCCCCGGTCTCGGGGTCGCGGTATTCCGCCGCGCGCGAGAGCCGGATCACCGTTTCGTGCTCGCGCTGCACGGCCTGCGCCGTGGCCTTGCGCACTTCCTCGGCCAGCCAGGTGGCGCGGTCGGCGAGCTGCCGGCGGGCATCGCCCAGCGCGAGCAGGTTGCACGCGCGGGCCTCGAACTCGGTGCGGTCCACGGGCTTGGTGAGGAAGTCGGACGCTCCCGCGCGCAGGGCCCGGTAGCGCACCTCCTTCTGGTCATTCGCCGTGACCATCAGGATGGGCACGGTCTCCAGGCCGGGCTTGGCCCGCACCGCCTGGATGAAGTCCAGCCCGTTGAGCAGGGGCATCATGTAGTCCACGATGATGAGGTCCACGTCCTGCCCGCCCAGCCAGGACAGGGCCTGCACGGCGTCGCCGAAGCTGCACACCTCGCAGCCGCCCAGCCGCTTCACCAGCGCCTCGAACAGCGCGAGGTTCACCGGCGCATCGTCGACGATCAGTACCTGGCGCTGGCGGCTCATGGGGCCTCTCCGGCCGGCAGCAGGCGCATCAGCGCGGGAATGCCGGCCATGAGCGCTTCCAGGCGATCGGCGACGCCAGTGCTGTCGCCGGCCTCGGTCTGCTCTTCTATCGCGGCGGCCAGGTCGGCCAGCGGCGTGGCGCCGAACATGCGCAGGGTGGACTTGAGGGCGTGGGAGGTGTGCATGAGGGTGTCGAGATCGCCGTCCGCCAGGGCCTGGCGCAGGCGCTGCTCGTCGACGGGCCACTGCTCCTGGAAGATGGGCGCGATGATGCCGACGATGTCCTGGTCGACGGCGGCGAGGCCGGCGGCAAGGTCAAACGCCGGATCGGGCGGCTCGGGTGGCTTGCTACCGGACGTAGACGGGCAGGCGCTGGCATAGCGGTCGACCAGGCGCTTGAACTCCCGCAGGTCCAGCGGCTTGGAGAGGTAGTCGTCCATGCCGGCGGCCAGGCAGCGGTCGCGGTCCCCCTGCATGGCCTTGGCCGTCATGGCCACGATGGGCGTGCGCGGTCCCTGCTCGGTGGCTCGATAGCGGCGCGTGGCCTCCAGGCCGTCGAGCACGGGCATCATTCTGTCCATCAGGATGAGGTCGAAGCGCTCTTCCGCGAGCCGGGCCAGGGCCCGCTCGCCGTTGTCGGCCAGCGTCACCTGATGCCCCCAGCGCTCCAGCAGCTGCTTTGCCAGCCGCTGGTTCACGGGATGGTCCTCCACCAGCAGCACGCGCAGCGAAGCGCCGGCCGGTGCGGCCTGCGCTTCGGCAACGTCGCCGGAGCCCCTGTCCATGGGCGCAAGCTCGTCCAGGCCTGCGGCCAACAGCGGCAGGGCGAGGTGGAAGCGGCTGCCTTCGCCGGGGGTGCTCTCCACCCAGATGCGGCCCTGCATGGCGTCCACGAGCCGTGCCGAGATCGTCAGCCCCAGCCCGGTGCCGCCATAGCGCCGCGTGATGGAGCTGTCTTCCTGCGAGAAGGGCTCGAAGATGGTGCCGAGCTTCTCGGCCGGGATGCCGATGCCGGTGTCGGCAATGGTGAACGTCACCTCGCCGGCACGGCCGGGGCGCAGGCTCAGCTCGACAAGGCCCCGCTCGGTGAACTTGATGGCATTGCCCAGCAGGTTGATCAGCACCTGGCGCAGCCGGCCCGGGTCTCCGAGCACGCGCGTGGGCAGGCCTGGCGCCATCGCGCAGCGCAGCGCGAGGCCCTTGTCCGCCGCACGCACGGCCAGCGGCTTCAGCACCTCCTGCACCAGCGGCTCCAGCACGAAGGGGATGTGCTCGATCTGCAGCTTGCCAGCCTCGATCTTGGAGAAATCCAGGATGTCGTTGATCACCCGCAGCAGCGCGTCGGCCGAGGAGCGCACGATGGTGAGGTACTCGCGCTGCTGGGCATCCAGCACGCCGTCCAGGGCCAGCTCGGTCATGCCGATGATCCCGTTCATGGGCGTGCGGATCTCGTGGCTCATATTGGCCAGGAAGTCGGACTTGGCGCGGTTGGCCGCCTCGGCCCCGTCCTTGGCGCGGTGCAGCTCCTCGGACACAGCGCGGGCCTCGGTGATGTCGGCGAGGTAGCCGTTCCACTCGATGCCGCCCTCGGGTGTCTGCTGCGTGCGGGCCTCGCCGTGGACCCACACGACGGCGCCGGTGTCCCGGTGCACCAGGCGGTAGTCCAGCGACCAGGCCTGCAGAAGCCGCGCCGACTGCTCGAAGGATTGCACCATGCGCTGGCGATCCTCGGGGTGGACGCGGGCCATCATGGCGTCGGGGTCGGCCACGGCCCTCTCGGGTCTCAGGCCGCAGATGCCCTGCAGGGCCGCACTGCAGAACACGATGCGCGGGGCGCCCTCGAGCGGCCGAAGGATCTGGAACACGGCCACCGGGATGCTCTCGGTGATGTCGCGCAGCCGGGCATGGGCCTCCTTCAGCGGCGTGACGTCCTGCCACAGGCCGGTGAAGACGAGCTGTCCGTCCGGCGTCAGCTCGGGCTCGGGGCGGCTCTCGCCGCGCAGCCAGCGTACCGAGCCATCCGGCAGGCGGATGCGGAAGTCGTCGCTCCAGGGCGTGCGCTGCTGGACGGAACGGGCCGTGCTGAGCGCGCAGCGTTCCAGGTCCTCCGGGAAGAGCTGGCGGGTGGACGCGTTGCCGTCCGCCAGCAACTCGGCCGGCTCGAGGCCGCGCAGTTCCTTGAGGCGCTCGCTGACGAAGGTGTAGCGCGGCGTCCCGCCCTCGGCGGGCACCTGGCACTGGTAGAGCACACCGGGCACGGCATTCGTGACGTGGCGCAGCCGGGACTCCGCGGCCTTCAGCGCGGCCTCCATCAGCTTTCGCTCGGTGATCTCGGTGCGGATGGCGATGAAGCGTTCAGGCTGGCCCTGGGTATCCAGCAGCGGCACGATGGTCGCCTGCACCCAGTACAGCCTGCCGCTCTTGGCGCGGTTGCAGATCTCGCCGTGCCAGACGCGGCCGGCCTGGATCGTCGACCACAGGTTCTCGAAGAACTCCGCCGGGTGGTGGCCGGAGTTGATGAGGCGGTGATTGGTGCCCAGCAGCTCCTCGCGGGAGTAGCCGCTGATCTCGATGAACTTGTCGTTCACGTAGACGATCTCGCCCGCCAGCGTGGTGATGCTCACGATGCCGTGCTGGTCAAGCGCGAACTTCTGGTGGGCCAGCTCGGTGAGGGCCGACTGCAGGCGCCGCTGGCTCTCTTCGCGCCCCCGCACGAGCTCGCCCATCAGGCGTGACAGCGATTCGAGGTTGTCATCCCGCAGCGGCGGCAGGCCGGCGTCGATGGACTGCATCAACTCCTGGGCGGTGTCACGCAGGGAGTCGATGGCGCGGGTGCGGCTCGCCAGCTCGGTGCGCAGCCGCTCGTTGGTGGCCGTCAGCTCGACCGAGCTCAGTTCCAGGCTGCGGGTCTTGAGGTCGATGTCGCGGTCGCTGTGCTCGTAGGCCTCGCCAACGCGCTGCAGAAAAGTATCCAGCCCGCCCAGCAGGTGCGCGGCCGCGGGCGAGAGGCTGCCCTGCGCCGCGAGCGTGGCGAGCTCGTCCAGCACCTGGGGCAGTTGGTCTTCCTCGCAGCCCAGCAGGCGGCGGGTCTGGCGGGCCAGCAGCTTGTGCAGGCGGCGCGGCGGGGCAGTCGTCATGCGGCGTTCAGGCTTCGGCGATGTGGGTGATGGTCATGGTCTGGTTGTGCAGCTTGCATTCCCGATTGCCGGTGAACGGGCTGATCTCGCCGTTGGAGTAGAAGCCGGCGATGCAGGCACCCTGACCGAAGACCTCGGCCACGGCCTCGATCTCCTCGTCCACGCGCCCGCCCATCACCAGCTTGCGGCCCACGCAGCTGACCAGCAGCGCCAGGCCCTGGCCATCGCCCGCGTGCATCTCGCGCGCCGCCTGCGCCGCGGCCTCAGCGCCCTCGACCAGGGCATCGGTGCCGGCATGCATCAGGCGCAGATAGCCCTCCGGATCGATCTCGCCGGCCAGCGTGAGGCTGCCGCTGGCCTCGTCCACGCCGAGGATGGTGCGGATCAGGCCGATCTCGGTGTGATCGCTGCCCAGCATCGCGAAGGGGAACAGCAGGCCCGAGGCCGGCAGGTCCCGGGCATGCTCGCCGAGGTAGCGCTTGTAGACGTCGAGTGCCGGCTCGCCATCGAGCTCGTACAGCACGTTGTGCTCGCAGCGCGTCACCTTGCGAGCCGGTCCGAAGGGGGACCAGCCGCCGAAGGATCCGTGCGAGAACTGCAGGGCCTCGCCGTAGAGGCCGAGGCACACCAGCTCGTCGCGGTGCACGCCGGACTGGTTCAGCACCCATGTCTCGGTGAAGGCGGCGGCATCCCCCGCCAGGCCGCCGGTGATGGGCACCTGCTGGCCCAGCACCTCGGCCATCCCCACGATCAGCGCGCTGCCGTTGATGGCCACGCCCTGGCCCAGCACGATGACGGCGCGCAGCCCCTCGGCGGGCAGCTGTCGGGCCAGGCGGCGGCCGGCCTCGGCGGAGTCCGCCATGCCGGTCAGGCGCGTGGAGACCTGCGCCAGCTGGCACCGGTCGAAGCGCACGGCGGTGATGACGCAGCTGTCGTCGGTGACGCCGTCGGCCGAGATCTCGCCCGCCGTGGTGCAGCCCATGCGCAGGGCGTTGGGGAAGGCGTCCGCCAGGGGCGCTGCCACGCGCTGCAGCCACGCGGCGGAGCCGAAGACCAGCAGCAGGCCGGGCCGGATGGCGCGCAGGGGCGCCAGCGCGTCGGCGGTCGGGGCACCGGCGCGGGGCCGGAGCGTCAGCTGTTCGACTTGCATCTCGGGCACCTTTCAGGCCAGCCAGACGATGCAGGAAGTTTTGCATGGCCTGGCGCGGCCCCGGGGGGGCACTTCCGTTCGGAATGCACGCTTGGGCACGCTGCATGCGCCCGGCGCGCCTCGCCAGAAGCATTCCTGGCCCGCAGGGGCCTGCGGCCTTCGGGCTCTGCCGCGGCGCAAGGGGCCCGGATGCCGATGCCCAGCGCCGTCCCGGGCGGCACGATGTTGCAGCCGGCGGCCCTGTGCGGCTTGAAGGGCCCCGCCAGGAAGGCCAGGCACCAGCGCAACGCGCAGTCGGGGATCAGGACGGCCAGGGACAGCGCGCAGGCCGACCAGATGGCTCATTTACCTGACGCGAGGATGGCGAGTGCTGGTCCCTGTGGCTGGCTGAGGCGACCAGCCGCAGGATGCCGGAGCGGCTCAACACAGCCACCACCGCACGGCTGCGCCCGCTCTGCGCAAGAGGTGGCTCAGGCCGCCTGCCGCTGCGGCAGCTTCAGCACTCCGATGGCCAGGGCCGTGCCCAGCAGCACGATGCCGCAGCCCGCCGCCATGTGCAGGGTGAAGGACTCGCCCAGGAAGACCGCGCCCCACAGCACCGCGAAGACCGGGATCAGGAAGGTCACCGACAGCGCGTAGCTGGGCCCGGCCCGCTTCATCAGCCGGAAGTAGAGGATGTAGGCGAGGCCCGAGCACAGCAGGGCCAGCGCGATGGCACTGAGCCAGGCCGTCTGCCCTGGCATCTGCGCCGGCCATTGCACCGCCGCCGGCAGGGCCAGCAGCACGGCGGCGAAGGCCTGGCTGCCGGTGGCCACGGCCAGGGGGCGGGTGTGGCTGAGGTATTTCTTCGTGGCGCTGGCCGCGAGGCCGTAGCAGCAGGTCGCGCCCAGGCAGGCCAGGATGGCCCAGCCGCTGCCGCCGGGCTTGAAGCTGGCCTGCTCCCAGGCCAGGAAGACCACGCCGCCGAAGCCCACCAGCAGGCCCAGGCGCCGGCCCAGGTCCAGGCGCTGGCCCAGCCAGATCGAGGCCACCAGGGCGCCCCAGATGGGCGTGGTGGCGTTGAGGATGCTGGACAGGCCCGCCGTGATGGACAGGGCCGCATAGCTGAAGAAGGCGAAGGGCAGGGCGCTGTTGAGCAGGGCCACCAGCATCAGCGGGCGCCAGTCGCGGCGCAGCTCGTACAGGCCCTCGCGGCCCCCCTGCCAGGCCAGCAGAGGCAGCAGGAACAGACCCGCGCCCGCCACACGGACAAAGGCCAGGGCCAGGGGCCCGAACGAGGGGGCGCCCAGGCGCAGGAAGAGGAAGGAGGCGCCCCAGATGGCCGCCAGCAGCGTCAGTTCGGCCACATCGAGCCGGGCATGGTCTTGCATGGTGTCAGGTCTTGCTTCGTGTGGATCGGGCCGCGTGATGCCACAGCTGCAGCACGGCGTAGGAACGGTAGGGGCTGAAGGCCTGGGCGTGCAGGGCCAGGGCCTTGGGGCTGGGAGCGGGCTGGCCGGGCTCGGTGAGCTGCTGCTTCAGCACGACGTCACCGGGCGGGAAGAGATCGGGGGCGCTCCAGCCGCGCATCAGCATGTACTGCGCGGTCCAGGGGCCGATGCCGGGCAGGGCCTGCACCTCGGCCAGCGCCTCCTCCTGCGTGCCCCGCTGATGGGCATAGGCCAGTGTCGGCCACTGCCGGGCCAGGGCGATCAGGGCCTGGGCCCGGGTGCGGATGATGCCCAGCTCGGCGATGGCCTCCACCGGCAGGACGGCGATGGTCTCGGGCTGGGGGAAGAGCCGCTGCACTTCGGGTGTGCGGTGGCCTTCGGGCAGCAGCTCGCCGAAGCGCTCGACGAAGCGCGAGGCCAGGGTGCGGGCCGCCGCCACCGTCACCTGCTGGCCCAGCACGGCGCGCACGGCCAGCTCAAAACGGTCCACGCAGCCGGGCAGGCGCAGGCCGGGCTCCAGCGCGGGCAGACTCGTGAGCTGCTGGTGGATGGCCTCAGGGGCGGCGTCCAGGTCCAGCCAGCGGCGCACGAGCGGGATCAGGCTGCCCGCCGCCACCCACAGCGTGGAGCAGGGCGACAGCAGCACCGTGCTGCGCTCGGGCTGGAACCGGACCACCAGTCGGCCCACGGCCCAGCGGCCCTGGTGCTGCAGGCGCAGGCTGCGGCTGAGCAGCTGCTGGCGGCGGTCCACCTGCTCCACGCCGGGCACGGCACGGGCCTCGAGAAAGGCCAGCAGGGCGTCGACGGCCAGGGGCGGGCGGTAGGCCAGGCGCAGGCCCGGCTCGCCGCAGGCGGTGACGGAAGGCGGTGGTTCGCCCGCCTTGCGCAGGCTGCCCGGCTGCAGGCGGTAGTGCTGCAGGAAGAGGGCGTTGAAGCGCCGCAGGCTGCCGAAGCCCGCGGCCTCGGCCACCTCGGCCATGGCCAGGGGACTGTCCATCAGCAGCTGCTTGGCCAGCAGCAGGCGCCGCGTGTGCAGGAAGGCCAGGGGCGAGACGCCATGCTCGGCCTCGAAGATGCGCTGGAGGTGGCGGCTGCTGATGCCCAGCCGCTCGGCCAGGGCGCTGACGTTCTGGCGCGGATCGGCCTCGATCAGCTGCGCGGCCTGTCGGGCCAGGGTGCGGCTGGCGTCGGTCACGCTCCAGCGCAGGTCCTGGGCCGGCGCGGTCTCGGGGCGGCAGCGCAGGCAGGGGCGGTAGCCGGCGGCCTCGGCCTGGGCCGCGTTGGCGAAGAAGTGGCAGTTCTCGCGCCGCGGCGTCTTCACCCGACACACCGGCCGGCAGTAGATGCCGGTGGAGCTCACGCCCACGAACCAGAGCCCGTCAAAACGCGCGTCGCGCGCCAGCAGGGCGGGGTAGCAGTGCTCGGGGCTGAGCTGGGGGCTGGGTGCAAGGCTTGACATGGGCCCATCTTAGGCGGCCCACCGACCCGGGACTGGACGAAATCGGACCTGTGAACGCTGGCCGCGCCGCCCTGTCGCGCCGCTCACATCGCCTTGAAGAGGTGGACGTAGGCCCGGCTCACCGGCAGCTCCTGGCTCAGCCCGCGAAAGCGCAGGAAGAGCCGGCTCAGCTCGTCTCGCCGGGTGCCGGCCAGGTGGGCCAGGTTGACCAGGGTGGCGCGGTGCACCCGGCAGAAATCCTGCGGGTCCAGTTGCTGGGCCAGTTCGGCGATGGGGGTGCGGATCAGGTACTCGCCCTCGGCCGTGCGCACGCAGGTGTACTTGTCATCGGCATGGAAGTAGATGACTTCGGCGATGGGGATCTGGTGCATCAGCTCGCCCTGGCTGGCGCGGACGTAGCGCAGCAGCGGCGCCGGCGCAGCCGTGCCCTGGAGGCGGCCCAGGGCCTGGGCCAGGGCGCCGCCATCGCCGCCATCGCCGCAGTCTGCGGGCGTAGGCGCCGCCAGGCTGGCCTGCAGGCGCTGCACGGTCTTCAGCAGGCGGTCCGTCTTGACCGGCTTGAGCACGTAGTCCAGGGCTGCCTGCTCGAAGGCCTGGCAGGCGAACTCGTCGAAGGCGGTCACGAAGACCACGCGGGTCGGGCCCTCGATGCCCTCGGCCACCTCCAGCCCGGTGAGGCCAGGCATCTGGATGTCCAGGAAAGCGATGTCGGGCTGCAGGGCCTCGATCTGGGCGGCGGCTTCCCGGCCGCTGCGGGCCAGGGCCACGATCTCCAGCTCGGGCCACAGCTGCGCGAGCTCGGACTTCAGGTGCTCGGCCAGGTGGATTTCATCGTCGGCGATCAGGGCGCGCAGGCTCATGGCTTGGGTTCGAGTAGGTCCAGGGGCAGACGCAGCAGGGCCTGGCAGCCTTGCTCGTCCAGGGTCAGTTGCAGCTCGGCACGCTCGCCATAGCGGGTGGCGATGCGCTCGCGGATGTTCTTCAGCGCCAGACCATGGCCCGGGCGGGCGCGGCGCGGGCGGGATTGCGAGCCCAGGCCATCGTCCCGCACCTCCAGCAGGAGATGGCGGTCCTGCACCCAGGCCCGCACGCGCACCTCGCCGCCCTCGTCCTTGCCTTCCAGGCCATGGACGATGGCGTTCTCGACCAGGGGCTGCAGCAGCAGGGGCGGCAGGCGCAGGGCCTCGGCCTGGGGTGTGGCCTCGATGTCAAAGCGCAGGCGCTCGCCCATGCGGATCTGCATCAGCCCCAGGTAGCTGCGGGCCAGCTGCAGCTCGGCGGCCAGCGGGCAGCTGTCCTCGCGCAGGGCCGAGAGGCTGGCGCGCAGGTAGTCGGTGAAGTGCTCCAGCATTTCCAGCGCGCGGTCCGGGGCCGGCTTGATCAGGCTCTGCACGGCCGCCAGGCTGTTGAAGAGGAAGTGCGGCTCGATCTGAGCCTGCAGGCGCAGCAGCTGGGCCTCGGTGGCCAGCAGCTGCAGGGCCTGGCGGCGGCGGTGCTGGTGATCCAGGTACCAGCCGACCAGGGCAAACACGAGGGAGAGGAAGAGGAAGCGGCTCAGGCCCTGGGGGCTGTCGAAGGGCGTCTCCACACGGGCCTGCATCCACCAGCCCAGCAGCTGGCCGAAGAGCAGCAGGCCCGAAGCGATGCACAGCATGGGCATCAGGCTGAAGAAGAGCCCGGCGCGCCAGCCGCCGGCATTGAGGCGGTCCAGGGTGGACTGGGGCAGCAGCCGCTCGCTGAGGCGGTAGCCGCCGTGGATCATGAAGGCGATCAGGAAGCCGCAGGCATAGCTGGCGAGCACACTGGCGAGATTCAGCGGCCGCGCGCCGAAGACCAGGGTCACGGCCAGGAGCCCCGTAGGAAAGGCCAGGGCGAAGCCGCTGGTGATCAGCAGGCGTGCCAGCAGGGACTCCCTGCGCACCTTGGCCAGGCGGAAGTAGCGCCTGAAGGCCAGCTGGAGTTCGTCGGCGAAGCGGGGCGGGGTGCTCATGTCGGGGCGATGAAGGAGACACGGAAGCAGCGTAGGCGGCGAGTGTCCCTCACGCACCGGCCCTGCGACGAACGGCAAGCGCGGGCGCCGGATGGCAAGCGGCCGGTGCCTTGCTCACATGGCCTTGAAGAGATGCACGTAGGCGCGGCTCACCGCCAGCTCGCCGTCCAGGCCCTGCAGGCGCAGGAAGAGCTTGCCGTTGCCGTCGCGCCGCGTGCACTGCAGGTGGTCGACATTGACCAGAGTGGCGCGGTGCACCTGCCAGAAGCGCTGCGGGTCCAGCTGAGTCAGCAGCTCGCTGATGGGCGTGCGGATCAGGAACTCGGACGCAGCGGTGCGCACGACGGTGTACTTGTCGTCGGCCTGGCAGTAGAGGATGTCCTCCACCGGGATCTGGTGCGTCAGCTGGCCCTGGTTTGCGCGCAGATGGCGCAGCGGCGGCTTGCCGGCGGCGGAAGTGTCGGACAGCAGCTGACGCAGGAGCCGCTGCAGCTGGTCATCCGGCGCCTGCCCGGAGGGCCCCAGGGCGAGGGCGCGCTGCAGGCGCTCGACCGTCCTTTGCAGCCGCTCGGCCCGGACCGGCTTGAGCACATAGTCCACGGCTTCCTGCTCGAAGGCCTCCAGCGCATGCTGGTCGTAGGCGGTGACAAAGACCACGCGGGTGGGGCCCTCGATGCCCTGGGCCACCTCCAGGCCGCTGAGGCCGGGCATCTGAATGTCCAGGAAGGCGATGTCGGGCTGCAGGCGGGCGATCTGCTCGGCGGCCTCGGCGCCGTTGGCCGCCACGGCCACGATGCGCAGGGCCGGCCAGAGCTCACGCAGACGGTCTTGCAGCACGCGGTTGAGGTGGGGCTCGTCGTCGGCCAGCAGGGCGGTGGCCGCGGGGGCGGGTTGGTCAGTCATGCGTGTCGGAGGAATGGGGGCGCAGCTGGGGAAGGGTCAGGCGGACCCGAGTGCCCACGCCGCCCGGCCCGTCCATCAGCGCCAGGGAGGCGTCCGGGCCATAGGCCGCGAGCAGGCGCTCGCGGATGTTCTGCAAGGCGAGGCCATGGCCCCGGCGCGGGCGCTGTCGGGCGAGGGCGAGGCCGATGCCGCTGTCCTCGATGTCGATCTGCAGCCCCGGGCCCTGCGCCCGCGCCCGCAGCTGCAGCAGGCCGCCCGCCAGCTGCGGCTCCAGGCCGTGGTGGATGGCGTTCTCGATCAGGGGCTGCAGGAGCAGGGGCGGAATGCGGGCCTCGCGCAAGGTCTCGGGCACATCCAGCCGCGTCTGCAGGCGATCGCCCATGCGGCATTGCATCACCTCCAGGTAAGCCCGGGCGAGGTCCAGCTCCTGCGCCAGGCTCACATCCTGGGCCCGCAGCTGCTGCAGGCTGGCGCGCAGGTAGTCGGTGAAGGCGTCCAGCATGTGCTTGGCGCGCGGAGGGTCGTAGTCGATCAGGCCCTGGACATTGGCCAGGGTGTTGAAGAGGAAGTGCGGCTCGATCTGGGCCTGCAGCAGGCGCAGCTGGGCTTCGCTGAGCTGGCTCTGCGCCTTCTCTGCGCGAAGCTGGGCGCGCATGCGCCAGAGGCTCAGGCCCGCAAAGAGCGCGCCGCAGAACAGGAAGGTGATGAGCGTGCTCTTGTCGGGCAGGCGGGGCAACGGAAGGTAGCCCAGGCGCTGCCAGCGATGCCAGGTGTCTACCATCGTCAACCCCAGGCCGCTGCACAGGGTGGGGATCCCCACGAACACGAGCACGCTCCGGAAATCCCTGCCGTCGTTGAGCCCTGCCAGGCTCGATGCCGGCAGGCTGAGCTCCACCAGGCGAAAGCAGGCCAGGGTCATCGAGGCGATCAGGCTGCCCAGCTGCATGGACATGGCGAGGCTGGGGCGCCACCAGCCGGTGTCCAGCAGATTGCCCGACAGCAGGGCCGCCAGCACCACCATGCTGGCCCCGAACCCTGCACCGACCAGGATGCACAGGAGCAGGCGCAGCCACCCGGGCTGCGCATGAGTCTTGCTCAGGCGCCAGGTGCTGAACCAGGCGGTGGTCCAGGAGGGCTTCATGGGGGCGGCATCAGACCAGTCATGGCGTGCAGTGTAGGCAGGCACCGGTCCTGCTGCTGCCGGCACGCGACGGACAGACGCGCCCGGGCGCGAATCGACGAGGGCGTGCTGCAGGCCGCGCGCCCGGGTTACATCAAGGTCACGGAGCCCGCTTTCACCCATGCCTACAATCGCGCTGAAACAAACCTACAAGGACGATGCAGCCCCCGGCTGCCGAGGCACAACGCATGCAAGTTCACGCTTCCATCTTCAAGGCTTATGACATCCGTGGCGTCGTGGGCCAGACCCTGGACGAGACCCTGGCCGAGCACCTGGGCCGGGCCTTCGGCACCGAAGCCCTGAAGCTGGGCGAGAAAGCCGTGGCCGTGGGCCGCGATGGCCGGCTCTCGGGTCCCGGCCTCGTGGCGGCCCTGGTCCGCGGCCTGCAGTCCACGGGCATCGACGTCGTGGACATCGGCGCCGTGACCACGCCCATGCTCTACTACGTGGCCGCCACGCGCGGCAAGCACGGCTGCAACTCGGGCATCCAGGTCACGGGCAGCCACAATCCCAAGGACTACAACGGCTTCAAGATGGTGCTCAAGGGTGCCGCCGTGTATGGCGAGCAGATCCAGGACATCCGCCGCCGCATCGAGGCCGAGGACTACGCCACCGGCCAGGGTCGCGTGGGCGCCATGGACATCGGCGCCGAGTACAGCCACCGCATCGTCAAGGACTGCAAGCTGGCCCGCCCGATGAAGATCGTGGTGGACAGCGGCAACGGCATTCCCGGTGCCAGCGCGCCCGCCATCCTGCGCGCCCTGGGCTGCGAGGTGATCGACATCTACTCCAAGGTCGACGGCGACTTCCCCAACCATCACCCGGATCCCTCGCGCCCCGAGAACCTCGAGGACCTGAAGCGCATCGTCCATGCCTGCGACGCCGAACTGGGCCTGGCCTTCGACGGCGACGGCGACCGTCTGGGCATCGTCACCAAGGACGGCCAGATGATCATGCCGGATCGCCAGATCATGCTGCTGGCCGCCGACATCCTCAAGCGCAATCCCGGCGCCGAGATCATCTTCGACGTCAAGTGCACGCAACGCCTGGCCCCCTGGATCCGCGAGCACGGCGGCAAGCCGCTGATGTGGATGACGGGCCATTCCCTGGCCAAGGCCAAGCTGAAGGAGACCGGTGCGCCCATGGCCGGGGAGCTCTCGGGCCACATCTTCTTCAACGAGCGCTGGTACGGCTTTGACGACGCCATGTACACGGCCGGCCGCATGCTGGAGATCCTCTCGCGCCATGCCGACCCCAGCGCCGTGCTCAACGCGCTGCCCACCAGCTTCGCCACGCCCGAGCTGAACGTGCCCTGCGCCGAGGGCGAGCACCACAGCGTGGTCGCCACGCTCAAGGAGGTGGCCGAGTTCCCCGATGCCAAGGAGATCGTCACCATCGACGGCCTGCGCATCGAGTACGAAGACGGCTTCGGCCTCATCCGCGCCTCCAACACCACGCCGGTGCTGGTGCTGCGCTTCGAGGGCCACACGCCCGAGGCCCTGGAGCGCATCGAGCATGCGGTGCTGGCCCAGCTCAAGCGCGTGAAGCCGGACGCCACCTTCGCGGCCGGCCACTGAAGGCTTGGGCACGCCGCCTTCTTCCGCACGCCCACCCGGTGCCTGGGCCGAGCGCCTGGCGCGCTGGGGCTATGCGGCGGCCTTGCGCCTGGCCACGCCGCTGTACTTCCTGAAGCTGTGGCGGCGGGGCGGGGCCGAGCCTCTGTACCGCGCTCACTGGGCCGAGCGGCTCGGCTTCGGTGAGCGCACGGCGCCGGGCGCGCTGTGGCTGCATGCAGTGTCCATGGGCGAGACGCGGGCCGCCGCGCCCCTCATCGCCGCCCTGCGCGCCAGGCGGCCAGACCTGCGCCTGCTCCTGACCCATTCGACAGCCACCGGCCGCGAGACCGGGCGCGAACTGCTGCGAGAGGGTGATGCCCAGCGCTGGCTGCCCCTGGACACCCCCGGTGCCGTGCGCCGCTTCCTGGACCGCCATCAGCCTATTGCCGGGGTGCTGATGGAAACCGAGATCTGGCCCAGCCTGATGGCCGAGGCTGCGCGCCGCCGCCTGCCCGTGGTGCTGGCCAATGCGCGCCTGTCCGCCAAGAGCGCCCGCCAGGGTCAGCGCCTGCGGGCCCTGCTGCATCCGGCCGCCGCACGCCTGGCCCTGGCCCTGGCGCAGACCGCCGATGACGCCCGGCGCCTGCGCGAGGCGGGTGTCGGCGAGGTGCAGGTCTGCGGCAATCTGAAGTACGACCTCCAGCCTGACGAGGCGCTGCTGGCGCGCGGACAGGCCTGGGCCGCCGCGCAGCCCCAGCCGCGCCGCCCGGTGCTGCTGATGGCCGTCAGCCGCGAGGGCGAGGAGGCGGCGCTGCTGCGCGCCTGGCGTCAACGCCCCGAGGCCGGTGGTGCGCGGCCGCTGCTCTTGATCGTGCCCCGGCATCCGCAGCGTTTCGATGAGGTGGCCACACTGGTGCGCGACGCCGGTTTCAGCCTGGCGCGGCGCAGCAGCTGGGTGGGGCAAGACCTGCCCCCGCCCGAGGCCTGGTCAGCCGAGGTCTGGCTGGGTGACTCCCTGCGCGAGATGCCGCTCTACTACGGCCTGGCCGATCTGGCCCTGCTGGGCGGCAGCTTCGAGCCCCTGGGCGGCCAGAACCTGATCGAGGCGGCGGCCTGCGGCTGCCCGCTGCTGATGGGCCCGCACACCTTCAATTTCAACGAGGCCGCGGCGCTGGCCGAACAGGCCGGGGCGGCATGCCGGGTACCGAGCCTGGCCGAGGCGGTGACGATGGCGACCGGCCTGCTGGCCGAGCCGGGTGCCCTGGCGCAGCAGGCGGCGCGGGCACGTGACTTTGCAGCCGAGCACCGGGGGGCCGCCGAACGCATGGCGCAGGCGCTTGCCGGCCGGCTGCCCCAGCGCTGAAGCGGCGCGGGGCTGACGCTGGGCTGAAGCCGGACTCACGTCGGACAGACGCCTGGGGGCACTGCACCCGCAGGGTCAGGTCTTGCCTGCCCGCGCCCCTGCGTGGGCGCTCAGCCCTTGGGCACCAGCAGGCCGTCCTGCCGCAGCTTGCGGTAGAGGGTGCTGCGGCCGATGCCCAGCTGGCGTGCGGCCAGCGAGAGGTTGCCGCCCGCCGCCCGGATGGCGTCGCGGATGGCCAGCGCCTCGGTCTCGCGCAGGGGCGGCGGCTGCAGGCCCATGCCGCTGTTGCGCGAGGGCGTGGGGCTCAGCAGGCCGCTGGCCGCGACCGGTGCGGGCCTGTTCAGGTAGCTGCCCGGCAGGGCGCCGCCGGCCAGCCCCTCGCCCATGCCCGTGGCCACGCCGGTGGCCAGCCCGGCTCCTGCGCTGGCCCAGCTGACCAGGCGCTGCGCGGGCCAGCGCAGCTTCAGGTGCAGGGTTTGCGGCAGCTGCTCGTGGCGAGTGGGTATCTGCACCGGCAGGGGCTGGTCGTGCTGTGCTGCGGTGATCAGCTGCTCCATGCTGAGGCCGAACAGGCTCTGCACCGACTCCCGGTGCAGGGTGGCCGTGCCACTGCCCAGCAGGTCCAGGCCGCGGCGGTTGATGCCCAGCACATGGCCGTCCTCGGCGAGGGCGAGCACGCCTTCCTGCAGCGTGCCCAGGCCCTCGGCCTGGCCGTGCATCTGCAGCTGCGGGGACTGGCGGAAGCGGTCGGCGAACCACTGGGACTCGATCAGCCGCGCCGCCAGGCTCGCCAGGGCCAGGGTGTGCGGGTGGTAGGAGCGGCGGTCGCCCGAGACGTCCAGCACGCCCAGCAGCGCGCCCTTGTGGTCGAAGATGGGGGCGGCCGAGCAGGTCAGGAAGTGCATGGAGCGCAGGTAGTGCTCCGCGCCGTGGACCAGCGTGGGGGCCTCGGTCATCAGGGCGGTGCCGATGGCATTGGTGCCCTTGTCCGCCTCGGCCCAGCGGGCGCCGGGACTCAGAGCCACGCGCTGGGCGCGGGCCAGGAAGCTGGGGTCGCCCAGGGCATGGAGCACCGTGCCGCTTGCGTCGCTGAGCACGACCATGCTCTGGGCATGGGCCAGCTGCTCGTAGAGCATCTCCATGACGGGCAGAGCCTGGGTGCACAAGCGCGCGTTGCGATGCTGCACCTCCTGCAGCGCGGTCTCGCTCAGCCGGTGCAGGTCCGGGGCCTGTGCCGGCTGCAGGCCGAAGGCCTGGCTGCGCTCATGGGAATGCTGGATGGTCTGCTGGTGCAGCTGCTGCGCGACCAGCATGGAGGCGCTGGCTGTTGCAGCACCGGCCTGGGTCTGGGACACAAAGGCTGTGGACAAGTCGTTCCCCCTGACTTTCATCACGGGCCGACTATCACGGAAGCCCTGCCGCCTGACAAGCGGGAAACTCTGGTGAGCAGGGGGGCGCATGGCCCCCCAAGCAGGGACAGCCCGCGCGCACGCCTGTGCGCTGGGCGATCGGCAGGGGCCGCTGGCTCAGGGCGTGCCGACGCGGATGACCCGACGGCTCTTGGCGTCCGCTTCTTCCAGCAGTTGGGCGCTGCGGGCGGTTTCCTGCTCCCAGTCCTGGACGCTGCGGATGATGCTGGACTTGATCAGCACCACCAGCTCGCGCTTGCGGCCGCTGTTGGCCCGGTTGCCGAAGAGCGTGGCGGTGAGCGGGGTCGCGTCCGCGCCGGGCAGGCCGGAGCCGCGCCTGCTGCTCTCCTGCTGCATCAGGCCGCCGATGGCGACGATGGCGCCATCGGGCACGCGCACCACGGTGTCGGTCTCGTTGACGGTGCTGGAGGCCAGCGGCAGGCGGTAGTTGCCGGCCGCGCCCAGGTCCACCTGCTTGGTCCGCTCGGTCACGCTGGTGACGGAGGGGTGCACGTGCAGGGTGATCATGTCGCCGTCGTCGATCTGGGGGGTGACGTCCAGGGCGATGCCTGAGAAGAAGGGCGTCAGCGTCAGCGTGGGCATGACCACGCCGCCGTTGTTGGTGGTGTTGCCCGTGCCGGTGTTGGCATTGCCGCCGGAGATGCCGGTGACGAAGTAGTCGTCCGACCCGACCTTGAGCACCGCCTTCTGGTTGTTGAGCGTGGCCACGCGGGGGCTGGACAGGATCTGCGTGTCACCGTGGCTTTCCAGGAAGCTGATCAGGCCCTGGAAGCCGCCCTTGCTCAGCGCCAGCCCCAGGGTGCCATTGCCTGCGGAGGGCAGGGGGATGAGGTCGGACCAGGCCGGGCTCTGGTTCGCGGTGGACAGCACCGGCAGGTTGTTCAGGTTGCTGACCAGCGGGTTGACGATGGTGTTGACGCCGCTCGGGATGGAGGGGTTGACGCTGGTCTGGCCCAGGGCGCCGCGCTTGCCGAGGATGGACCAGTCGATGCCGCTCTGGTAGCCCTCGCGCAGCTCGACCTCGACGATCTTGGCCTCCAGCATGACCTGGCGCTCCACGGCAGCGCGCGTGGCGCGCAGAAAGGCCTCGACGGTGCGCAGCTCCTCCGGCATGGCCCGCACGGCCACGGTGCTGGCCTGCGGGCTGACGATCACGCTGCGACCCTCGCCGGTCCCGACGAGATGGCGCAGGGCCTCCTGGGTCTCGGCCCAGAAGTCGGACTTGGTGGCCGTGCTCACGTGGCTGCTCTCGGGCTGCTGCTGCGCCTGGCTGGCGCCCGTCGAGCCGGTGCCGGTACCGTTGCTCGAGGTGTTGCCCGTCTGGCTGGCGACCATGGCCGCGCCGGCACTGACCCGCAGGTCGCTGCGGCCCACGCGCTGACCGGGCAGGTAGTTGAGGCTGAACACGCGGGTCTGCATCGTGGCCGGGTAGACCGTGACCCGGCGGCCCTCGATGCGGAAGTCGTAGCCGTAGACATCGCGCAGCGACTCCAGGGCCTCGCGCAGCGTGATGCCCTTGAGGGTCAGGGACAGCTGACCGCTGACGCCGGGGTGGACGATCATGCTGTAGCGGGTGTCGGCCACCAGGGACAGGTAGACGTCACGCGCCTGGGCGCCGTTGACGACGAGATCGAAGCGCGGCTCCGCCGGCACGCTGGCCGGCGGGGCCGGCGCCGCGGCCGGCGCACTGGCGGCTGCGGCCGCCGACTGGGCCTCGGCCTGCGCGGCACGGGCGCGGGCGGCGTCCAGCTCGGCGCGCAAGGCGGCCACGGGCTGGGCCAGCTGCAGGGGCTTCTCGGCGCAGGCACTCAGCAGGCCCAGGCCCAGCAGCAGGGCGGCATGGCCAAGGCGCTGCGGACCCGGGCGCGGGGCGGGCCGGAGGGCGGACTGGGCGGGGCGTTTCATGGGCGATCCCTTTTCTCTTGAGACTTGTCGGGCGAACCGGATTCGGGGCTGGGCTTCCTGCTGACACCGCTGACCATGGGCAGGGCATGCAGCCCCTCGCGGCTGCGCAACCAGACCCCATGCTCGTTGACGCGCTCAACGAGCAGGGCCTCGGGGCCGCTGCCGATGCGTTCGCCCTGCGCGTAGCGGCGGCTGCCGATCAGCGCATAGGCCTTGCCCTCGGTGATCAGCACCTGGGCGTTCTCGGGCAGGGCCAGCGCGGCCAGCGGGCCTGCGCCGGATGCGGCTGGCGCGCGCAGCACGGCGGGGGGCTGCATGGGGTCGCGCAGCGAGGGCTGGGCGACCGCCGGGCCGGCCTGGCTCAGTGCCAGTCCCAATGCCAGCAGGGCGCCGAGACGCAGCGGCTGTCGCAGGCCCGGTGAAAGACGTGGGTTCATGACTGGGGCCTCAGCACATACATCTGCACGCTCATGCGGTGCGCCCCCTCCAGCGCGTCGCCCTGGATCTGCAAGGGGCCCCAGCGCAGCTCGGGCAGGGCCTGCTCGAGCCGGGCCAGATAGCGCATGAGCTCGAGGTAGTCGCCCCGCATCTCCAGGTCCACGGCCTGCCACTGCAGGCCCTGCGGCGCGACGAGCCGGCCGGCCATCTCGGCGGCCGGGCGCGCGCCGCTGTCCAGGCGGGTGAGCTGCAGGCGTTCCTGCTTCTGCAGCAGGCTGGTGAGCAGCTGGGGGAGCTGGGGCAGGGTGCCGCTGCCCTGGCGCAGCTGGTCCAGCTGCTGGGACTGGGTCTGCAGGCTGTCGTTCAGCTGGCTCAGCTCACGGCGCCGGCGTGCCAGCTCGGAGTCGCCCTGGCTCAGCGCATTGAGCTGGTTGATCTGGTCGCGCAGGCGCTGCAGGTCCTGCCCCTGGCGCTGCAGCAGCCCCTGCTGTTCGCGCTGCTCGCGCATCATGGGGTCCAGCAAGAGGGTGTCCACGGCCAGCACCAGCACCACGGCCAGGCACAGGAAGAGGAAGACCCGCTCGCGCAGGCTCAAGGCATCGATGCGGGCCGCGATGCGGCTCCAGCGCTTCAGGGCGTCCTGGAGGAAGAGGGGCGCGTTCATGGCCGGGCTCCGGTGCTGGCCGCCACCTTCACGCCCGGGTCGGCCCCGCGAAGCTGGAAGGCCCAGATGGGCTGGCCGGCGCCGCCTGCGCCTGGTGGCAGCTGCAGGCGGCCGGCGATGGCCGTGGCGCCGCCATTGCCGGCCTGGGCAGCCGAGACCATCTCCAGCCTGAGCTCGGCCATCACGACCCGGTGCAGCAGCGCCTGCCCCTGCAGCTGGGTCAGCCAGGCGCGCAGGGCGGCGGGGTCCAGCGTGCCACCACTGAGCTCCAGCTGGCCGGATTGCCAGCGCAGGCCCTGCAGCCAGACCGAGGCAGGCACGGTGCTGGCGACGAGGGCCAGCAGGTCGCTGTGCCGTTCACCGGCCATCTGGTGGCCGCTGCGCAGCGACTGCAGCAGTTCAGCCTGCCCCTCCTGCTGCTCCTTCAGCACCTTGATCTGGGATTCCAGGGCCTTGAGGTCGGTGGTGGCCGGCAGGCCGGCCAGGCTGCGGCTCAGGGCCTGCTGCTCGGCCTGCAGGGCTTGCTGCCGTGCCAGGAATTCGGCTCGCCGCTGCTCGGCGCGCCCATGGATCCAGCCGGCCAGCAGCAGGCTGCCGACCAGCACGAGGCCCAGGCCCTGCGCCATCGCCGTCGCGGTGAAATGCCGCCGCGGCTTGAGCAGGATGGGAGTGAGGAGGTTGATCTGTTGTGCCATGGCGATCTAGGGGCGGGCCGATTCGTCGCGCAGGGCGGCACCCAGCAGGGGCAGGCAGGCGGCAGGCAAGACCTGACCCTGGGCCAGGGCGTCCCCGGTGAAGAGCTGCTGCGGCAGCAGGGCCAGGGTGCGCAGCCCCAGCTCCTTCTGCAGCAGCCGGGCCACCGCTTCCGCATGGTCGGCGCTGAGCACATAGAGCCGGCTCAGCGGCCTTCCGGGCCAGGACCGCTCCCAGACGTCGATGGAGCGCTGCAGCTCGATGATGAGGCTGGATTCCTCGGACTCCATGCTGCCGAAACTGAGCTCGTCACCGGGCATGTACTCGAAGCCCAGGGGCACCTCCTCCCGGACGGCCTCCTTGGCCGTGCTGGTGGCGCGCTCGAAGAGGCGGTCGTCGGCGTCGAGACGCCGGGTGTAGTAGAGCTCCTCGCCGGCGCAGATGGTCAGCAGGCACTGGCCGGGCAGCAGCATGAGGGCGGCGGTGGCCTTGTCGGCCAGACCGTCCATGGCCGCCTGCGCCGTCTGCAGGTTGCGCTGGGCGGTTTCCCAGACATCGACGACCCGTGTCTCCTTCGCACTCGCCGTCCCGGCCTGGCAGACGCGCTCGATGGCCGCATTGCGGGCCGCGAAGACCAGCATCTCCTTCTGGCTGCGGGAGTCGTCGCCGGCCTGCAGCACGTCGATCGTCAGCTGCTCCAGCTTGCCCTCGACCAGCTCCTTGAGCTGCCAGCGCGCCGCGGCCTTGAGCTCGTCGGGCGGCACATTGGGGGCGGGGAGCTTGTAGACGGCGTAGTCGTCCAGCTCCAGCAGGGCGATGACCTGGCCGCCACTCAGGCCCAGGCTGCCGAGCTTGTGCAGCCACTGTGGTGTGTCTTCGTCGCCCCGGGCGAGCTCGCCCACGCTCAGGACCTCGCGGGGCCAGGTCTTGCCGGGTGCCAGCTCGACCCAGCTGAAGCCCTCGGACGAAGCGCGAAAGGCCAGCACGCCGCCCTGGCCCAGGGCCTTGCGCCAGGGGCTGCCCAGCTTGTGCAGCAGTGTCTTCATGGCCGGCCTCCGGGCTGGAGGCGCTGTGTGCGGATCAACTCAGTTCTCCCGCTGGTAGATGATGGAGTCGGTGCCCGTGTAGAGCCCGAAGCTGGCCCGGGCGCTGGGGTCCTTGTCCGCGGCCGTGCCACACCAGGGCCAGCGCAGGTGGCTCAGATTGGCGCCGCTGCTGGCAGCGGGCGCGGGCGGTGGGGACCAGCTGAGGCAGCTGGCATCCGTGGCGGTGCTGCCCAGGGCGAGGGCCAGGTCGTAGCTGCCGCTGCGGCCGGCGGCCGGCTTGGCCAGCGTGATCAAGGCCTGACCCTGGTTGACGGTGATGGGGCTGGCGAGCATGGTGGCGTCCGAGCTGGTCATGGTCTTGCGGTAGTTCCCGAAGCTGATCTGGCTGCTGCTGATCCGGGTGCAGCTGTCCTGAGTGTTGATCTGGTAGACGCTGCCATCCCAGTACTGCGCCTGCAGTGGCACGCTGAGGGGGCGATGCTGGGAGCCTATTGCATTTTGCAGGCGCAGGCGACCATAGCGCAGGGCAACTGTCGCGACCAAGCCGCGCTCGGCACCGTTGGCCGGGACATCGGTGTCGAGATTGGGCGCGCTCACGCCGCTGGCCTCGCCGTCCGAGGGCAGGATGCCGAAGCTGGCATTGAAGGGTCCATCGGGGCTGCTGGCGCCGCCGGCACCGGTGGCGCGGGCGGCGTTGAGGACCAGGGTCGCGCTGGCGGCGCCGTTGCTCCAGCTGCCGGTGCTGCTCACCGCGCTGAGGCGCCCGCCGCCGGTCTTGAAGGTGGTGCTGCCGGCCACGCCCGCGGGCCCGAGGTTGGCGGGCACCGTCAGGTTCAGCTTGGCATAGCTGCCGGTGTAGTTGAGGGTCCGGCTGCCCAGCGCATTGCGCGCCTCCAGGTCGAAGCCGAGCTGGAAGTTCTCGCCCAGGTAGCTGAAACCGGCGGCCGGGGTGCAGGAGGCCGTGCTGCGGTGGGTCACCGAGCCGTTGGAGACGGCAAAGCTGGCGGGGATGAAGCGGCCCACCATCGCGTTCTGGACGCCGCCGGCATTGAAGAAGTAGCCGCGCATGTTGAGACCGAGGTAGCCGGTCAGCACATTGCTGGTGTCGAACTGGAAGCCGCCCACCTCGGTGTACTGGAGGTTGCTGACGGTGGTGCTGCCGCCGGTGACGGCCACCGAGCCATTGTTGAGGGTGCCCAGGGCCGGGATGCCGCTGGCAGGGCGCAGGACCGCCGTGTGTGCGAAACCGGGTGCGATGCCTCCTGCGGTGATCGCGGCGAAGCCGACATTGGCATCCGGCACCCCGTCGTTGGTGCTGACGCCGGTGGCGTCGCCCGCGTCGCCGACGTCGGCGGCGTTGCTCCAGCGGTAGGCCGCCACCGTGGCACTGAAGTTGGCGCCGGCCGCTCCCAGGATGGCATCGCTGGGGCCGCTGCCGTTGGGGTTGTTGGTGCTGCCCATCTTGATCCCGCTGACGACGATGGCGAAGGGCCGCACCGTCATCAGGCTGCTGCTGCCGCTGATGGCATTGGTGGCGTAGGTGCCGGTCTCGTCCGCGACGCTGAGGGTGTACTGGCCGACGTCGCTGGTGCCGAGATTGAAGGTGGCGGCGCCGGTGCTGAAGTTCAGCGTGAGGTTGCTGGCGGCAGGCTTGGCCGTGGGGATGCTCAGGGCAGGCGAGACTACGCTGGGTGCCGTCCAGGCGCCGCCGCTGTCCGTGCGCCAGAGCTTGAGGTTGCGACTGCCGGTGTAGTCGGTGGCGGGGCCGCAGGCGCCGGTGACCGCGTCCTTCTTCACCAGCGTGAGCTTCATGTCGTGCGGGCGGCCGGCCACGCCGATCCAGCTGCCGGCGATCTTGTCGTTGAGGTCCTCGGTCCAGACGAAGGCGTTGTCGCGGAACTGCACCGTGGCGGAGGTGCTGTTCGCCAGGGTGCTGGTGTCCGTCACCAGCACGGTGAGGTCCCGGGCGGCCGCATGGCTCAGCGTGAAGCGGGCCACGCCGGCATCGCCGCTGACAAAGGTGTAGGTGGCCTGACCGTTATTGCTGCCTGCCGAGAAGCCGCCACCCGGTGCCGGGCTGCCCAGAGCCCAGGTGCCCATGCCGCTGGACGTGCGCAGCGTGACGGTGCCGGTGTAGCCGGTGATGGTGTTGCCGCCGCTGTCCTTGGCCGTCACGGTGATGGTTTGCGGCGAGCAGGTGGAGGCCGAGCCCGTGCCGCTGATCACGAAGCTTGCGATGGCGGGCACGCAGCTGTTGAGGTTGCGCGTCGTGCCGTCCCAGTTCTTGCCGGCGCGCTGGTAGTTGTAGATGGCGCTGATGTCGCTGGCCCCGAGGGCCGTGTTGAAGACCATGAACTCGTCCAGCGGCGCGCGGAAGGCCTGCAGGCTCAGGCTGTCGCAGGAGCTGCCGATATAGCGCAGGCCGTAGCTGCTGCTGGCGCTGTTGATGCGCAGTCCCAGCGTCTCGCGGTAGCTGCCGTCCAGGTAGAGCTGGGTGCTGCTGCCGCTGCCGACCAGGGCGATGTGGTGCCAGCCGCTGGCGAGGTTCAGCACCTGCGAGCCGATGACGGGCCCGTTGGCATTGGTGTAGACCCGCCAGCGGTAGGCGTCGTTGTCGCGGGTGTACATGAAGTCGCCGATGCAGCTGCCGCTGACGGGATCCAGCGCGGCCAGCGAGTGGATGTTGTTGGTGTTGTCGATCGCGAAGGGCGTGAGGTACCAGGTCGCGATGGTGTAGGAACCCGCCAGCGGCACCTTGCTGGTGGTGGTGAGGTAGCTGTTGAGCGCGCTGCTGTTGAAGTAGCGCCCCACCACGCCGCCTGCCGCGGTGCTGGGCTTGGCGCCGGAGGACGTGGCGTGGTAGCTGCCGCGGCTGTCGCGGGCTTCGCCCGAGCTGCCGTTGTAGCTGCATTCATCGAAGTGGTAGTCGGCGACCAGGCCCACGCTGGTGGCGTCGCAGGTGCTGAGACCATCGATGGCAGCCTGGTCGGCTGCGCTGAGTGCGATGCTGGAGCCCGAGGAGAAACTCAGCGAGCCCTTGATGGCCAGGAGGCCTGTCAGGGTCGCATAGTTGCCCATGATGATGCTGTTGCCGTTGTTTCCATAGATCACTCCACGGAAATTGGCATAGCTGCCGAAGCTCACGTCGGCTGAGGTCGCCAGCTCGATCAGGCCGTTGACCGTGGGCCCGGCACTGTTGAAGTTCAGGTAGTTCGCCGCTGACATGAGGTTGCCCATGTACACCTTGACGGCGCCGCCCAGGTTGATGGTGACGTTGTTGCTGATCGTCCAGTTGTTGATGTAGTAGGTACCCGCGCCCAGGGTGACGGTGCTGCTGGCAGCCACATTGAAATTGGCGATGTAGTAGGTGCCTCCTGTGGTGCTGAAGCTGCCGCTGGCATTGACCGTGGCATAGGTGCCGGCCGCGAGCGGGCTGCTGCTGACCGTGCCGCCGCCGCTGAAGCTGGGGAAGCTGGCGGGCACGAGCGAGGGGAAGGTGGTCGCGTTGTTGTTGCGGATGCCGGTGGTCGGCAGATTGGGGCCGGTGCCGCTGGTGCTCAGGCCGTTGACGATGAAGTCCCCCGGCAGGCTCAGGGAGCCGCCGCTGCCCGCGGTGAGGGCATTGGCGGTGGGGATCGGGCCGCACTGGGCCCGTGCCGGCGTGGCGCAGAACAGCGCCAGCCACAGGCACAGCAGGCCCAGCAGGGGCAGGTGCCGTGCGCGGGAGAGGGTCCAGGAGGTGTTCATCGTGCCACCCGCTTGCTGAGGCTGCGTTCCACATAAGTCGCCGAAGGCGCTGCGCCCGCCGGGCAGGCACCGCCCACCGGCTGGTTGCAGGCGATCGAGGTGATGTCGTAGAACACAAGGCTGGTCGCGCCGTCGGAGGCTGTCCCGGTGGCCGGCGTGCGTGCACAGAAGACCGTGACCGTGAATTCGGAGAGGGCGGCGTCGGTGGCTGGCGCGAAGCTCAGCTGCGTGGTGCTGAAGCAGGCCGGCGCGGCCGCCGGCGGGAGTGGATTGCGCAGCAGCTCGTAGCTGGCCCATTCCAGCCCGGCATGGGCCGCCTGGTAGGCCCGGGCGGCGGACAGCTCGGCGGCCGAGCCCATGTGCTGGCGCTGGCTGAACAGGGCCATGGCGGCGCCCAGCGCGCCCAGCACGACCAGGATGAAGATCAGGGTGGCCATGGTGAAACCGGCCTGCGCTGCGCGCCTCATGGCAGGTTCTCCACGTGCACGGCCCGGAAGAGCTGCACGGTCTCCCCGCCCAGCACCGTGTCGGCCTGCAGCGCCAGGCGCAGGTTGACGGTGCCGGCCCGGTAGGCCACCACGGCGCTCTCGTAGACGAAGTTGCAGCTCGTGACGCCCTTGGCCAGCAGGGCGCTGCGGCCTCCGACGGGCGGATCCGGCTGGGCGGCCTGGAAGCCGTAGCCGCTGTAGCGCGTGAGCGTGCCCGCGGTGAGGTCGCAGCGGTAGGTGACGGGATCGCTGACCGCGTAGACCCGGTAGGGCGGGGCCATCAGGCTCACGGGCAGGCCGGGATTGCTGGCGAGGGTGATGGTGGTCGGGGTGCCGGCGGCATTGCTGGCGATGCGCCGGTTGCTCGAGCTGCTGATGGCCGCGTAGGCATTGGCATCCGGCACATTGACGCCCAGGTTGTACCAGACCAGCTGCTGGCTGTTCCCGAGGGCAAGACCTGGCCCCACGAGCTTGAAGCTGGCCGCCGGCGTGCCGAAGACCAGGGCGCCGACGCCTTCGGTCTGGTAGCGCGCGGCGCCCGTGGTGGGCACCAGCTCCAGGGTGGTGCCGCTGGCATTGATGCGCACGCTGTTCGGCAGGGATTCCGCAAGGTCCCGCGCGATGCGCCGCAGGGCGAGGTCGGTGCGGGCGGCCACGTCCGCGCGGGCGGCGCTGTCCAGGTAGCCGCGCACGGCCGGCGCGATGAAGATGGACACGCCCGCCAGGATGCCTCCCATCACCACGATGACCATGACGGCCTCGATCAGCGTGAATCCACGCTGGCCTGCGAGGGGGCGGCGCTCAGCCGGCATTGGGCGCATGGCGGGTGCGGTAGCCCTGGAGGGTGACCGAGGTGTTGCCGGGGCCGCTGACCTGCACGGTGATGCGCAGGGCGTCGCCCGCCGGGACGGTCTTCAGTGCGACGGGCGCGACCTGCACGCTCGCGCTGTAGCCGCTCAGACCGGCGACGGGCGTGTTGGTGATGTCGACGATGCCGCTCATGGCGAAGCCGTGGTAGTCGTTGACATTGTCGAACTGCGGGGAGGTGTAGCGCGTCTCGCCGGCCTCCGGACCCAGGGCTTCGGCCGTCGTGGCGCAGCCTGCCGCGGACGTGGCGGTGGCGGCGGCCGCGTCGTCCGGGTCGCAGAAAGTGAAGGGCTGGAGCTGCACTTCCTGCAGCAGGGATTCGGCGATGGCCAGGGCCTGCCGCTGGGCCTGGGGGTTGGCGCTGGCACGCGTCGCCTGGGCGAAGACCTGCAGCACGCCGGCCAGGGCCAGCCCCAGGACCATGATGAAGACCAGCAGCTCCACCAGGGTCAGGCCGGCCTGAGGCCGCGTGGCGGTGGTGAGAGCAGGGCGCAGTGGCATGGCCGGCATGCTAGGGCAAGCGGGCCGGTGGTGGCGCTTCAAGGAAGCGCGTGAAAGAGGCCCGTTTCGTTTTCAAGGCGGTAGCTCTTGCTGTAGCTGCCATGGCTGACCGTGAGATCGAGGGCGCTGCCGCTGGCGGTGCTGGTGAGCCCGGTGCTGGTGGCGAAGAAGGTCGTGCTCACCGGGCTGGCCAGACTCAGGCAGGGGCTGTTGCGCGTCGGGCAGGTGACCGCGACCAGCGGCGTGCCGTCCCCGTAGGCGAAGGTGGCACCCGTGCTGCTGAAGGTGGCCACGATGGCCCGGCGCTGGTTGAGGGCCAGGCGCTGGACTTCCAGGCAGCGCGAGCGCAGGTCGTCTCCAAAGGCCCGCAGCCGCCAGCCGTCGAGATCGGCGAATTTGGGGGCGGCATAGACCGCCAGTGCCGCGACCAGCACCAGCGTGATGATCAGCTCGACCAGCGTGAAGCCCGCCGCGGTGCGGCGGGCCGCTGAGCTCATCAGAGGATGCCGGTCGCCGTGAAGACGGCGCTGGCGCCACTGGGGCCGTTCACCACGCAGTCGGACTTGGTGGCGTCGGCAGCCACGGCGGCGGGCGTGGTGATGGTGTAGCCCGAGGGCACGTCGCCGGACTGCAGGGCCTTCTTGACGTCGTCGCAGTCCACGATCTTGACACCCGCGCCCGTGCCCTTGGCCTTGCGCTCGGCGTAGTTGATGGCGGACGCCGAGCTCAGTGCGCCGGCGACACCCTGCACGGCCGCCGCCTTGGCATCGCTGCCGAAGTCGACGAACTTGGGCAGGGCGATGGCCGCCAGGGCGCCCAGGATGACGATCACCATCACCAGCTCGATGAGGGTGAAACCAGCTTGATTGTTCTTGCGCATGCGGAAAGCTCCGTGATTCAGGCCTGGCCTGACATCCGGCGTGACGGCCCACGCCTCCACTCCAAGACCGGATGTGTGCTCACGGTATCGGCTTTCGAGCTCCAGGGTGAAGGACTTCTTTCACGAACTCCTGCAAGGTGTTGCCCAGCCAGCGCATTCCTGCGATTTGGCTCAAATGCCGAACGAAAAAAAGAGCGCGGGGAGGGCATGCGGTGCCAGCGCTCATCCCGGACGGCGCCGGGGCGGGAGGGGCGCCCGCTGGCCGCCTCAGCCACCCGGGGCGGCACCTGGTATGTCCGGCATTTGCGGACTTCGGCTTTGAATCCTCCGGCTTGACAAGCCGTCCGGAAGAACAGTGTGGTTTTTTAAATCCCCCATTGTCCGCGCGGAATAATGCTGCGCATCCCGGTCTGAATCCGGCTTGCCACCTGCTGGGCACAGCTTAACAAAGTCCAGGGGATTTCTGTAAGAGGGCACTGGGCCCAATGACCTATTGGATGGATGAATCATGCGCAAATTGTCGCGATTTCTTTTTCTTCTTGAAATTGTGCCGCTGCTGGTATTTGTCGCCATCCGCGCCCTGGGTCTGGACATGACGCAGCGCATCCTGGTGGCCGGCAGCTGCGCCCTGGCAGCGCTGCTGCTGCTGCGGGTGCTGCGGGTGGTCTACACGCCGCTGTTCTTCGCGACGAATGTCTTCTTCGTCTTCGCGGCCTCGCTGCTGCTCTCGCCCTTTGACGGGCTCAGCGCCTTCTTCCTCTATCTGGGCGAGGTGGGGATGTTCGTGACCATCCTCCTGATCGGCTTCGTCTGGCTGCTGAGCCAGGATGCCGGCCTTTTCCATCCCAGCACGGCCTCCGGCATCACGCACAAGCGCTATTCCTGGCTGCTGCTGCTGGTCTATGCGGCCTGCCTGCCCATCGCCTGGACCTTCAAGGGCAACGAAAACCTGGCGGGAGCCCTGCCGTTCATGATGATCACGGTCGCAGAAAAGGTCTTCTACCACCTCCAGCTGCGGGAAATCAAACGGGCCGCATGATGGGTTTGGAGGGCGCTCGATCGGGATTGGTGGGCCATATTCGATATGGCCCCGTTTCCTGTTCTTGCGGGGTCATCCAGTATTTATTTCCGTAGTGGCTTCAATACTGGACTGTGGCGAATGCAGATATTATTCGATGCGCTCAGGCCGGGCGCCGAATCAATTCGCTCGATGATCCGAAGAATCCCGGTGAAGTGTTGGTGAGCTGCGGCAGATTCGTGCGGAGAGATATCCGCCCCTGCATCATCTTCATGTCGGAAACTCGCCGCGCGCGGTCCCGGTGCCTGATATGCGGCAGCGCCTGCCGCCGGGGGCTCAGCTCCGCCCCATGGCCGCCTGACCGAGGCTCCACAAGGGCATGAAGACGCCCAGGGCCAGCACGAAGACCATCACGCCGATGACCAGCAGCAGCAGGGGCTCGATGGCGGAGGAGAGGCCCTTGATGGCGCAGTCGGTCTCGCGCTCGTACATCTCGGCGATCTCCAGCAGCAGCTGGTCCAGTTCGCCGGTCTCCTCGCCCACGGCGATCATCTGCAGCACGATGGGGGTGAAGACGCCCGCGGCCGTGGCGCAGCGCGAGATGCTCTCGCCGCGCTCCACGCCGTCGCGCATCTGCTCCACGCGGCTGGCGATGAAGGCGTTGTCCACCGTCTGGGCCACCACGTTCATGGCCTGGCTGACGGGCACGCCGCTCTTGGTCGCCAGCGAGAAGCTGCGGGCGAAACGGGCCAGCGTGGCCTTGAGCACGATGGGGCCGGCGATGGGCAGGCGCAGCTTGACGCGGTCCCAGCGGTAGCGCCCTTCCTCAGTGGCCAGCCAGGCCCGCACCATCAGCATCAGGCCCACCGCGCCGGCCAGCAGCAGCGGCCACCAGCGGACCATCCAGGCGGAGAAACCCAGCAGCAGCCGCGTCATCAGCGGCAGCTGGGCCTTGAAGCCGGCGAAGACCGTGGCAAAGGTGGGCAGCACGAAGATATTGAGCACCACGATGGCGATGGCGATGGCCGCCAGCACCATGACCGGGTAGCGCAGCGCCTGCTTGATGCGGGCCCGGGTGTCCAGCTCGAACTCCAGGTGCTGGGCCAGGCGCAGCAGGACGTCCGGCATGCGGCCGGTCATCTCGCCGATCTGCATCATCGCGATGTAGAAGGAATTGAAGATGCCCGGGTGCCGCGCCATGGCCGCGGACAGCTCGCGGCCCTGGTCCAGGCTGGCGCGCAGGTCCTGCAGCAGGTGGATCAGGCTGGCCTGGGCGGTGGAGGCCTGCAGGCCGGCGAGCGACCGCAGAATGGGCACGCCGGCCTTCTGCAGGGTGTAGAGCTGGCGGGTGAGGATCAGGCAGTCGTCCATGCTGACCGGTGCGCGGCGCAGCTGCTCCCACCAGGAGGGGCTGTTGTCGGACAGGCTCTTCTGCGCGCTGGCCTCGATGCGGACGGGGATCACCCCGCCGGCCATCAGCTGGGCGGCCACGGCGTCGCTGTTGTCGGCATCGGTGTGGCCCTGGACGAGCTCACCCCGGTTGTTGCGCCCCTGCCAGGCAAAGCTCCTCATGCTCAGTCGCCCTGGTCGAAGCCGATGCGCATGGCCTCGGCCAAGGTGGTCTTGCCGGCCTTGACCAGGGCCAGGCTGCGATCCGCCAGGGTCTTGCCGCGCAGGGCCTCGCGGGCGGCGCCCATGAAGGCGCCGGCGTCGCCGCGCTGCACGGCCAGGGCCATCTCGGCGTTCATCTCCAGCATCTCGTAGATGCCCTTGCGGCCCTGGTAACCCGTGCCATTGCAGTGGGAGCAGCCATGGCCGCGCAGGCTCTTGACGCTGCCGGCTTCGTCGCCTGCCACGGCCACCAGCCAGGCGTGTTCCTGGGCATTGGGTGCATGCGGCTCGGCGCACTGCGTGCACACGGCCCGCAGCAGGCGCTGGGCAAACACCGCCTGCAGGGAGCTGGCCACCATGAAGGGCGGGGCGCCCATGTCCAGCAGACGGAAGGGGGTGCTGAGGCTGTCCCGAGTGTGCAGGGTGGACAGCACCATGTGGCCGGTGATGGCAGCGCGCAGGCCGATCTCCACCGTCTGCGCGTCCCGCATTTCGCCGACCAGGATCACGTCCGGATCCTGGCGCAGGCAGGCACGCAGCACGCGGGCGAAGTCCAGCTCGATCTTTTCGTTGACCTGGACCTGGGTCAGCCCCGGCAGGCGGTACTCGACCGGGTCTTCCACGGTGATGATCTTGCTCTTCTCGGCGTCCAGCTCGGCCAGCGCGGCATAGAGCGTGGTCGTCTTGCCGGAGCCCGTGGGGCCGGTGACCAGCACCATGCCGGCCTGCTGCGAGAGGATCTCGCGGAAGCGGGCCAGCATGTCTTCGGGCATGTCCAGCTGGTGCAGGCGGCGTACCGCATTGCCTTGCCCCAGCAGGCGCATCACCACGGACTCGCCGTACTGGCCGGGCAGGGTGGAGAGGCGCACGTCCACGGTCTTGTCCCGCAGGCGCAGGGTGAAGCGGCCGTCCTGGGGCAGGCGCTTCTCGGAGATGTCCAGCGCGGCCATCAGCTTCAGGCGCTGGGCCAGGGCGGGCGCGATGCGCTTGTCGGCCTGGGTCTGGATCTGCAGCTGGCCGTCGATGCGGGTGCGGATCAGCAGCTCGGTCTCCTGGGGCTCGATGTGGACGTCCGAGGCGCCGGCCTGGCTGGCGTCCTCGAAGACAGACTGCAGCAGGCGCACCACCGGCGCGCCCTCCTGGCCCACGCTGGCCTGCAGGGCGCCGAAGTCCACCGCATCGCCGATGTCCTTCTCCAGGGCCTTGGCCAGGCCGGAGATCTCCTCGCTGCGCCGGTAGTGGCGGTCGAAGGCCGCGGGCAGCTGGCTCTCGGCCACCACGGCCATGGCGATGCGGCGCTTGAGCAGGCGCGAGAGCTCGTCGTAGGCAAAGAGGTCCAGCGGGTCGGCCAGCGCCACCAGCAGGGTGTCGTTGCGCTCCTCCAGCACCAGGGCGCGGAAGCGGCGGGCGGGCGTCTCGGGCAGCAGGCGCACCAGCTCGGTCTTGAGCGGGAAAGTCTTGAGGTTGACGAAGGGGATGCGCAGCTGGCGGGCCAGCACATGGGCCAGGGCCTCTTCGCTGATCAGGCCGGCGTCGATCAGCAGCCGGCCCAGCTTCTTGCCGCTGCTGCGCTGCATCTCCAGCGCCTGCGTCAGCTGCCCCTCGGTGATCAGCTCCTGCTGGACCAGCACATCGCCCAGGCGCAGTTTCTGGGGGCGGCCGCTGTTGCGTTCGGCGTCGGAAGCGTTGGCGGAGGCAGGTGCGGTGCTGGGGCTGTCCATCGAATTCATGCGTTGCTGGTGGCGCGGACCTCGGCCAGGCTGGTAACGCCCTGCAGTACCTTGACGATGCCGTCCTGGCGCAGGGTGCGCATGCCTTCCTTCATGGCCTGGGTCTGGATCTCCTCGGCGCGGCTGCCGGTCTGGATCAGGCGGCGGATCTCGCGCGAGACGCTCAGCAGCTCGTGCAGCCCGGCCCGGCCCCTGAAGCCCGTGTTCTCGCACTGGGGGCAGCCCGCGCTGTGATAGTGCATCAGCTGGCCGCCGCTGCCATGAAGCTGGCGCCACTGGGCGAGCAGATCGTCACGGCCGGGCCGAATGTCTGGGGCGAAGGCGTGCAGATAGTCGTCCACCAGCTCCTCCAGGTCGGCCGCCGGCAGTGGCGAGCTCTTGAGGCAGTGCGGGCACAGCCGCCGTACCAGGCGCTGAGCCAGCACGGCCAGCAGGGAGTCGGCGAAGTTGAAGGGGTCCATGCCCATGTCCAGCAGCCGGGTGATGGTCTCCGGTGCGCTGTTGGTGTGCAGGGTGGAGAGCACCAGGTGGCCCGTCAGCGAGGCCTCGACAGCGATCTGGGCCGTCTCTTCGTCGCGGATCTCGCCCACCATGATCACGTCCGGGTCGGCCCGCAGGAAGGCGCGCAGGGCCTTGGCGAAGGTCCAGTCGATCTTGGGGTTCACCTGGACCTGGCGCAGGCCCTGCTGGGTGATTTCCACCGGGTCCTCGGCCGTCCAGATCTTGCGCTCGGGCGTGTTGATGCGCGAGAGCACCGAGTGCAGGGTGGTCGTCTTGCCCGAGCCCGTGGGCCCCACGCACAGCACCATGCCGTAGGGGCGCTCGATGGCCGTCGTCAGCCGGGCCATGTTGTCGGGCGAGAGGCCCAGCTTCTCCATGGGGATGGGCCGGGCGGAGGACAGCAGGCGCATCACCACGTCCTCCAGGCCGTTGTTGGTCGGGATGGTGGCCACGCGCAGCTCCAGGCGGTGCTGGGGCGAGAAGCGGGCGAAGTTGATCTTGCCGTCCTGGGGCTTGCGGCGTTCGGAGATGTCCAGATCGCACATGATCTTGATGCGGGCGATCATGGCGTTGCGGTAGGTGTGGGGCAGCTCCAGGTAGGGCTGCATCTGGCCGTCCCGGCGGAAACGGATCTTGAGCTTTTCGCGGCCGGGGTGGGTCTCGATGTGGATGTCGGAGACGCCTTGCTGGCTGGCCTCGATGATCATGGTGTTGATCAGGCGCACCAGGGAGTTGTCGGACTGCTCGATCTGTGGCTCGTCCTCGCGGCTGCCGCGCTCCTGGACCTCGCGCTCCAGGCTCTCGATCAGTTTGTCGGTGTTGTCGAACTCGAAGTCGGGCTGCAGGCCGGGCAGGGGGATCTCGCGGGGCGCGATGCTCTCGCTGCCGAAGCGGTCGTAGGTGGCGGGCAGGGCGAACTGCAGGCTGCCGACCTTGGTCAGCGCCGGCGCCACCTTGAGCTGGGTGACGAATTCGATCTCGTCCAGGGCGTCGCGCCGGGTGGGGTCCTCCATGGCGACGATCAGCCGCCCGTCGCGCAGGACCAGGGGCAGGACCTCCAGGCGCCGGGCCACCGAGAAGGGCAGCTTGCGCACCGCGTCGGGCTCGACCGGGAAGCGCTCCAGATCCACCAGCGGATAGCCCATCTTGCGCGCCAGCGCGGACTGCAGCTGTTGGCGGGTCACGATGCCCTTGCGCACCAGCAGCTCGCCCAGCGGGACTGAGCGGTCGCTGCGCTGCTGGGCCAGGGCGTCTTCCAGCTGGTCGTAGCTGATCAGCTCCATGGCCAGCAGGGCTTCGCCGATGCGCACCATGGGCATCTTGGCCTGCTGCTCGATGGCCTGCAGCAGCTGCTCGGGCGTGACGATCTGACGGGCCAGGAGGATGTCGCCCACGCGCTGGCTGCGGAGCTTCTGCTGCTCCTGGGCCACGGCCTCGACGTCCTCGATGCGGGCCACCTGGTCCTTCACCAGGACGTCTCCCAGGCGCTCGCCGATGTCATGGCTGTCCACGCACTCGCGGGGAATGAAGACGCAGCGGACGGCGTCGTCGAACTCGCTGACCGGCACGAAGAGGAACAAGCCCAGGGCGTTCTCGTGGTGGCCGATGGTCATGCCCTTGAGCTCGCCGCCGCCGGTGAAACGCACCTTGAACTCCACGCGGGGGCGCTGGTCCAGGTTCAGGGCCTCGGGCGGCTGCTCCGGCTGCCGGGGGGCTGCAGGGATGGCCTGCAGCAGCTTCAGGGCACGGAACTGGCTGAACTTGAGTGCGACCGGGCTGCGCGCCGGCGGCACCAGCAGCTGGGCCACGCGCTCCTGGGCCTGCATCTGCAGCAGCTGGCCCTGGGTGCGGCTGTTGTTGAGGCCCAGGATCTCGCAGGGCTGGGGGGCCTCGCTGGGGGGGACAGGTGCATAGGCGGCGTAGGGCGGTGTGGGCCAGGCAAACACGGCATCCATCCCCGCGTCCGATCCGGACCCGGGCTCGGGCCAGTCAATCGTCGCGGACAGGTCGTTCATCTCAAGGACTCCAGGGGCAGAGGCGGCGGCGCACACCGGCGGCATGCCCGGACGGGCCGGCCTAGGCCGCATGCTAATCGCAAGGGCAGGGGGCGGATAGCCGGAACTGGCCGCGCCGGGGCAGGCTGTTGCATTGCTGCCGCCGGTCCGAGGGGGGCGAACGACGTGCCTGGATGACGAGGGAGGCAAGAACTGGCCCCCGCGGGTCCGCGGCCTGAGCCGGTCCGGGCCGTGGATCGCCGGGCGGCCGGCGGGCGGGGCTCAGCCCAGGCCCTCGTCCTCGCTGTAGCTGCGCCAGCGCTGGCTGGCCTTCTGCATCAGCTGGACCTGCTGGCGAAAGCGCGGGCAGGCCGCGCACAGGGGCATGTGCAGGGCAATCAGCAGTCGTTCGCGCCGGCTGGCCGGCCGCTCCTGGGCCAGCAGCAGCATCTGCGTGACCTGGCGGCAGTTGGGCAGCAGCAGGCGCAGGATGGGAATGAAGAGCTTGCGTAGCAGTTTCATGCGGCGGCTCCCGGGCCGGCGCCGGCAAACCAGTTGAGTTCCAGACATTCGCGCAGCCTCAGCCGCGCGCGGTGAAGCATCACCCAGAGGTTGGTCGGGCTGATGGCCAGGACCTTACAGATCTCCTCGGTGTCCAGCTCCAGCCACTCGCGCATCATGAACAGCCGGCCCTGCTGGCCGGGCAGCTTGTCCACGCAGGCCTCCAGCACGCGCATGAAGTCCATCTGGCGCAGGGCGGCTTCCGGGTCGCTGCCCCAGTCGCCGGGGGCCTCGCGCCAATGGCCGGTGCTGTCGAAGAGCTGTTCGTCCAGGTCTTCCTCGTCCTCACGGCTGGTGGAGAGCTCGCGGCAGTTGCGGCGGATCTGGTCCACCAGCTTGTGCTTGAGCACGCCCACCAGCCAGGTCTTGAGCTGGGAACGGCCGGCAAAGCCGTCTGGGCGCTCCAGCGCGGCCAGCAGGGTCTCGGAGACGGCGTCCTCGGCCCAGGCCTCGTTGCGCAGCTGCAGGCGGGCGTACTTGAGCAGCTGCGGGCGCAGGCTCTCCAGCTCGGCGGGGGCGATGCTCATGGTGGGATGAAGGGGTGGGCGGGGTCGGGCACGGAATGATTGCCGCGCAGTGTAAGGACTGTCAGGCCTCTTGCGACACACCCCGCGTGGGTCGATGATGGCCGCCTCGCGGCGCGCCTTCCGCGCCCCCGCTGTCCACTCAACACTGTCAACAAGGAACCATCATGTCGCACAGCAAGACTCTCAGCACCGCACTGGCCGCCGCACTCGCCCTGGGCCTGGTCCAGCAGGCGCAGGCCGAGGACAAGGGCGCCAAGGAGAAGTGCTATGGCATCGCCAAGGCCGGTCAGAACGACTGCGCCAACCTCAACGGCAGCCACAGCTGCGCCGGCCAGGCCACCACCAACAATGCGCCGGAAGAATGGCGCTATGTGGCCAAGGGCAGCTGCAAGAGTCAGGGCGGCCTCAGCACCGAGGAAGCCCGTGCCAAGATGAAGAAGTGAGCCATGCAGGCCGCGGACGCAGATCCGGCGCTGTGCGGCATCGGCTGGCGCCACGGGCATGAGGCCGAGCTGCTGGAGCGCCGGCCCCCGCTGCCCTTCATCGAGGTGCACTCGGAGAACTACTTCCAGCCCGGCGGGGCGGCCCTGCAGACGCTCATGCTCGCGCGGGAGTACTACCCGGTGAGCCTGCATGGCGTGGGCCTCTCCCTGGGATCGGCCAGCGGCCTGGACGCGGGGCACCTGGACCGGCTTGCGCGGCTCGCCGAGCGGGTGCAGCCCCTGCGCATCTCCGATCACGCCAGCTTCGCCCGCGTCCCGATGGAGGGTCAGGTCTTGCATGGGGCCGACCTGCTGCCCGTGCCCTTCAGCCGGCGCTGCCTGGATCGCATGGTCAGCCAGGTGCAGCAAGCGCAGGAGCGGCTGAGGCAGCCCCTGCTGGTCGAGAACCTCAGCGCCTACCTCGCCTGGACACCCGAGGCCGAGGAAGGCCCCCTGGCCGAGGTCGAGTTCCTGGACCAGCTGTGCCGCCGCAGCGGCTGCGGCCTGCTGCTGGACCTCAACAACCTCATGGTCAACGCCCTCAACAGGCATGGCGGCGCCTGGGAGCCGGCCCAGCAGGACTGCCTGGACTGGGTGCAGGCCCTGCATGGCGTGCCGGGGGAGATCCACCTGGCCGGGCACAGCCGGCAGCAGGGCCTGATCGTGGACGATCATGGCGATCACGTGGCTGATCCCGTGTGGCGCCTCTATCGCCAGACCTTGCGGCATTTCGGGCGGGTCATCCCCACGCTGGTCGAATGGGACACCCGCCTGCCGCCCCTGGACCTGCTGCTGGCCGAGGCCCGGCGGGCCGATGAGATCGCGGCGGAGGTCCTGCAGGACCGGGCGCCCCAGCCACAGGCGCGCCATGCCCTCGGACATTGAGCGCCAGGCCGCCCTGCTGAAGGCCATCCTGCAGGGCGACAGCGGCTCGCTGGCGGCTCTGGGCCTGCGCGGCGTGCTGCCCGGCGAGGCGCAGGCCGCGGTGCAGGAGGGCCTGCTGGCCTATCGCGGCAATGTCATCGCCCTGTCCGAGCGGGCCCTGGCGGGCGCTTTCCCGCACCTGGCGGCGCTGCTGGGCCGTCAGTTCGGCAGCCTGGCGTGGGCCTTCTGGAAAGCCAGTCCGCCGACCTGCGGGGACCTGGGCGAGTGGGGCGCCGCGCTGCCGGACTTCCTGCGGCGCACGGCCGACGACGCCCTGGCCGACCTGGCCACGCTGGAGTGGGCCCTGCACCAGGCGGAGCGTGCGCCGGATGCCGTGCTGGACGCCCCGTCGCTGGCTCTGCTGCAGGGCGAACCGCAGGCGCTGCGCCTGGCCCTGCGGCCAGGGCTGGCGCTGCTGTCGCTGTCCGACGAAGCGCTGTCCCTGCTGGCCCCTCATCGCGCCTGGCTGCACCCCCCGAGGCAGGGGGCGCCGGCCGTGCTGGCGTGGCGTAAGGACTGGCGCGGCCGGGCGACTCAACTGCAGGCGGCCGAGGCCGCCTTCATGCGCAGTGCACTGGCCGGCGACAGCCTGGAGACAGCCCTGGCGGCTTCGGTGCAGGCCGACGACGAAGGGGTGGACTTCACGGCCTTCCTCCAGCAGGCGCTGCGTGAGCAATGGCTGATGGCCGTCCGGCCCCTCGAGGCCGAGGGCGGCAAAGAGGAAAACAACGATGAACACCCTGATGAAGCTTCCGCGCCGCCTGCTGGCTAGCGCCTGCCACGTCGGCCCGGATGCAGAGCAGCCCTGGCCGTCGCCCCTGTTCCGCTGGGGCCAGTCGCTGGCCCTGCTGGCGGCGCGGGTCTATGTGGCCCGGGTCTTCTTCCTGTCCGGGCTGACCAAGCTGCGGGACTGGGACACCACCCTCGCGCTGTTCCAGGACGAATACCAGGTGCCGCTCCTGCCGCCGGAGGTGGCGGCCTATGCGGGCACGGCGGGCGAGGTGCTGCTGCCGGTCCTGCTGCTGCTGGGCCTGGGCACGCGCTTCGCGGCGGCCGGCCTCTCCGTGGTCAACGTGATGGCCGTGCTGAGCCTGGCCGAGATCGCGCCCGCGGCCCTGGCCGGGCATCAGTGGTGGGGCAGCCTGCTGCTGGGCTTGCTCCTGTGGGGTGCGGGCCGGTTCTCGGTGGACCAGGCCTTGCAGCCAAGGCTCAGGGCCTGAGACAGGAGCGCAGGCAAGACCTGGCCCCCGCGCCGGCTCAGTCGTTGGGCTTGAAGCTGATCACCAGCACCGGTGGCACGCGGCCGTCGGTGTCTCGGGGCAGGCGGTCGGTGCGCTCGATGGCGCGCTGCACGGCACGGTCCCAGTCGGCATCGCCGCTGGACTTGGTGAGGCGGCTGCTGATGATCTTGCCGTCCGGCGCGCAGCGCACCTCGACCTCGGCCTGCGGATTGGCGCCGCTGCTGGCGGTGTAGATGATGTTGGGCCGGATCGCCGCCTTGATGCGCCCGGCGTAGGTGGCCGAGGGGCCCGAGCTGTGCTGGGCCGTGCCCGTGCTGCCCGGCGAGCCATTGGCGCCGGCCATGCCCATCATGCGCTCCAGGTTCTGCTTGCGCAGCGCATCGAGCTTGGCCTGCGCGTCCTTGGCGGCCTTCTCCTGCTTCTGCTTTTCCAGCTTCTCCTGCTTGGCGAGCTCTTCCTTCTTCAGGCGCTCCTGCTCCTTGAGCTTGTCGCGCTCCTTCTCCTTCTCGAGCTCCTTCTGCTTCTCCAGCTCCTTCTTGCGCTGGAGTTCGAGCTCGGCCTGGCGGCGCTCGTCTTCCTTGCGCTTCTTTTCCTTGGCGATGGCGATCTCGGCCTCGCGCTGCTCGGGCTGCGCTTCGGGGACGGGCGGCGGCGTCTTGGCCTTGGGCTGTTCGGGTTCGGGCTGGGGCTCGGGCTCCTGCAGGCGCGGCGCTGCGGCCTGGGGCACCAGGGACCACAGCTCGGCCTCGAAGGCGGGCTCGGTCTGGGTGTGCCATTGCACGCCCAGACTCAGGCCCAGCACCAGCAGGGCATGGGCCAGCAGGGCCAGGCCGAAGCCGCGGCCCATGGCAGGCGCCTGCGGCGGGCGCAGGGGATCGGCGGACAGGGCGCTCATGGCCTGAGCCTCCCCGGGCGATGCGTCGCGATGGAGTCCGGGCGGACAGCCGGCATGCTCATGCTCATGGCGGGGCTCAGCGGCTCGCTTCGGCGGCGGCGCCGCTCTTCACGGCCAGGCCCACACGCTGGATGCCGGCGCTCTGCAGGCTGTCCATGACCTTGACCACGGCCTCGTACTTGACGTTCTTGTCCGCCGAGATGACCACCGGCGTGCTGGCGTCACCGCCCTGCGCCTGCTTGACCTGGCGAGGCAGGTCCTTCAATGTGGTGGGCTCGGGCTCGGACTTGTCCAGCTTGAACTTGAGCTTCTCGTCGGGCCCCACGACCACGTGGATCACATGGTCCGGCTGCTGGCGGCTCTTGCCCACGCTGGGCAGGTCCACCAGGCCGGTGGTGATCAGCGGCGCGCTGACCATGAAGATGATCAGCAGCACCAGCATCACGTCGATGAAGGGCACCATGTTGATCTCGTTGATGGTGCGGCGGCGTCCACGGCCGCGGGAGGCAAGGGCAGCCATGGCGGATCAGCGGGTGGTGGGCGCGGCGGCGGGCGTGCCGGCATTGCGCTGCAGGATGTTGGAGAACTCCTCGATGAAGGTCTCCAGCGTGATTGCGCTGCGGTCGATCTGGCGCGCGAAGCGGTTGTAGGCCAGCACCGCCGGAATGGCCGCGAACAGGCCGATGGCCGTGGCCACCAGCGCTTCAGCGATGCCGGGGGCCACGGTGGCCAGGGTCACCTGCTGCAGATTGGACAGGCCCACGAAGGCATGCATGATCCCCCAGATGGTGCCGAAGAGGCCTACATAAGGCGACACCGAACCGACCGAGGCCAGGAAGGACAGGTGGGACTCCATGGCGTCCAGCTCGCGCTGGAAACTGGCCCGCATGGCGCGCCGGGCGCCGTCCAGCAGGGCACTGGCCTCGGACACGCGACGCTCGCGCAGCTTCAGGAACTCGCGCATGCCGGAGGCGAAGATGCGCTCCAGCGGCGCGCCGTCGCTCTTGCTGGAAACGGCGTTGTAGAGGTCGTTGAGGTTCTTGCCCGACCAGAACTCCTGCTCGAAGGCCTCGTTGCTGGACTTCACCCGGCCCAGGGCGATGAACTTCGAGAAGATCACGCTCCAGCTGGCCAGGGAGACGGTCAGCAGGGCGCCGATCACCAGCTTGACCACGAAGCTGGCATTGGCGATGAGGGTGAAGATGGAGAGGTCTTGGTTCATCTCGGTTCGCTTGGAGCAGCGGGGAAGAATCAGTGATGAGGGCGGCAATGAAGGTGCGAAGTATGCCCGGCGCGGCGGGACATCGGTCTCAGCCTGCCGCCAGGGCCAGGGTGGACAGCCGCTCGAGCAAGTCCTGCGGCATGCGGGCCGGGCGGAAACTCGCGGCGTCCACGCAGCCTATGCGGATTTCGCCTTCGGCCAGTAACTGTCCGTCACGCCAGGCCTGCTGGAACAAGGTCATGCTGGCTCTGCCCTGTTCGCGCAGCTCGACGGTGACGCGGAGCCAGTCGTCCAGTCTGGCCGGCGCCAGGTAGTCCAGCGCCGTGCGGCTGACCACGAACATGCGGCCCTGCTCCAGGCGCATCCGCTCCTGGCTGAAGCCCAGCTCGCGCAGCCACTCGGTGCGGGCGCGCTCGAAGAACTTGAGGTAGTTGGCGTAGAAGACCACGCCGCCGGCGTCGGTGTCTTCCCAGTACACGCGCAGGGCGTGGCAGTAGTGCTGGCGCTCATCCGCCTCGGGAGCCAGGGGGCTGCTCATGCGCGTCGCAGGCTGGGCAGCAGCGCGGCCAGGCGCCAGACGGCCTCGTCCAGGTCCTCGTCGCTGCTGGCGAAGGACAGGCGCAGGAAGCGCGAGGCCAGCGCGGGGCCGAAGTCCCGGCCCGGGGTCAGGGCGATCTGGGCGCGGCGCATCAGCTCGAAGCTGAAGTCCCAGGCGTTGTCGGTGAAAGCGGAGACGTCCATCCAGACGTAGAAGGCGCCGTCCGGCATCACCGGCACCTCCAGGCCCAGGGCCTGCAGCGCGGGGACGATGCGGTCGCGGCGGGCCTTGAGCACGGCGCGGCGGCGTTCGTATTCGGCCAGCGAGGCCTCCTCGAAGCAGGCCAGCGCGGCATGCTGGGCGATGCTGGAGGGGCAGATGAAGAGGTTCTGCGCCAGTTTCTCGACGGGCCCCACCAGGGCCGGCGGCAACACGAGCCAGCCCAGGCGCCAGCCCGTCATGCCGAAGTACTTGGAGAAGCTGTTGATCGAGATGATGTCCTCGCCCAGGGCCAGGGCGCTGTGGCCGAAGGCTTCCTCGTAGGACAGGCCCAGGTAGATCTCGTCGATCAGCGTGAGGCCGCCACGCTGGCGCACGGCGGCCACGATGCGTGCCAGCTCGGCGGGCTCGATGGAGGTGCCCGTCGGGTTGCTGGGCGAGGCCAGCAGCACCGCGCGGGTGTGCGCGTTCCACGCCGCTTCCACCTGGGCGCAGCTGGGCTGGAAGCGCTGGTCGGCGCCGGCCGGCAGCAGCACGGCCTGGGCATCGGCCGCGGCCACGAAATGGCGGTTGCAAGGGTAGCTGGGGTCCGGCATGAGGACCTCATCCCCGCGCTCGAACAGGGCCAGGCTCACGAGCTGCAGTGCTGCCGAGGCGCCCGCCGTGATCACGATGCGCGAGGCCGGCACATCCAGCCCGAAGTGCTGTCCGTACCAGGCGCTGATGGCCTGGCGCAGGGCCGGCAGGCCGGCGGCCGCCGTGTACTGCGTGCGTCCTTCGGCAATGCAGCGCGCGGCCGCCTCTGCCACGCCCGGGCTGGCCCCGAAGTCGGGCTCGCCGATGTTCAGGTAGATCATGCGGCGACCGCCCTGGGCGGGGTCGCACAGCGCCGTGCGGGCCAGTTCATCGGCCGCCTTGGCGCATTCCATGACGTAGAAGGGATCGATGCGATCCAGTCGCTGGGCCAGCTTCATCCGGGGCTGCGAGGGTGGGCTTGCAAGCGTGCGCCCGCAAGCGTGGGCTTGTGAAATTCCGCTCAGCGGGCCGGCTTGCGCTGGGCCTGCACTTCCACGGGGCGCAGGTCCCCGGCCGCGCGGTCCAGCACGCCGTTGACGTACTTGTGGCCGTCGGTGCCGCCGAAGGACTTGGCCAGCTCCACGGCCTCGTTGATCGCAACCTTGTAGGGGATGTCGATGCAGTGCTTGAGCTCGTAGGCACCAATCATCAGGATGCCGTGCTCGATGGGCGAGAGCTCGGTGGTCTTGCGGTCCACGTGGCGGCCCAGCACGCCGTCGAGGTCGGCGGCTTCATGCACGCTGCCGTTGAACAGGGCGTCGAAGTGGGCCTTGTCGCACTTGTCGAAGCCCTGCTGCTCGCGCATGTGGGCCTCGATGGCGGCCGGCTCGTCACCGGTCACCAGCCATTGGTACAGCGCCTGCAGCGCGAATTCACGCGAGCGGCGGCGGGCCGACTTGGCGCCGGCGCGCTTGACGCCGGGCTTGGCCGCGGAGTTGGCTGCCGGCTTGGCGGCGGGCTTGGCTGCAGCGGGGGAGGGGGTCTTGTCGTTCATGCTCACTGCAGGGCTTTCAGAAGATGGGCCATCTCGACGGCCACGCGTGCGGCGTCCGCGCCCTTTTCCGCGGCACGGGCCCAGGCCTGGGGCTCGTTCTCGACGGTGAGGATGGCATTGGCGACGGGCAGGTTGGCGTCCAGCGAGACCCGGGTCACGCCCGCGCCGCTTTCATTGGCCACCAGCTCGAAGTGGTAGGTCTCGCCGCGGATGATGCAGCCCAGTGCGATCAGGGCGTCGAAGCGCTCGCTGTCGGCCATGGTCTGCAGGGCCACGGGCACTTCCAGCGCGCCTGGCACCGTCACATGGCGGATCTGGTGGCTGGGCACGCCCATGGCGGCCAGCGCCTCCAGGCAGCTCTGCGCCAGGGTGTTGGTGAGGGTCTCGTTGAAGCGCGCCTGAACGATGCCGATGCGCAGGTCCTGGCCGTCCAGGGCGGCCTGCTGTCCCTTGTCTGCTCCTTGCATGGGCTTCTTACTCCTTGTGGGTGCCGGACTGGGCACTCATGAAACCGGTGACTTCCAGGCCATAGCCGGTCATGCTGGGCATGCGACGCGGGCTGCCCAGCAGCTTCATCCTGTGCACGCCGAGCTCGCGCAGGATCTGGGCGCCGACGCCGTAGGTGCGCAGGTCCATCGCCGTGGCGCGCGGCGCCGAGGCATCGCCCGACTCGAAGCGGCCCAGCAGGGCCTCAGCCGATTCACCGCAGTTCAGCAGCACGGCCACGCCGGCAGGCGATTGCTTCAATGCTGCCAGGGCCTGGGGCAGGGGCCAGGAGTGGCCGCACTGGCCGGCATCCAGCAGGTCCAGGGCCGAGAAGGGCTCATGCACGCGCACCAGCACTTCGTCAGAGGGCTGCCACTGACCATGGCTGAGGGCCAGGTGCACGGCGCCGGTGCGGTCCTTGAAGACGGCGCAGTCGAAGCTGCCCTGGTGCGTCTGCAGCGAACGGCGGCTGACCAGTTCGACCAGGGATTCATTGCGGCTGCGGTACTCGATCAGGTCGGCGATGGTGCCGATCTTGATGCCGTGCTCCTGGGCGAAGACCTCCAGGTCCGGCAGGCGGGCCATGGTGCCATCGTCCTTCATGATCTCGCAGATCACGGCGGCGGGCGTCAGGCCGGCCATGCGGGAGAGGTCACAGCCGGCTTCGGTATGGCCAGCGCGCATCAGCACGCCGCCGTCCTGCGCCTGCAGGGGGAAGATGTGGCCGGGCTGGACGAGGTCTCGCGCTTCGGCGTTGCGCGCCACGGCAGCCTGCACCGTGCGAGCGCGGTCCGCGGCCGAGATGCCGGTGGTGACGCCCGTGGCCGCCTCGATGGACACGGTGAAGGCCGTGCCATGCTGCGTGCCGTTGCGCGTGGCCATGGGCGGCAGCTGAAGGCGCTCGCAACGCTCACGGGTCAGCGTGAGGCAGATCAGGCCACGGCCGAACTTGGCCATGAAGTTGATGGCTTCGGGCGTGACGTGGTCCGCAGCCAGGACGAGGTCACCCTCGTTCTCGCGGTCTTCTTCGTCAACCAGGATGACCATGCGGCCGGCGGCCAGTTCGGCGACCAGCTCGGGGACAGGAGAGATAGGCATAGGGGCGGATTGTAGAGGGGCGGGGCGACCATCCGGTATTTCCCGGGGGCCGAGTTGCACAGATCCCTGGGGCGCGTCCCCTAGTCTGGCCACCGGCCTTGATCCGGTGCCGTCCCCTCGTGCCGTCTCCATTCTCCTTTCGCTTGCCAAGACCAGGCTGCACGGCAAGCCAGCGCAGGGCCGCCTCATGCTTGATTGAACCCATCGGCGGGGCAGGCACGCCGTGGCAGGGCAGGGGCGCCGTTCATGAATCGCAGGTCCGCCTCATGCTTGCTTGACCCCATCGTTGCTTGACCCCATCGGGGGCTCGGCACGCCGTGGCGGCTCAGAGGGCGTCATTCATGAAGCGCAGGGGCGCCCCGTCGGCCAGTCCTTTCTGGGACCGTTCTGGGACGGAAGCAAGGCGAGGGCGGGATCGTTCAATAGCCCAGCGATGCGCGGCGCAGGCGCAGCCGGAGGTCCCCGTCCACCAGCGCTGTTTCCAGCCACTCGAACCTGGGAGCTGCCGTCAGTTCAGGCAGCAGGCCCAGGGCAGCCATGCCGCGGCCCTCGCCCAACAAGGCAGGGGCCAGATAGATCAGCAACTCATCGACCAGGCCGGCCTTCAGCAAGGCACCGTTGAGGGTGGCACCCGCTTCCACATGGAGTTCATTGATCCCGCGCCGACCGAGCTCCGCCAGCAGGGCGGGCAGGTCGACCTTCGGCTCCGGGGCCTGGCCACCTGGGTGGCAGGCCGGCTGATCGCCGGGGTGCCCGGTGCGCGGGTCACCCGGGTGCCCAACTGGCAAGGCCAGGGTCTCGACGCCTTCGGGCCAGGGAGTGGTCGAGGTCGCGCCCGCATGGATCAGCAGCACCTTGCCGGGAGACTGGAGGATGCGGGCGGTAGCGGGCGTCTGCAGCCGGGAATCCGCGATCACGCGCAGCGGCTGGAGTGGCGGCGATTCGATGCCTGGCAGGCGCAGGTCCAGGCGCGGGTCATCGTCCCTGACCGTGCCCAGGCCGGTGAGGATGGCACCGGCGCGCTGCCGCCACCACTGGCCGTCCTCCCGTGCGCCCGGGCCGGTGATCCACTGGCTGCGGCCGTCCGGCAGCGCTGTGCGGCCGTCCAGGCTGGCGGCGATCTTCATGCGGACGTGGGGCCGGCCTCGCACCATGCGGCTCAGGAAGCCGATGTTGATCTCGCGGGCCTCGGCCGCGCCAAGGCCCAGCTCGCAGGCGATGCCCGCTGCTTCCAGGTGTGCGCGGCCCTTGCCGGCTACGAGTGGATTGGGGTCCAGCAGGGCCAGGTGCACACGCCCGACCTTCGCGGCGGCCAGCGCCTCGCAGCAAGGCGGGGTCCGCCCATGGTGGGCGCAGGGTTCCAGCGTGACGTAGACCTGGGCGCCCGCCAGCGCAGCCTCGTCGTGACCCCGTGCTCGGGCGTCGCGCAGGGCCATCACCTCGGCATGGGGGCCGCCCGCCTGCTGCGTGTGGCCGGCGCCGAGCAGACGCCCGGCCCGGTCGGTGATCACGCAGCCGACGCGGGGATTGGGGTCGCTGAGCCCGATGGCCTGCCGTGACAGCGACAGGGCCAGAGCCATGGCTTCCTCGGGTGAGAGTGCGCGATCATCAAGGCGGTCAGTGGTCACGATGGGTGTCAGCGGGTGGATGGTTGGCGTGTTGACCTGTTGGCGCGGGAGCATGCCGGCAATTTGGCGGGCCTGGCTGCCCGTCAAGGCTTTGCCCTGCGGCAGATCGGGGCGAAGAATAGCGCGCTCTGCAGGCCCCGGCGACGTCCGATGCCGACGCGAGCGCGGGATCGCTCGCCTGGGCTGTGTCCCTCCCGCCGAGTGCTGATGTGGGCGCATCCGTAGCTCCTGACCTGCGTGCCAATGCAAGGAGCGGCAAGGCAACGCAAGGTACGGCAAGGCACGGCGCGGCACAGCAAAGAACCTCACAGCACCGCACAGCAAGGTGCCGCACGGCACCGAAACGCACATCACCGAAACGCACGGCACCGCGCGGCACGGCACGGTGAGGCACGGCACGGTGAGGCACGGCACGGTGAGGCACGGTGCGGTGAGGCACGGTGCGGTGAGGCACGGTGCGGTGAGGGGTGGTGCGGTGAGGGGTGGTGCGGTGAGGGGTGGTGCCACGGTGCGTTGACCCACGCCGATGGAGACGCCGTCTACTCCGGCGGTTGATGAGGCCGGGTGCCGAGGTCCAGGAGCCGGCCCGCGGCCGGATCCGGTGGCAGGCCGCCAGGGCAGGGCAGACCAGCGCGGATCACCAGGAAGTTCTGCTGGGTCATCGGGCCATCGACGTTGAGGTAGTCCAGCGGGTGCTCAGGGTTGCTGATGCGCCCGTCGTGGTCATGATCGGCGCTGTAGCGGCAGACACGGAATCGCTCCGGGTCAGCGGCAGTGCCGCCCAGTTCGCTGCGGCCGCTCCATCGCTGGTCCGGGCCGCGCGGAAAGACCAGGCAGTGGTAGTTCACCACCGGCAATCCCCTGGCGACTGCGCTGGACGCATTGCTGACGCAGTGTGGCGGCGCGGGCGAGGCCGCGGCATCGCTGAGGTGCAGCACGACTGTGAGCGGCACGGCAGTGGACCGTGGTTTGTCAGGCGAGGGGCTGTCCTCCAGGTCGAAACGGATCTCCCCGCTGAGCAGCAACGCGCCTCCACCGACCATGCGCGAGCGGCAATCGGCGATGTCGGCCACCCGGAGCTCGTCGACACTGCGCCCGCCTAGCTCGCAAAGGCCCAGGACCCAGCCTGTGCTGGCATCCATCAGCCAGGCTTGTGCGGGATCGCCCTCAGGCGAGAAGGCCAGCCATCCCGGTTCCAGCAGCCGGGCTGACTCCGGGATCGCGGCATGGCGTGCACGGGTCAGGGCCACATCGCCGGTGGCCTGCGCACTGAAGGCCAGCAGCGCAGCGGCGGGCTGGGCGGGCGCCAGCCGGGCGGGCCATCGAAGGGCCTGCCATTCACCGAATCTGTCCTGCCAGCGCAGCTGCAGATCGATGTCCTGCAAGGGCCCCTCGGGGCCGCTCAGCACGCGCTGGCGAAAGCCATAGCGGCTGCTGTCGAGATCCTCATGCCAGGTGGTCTCGCCTGCGTCGAGGCCGGCATCTGCCGCGTCGGCTTTCGGGCCGAGCGGGGTTGCCGAATCACGGGCTGCCGAACCATGGACCGCAGCACCATGGGCTTCGATCGGGGCTGCGTCGAGCATGCCGCTGCGCAGGCGCTCGATCCTGGCTTCGGCCAGCACCGCGGCCGCGGCGCGCTCGCGGGCGAAGTCGCTGTAGGCGCGGGCGCTTGCCTGCCCCTTGAGCAAGAGCAGCATGCCGGCACTCAGGAGAAGACTGGCCAGCAAGGCCTCGACCAGGCTCCAGCCTGTCATGCGAGCCGGCCGATGGCCAGGGTGTGCTCTCATGGTTTGCCTCCGCGGTGTTCGGGTGTTCATGGGGTCCAGCCTCCAGGCAGCCGCGCCCAGCTGCCTCTCAGATCACTCAGCCGGCGCATCAGTGGGGCGTCATGGACGATCTGCACCTGGCCCGCCAGGGTGATCGCCCCTGCGCCGAGCAGGGCACCGTCGATGCGCAGCACGCCTGCCGCCGCATGCAGGCGGGCGGCGCCGTGGCTGTAGATCAGGCCGTGGAACTGCAGCGGGGTGTCGATGTCCAGGGCGTCATCGCACAGAAGCAGCAACGGGTTCTCGCTGCTGCCCAGCGAGAGGGGGCTGCGCAGTTGCAAGGGCCCCAGCACCCACAGCCAGGCATGGCCGGACCGGACGCGGGCCTCCAGGGCCGCGCTGCAGTCCGGCACGCCGCGGCAATCGAGCACGGACAGCCCGGTGCGTCCGCGGTACTGCGAAGGCGGCATGGCGAAGTAGCGCTGGAAGAAGGCATCCGGCGGCAAGGCCAGCTCGGGCTCCAGGCGGCGGATCAGGCGCTCCGCCGTGCTGCCCGGAGGCCCCTGGATGTGAGCAGCGGTGGCTCTCACCTCGCCGCCCGCCTGCAGCACCCAGGCGCTGTCCGGATCGGGGGGCAGCGCCAGGCCGGCCCGCGTGTCAGCCAGTCCGAGCAGGTCCACCTTGGCTGCGCCGACCACGGCGCTTCCGGGGGCTTGTGCGAGCGCTGAGGACAGCACGACCAGCTGCGCCTGCCCCTTGTCAGGCATGGGACTGGACGCCGCCGTGCCCACCAGTTCGCAGGGGCTCTGGCCCTCCGCACAGGACTGGGCCAGCAGGCGCAACGTCCGTCGATGCCAGGCTGAAGCATCTGCACGCTCCTGCCCCTGGAATTCCAGGCTGAAGCGAGCAAGTCGGTCGGTGAAGTGCCCGCCATCAGAGGGGCTGGCACTGGGTGCGGGTGTGCTGCCATCGGGGCAGCGGCAAGTCCATGTGCCGGCGTCGACGGTGCATGCAAAGGGTCGCCCCTGCCAGGACGGGCGCACCTGTCGGTGCCCCCGCTCGTCCACCAGGCTCACGCTGTCTCCAAAGGCGGGGCCTTCGCTGGTGCCGGGCCGGCAGGCGGTGTCGAGATGGGGGCTGTTCAGCAGGTGCAGGCCCCAGTCCAGACCGCTTTCCTGCAGGCTCTGGCGCTGATGTCCCTGCACAAGGGCCTCGCTGCCCATCTGCTCGCCCTGTATCACCCGGCTGCTCAGCAGGGCCACCATGCCCAGGAGCAACAGCAGGACCATGAGCGTGGCGAGCGTGGCCACGCCGGCTACTGGATGCCGTCGATCCAGGGGGCGCGGGGCGCGAGTCAGGGTGTGGACTCGAACAGAGGGTCGGGTAGGCATGCGGACCTTGTGGGTTGAAGGGGCCATGGGCTCCGTCATGTGGGCTGCAGCATGCAGAGGCTGACGGAACGGCGCCGGGTTCCACTCGGCGGGTGCAATGGCCCGGCGTGCGGACGAAGTGTGCGAGCCCATGGCCGGCGACGCACCGGGCCTTCCGCGGAAGGCCCGGTGCCTGCCAAGAGCGTCGACGGAAGCGCAGCCGCTGGGCATCTGCGCGCCGCCCTCGCCGCAGAGGTCGCCACCGTGATCGTGGTGGCACTTGCCGCTGTTGGCGTAGCGGCGGGTGCGGCTGCGGCCGGTGCGGATCGCAGGGTCAAAGCTCAACATGAGGCCGCGGTCCATTCCAGGCGTTGGTTGCGAACGTGGATGCTGCTGCTGATGCTGCGCACCGTGTGAGGGTCCAGGCGCGACTGCCCCACCAGCAGCACGTGGAGCGTTTGCGCCTGCAGGCGGGTGTCGCAGGACCGGACCTCGCGTGGGGAACCGGCGCAGGGACAGGCGTCCGGCAGGCTGCCCTCCGAGCCGGCCAGGCGGACTTCCATGCGGATGAAGCGGACGGTGTTGCTGTCGCTCCAGGGCTGCCAGCTGTGTTCCAGCAGGTATTGCAGCTGCGTGCCCTGCAGGCGAAAGCCACGCTCGATGCGCCGCCGGGCCTCCCCAGCTTCGGCCCGGACGTAAACCAGGCGCAAGCCGTCACCGGCGCTTTCGTCGGGGATGGGCGCGCCGCCCCGCAGCAGTTGGAGGCGCGGGGCTTCAGCTGGGCGTGAGGGCAGGCGTCCGCGCTCGGGCATCAGCTCGTGGGCCGCAGGATCGGCACCGCTGCGGTGGACTTCGTGGCGCATCAGGGCGATGGCGTTGCGCAGTTCCTGCTGGAGAAGGGTCTCTGCCAGCAGATGCCTGTGCTCGCGCCACTGGCTGAGCATGAGGGTGCCGGCCACGGCGCACAGGAAGAGGCCCACCGCCATGCCGACCATCAGGTCCACAAGGGTCCATCCACCCTGACCGCTCCCCGGGGTGGCCTTGCCCCGGCCAGGACCGCAAGGCTGCGACCGGGCGCTGGAGCGCTGCAGCAGGCTGCTCATTGGGGCCAGCACGGGGCGCTGGGACTGCCCGTGGCATCTGAAGCGTTGTGGGTGAGCTGCCGGCCTTCCAGTGTCAGGCTCAGGACGGCGCAGGTCCTGTCATGGGCCTGGGGGCTGGTGTGCAGCGGGGTGGCCAGGGCGACGAAACCTTTGCTGAAGGGCTCGATTTCGGCGTCGTCGGCGTCGTCGGCGGCCTTGGGCAGGTCGAGCAGGCGCAGCTGGTAGTGCTGCAGCGAGCTGGTCCCGAAGCCAAGCTCCGCCAGGCTCCCTGCATAGCGCCGGTGGCTGCTGCGGTAGCGGGCTTGGGCGTTCAGCAACTCGGACAAGGCCGTCTGCGCTTCGCTGCGACGGGCCCTGTGCATGGCGCCTTGAAAGTGCGGCCATGCGAGGGCGGCCAGGGTGGCGGTGATGCAGAGAGCCACCAGGAGCTCGACCAGGCTCAGCCCGGCCCGCTGCCCGCGTGACGGTGGCGGGCCCGAGGAGTGCTGCTGTGCTGTTGGCGCGATGGCGGCATCCGGCGCAGGCACGCAGGGGCACTGCGGGCCCGGAAGCCGTGCGCGCCGTGCCTGGCTGGGCCGTGGCTTGGGCGCTTCGGAAGGCGGTGAAAGGTACATGGAGGGCTCCCTAGGGCTGCGGGCAGGGTTCAGGCCAGCGGAGGCAGGCACGGGGGCAGGGCACTGGGCTCCCATTCCCGCGCGCAGGCGCGGACGCGTCCGGCTGGGCTCAGCAGGTACCAGATGCCACGGCCCGTGGCGGACTGCTCGATCCGGAAGGTGCCGGCGCTGGTGACAAAGCCCTCGCCGGGATGCAGGGTGACGCCCGGCACATTGGCCATGAGCCGCGTGCCGCTGCTGCTGGCGATCCAGCGGTATCTGATGGGCGGGGCATCAGCTTCGCAGTGGGCGCCGGTGGCGCTGCAGACGCAACGGTCATGCGGGGCAAGGTGCAGCACGTAGCAAGTCCCGCCGGGCACGCGCTTGACGCTGAGCCGCAAGGCCTGCTCCCCGCTGAGCGCGAGGCTCCGCGCCAGCTGCAGGTCATGGGCGAAGTCCACCGCCAGCGTCTCCAGGCGGCGGCGCAGGACGGCGCTCTGCAGTGCGGGCCAGGCGATCTGACCCAGCACGCCGAGCACGGCCATGGTGATGAGGGCGCTGATGAGCCCGAAGCCTTGCTGATGGGCACGGGCTGGGCGTGGTGCCGGCAGGGGCGCCCGATTTGGAGCGGCAAGGGCTGCGGCAGGGGGCGCTGCGGCTGCGGCAGGGGCTGAAGCCGGTGGCTGTGCTGGACGCCGTGCAGGATGTCCTGCCGGAGCCTGGCCTGGCAGCGGGGGTGGGCGGTGGGCCGGGATGTGGGCCGGGATGTGGGCAGTAAGAGGTCGCACGGCAGGCCTTCGTCAGGGAAGGCTTGCAGGGTAGGACCGGTGCCGGTGCGGTGCATCCCCAGGCTGCGTGAGGGCAGCCGGGTCTGGTCCGCAAGGCTGCGGACTTTATGCGTTAGCGCGGCGGATTTGCCGGGTCAGATGTCCCGGATCAGCTGCCGGAATTCGTCGACGTCCTCGAAGCTGCGGTAGACCGAGGCAAAGCGGACGTAGGCCACTTTGTCGATGCGCTTGAGCTCGCGCATGACCAGCTCGCCGAGCTTGGTGGACGGGATCTCGCGGGCGCCGCTGGTCAGCAGCTTGTCCTGGATGCGCTCCAGTGCAGCGTCGATCTGCTCGATGCTCACCGGCCGTTTGCGCAGGGCCAGTTGCATGGAGGCCCGCAGTTTGGCGGGGTCGAAGTCGGCGCGGGTGCCGTCCTTCTTGACCACCGCGGGCAGGGCGATCTCGGCCCGTTCGTAGGTGGTGAAGCGCTTGTCGCAGCTCAGACAGCGCCGCCGACGGCGGACCACATCGCCCTCATCTGACTCGCGGGTCTCGGCGACCTGGGTTTCGTGATGGGAACAGAAGGGGCAACGCATCGGCGGCGGACCGGCTTAGCGGTAGACGGGGAACTGGCGGGTCAGCGCAGCGACCTTCTCGCGCACCGTGGCCAGGTTGGCTTCGTCGTGCGGCTTGTCGAGCACGTCGGCGATCAGGTGGGCGGTGGCGCGCACCTGCTCTTCCTTGAAGCCGCGCGTGGTCATGGCCGGCGTGCCCAGACGGATGCCGCTGGTCACCATGGGCTTCTGCGGATCGTTGGGAATGCCGTTCTTGTTGCAGGTCATGTGGGCGGCGCCCAGGATGGCCTCGGCTTCCTTGCCGGTCAGGCCCTTGGGACGCAGATCCACCAGCATGACATGGCTCTCGGTGCGGCCGGACACGATGCGCAGGCCGCGCTCGATCAGGGTCTCGGCCAGCACCTTGGCGTTCTTGACCACCTGCTCCTGGTAGGCCTTGAACTCAGGGCTGAGGGCTTCCTTGAAGGCCACGGCCTTGCCGGCGATGACGTGCATCAGCGGGCCGCCCTGGATGCCGGGGAAGATGGCCGAATTGATCTTCTTGCTGATCTCTTCGCTGTTGGTCAGGATGATGCCGCCGCGCGGGCCACGCAGGCTCTTGTGGGTGGTGGAGGTCACCACGTCGGCATGGGGCAGGGGGTTGGGGTAGACGCCCGCGGCGATCAGGCCGGCATAGTGGGCCATGTCCACCATGAAATAGGCGCCGATTTCCTTGGCGATCTTGCCGAAGCGCTCGAAGTCGATGCGCAGCGAGTAGGCGGATGCGCCAGCGATGATCAGCTTGGGCTTGTGCTCGCGGGCGATGCGCTCCATGGCGTCGTAGTCGATGGCTTCGTTGGCGTCGAGGCCGTAGGACACGACCTTGAACCACTTGCCCGACATGTTCAGCGGCATGCCGTGCGTCAGGTGGCCGCCTTCGGCCAGGCTCATGCCCATGATGGTGTCGCCGGGCTGCAGCAGGCCGAAGAACACGCCCTGATTGGCCTGCGAGCCGGAGTTGGGCTGCACATTGGCGAACTGGGCGCCGAAGAGCTGCTTCAGGCGGTCGATGGCCAGCTGCTCGACGACGTCGACATACTCACAGCCACCGTAGTAGCGCTTGCCGGGGTAGCCCTCGGCGTACTTGTTGGTCAGCTGGCTGCCCTGGGCCTGCATGACGGCCGGCGAGGTGTAGTTCTCGGAGGCGATCAGCTCGATGTGCTCTTCCTGGCGGCGGTTCTCGTTCTGGATGGCAGTCCAGAGGTCGGGATCGATGGCGGCCAGGGTGGATTGGGTGCGGTCGAACATGGTGTCAGTGGGAATCTAGGGTTGTAGCCGGGCCCGGACCACAAGAAAGCATCTCGATGCTCCTTGCTCGGCTGCCCAGGCGAACGGCGGATCTGCCGGCCACCGGGGGTGCACAGGCAGCCGCGCTCCCCGGTGGTCACCCACCTTGGCCCCTCACTGCAGCAGGGGCGTCATCGCCAGTTGCGCGGCCCGTGGAGTGTAGCGGGTCCCGCCGCCGGGCTGGGGGACCATTCCACACCTGCAGGGTCGGTCTCCTTTGACCTCCACAGGGCTAGCGCAATGGAAAAAGCCCCGGGCGGGAGACGCCGGGGCTTGGCATGGCCTTGCAGGCCTGAGGGCGAAGGCGAGGGCGAGGGCGAGGGCGAGGGCGAGGGCGTTGCCGCAGCCAGCCCGCGCTCGCTCGGGACACCTCAGCGCAACAGGGCCACCTGCTGAGGGGCCGAGGACGCCATGGGAGCCTGGGGCTCGACAGCGGGGCGGGGCGTCGGGGCACGGCCTGCCGCCACGGCCTTGAGTTGCTCGTGCTCATTGAGGACCCGGCCTGCATAGCCGGCGTCATCGCTCAGGTTGGCGGCGCCGACGTAGTACTTCAGGCCGTCCTCCAGGCTGCCACCGCGCTGGATGCATTCTTTCAGCACCTGCACACCCACGCGCAGGTTGGTGACCGGGTCGAAGGCGGCATGGGTGCCACCGAAGGCCTCGTACTTGTCATCGTGGACGCGGGTCATCACCTGCATGAGCCCCTGGGCGCCCACCGTGCTCTGCGCAAAAGGGTTGAAGCCGGACTCGACGGCCATGATGGCGAGGATCAGGGTGGGCTCGACCTTGGCCTTCTGGCCCACGACCCAGGCTTCCTGGACCAGGCGGGCGACCGGCTCGGGGGCGACCTTGTAACGCCGTGCCAGCCACTGCGCCACGGCGGCCTGCGGGCGGCTGAGCTCCTTGGGATTGGTGGCGGTGGCGCGCTGGATGGCGGTGGGGTCGCTCAGGGTGTTGAGCACGTCGCCGCTGGCTTCGGCACGGGCTTCCTGGCGGGCGCTGAGCCAGCCCAGGGTCTGGCTTTCGAGTTGATGGCGCAGGTCTGCCTGGCTGGCAAAGGTGGCCAGCAGGGCGACGACGGTGAGCCCGAGCAGGGCCAAGGTGTTGTGGCTGACGACCAGCAGTCCCTGGCCGATGTCTTTGAGAAATACCTCAGTCGCGATGCGGGCATGGCGTCCGAGGCTCAACAGGTTAGCTTGCGCTGTCATGTGACTCCTTTCTTCTCCGCCCGATCCCCACCCCGCGCAGGACGCGGGGCAAAGACCGACGGTGATAATGGGCCGCCTGGTGTGCGGACGGGCATGAAGCCCTTCCACAGGCGGCGTCCATTGGCAGCGGTCGTGCGCTTGAACCCTGGAACGGCGCACGGGTTAACCCTCGCTGGTGCAAGGCTGGCCGGATTCTAAGGATGAAAAATAACCGGTCAAGCTTATAAGTGCTTGTCTTAATAGCTAATAGTTATGAAATATCGAGATCTGCGGGCCTTCATGGCCGGCCTGGAAGCCCAGGGTGAGCTGCTCCGCGTGAAGGATCCCGTCAGTACGCACCTGGAGATGACGGCCCTGTGCGACCGGGTGCTGCGCGCCGAAGGACCGGCCCTGCTGTTCGAGCAGCCGGTCACCCCCCAAGGCGCGGGGGGGCGGCAAATGCCGGTCCTTGGAAACTTGTTCGGCACGCCGCGCCGGGTGGCGCTGGGCATGGGGGCGGACAGCCTGGCCGAGCTGCGGGACGTGGGCCAATTGCTGGCCAACCTGAAGGAGCCCGAGCCACCCAAGGGTCTGAAGGACGCCGGCAAGCTGCTGCAGATGGGCAAGGCGCTGTGGGACATGAAGCCCAGCCTGGTGTCCCGGCCAGCCTGCCAGGCCAACATTCTGGAGGGAGATGCGCTCGATTTGGGGCGGCTCCCTATTCAGTACTGCTGGCCGGGCGACGCCGCGCCCTTGCTGACCTGGGGCCTGGTCATCACGCGCGGGCCGCAATCCATCCCCAAGCCACGACTGCGGCAGAACCTGGGCATCTACCGCCAGCAGCTGATCGGGCCGCGGCAGCTGATCATGCGCTGGCTGGCCCATCGGGGCGGGGCGCTGGATTTTCGTGATTTCGCCCTGGCCCATCCGGGCCAGCCTTTCCCCATCGCCGTGGCACTGGGGGCGGATCCGGCCACCACCCTGGGCGCCGTGACGCCGGTGCCGGACAGCCTGTCCGAGTACCAGTTCGCCGGCCTGCTGCGGGGCTCGCGCACCGAGCTGGCGGACACCGCCGTGGGCGAGGGCGGTCGCATGCTGCAGGTGCCGGCCACCGCCGAGATCATCCTGGAGGGGCACATCCCGCCCGCAGCGCCTGGCTTCGAGGGCCGCAGCGAGCACGGCGTGCCGCTCAAGGAGATCAAGGGCTACCTCTATGCCCTGGAGGGCCCGTATGGCGACCACACCGGGTACTACAACGAGCAGGACTGGTTCCCCGTTTTCGAGGTGCAGCGCCTGACGCACCGGGACGATCCCATCTACCACAGCACCTACACCGGTAAGCCGCCTGACGAGCCCGCGGTGCTGGGCGTGGCGCTGAACGAAGTCTTCGTGCCCATCCTGCAGAAGCAGTTCCCGGAGATCGTCGACTTCTACCTCCCGCCGGAGGGCTGCAGCTACCGCATGGCGGTGATCTCCATCCGCAAGAGCTACCCGGGGCACGCCAAGCGGCTGATGTTCGGCCTGTGGAGCTTCCTGCGGCAATTCATGTATACGAAGTTCATCGTCATCGTCGACGAGGATGTGGACGTGCGCGACTGGAAAGAGGTGGTCTGGGCCATCACCACCCGCATGGACCCGGTGCGCGACACCACGCTGGTGGAGAACACGCCCATCGACTACCTCGACTTCGCGTCCCCCGTCAGCGGGCTGGGAGGCAAGATGGGCATGGACGCCACCAACAAGTGGCCGGGCGAGACCAGCCGGGAATGGGGACGCACCATCACCATGCCGGAAGCGGTGCAGCAGTCCAGTCAGCGGCTCTTCGACCAGCTCTTCGCCGGCCGGTCATAGGCGTCCCGGGGGGTGAAGTCCAGGCGGGATCGCTCGGGGTTAACCAGGATCCATGGGGCCGTCGGCGCTGCTTGAAGTCTCCTGGCCCGCCGGCTAAGTTTGAGGAGCCTAACGATAGGCATTCCAACTGGCGCAGTCTCTGCGCGCCAGGAGCCCTCCGGTCATTCACCGCTGAGCTCCACCGGTGGCGCCAGCCACCCACCCCTCCGTGCGAAAGCCCGGGGGGGTTCCTCTTTCTGGGGGGCGTTTCCGCGTGAGGGGTGCCGTGAGGGGGCGGTTTCCGCGGCTCAGTGCCCGGCCAGCTGCCCCAGGACCTCGTAGAAGACGTAGCGCATGCGGCGATAGCCGGCCTCAGAGGGCGTCCAGTCATAAGGGGACAGATCCTCCAGCGGCCGCCCGCCGACCGGCGCCGCAAGCAGCGTCAAGGGGTAGCGCTCGGCCTGTGCGGCGGTCTCGAAGGCGCGCAGGCTGCGGGGCATGTGCTCCGCATGCGTGACCAGCACCAGGCGCTGAATCCCCCGTTCGCGCAGCAAAGGCAGGCTCAGGCGGGCGTTCTCGCGGGTGTCCCGCGCGGCGGGCTCGGCAAGGGACAGGGGAAGGCCGAACTCCTCGCGAGCCACCTGTTCCGCCACCAGGCTCTCCGGCACGTCGCCCGGCTTCGCCGGTGAAGGCAGGCCGCCGGTGAAGCCCAGCGGCCAGTCACAGCGCCGGGCCAGGCGGACGCCCTGCCTCAGCCGTTCAAGCGTACCCAGCTTGAGGTCGGGCCCGTCCCGCTCGGCCGTCCATTGGTGGATGCCGCCGCCCAGCACCAGCACCAGCGTCCGGGGCGGCGCCGCGCAGTCGCTGGCTTCGAGCCGCAGCGCGGGAGGCGGGCGCAGCAGGGCGTGCTGCAGCAGCAGGGCCGGTGCTTCGCACAGGGACAGCCACATCAGCGCAAAGACCGGCGGCAGCGCCCAGCGCCAGCGGCCGGCACGCCGCCACAGCAGCGCGCCGGCCAGCAGGGGCGGCAGCAGGAGGCCGGGGGGAGCCAGCAAGGCCAGGCACAGGGCCTTGAAGGGGGTGTAGAGATCCATGGCGGGGCAATGCGTCCGTGCGCGGGAGGATGCCGGGGCAGCTGCCGGCGCTGAGTCAGGGCGCGATTTGAGCATGCACCGCAGCGTCCGCTGCACAATGCGGGCTGTCGACGCGGGACTGCGTCATTGGAGGATCACACGATGAGCCATGTCGGCACGGGCCGCATCACGCTGGGAGGCGGCTGTTTCTGGTGCACCGAGGCGGTGTTCGCCCGCGTCCGAGGCGTGCAGGCCGTGGAGCCCGGCTATTGCAATGGCGAGCTGCCGGACCCCAGCTACGAGCAGGTCTGTACGGGCCGGACGGGCCATGCCGAGGTGGTTCGCATCGACTACGACCCGACCCAGGTGAGCCTCCGCCAGCTGCTGGAAGTGTTCTTCTGCATCCACGACCCGACCAGCCTGAACCGCCAGGGGGCGGACGTCGGCACGCAGTACCGCTCCGGCATCTATTACGAGCACCCGGACGACGAATCCCTGGCCCGCAGCTTCCTGGCGGAGGCCGACGCGGCCCTGGGCGGGCGGGTGGTGACCGAGCTCCAGCCCCTGCGCCTCTACAGCAGCGCCGAGCCCTATCACCACCAGTATTTCGCCCGCAACCCGGACCAGGGCTACTGCGTGTTCGTGGTCGCCGGCAAGGTCGACAAGTTCATGAAGACCTTCGGACATCTGCTGCGTGACGATGCCGGGACAGACTGACACCGCTAAGCCCTGGCGGCCGTCCATGCGGGGCCTGCGGCAGGGGAGGGGCAGGGCATGACCGTGCTCAGCGAACCCATGATCGCCTGGCACAGCCTGCGTCACGCCTATCCCGGTGGCGCCCTGCTGTACTTCGACGACTTCGTGCTGGCGCCGCGCCATCACCTGCTGGTGCATGGCCCCTCGGGCGTCGGCAAGTCGACCCTGCTGAACCTGATGGCCGGCCTGCTGCGCCCCTCGGACGGCCAGCTTCGCCTGGCCGGTGTGGAGCTCGGGCAGTTGCAGGGGGCGGCCGTGGACCGCTGGCGAGGCAGTCAGCTGGGCCTGGTGTCGCAGCGCCTGCACCTGAGCCCGTCGCTCAATGTGCTGGAGAACCTGCGCCTGCCTTTCCTGGCCGCCGGCCTGCCCGTCGACAAGGAACGCATCGGCCTTGTGGTGACCAGCCTGGGCCTGGAAGGCCTGGCCAAGCGCCGTGCGGCCCAGCTCAACCAGGGGCAGCTGCAGCGGGTGATCCTGGCTCGCGCCCTGTTGCGCGGGCCGCGCATTCTGCTGGCTGACGAGCCCACCGCCAATCTGGATGAAGAGGCGAGCGAACGCATGATCGGCCTGCTGTGCCAGGCCGCGTCCGAACATCACGTCACCCTGGTGGTGACCACGCATGACGCACGCGTGGTGCAACGCTTCCAGGCCCTGCTGCCCGTGCAGCTGCACCGCCTGCGCAACCTGGGCTGGCTGGCTTCGGGCCTGACCGCGGGGCTCAGTACCGTGCTGGGAGGTCAGCCCGGATGAAACGATGGGGATCTGCCATGGGGCCGACGCTGCCCTGGCTGGCCTGGCGCCATCTGTGGTCCAGGCCGCAATACGCCGGCATGAGCCTGCTGCTGCTGAGTCTCGCCCTGACCGCCGCGGGGCTGCTGATGCAGCTGAGCCAGCGCATTCCCCAGCGCCTGGAGCGCGAGCTCCAGGGCATGGAGCTGCTGGTCGGACCCAAGGGCGACCCCTGGCGGCAGACCCTGTCTGCCATCCAGCTGCTCAGCGAGCCCGGTGGCACGCTGCCCTATGAAGCGGTGCCCCTGCTGCGGGGGCTGCCGCAGGTGAAGCAGGCCGTGCCTGTGCTGCTGGGGGGGCGGCATCGGGGATTTGCGGTGATCGGTACCGAAGCGCCCTTCCTGGCCCTGCGCCAGGCGCGGCTCGCCAAGGGGCGCGGCTTCGAGCATGTGATGGAGGTGGTGCTGGGGGCGGATGCCGCCGAAGGCCTGGGCCTGGCCGTGGGTGCTGAGTTCAGCGGCCTCGAGCTGCCGGATCTCAAGCCGGCGGGGGCCTTGCCCAGGGCGTTTGTCGTCGTCGGCATCCTGGGGCGTCAGGGCTCGGCACTGGACGGCCTGATCCTGACCGATCTGAGCTCTCTGTGGGCCCTGCGTCAGCCGGCAGCCACGCGAGCGCCGGCGCTGTCAGCGGGCCTGACCGGGCTTGAGGGACAGCCAGGGGCCGACACGGGCGAAGAGAGCCTGGGCGATATCAGCCACGTGCTGGTCAGCCCGGCCAGTCCGGAAGCCCTGGGCGTGCTGCTCCCCTGGCTCAATGCACAGGCCCATCTGCAGGCGGCCGTGCCGCGCGACGAGATCGACCGCATGGCGGCCGCCCTGGGCTGGCTGCCGGCGCTGCTCAAGACGCTGCTGGTCCTGCTGCTGCTGTGCGCCTGGCTGGCGGCCTTTGCGCTGATGCTGCAGGCCCAGGAGCAGCGCCGCCAGGACCTGGTCCTCCTGCGGGTGCTGGGCGCCCCCGCCAGCCGTGTGGCGCTGCTGCCTCTGCTGGAATGGTTGTGGCTGGCCGTCCTGGCCCTGGTGCTGGCCTGGGGGCTCAGCGAGCTGGCCTGGATGAGCCTGCGACACCTGGCAGCGCCAGAGCAGCTGCATTGGCTTGGCACGCAGGGTCACGCCCTTCAGCATGGGCTGCTCCTGGTGCTGCTGGCTGCCCTGCTGGCCCTGGCCGGCGCGGCCTGGCCGGCCTGGTGCGCCTGGCATCTGCAGGTGTCGCGGATGCTGCAGCCGGGCGAGTAATCCCCTCAAGGACGGACGGCCTCCGGGGGATGCCTGATGGCAGGGTGCCCGGCGGTGTGCACAATGCCGCTGTTTTCACCCTGACGGCCCCTGTCTTGGTCCACACCCGCTTACGCTCCAGCGCGCTGCATCCCGCCCTTGCCGGTAGGGTGGGCGTGCCTGCGCATGCGCTGTGCCGCGGTCCCGGTCACGCCCTGCGCACGAGGTGCCGGGGATGAGCGGGCTCGGTGGCGTCCGCCGCCCTCGCGGCTGGCCGGTCGTGGCGCTGCATGCCTGGCTGGCCCTGTGCCTGCTGCTGGCCCAGGGCCTGGGCCAGGGGCACCGTGCGGCCCACCAAAGCTTCAGGTTGGCAGCAGCGGCGGCCGAGCAGGGTCCTTCGGATGCCTGGGGCCATGCGCTGGGCTCCACGGACTGCCAGCTCTTCGACCAGCTTGCCCACGGCGATCATCTGTGCGGCGCCGAGCCGGCCGCGGTCCTGCTGGCGCTGACCACGGTGGTGGTCGCCAGCCCCGCGCCGGTGTCCGCCGACACCGCACGGGCCACCCCGCGGGCCCGCGGCCCCCCGTTCTTGCCTGAGTCTCCGCCCCGCACAGGGGCATGAAGCTCGCCCGGCGGCGCCAGTGCGCCGCGGGCGTGCGGGTGCCATCGCGCCCGCCACTCAGACCCGGCGCGGCCCTCGGTGCCCGCCCATGCCAGGGGGCCTCCTTCAGCAGGCCCAGCATCCATGCAAGACAACGCTCTCCATCCGGTCCGGCGCGCGGCGCGCCAGGGCCTTGCCGCCTCGATCCACTCGACCACCTGTATGCCAGCCTGGCCGCGCACCGCGCTGCTGCTGGCCCTGCTCGGCGCCCAGTGGGTGCATGCCGAGGGCAATCCCACTGACAGACAGACCCTGGACGCCGTCCAGGTGACGGGCAATCCCCTGGGCAACAAGGAGCTGGCCCAGCCCGGCCAGTCCCTGGCTGGCGATGCGCTGCTGCTGCGCCGCGGTGCCAGCGTGGGCGAGACGGTCGAGGGCCTGCCCGGCATCGCCGCCACGTCCTTCGGCCCCAATGCCAGCCGGCCCACCATCCGCGGACTGGACGGCGAGCGGGTGCGCATGCTCAACAACGCGGGGGGCTCGCTGGACGTCTCCAGCCTCAGCTATGACCATGCGGTGCCGGTCGATCCTCTGGTGGTGGACCGCATCGAGGTGCTGCGCGGCGCCGCGGCCCTGCTGTATGGCGGCAATGCGATCGGTGGCGTGGTCAACACCATCGACAACCGCATCCCGCGCAGCCCGCTCCAGGGCCTGTCGGGTGCCACGGAGTTCAGGCTGGGTGGCGCCTCGAACGAGCGCGCCCTGGCTGCGGTGCTGGACGGCGGGCAGGGGCCCTGGGCCTGGCATGCCGATGCTTCGCGACGCCTGGCCGACGACCAGAGGACGCCAGGCTTCACCGCCCCGGACGGGCAGTCCATGAACCATGTGCGCAATTCCGCCAGTGCGTCCCGCAGTGCGGCTGTCGGGGGATCCTGGGTCGATCGGGACGGCTATGCCGGCCTGAGTTTCGACGACTACCGCAACGACTACGGCGTGACGGTGGAGCCCGACGTGAAGATCGCCATGCAGCGCCAGCGCGTGGCCGGTGCCGGCGAATGGCGCTGGAACGACGGTCCCCTGCGCAAGCTGCAGTGGCAGTTCAGCCGGGCCCGCTACCAGCACGATGAGATCGAGGGCGATGGCTCCCTGGGGACACGTTTTGCCCAGCGGGGTTCCGAGCTTCGGCTGCAGGCCGAGCACGCACCGCTGGCCGGTGCACGCGGCGTGCTGGGCTGGCAGCTGGAGCAGAGCCGTTTCGAGGTCCAGGGCGAGGAGGCCCTGATGCCCAGCAACCGCAACCGCGCCCAGGGGCTTTTCATCCTCGAGCAGTGGAGCGACGGGCCCTGGCAGCTGGGCCTGGGTGCGCGGCGCGACCAGGTCCGTGTGCGGTCCGACGGTGATGCCTCCGACGCCGCGGATGCGCGCTTCGGCCCCGCGACGGAGCGGCGTTTCTCGCCGGCCAGCGCCTCGGCCAGCCTCAGTTGGCATCCGATGCCGGCCCTGGGGCTGAGCCTCAATGTCAACCACTCCGAGCGCGCGCCTTCGGCAGGCGAGCTGTTCGCCAGCGGCGTGCATGTGGCCACTGGCGCCTTCGAGCAGGGCGACGCCACGCTGGGCCTGGAGCATGCCAGCGGCCTGGACCTGGGGATGCACTGGAAGCACGGCAGCGGCAGCGTGGAGATCAATGCCTACCGGACCCGCTTCAAGGACTACATCGCCCTGCGCGCGACCGGTGCCACCGTGCCGGGTGAGGGCGAGGAGTCGCTGCCGGTCTATGCCTACCAGGCCGTCGCGGCGCGCGTGCAGGGGCTGGAGCTCCAGGTGCAGCAGGACCTGCAGCTGGGCTGGTTGCCGGGTGCGCTGTCAGGCTGGCAATGGCAGGCGGGGCTGCAGCTGGATTGGGTCCAGGGCCAGGACCTGAGCCACGGAGAGCCACTGCCACGCATGGCGCCACGGCGCAGCACACTGAGCCTGGACGGGCAGGGCGGTGCCTGGGGCCTGCGCCTGGAGATCCAGCAGGCCGCGGCCCAGAACCGGGTGCCGGCCATCGACCGCCCGACGCCGGGCTACACCCTGGCGCGGCTCTCGCTGAGCCGGCAGTTCCGCTGGCAGCAGGCGGATGCCCTGTGGTACCTCAAGCTCGACAATCTCGGCAACGCCCTGGGCTACCGTGCGGCGAGCATGTCCACCATCCGCGACTGGGCGCCGCTGCCCGGGCGCAGCGTGTCCACCGGGGTGCAGCTGCGCTTCTGAGCAAGACCGGCCGGGATCTCAGGGCGCGAGGCGCTCCTTGATCCAGGCCTGCCCCTCCTGCTTGTAGGTGATGCGGTCATGCAGACGGGACTTGCGGCCCTGCCAGAACTCCCAACGCTCGGGCACCAGGCGGTAGCCCCCCCAATGCGGGGGGCGGCTGGGGCTCAGCCCGTGCATCGCGGCGGCCTTGGCGGCGTTGGCCACCAGCACCGCTCGGGAGCTGATCACCTGGCTTTGCGGGGAGGCCCAGGCTCCCAGGCGGGAGTCCAGGGGGCGCGAGTGGAAATAGGCGTCCGATTCCTCGGCGCTGACCTTCTCGACCCGGCCCTCGATGCGCACCACGCGCTCCAGCTCCACCCAGTGGAACTGCAGGGCCGCGAAGGGATGGATGGCGAGCTCACGGCCCTTGCGGCTGTCGTAGTTGGTGTACCAGACGATGCCGCGCTGATCGAGGCCCTTGATCAGCACGATGCGGGTGGACGGGCGACCGTCCTCGCCCACAGTGGCCAGGGTCATGGCATTGGGCTCGGGCAGCTCGGCTTTCAGGGCTTCATCGAGCCACTGGCGGAACTGGATCAGGGGCTCGCTGGAGGCCTGGGACTCGTCCAGCTCGGCCAGCTCGTAGCTCTTGCGCAGATCGGAAAGCTTGTTCATACCGGGAGTATCACTCAGGCGGGAACTCCTTAAGTGAAGCCCCCTATGGGGCGGCCATGGGGCAGCAGGCATGCTGCAGGGCAACAGTCGCTAAACAGGCGGCGAGATGAAAAAGGTGATTCGAATGGATGAACGACGGCCTGTTGTCGTCGTGCTGGCCGCGGGCCAGGGCTGCCGTTTCAAAGGCCCCGGCCACAAGCTCCATCAAGAGCTGAAGGCCGGGGAAACGGTGCTGCAGCGTACCGTTGCCCAGGTGCGGGCCGCGGGCCTGCCATGGGTGATCGTCACGACGCAAGCCATGCAGGAGCAGGTTCAGAGCCTGGTCCAGCGGCTGGATCAGCTGGTGGTGCTGCCCGAGCGCGGCGTGCAGGGTCAGGTCTTGCCTGTCGGCATGGGGCACAGCATTGCGGCGGGTGTCTCCGCCACTGGTGATGCGCCCGGCTGGGTGCTGCTGCCGGGTGACATGCCCAGCGTCAGCCCCGCTACCTTGCGTGCCGTGGCCGAGGGCCTGGGCGAGCAGGCCGTGGCCTTTGCCCAGCACCGGGGGCGCAGTGGCCAGCCCCTGGCCTTCTCGGCCGAGCTGTACTCGGACCTGGTCGGCCTGCAGGGCGACGAAGGCGCGCGCCGCCTGGTGGCGCGCTACCCGGCGGTGGGCATTGAGGTGCCGGACCCCGGCGTGCTGGAAAGCGTGGACACCGTGGAGGACCTGCAGCGTCTGCGGGAGCGTGAGCTTGCCGGGCCGCCTGACCATGCTGCCCAGGCGGCCATGGTGGGCAGCACCTGGATATGAAAAAGCGCCCCCGATGAGCCATCGGGGGCGCTTTCAATCCTGAGGGCGGCGGGGGCCGCCGCGGTGATCAGATCGGCGCGTCGTCGCTGCTCTTGTCGGTCTTCTTGATGCGCACCGGGCCGCGCTTGCGCTCGGCCGGAGCGGCAGCAACCTTCTTGGCCACTTCGCCGCTGGCGTCCGCGCCGGAGGCCTTGCCGGCGGACTTGCTGGCGTCTTCGTCCAGTGCTTCCTGCGTGATCACGCGGGTGTAGGGCGCCAGGATCTGGACCAACTGGCCGTAGATGCGGGGATTGCCGGCGACGATCTCGCGCTGGTGCAGGAAGTCGGCCTCGCCGGTGAAGTTGCCCACCAGGCCACCGGCCTCAGCAATGATCAGGGAGCCTGCGGCCACGTCCCAGGGGTTCAGGCCGGTTTCGAAGAAGGCGTCGTAGTAGCCGGCGGCCACGTAGCAGAGGTCCAGGGCCGCGGCGCCCGGGCGGCGCAGGCCGGCGCATTCCTGCATCACGGCCTCGAACATCTTCAGGTAGCGCTTGAAGTTGTCACCGCGGCGGAAGGGGAAGCCGGTGCCGATCAGGGCGTCGCTCATGCGGGTGCGGCGCGACACGCGCAGGCGGCGGTCGTTCAGGTAGGCGCCGCGGCCCTTGGTGGCGTAGAAGAGGTCGTTGCGGGTCGGGTCATAGACCACGGCCTGCTGGACCACATTGCGGTGGGCCAGGGCGATGGACACCGCGTAGACGGGGAAGCCGTGGATAAAGTTGGTGGTGCCATCGAGCGGGTCGATGATCCACTGGAATTCGGAATTCTTGTTGCCGTGCTCACGGCCCGATTCTTCGGCCAGGATGCCGTGCTCGGGATAGGCCTGCAGCAGGGTCTCGATGATGAGCTGCTCGGCGGCCTGGTCCACCTCCGTCACGAAGTCATTGGGCGACTTGCTGTTGATCTTGAGGATGTCGAGGTCCAGGGAGGCGCGGTTGATGATGGATCCCGCTGCACGGGCCGCCTTGATGGCGACGTTGAGCATGGGATGGAGTGAAGCTTGCGTCATGCGTGACCCTGCAAACGAAAGAGGTGGACTGGCGAAGGAAAAGAGCGGAGCGCTTGCATGGGCGCACGCCAGACCTTCGACAGTCGGCACACGGCATCCACGGCGCGGATAATCGACCATTTTAGCCGAGAAGCTCATGCCCGCCAGCGTGGAATCCACACGATTTGTCCTGATTCAGACCAGCCACCCCGGCAACGTGGGTGCCGCTGCACGGGCCATGAAGGTCATGGGCTTCTCCGAGCTGGTGCTGGTGCGCCCTCGTTTTGCCGACGTGCTCTGCCAGGAGGACACCATCGCCATGGCCAGCGGCGCGGCGGACATCCTCGCCCGCGCCCGCATCGTGCAGACGCTGGAGGAGGCGCTGGACGGCGTGACCTTCGCCTGCGCCACCGCCATGACGCCGCGGGATTTCGGCCCGCCGACCTCGGCGCCCCGGCCGCTGTTCGCGGAGCTGGCGATCTCGGGTCACACGCTGGGCCTGGTCTTTGGCTCCGAGCGCTACGGCATGAGCAATGAGGATGTCTACCGCTGCCATGCGGTGCTCTCCATTCCCACGCATCCGGACTATGGCTCGCTGAACCTGTCCCAGGCCGTGCAGCTGCTGGCCTATGAATGGCGCCAGGCCCTGGGCGGCTTCGAGGTGGCGGCCCGCACGGCGGATCCCCTGCTGGCCGATGGCCGCGCGGTGCAGGGCCTGCTGGGCCATCTGCAGGAGGCGCTGGAGCACATCGGCTACCTGGACCCCGCCGCGCCCAAGAAGCTGATGCCGCGCCTGAACCAGCTCTTCAACCGCGCCCAGCTGACGCAGGAAGAGGTGCACATCCTGCGCGGCATGGCCCGCAGCATGCTGCGCCTTCACACGCCAGGCACCCCCAGGGACGAGGCCGCCGAGGACTGACACCAATCTCCCCATGGCCCCGGCTGGCAACCCCCGCCGCTACACTGGCGCTCCCTTGTTCACGACCCCCCGGCACCGCCACCATGTTCAAGCGCCTGCGTGAAGACATCCAGCTGATCCTCGAGCGCGACCCCGCCGCGCGCAGCAGCTGGGAGGTGCTGACCTGTTATCCCGGCCTGCATGCGCTGGTGCTGCACCGCCGGGCCCACTGGTGCTGGACCCACGGCTTCAAGTGGCTGGGGCGTTTCATCTCGCACCTGTCGCGTTTCCTGACCGGCATCGAAATCCATCCTGGCGCCACCATCGCCCGGCGCGTCTTCATCGACCACGGCATGGGCATCGTGATCGGCGAGATGGCCGAGATTGGCGAGGGGTGCACCATCTACCAGGGCGTGACCCTGGGCGGCACCTCTCTGGTGAAGGGCGCCAAGCGGCACCCGACGCTGGAGCCGGGCGTCATCGTGGGGGCCAATGCCTGCGTGCTGGGCGGCTTCACCGTGGGCGCCGGCGCGCGCATCGGCTCAGGCGCAGTGGTGACAAAGCCTGTGCCCGCGGGGGCGACGGCCGTCGGCAACCCGGCCCGCATCATCGAGGCCCAGGCGGAGGCCCAGCGCGAGGCCGCGGCGGCACGCATGGGCTTCTCGGCCTACGGCGTCACGCAGGGCGACGATCCGGTGGCGATGGCCATGAAAGGGCTGATCGACAACGCCGCCGGCCACGAGCACCAGATCGCTCTGCTGTGGCAGGCCATCGCCAAGCTCTCCGAGACCCAGCGCAGCGACTGCGTGCCGCAGGATGCGCAGCAGGACGAGTGCTTTGACGCCGCATCGCTGAGCCGCCTGGTCAAGTAGGCCTCGGCGCAGCCATGACAAAGGGCGCCACGCGGCGCCCTTTTTGCCATGCAGGCGGTGCTCAGGCCTCGGGTCGTACGCGCACGGCGTTCTTCGGCCTGAAGGTCTTGACGCGGTCCTCGCGCGTTTCCAGGTAAGGGCCGCCGATGAGGTCGATGCAGTAGGGGATGGCGGCAAAGATGCCGCTGACCAGCACCTCGCCCGTGGGCGACTTCAGGCCCTCGAGGGTCTCGGCAATGCTCTTGGGCTGGCCCGGCAGGTTCAAGACGAGCGCCTTGCCGCGGATCACCGCCGTCTGGCGCGAGAGGATGGCCGTGGGCACGAAGCGCAGGGAGATCTGGCGCATCTGCTCGCCGAAGCCGGGCATCTCGCGATCGGCCACATCCAGTGTGGCCTCCGGTGTCACGTCGCGCGGGGCGGGGCCGGTGCCGCCGGTGGTCAGCACCAGGTCACAGCGGGCTTCGTCCACCAGTTCGCGCAGGGTGGCAGCGATCAGCGGGCGCTCGTCGGGGATCAGGCGCGCCTCGAAATGCAGCGGGTTGTGCAGGGCCTGGGCCAGCCAGTCCTTCAGCGCGGGCAGGCCCTTGTCCTCGTAGACGCCGGTGGAGGCGCGGTCCGAGATGGAGACGATGCCGATGCGGACCGGCTCGAATCCCGAGGATGCGGCGGGCTCACTCATCGCCATCGCCATCGCCATCGAGGCCTTCCGCCGATGCCTCCTGCGCCACGCGCTTGGCCTCGGCCTTGATGAACTGGAAGAGCTCGCGGAAGGCGCGCCCGCTGCGCTGCTCGGGGGCCACGGAGGCGTCCTTGCGCGCGGCGCGCACGAGGCTGCGCAGCTGCTGCACGTCCACGCCCGGATGCTGGCCGATGAAGTCCTGGAGCGCCTCGTCCTGGGCGAGCAGGCGCTCGCGCCAGGCTTCGCTCTCGTGCAGGGTGAGGCTGTCCTGGGCGCGGCCCAGCTTGAAGTCGGCCACGGCCTGGCGCACGGGCTCGGCGTCGATCTTGCGCATCAGCTTGCCGATGTACTGCATCTGCCGGCGACGCCCCTCGAAATTGGTGATCTTCTTGGCCGCCTTGATGGCGTCCAGCAGGATCTCGGGCAGGTTCAGCGGCTCCAGGCGGCTGGCGGGCAGGGTCAGCAGGTCCTCGCCCAGGGACTGCAGGTCGTGCATGTCGCGCTTGAGCTGGCTCTTGCTGGGGCGGCTGAAGTCGTCGTCAGCGCCGGTGTCGTCGTAGGAATGGTGCATGGGTGCTCGATACGGCAGGGGCGTTTGCCGGTGGCCTGCGTGCTGCAGGCGGCGGGTCGCCAAGCCTCGTATGATAGTCGCCCACCCCGGCCGCCTGTCGGTCAGACACTTTTCCAGCCCATGTCCAACACCATCGCCACGACCACCGAGAACCCCGCTTCGAGCGCTCATGCCGTCCACGGCTTTGCCTACAGCCAGGACCAGTTCCGCCAGCTGGTGGAGGATGCCCTGAACGAGGCGCGCCGCCTGGGTGCCAGCGATGCCGGCGCCGAAGTCTCCGAAGGCTGTGGCCTCTCGGTCTCGGTGCGGCGGGGCGAGCTGGAGAACGTCGAGCGCAACCGGGACAAGACGCTGGGCATCTCGGTCTACCTGGGGCAGCGTCGCGGCAATGCCAGCACTTCCGACTTCTCTCCGCAGGCCCTGAAGGACACCGTCCGCGCCGCCTTCGACATCGCCCGCTTCACGGCCGAGGACGCCTTCGCCGGCCTGCCCGACGAGCAAGACCTGGCCCTGGACGCCAGCCAGCGCCCGGAGCTGGACCTCTTCCATCCCTGGGACTTGGACGCCGAAGCTGCCGCACAACTGGCCCTGCGCTGCGAGGCGGCCTGCTTCGCCACCGATCCGCGCATCACGAATTCAGAAGGCGCGGCAGTGTCTGCCCAGCAGTCGCACTTCATCGCCGGCAATACGCGGGGCTTCATGGGCGGCTATGCGAGCTCGCGGCACACCCTGTCGGTGGCGCCCATCGCGGGCCGTGGCGCCGGCATGCAGCGTGACGCCTGGTACAGCTCCATGCGCGCGGCCCAGGACCTGGCCTCGCCCGAGGCCATCGGCCGCTACGCCGCAGAGCGGGCGCTGTCCCGTCTCAAGGCCCGGCGCGTCAAGACGGCCGAGGTCCCGGTGTTGTTTGAATCGACCGTGGCGGCCGGCCTGCTGGGCGCCCTGGTGCAGGCCACCAGCGGCGGCGCCCTGTACCGCAAGGCCAGCTTCCTGCTGGACAGCCTCGGCACGCCCGTGCTGGCCCCGCACATCGACGTGCAGGAGGACCCGCACGAGCCCAAGGGCAAGGGCAGCACGCCCTTCGACGACGAGGGCGTGATCACCCGTCCGCGCACCGTGGTCGAGGCCGGCGTGCTGCAGGGCTATTTCCTGTCGACCTACTCGGCCCGCAAGCTGGGCCTGCGCACCACGGGCCATGCGGGCGGCTCGCACAATCTGCGCATGAGCAGCCGCAACACGGCCCCGGGGGATGACCTCCCCACCATGCTTCGCCGCCTGGGCCGCGGCCTGTTCGTGACCGAGCTGATGGGGCAGGGCGTCAACTACGTCACCGGCGACTATTCCCGCGGCGCCAGCGGCTACTGGGTGGAGAACGGCGAGATCGCCTTCCCCGTCCATGAGGTGACCATCGCCGGCAATGTGCGCCAGATGTTCCAGGACATCATCGGCATCGGCAACGACGTCTACACGCTGGGCAGCAAGTCGGTGGGTTCCATCCTGGTCTCCCGCATGAAGCTCGCGGGCGCCTGAGCCGCGCCGCCGGCTGCGAACAGAGGCCCGCCGCGTGCGGGCCTTTTTTCTGCCGGCATGAGGCAGAAAAGGGGCGGAAATCAGTTTCGTGAAAGCCTCGTTTCAGCCAGTTTTCAGACTGGGCGCGTGACGCACGAAATCGTGCGGCGTTTCACGGGTTTGTACCTGTCAGCACCCAGGAGGGGCACTCCTAGAATCATTTTCAACCTGGGATTTCCCCCGCGTTTGACCACTTTTCTAGGAGTCGTGTATGGAACGTCGTTCCTTCGTGAAGCAGGCTGGCCTGGCAGGTGTTCTGGCAGCCGCTTCGGCACCGGCCATCGTGCATGCGCAAGCGAATATCCGCTGGCGTCTGGCTTCCAGTTTCCCCAAGTCCCTGGACACCATTTTTGGCGCTGCCGATGTCTTCGCGAAGAAGGTTTCGGAGATGACGGGCGGCAAGTTCCAGGTCTCCGTGCACGCCGGCGGCGAGCTGATGCCTCCCTTCGGCGTGGTGGATGGCGTGCAGAACGGTACCGTGGAGATGGCGCACACGGCGCCCTACTATTTCTTCGGCAAGGATGAAACCTTCGCCCTGGGTTGCGCCATTCCCTTCGGCCTGAACAGCCGCCAGATGTCCGCCTGGATGGTGGAGGGCAATGGCCTGAAGCTGATGCGCGAGTTCTATCGCAACTACAACATCATCAACTTCCTGGGCGGCAATACCGGTGCGCAGATGGGCGGGTGGTATCGCAAGGAAATCAAGTCCGTGGCCGACATCAAGGGCATGAAGATGCGCATCGGTGGCTTTGCCGGCCGCGTGCTGGAGCGCATGGGCGGCGTGCCGCAGAACATCCCGGGCGGTGAAATCTATTCGGCGCTGGAAAAGGGCACCATCGACGCCGCCGAGTGGGTCGGTCCCTACGACGACCAGAAACTGGGCTTCAACAAGGTCGCTCCCAACTACTACTACCCCGGCTGGTGGGAAGGCGGCCCGCAGCTGGACTTCTACATCAACACCAAGGCCTATGACGGCCTGAGCGCCGAGTACAAGGCCATCGTCGAATGCGCGGCCGCCCAGGCCCACATCGACATGCAGGCCAAGTACGACGCCAAGAACCCGCAGGCCCTCAAGAGCCTGGTGGGTTCGGGGACCAAGCTGTTCAAGTTCCCGCGCGACGTGATGGACCTGGCCTTCAAGGAATCCATGGCCATCTACAGCGAGCTGTCGGCCAAGAACCCGAACTGGAAGAAGGTCTACGAGGATCTGGCCGCCTTCCGGCGCGACCAGAACCTGTGGTTCCGCTTCGCCGAAGCCGGCTTCGACGACTTCATGCAGGCTCAGAAGCTCTGAGTCCGCCAGCGCCCCGCGGCGCCCGGCCTCTCGCATGCAGCCCCCACGCCACCCGGCCTGGGGGCTTTTTGCTGCCTGCCTCGTTTCGGGTGATGGAAAGGCGGGGCCTGGGAGGTGATCTGTTGCCACAATGTGGAATCAGAAGCCCTGATCGAGCGCTTGATCTCAGGGTTCTGGTGGTCGATCTCTCGTACTGCGAAAGGCGGGAAGGAGAGACCGCAGGCCTGATGCCGAAATTTCACGATACGCAATCAACATTTCAGATCGCAAAAAGAAGGCCTGCTGCGGCGCAGCAGGATTTCTCATCATGGCAAAAATCGTTTTGCGATGCGAAATTTGAAAGATAAGTTGTTGATTTTAAATGAAAAGATTTTTAGTCTTATATAAGACATAAGTCGCCACAAAAGCTGGCCCAGGCCCTAGATTTGAGTCCAACGAGTTCTTCGTTTCACATCTCACCAGGAGCTAAGCATGACGACTCTGACCCGTGAACAGCAAATCGCCGCCCTCGAGAAGGACTGGGCCGAAAACCCCCGTTGGAAGGGCATCAAGCGCGGTTACACCGCCGCCGACGTGGTGCGCCTGCGCGGCTCCCTGAAGATCGAGCACACCCTGGCCCAGCGTGGTGCCGAGAAGCTGTGGAACCTGGTCAACACCGAGCCCTTCATCAATGCCCTGGGCGCCCTGACCGGCAACCAGGCCATGCAGCAGGTCAAGGCCGGCCTGAAGGCTATCTACCTGTCTGGCTGGCAGGTCGCGGGTGATGCCAACAGCAATGGCGAGATGTACCCCGACCAGTCGCTGTACTCGGTTGATTCCGTGCCGAAGGTCGTCAAGCGCATCAACGCGACCTTCAAGCGCGCCGACGAGATCCAGTGGAGCGAAGGCAAGAACGACACCGACTTCTTCGCCCCCATCGTGGCTGACGCCGAAGCCGGTTTCGGCGGCGTGCTGAATGCCTTCGAGCTGATGAAGTCGATGATCGAGGCCGGTGCCGCCGGTGTGCACTTCGAAGACCAGCTGGCTGCCGCCAAGAAGTGCGGTCACATGGGCGGCAAGGTGCTGGTCCCGACCCGCGAAGCCGTGGCCAAGCTGGTCGCCGCCCGTCTGGCCGCCGACGTGATGGGCACGCCGACCGTGCTGCTGGCCCGTACCGACGCCGAGGCCGGTGACCTGGTCACCACCGACGTGGACGACAACGACAAGCCCTTCTGCACCGGCGAGCGCACTGTGGAAGGCTTCTTCCGCACCCGCAACGGCCTGGACCAGGCCATCAGCCGCGGCCTGGCCTACGCTCCCTACGCTGACATGATCTGGTGCGAGACCGGCAAGCCCGACCTGGCCTTCGCCAAGGCCTTCGCGGACGCCATCCATGCCAAGTTCCCCGGCAAGCTGCTGGCCTACAACTGCTCGCCGTCCTTCAACTGGAAGAAGAACCTGGACGACGCCACCATCGCCAAGTTCCAGCGCGAGCTGGGCGCCATGGGCTACAAGTTCCAGTTCATCACGCTGGCCGGCTTCCACAGCCTGAACTACTCGATGTTCGACCTGGCCTATGGCTACGCGCGCAACAACATGAGCGCCTTCGTCGAGCTGCAGGAGAAGGAGTTCGCCGCTGCCGACCGTGGCTTCACCGCCGTCAAGCACCAGCGCGAGGTCGGCACCGGCTACTTCGATGCCGTGACCACCACCATCGAAGCCGAGGCCTCCACCGCTGCACTGAAGGGCTCGACGGAAGACGAGCAGTTCTTCGACAAGAAGCACGGCTGATCGGTCGACCCCAACGGCAGCCCGGCTCGAGCCCGGGCTCCGGGTAGAACATCAGCGTGGACCATCAGCGTGGACCACAAGGCAAGGCCTGACCCCGTAAGGTGTCAGGCCTTTTTTGTGAGCTTGACCCACCGAGGTGCTGCGCGGCTGAGCTGTGGCCACGCCCTGCTGGATGCGGAGCTGGGGGATGGGTGGGCGTGATTGCGCAGGTCAAGGCGCGTGGCCGAAGGCCCGGGGGACACGGAGCCATCGCGCCCACCCGCCCCCGGCGGGCGCTCAGTGTTCGCATGAGACCCGCGAGCAGGGCACCCCATGAGGCCTCCCCGGATCACGCACTCAAGCGCAATCCCGCAGAAGCTCCATGTAATCCTCCGCACTCGCCTCTCGTGGATTCGTCCCATGACAGTGATCCTTCAGCGCCCGCTCGATGATGAGGCCGGCATCCGACACATCCAGCCCCATGTCAGACAGTCGGGTGGGGAGGGCCAGGTCTTGCGTGCGCTGGCGCAGGGCCTCGGCCAGGGCTTCGGGTGCGGCATCCGCCAGGCCCATGGCCTGGGCCATCCGTGCCAGCTTGGCCTCCGCCTGCAGGCTCGGATGGCTGGCATTGAAGCGCAGCACCGCCGGCAGAAAGACCGCATTGAGCGTGCCGTGGTGCGCTTTCGGGTGCAGCCCGCCGATCGCGTGGCTCAGCGAATGAACGCAGCCCAGTCCCTTCTGGAAGGCCATGGCGCCCATGGCGCTGGCGCACATCATCTGCAGGCGCGCGTCGAGGTCATCCCCCTGGCGGACGGCCCGCTCGATGGCCCCCCAGCCCCGGCGCAGGCCCTCCAGCGCGATGCCGTCCGCCACCGGATTGAAGGCCGCGGACATGAAGGTCTCCAGGCAGTGGGCGAGGGCGTCCATGCCCGTCGCGGCCGTCAGGCCTGGGGGCAGGGCCTGGGTGAGGACTGGGTCGCACAGGGCCAGCCGCGGCAGCAGGTGCCAGGAATGGAAGCCCAGCTTGCGGCCGTCGTCCGTGATCAGCAGCGAGCCGCGCGCCACCTCGCTGCCCGTGCCCGCCGTGGTAGGTACAGCGATCAGGGGCAGGGCCTGCGGGCCGATGCGTCCACTTCCACCTTCGATGGTCGCGTAGTGGTGCAGCGGCCCTTCATGCGTGGCCCTCAGGGCCAGGCCCTTGGCCAGGTCGATGCTGGAGCCACCACCGATGGCGATCAGCCCGTCGCAGCCCTCGTCGCGCCAGTGCTGCCAGGCCTCGCGGACCGCCGCCTCGGTCGGGTTGCCCGGCGTGCCGTCATAGAGGGCCAGCGGCCAGCCGCCGAGACCTTCCAGCGCCATGTCCAGTACGCCCGCGGCGCGCACGCCGCGATCGGTGATCACCAGGGGTTTGCGAAAGCCCAGTGCGCGCGCCTCCTCGTCCAGGCGCAGTCGCGCGCCCGCCTCGAGATAGACGGGATTGACGAAGCGGATCAATGCCATGAGCGGTCCTTCCGGTTTTCAAGCCCTTGCCAGCAGCCCCGGGCCGGTCTGCGAAAATGCCCGCCCTGGCCGCCGCGCGATGCGCTGCAGCCTAAGCCCTGGAGTCCTCTTTGAGTAGCACCTTGTTGACACCGCGCATGGCCGCGGTGCTGGAACGCATCCACCGCGCCAACCGGCCGGCCTTCCACAGCCTGACGCCCAAGCAGGCGCGCATCGGCTATCTGATGGGCGCCGAGATCCTGGACCTGCCGCGCGTACCGCTGGCCCGCGTCGAGAACCTGACCGTGCCCGGCGCCGAAGGCCCGCTGCAGGCCCGGCTCTATGCGCCCAGTGATGCCGTCCTGCCCGTGCTGCTGTACTTCCATGGCGGCGGCTTCACCATCGGCAGTCTCGAGACGCATGACAGCCTGTGCCGGCAGCTGGCCCTGCGCAGCGGCTGTGCCGTGATCGCGCTGGACTACCGCCTGGCACCCGAGCACAAGTTTCCCGCGGCCGTCGACGACTGCTGGGCCGCCATGAAGTGGCTGCCCGGCGGCGCCTCGGCCCTCGGCCTGGATGGCAGCCGGCTGGCGGTCGGTGGAGACAGCGCGGGCGGCACCCTGGCCGCCGTCTGTGCCCTGCATGCGCGCGACCTTGGCCAGCCGCTGGCCCTGCAGCTGCTGATCACGCCGGGCACCACGGCCCATGCGGACACGGCCTCGCACAAGTTCTTCTCTCAGGGCTTCCTGCTGGATGCCTCGTCCATCCAGTGGTTCTTCGACCACTACATCGAGCATCACCATCGCAAGGACTGGCGCTTTGCGCCGCTGGAGGCCCCGGACCATGCCGGGCTAGCGCCCGCCGCGCTGATCCTGGCCGAATGCGATCCGCTGGTGGACGAAGGCCTGGCCTACGGCGACCTGCTGCGCAGCCAGGGCGTGGCGGTGCAGTTGGAGCTCTACCGCGGCGTCACCCACGATTTCATCAAGATGGGCCGTACCATCCCCGAAGCCCTGCAGGCCCTGGACGCCTGCGCCGAGGCCCTCAAGGAGGCCCTGAAGCCATGACCCACGTGACCGACATGTCCCGACAGGACTTCCGCTGCCTGGAACGCCTGCGCGTGCGCTGGGCCGAAATCGACGCGCAGCAGATCGTCTTCAACGCCCACTACCTGGGCTATTTCGACACCGCCGTGGGCGCCTACTGGCGTGCGCTGGCCTTGCCCTATGCCGACACCATGAAGGCGCTGGGCGGCGACCTCTTCGTGCGCAAGTCCACCGTCGAGTACCTGGGCTCCGCCCACTATGACGACCTGCTGGACATCGGCGTGCGCTGCGCCCGCGTGGGCACCACCTCGCTGACCGTGCAGTGCGCCGTCTTCCGGGGCGACGAGCTGCTGGTGCATGGCGAGCTGGTCTATGTCTTTGCCGACGCCAGCACGCAGCGCCCGCTGCCCGTGCCTCAGGCCCTGCGCGACACGCTGCTGGGCTTCGAGGCCGGCGAGCCCATGGTCAGCGTCCGCGTGGGCGACTGGGACCTGCTCGGCGAGCACGCCGGTGCCATCCGCCAGGCGGTCTTCGTGCAGGAACAGAAGATCCCGGCCGAGATGGAGTGGGACGCTGCCGATGCCAGCTGCGTGCACGCGGTGGCCTACAACCGCCTGGGCGTGCCCCTGGCCACGGGGCGCCTGCTGGAACATGTGCCGGGCGTGGCCAAGATCGGCCGCATGGCGGTGATGCGCAGCATGCGCGGCGCCCGCATCGGCCGCGAGGTGCTGGAGGCGCTCATGCAGGCCGCGCGCGAGCGTGGCGAGCGCGAGGTGCTGCTGCATGCGCAGCTCTCGGCGGCCAGCTTCTACATGCGCGCCGGCTTCCTGCAGCGCGGGCCGCTGTTCGAGGAAGCGGGCATCCAGCACGTGGAGATGGTGCGCGGGCTCTGAACCCGCATCCGCGGCCGGCGCTCAGACCGGCACGAACTGCTCCAGGTGCCGCGGTCCCTGGATGAAGGGGGCGAGTGCGGCGGCCAGGGCGGGCTCGGTCTGCGCGCCGGTGTCAGCGGCGTGAATCTCCATCCAGGTCTGCAAGGCGCCCGCGCCCGCGTCCAGGCGGCGCATCAGGCGTACGCTGCCCGCGGGCACGGCCTGCGCGAAGGCCTGCAGCGCCGCCGCTGCATCCGCCTCATTCACGCGGTAGTAGACGAAGCGCTCGACGCCCGGGCGTTCCTGGCTCATTGCGGCTCCGTGATCTCGTAGGGCAGGGCCTGCTGCGTCAGCGCCGGGCCCTGGGCCGAGCCCAGGTGCAGGCTGCCGGACTGCAGGGCCGCCAGCTTGGTCTCCACCAGCAGCAGGCTGCCCGCGCCCTGGGCCGCCACACCGGCGACCAGACCGGCGGGCTGCTCCGGGTCCTCGCTGTGGAAGACCTCCTGTCCGACCTGCGCCGGGGCAGGGCAGGCAAAGGCGAAGGTCCGCCGCTTGATGGTGCCGCGGTACTGGCTGCGGGCCACGACTTCCTGGCCCGGGTAGCAGCCCTTCTGGAAGTTGACGCCCCCCAGCAGCTCCAGGTTCAGCATCTGCGGCACGAACTGCTCGACGGTCGGGCTGCGCACCCAGGCCAGGCCGGAGGCGATGTCCAGCGCGGCCCAGTCGGAAGGCCCAAGGGCCGGCAGCTCAGGCCGCGCCGCGTCAGCCGGGAGCAGCACCAGATAGCGCGCCACGGTGCCGCCCTGCGTGCCGGCATCCGGCAGGCGGGCGCCCCAGGCCTGGCGACCATCCGGCAGTGCCTTGCCGAGGGTGGACCAGGGCGCCTCGCTGCCATCAGCACCCAGCCACTGCTGCGCTGTGCGGCCGGCCATGCCCCACACGACCCAGCCGCCAGGCTGGCCGGCGCTGGCATCGCTGAGCTTGCACTTGGCGCGCATCACGAACATGGCGAGGCGCTTCTGGGTCTGCGGCAGCAGCTCGGCGGGCAGGGCCAGCAGCACGGCGTCGGTGGCCGGCTTGAAGGCCACCATCGTGGCCAGCAGGCGGCCCTTGGCCGAGCAGTAGCCTGCCAGGCGGGCCTGCTCGGGCTTCTGGAGGGCCAGGTCTTGCGTCAGCTGGCTGTGCAGGAACTTGGCGGCTTCCTCGCCCTGGGCGGCAATGACGCCCCAGTCGTCCAGAGGGACGGCGCCGTCGATCGGGCCGGTCAGTGAGGGGCGGGGCAGGGCGGTGGTGGCGGTGGTGCTGGGCGATGCTTGGCTCATGGGCGAATTATGATTTGCCCGGCCTGCCCCTGGGCGCAGCAAGGTTGAGCCTTGCCAAGCTCGCCTGCATTGTTCTGTCGCCCGGATACCGACGCCTGCATGTTCAAGTTCCTTCGCACTGTGTTCCTTCTGCTCCTGCTCGCGGCGCTCGCGCTGGCGGGGGCTGCCTGGTGGTGGCTGCAGCGGCCGCTGACGCTCGATGCGCCCACGGTGGAGCTGTCCATCGAGCCCGGCGCTTCGCCGCGCGAAGTGGCCGGGGCCTGGGTGCTGGCAGGCGTCCAGGAGGATGCGCGGCTGCTGTACCACTGGTTCCGCTGGTCCGGTCAGGCGCGCCAGATCCGTGCCGGCAGCTACGAGATCCACCAGGGCATCACCCCCCGCGGCCTGCTGGACAAGATGGTCCGCGGTGAAGAGGTGATGGAGCAGGTGCGCCTGATCGAAGGCTGGACCTGGCGCCAGTTCCGCGCCGCCCTGGCCAAGGCACCCGCGCTCAAGCAGACCCTGCAGGACCAGGACGACGCCACTGTGATGAGCCGCCTGGGCCTGCCCGGCATCTCGCCCGAGGGGCGCTTCTATCCCGATACCTATGCCTACAGCCGTGGCGTCAGCGATCTCACGGTGCTCAAGCGGGCGCACCAGGCCATGCAGCGCAAGCTGGAGGCCGCCTGGGCCGCACGCGCCCAGGGCCTGCCGCTCAAGAGCGCCGAGGAGGCCCTGATCCTGGCCTCCATCGTGGAAAAGGAGACGGGGGCCGCGGCCGACCGCCCCATGGTGGCCTCGGTGTTCGTGAATCGCTTGCGCATCGGCATGCCACTGCAGACGGACCCGACGGTCATCTACGGCCTGGGCAGCGCCTTCGATGGCAACCTGCGCAAGCGCGATTTGCTGACGGACACACCCTACAACACCTACACGCGCGGCGGCCTGCCGCCCACGCCCATCGCCATGCCCGGCGTGGCCGCGCTGCAGGCGACACTGCACCCGGCGCCCAGCAAGGCCCTGTACTTCGTGGCACGGGGCGACGGCAGCAGCGTCTTCTCCGACGACCTGGCCGCGCATAATCGCGCCGTCAATCAATACCAGCGTGGCCGCTGAGCCCGCGCCTTCCAGGATCCAACAAGCGTGAGCGGCCGATTCATTTCCTTCGAAGGCATCGACGGGGCGGGCAAGTCCACCCACATCGCTGCTGTCAGCGAACGCCTGCGCCAGGCCGGCGCCGAGGTGCTCAACACCCGCGAGCCGGGCGGCACGCCTCTGGCCGAGCGCCTGCGCGAGCTGGTCCTGCATGAGCCCATGGATGTGCTGACCGAGGCTCTGCTGGTCTTCGCGGGGCGGCGTGACCATGTGCGCCAGGTCATCGAGCCCGCCCTGGCCGCCGGCCGCACCGTGGTCTGCGACCGCTTCACCGATGCCAGCTTCGCCTACCAGGGCGGTGGCAACGGCCTGTCGCTGCCGGTGCTCGAACAGCTGGAGGCCTGGGTCACCGAAGGCCGCCAGCCGGACCTGACGATCTGGTTCGACCTCCCGCCAGCGACGGCCGCCGCACGACGCGCCGCGGCCCGCGAGGCCGACCGCTTCGAGCAGCAGGACCTGCACTTCTTCGAACGCGTGCGCGCCGGCTATGCCGCACGGGCCGCGGCCGCTCCGCAGCGTTTCGCCCGCATCGACGCCAGCGGCGACGTCGCCAGCGTGGCGGCCCAGATCGTGGCCGTGCTGGAGCAGCGAGGATGGTGAGCATCAAGGAAGACGGCGCCTTGCCGCTGCCCTGGCTGGGCGCCCCGCTGAGCCATGCCCTGCAGCAGGCGCGTTCACATGCCTTGCTGGTGCAAGGTCCCGAGGGCGTGGGGCAGCTGGAGATGGCCCTGGCCCTGGCGCAGTCCTGGCTGTGCGAATCGCCCCATGCCACGGGCCTGGCTTGCGGGCGCTGTGCCAGCTGCCATCTGTTCCAGTCGCGCTCGCATCCCGACTTCCTGCTGCTGGTGCCGGATGCCCTGCGCGAGGCCCTGGGCCTCGAGGCCGACGAGGGCGAAGGCAGCAAGGACGGTGAAGGCAAGGCCAGCAAGAGCAAGCCCAGCCGCGAGATCAAGGTCGACGCTGTCCGCGCCATGCTCGGCTTCGCCCAGGTCACGGCGGCCCGCGGGCGGGCCAAGGTGGTGGTGCTGTTTCCCGCCGAAAGCCTCAACACGGTCGCGGCCAATGCCCTGCTGAAGACCCTGGAAGAGCCTGCCGGCCTGCTGCGCTTCGTGCTGGCGAGCACGGCGCCGGAGAGCCTGCTGCCCACCATCCGCAGCCGCTGCCAGCCCGTGCCCTTGGGCCTGCCCCCGCGCGAGCAGGCCCTGGCCTGGCTGGCCGAGCGTGGCGTGGCCTCGCCCGAGGTCCTGCTTGATGCTTGCGGCGGTCGCCCGCAGCAGGCGCTGCAGTGGTCCGAGGACGGCGTGGCGGCCAAGAGCTGGCTGGAGCTGCCGCGGCGCATCGCCCGCAATGAATCCGCGGCGTTGGCGGACTGGCCGGTGCCGCGTGCCATCGAGGCCCTGCAGCGTCTGGCCACCGATCTGATCCGGACGGCGCATGGCGCACCGCCGGCCTACTTTCCCCGCGAGTCCCTGCCTGCGCCGCGCAATCCGGAGGCCATGCAGGAATGGGCGCGTGTGCTCAAGGACGCCGCCCGGCATGCCGAACATCCGCTCAACGCGCCGCTGCTGCTGGAGTCGCTGGTGGGGCAGGGGCAGCGGCTGATGCGGGTGTCGGTGCGCAAGGAGGCCTGAGGGCGCCCTGCGCACCGCTGAGGCCAGGGCCCGGCAGCCGGTTTGCCGAGATGTCCCTTCAATTGCTCACAGATCCATCGACCGCGGTCCGTCACCGCGCCTGAGGCATTCGTTACACTTGTCCGCATGAGTGACATCCCCGCCAAGTCCCAGGCCGCAGCCCTGGCTGCCGCGCAGCCCGGTGGGGGCGCCCGCCCCAGCATGATGCAGCTGGTCTTCAAGGAGAAGGGCGCTCTGTATGCGGCCTACATCCCGGCCTTCGCCGACGGCGGGCTTTTCGTGCCCACGCCGCGCGAATACAAGCTGGGCGAAGACATCTATCTGATCCTCACCCTGCCAGACGATCCGCAGCGCTACCCCATTGCCGGCAAGGTGGCCTGGATCACGCCGGCCAACGCCTCGGGCGGCCGCACCCAGGGTGTGGGCGTCAAGTTCCCTGGCGACGAAAAGACCCGCCTGATCCGCCTGAAGATCGAGGAGATCCTGGGCACGGCCATCTCCTCCACGAAGCCAACGCAGACGCTCTGAGCCGGCCTCGCCAGGAGCCGCCGCCGCCGCGGGCTGCGGCAGGATGTGCATCCTGCGGGCTCCTCGGGGCATGCCAGGCCCGGCGCGGTGCCAGGCGCCATCCATCGCAATGCCATGTTCATCGATTCCCACTGTCATCTGAGCTTTCCGGAGCTCAGCGCCCAGCTGCCAGACATCCTCGCGGCCATGCAGGCGGCGCAGGTCCGCCAGGCCCTGACCATCTGCACGACCATGGAGGAGTTCCCCAGCGTGCTTGCGCTGGCGCAGGCCCATGCTCAGCTCTTTGCGAGCGTGGGCGTGCACCCCGACAACGAAGACATCCATGAGCCCAGCGAGGATGAGCTCGTGGCTGCCAGCCAGCACGAGAAGGTGCTGGCCATCGGCGAGACCGGCCTGGACTATTACCGCCTCAACGGTCGCAGCCTGGACGACATGGAGTGGCAGCGCGAGCGCTTCCGCACCCACATCCGCGCAGCACGCCGGGCCGGCAAGCCGATGGTGATCCACACCCGCTCCAGCGCTGCTGACACCCTGCGCCTCCTCAACGAAGAAGGCGGCGAGCAGGCGGGCGGCGTCTTCCATTGCTTCACCGAAAGCCTGGACGTGGCCAAGGCCGCGGTGGACAGGGGCTACTACATCTCCTTCTCCGGCATCCTCACCTTCAAGAACGCGGGCGATCTGCGCGAGGTGGCCGCGGCCCTGCCGTTGGACCACCTGCTGATCGAGACCGACAGCCCCTACCTGGCGCCCGTGCCCTACCGCGGCAAGACCAACAGCCCCGCTTACGTGCCCCATGTGGCCGCGCAGCTGGCTGCCATCAAGGGTCTCAGCGTGGAGGCCGTGGCCGAGGCCACGACGGCCAACACGCGCCGCCTCTTCCGCATGCCGGCATGAGCAAGGCAGGGCGCTGGCTGCTGACGGTCACCCTGGCTTCAGGCCTGATGGGGACGTTGGCGGCGGCCGCCGAGCCGCCGGCGCTACCGGCACGCGTGTCCGTCTTCCGTGCCGCGACGGACGAGGAGTTCCGGGACCTGATGCTGGCGGCCGCCCGGGACCAGCCCAGCTTCGTGATGAAGCTGCTGCTGGCCGGCGTGGACCCCAACCAGGCCGATGCGCAGGGCAACACGCCCCTGCACAAGGCCATCATGGAGGAGTCCGAGCGGGTGGTGAAGCTGCTCCTCGACCATCCCCAGACGGACGTCAATGCCCTGAACCAGGCCGGTGAGACGCCCGTGATGCTGGCCGCCCTTCGCGGCCGCCTGCCCTGGGTGCAGGCCCTGGTGCAGCGCGGGGCGCTGATCAACGAGGCTGGCTTCACGGCCCTGCATTACGCCTGCAGCGGGCCGGACAACGGCGTCAGCGCCTGGCTGGTCACGCAGGGTGCGGAGCTCGATGCCCGCTCGCCCAATGGCAGCACGCCGCTGATGATGGCCGCCGGCTACGGCTCGCCCGACAGCGTGGACATCCTGCTGCAGGCCGGCGCCGATGCCCGCCTGGTCAATGACAAGGGCCTGAGCGCACTGGACTTCGCGCGGCAGTCCGGCCGGCCGGAGCTGGTGCGGCGCCTTCAGGTGGCCCTGCAGCCGCCGAATCCCTACTGAGCCGGGCGAGGGGAGCGCCGGGACGGCCGGTCCCGCACCTGACAGCCACGTCAGGTTTTTTCCGACACGCGCTTTGTCCGGTGCCCGACTGGGCCGAGGCGGCGGCTTTGCCTACAGTGGACCCATCACAAGGCGCCACGCCTGCAGGAGACCCTGATGTCCACCCGCCCGACCCCTTTCAGTGCCAATCCCTTCGCCATGCTGCTGGACCCCGAGCAGTACGCCCGCGAGGCGGCCCACTCCGACCGCCTGAACCGCCTGCGCAGCCGCATCTACCGGCCGCTGGACAAGCCCCTGATCCCCAAGGCTGTCAGTGCCGATCAGGCCGCCTTCGACCGCCTGGTCGACAGCAGCCGTGTCGCGCCTGAGGACTTCCTGGATGACGAAGGCATCGACGCGGGCATGCAGTCCGTGTCGGTCGAGTCCAGCCACTGAGCCGCTTGGCAAGCCCCGCAGATACTGGGGCTTGCACGCTTGCGGCGAGGGCGGCATCGCGCACAATGCGGCCGGTCCCCGTCATGGCCAGCGTTGCGCTGCCCGGGAGGGCTGTTTCTCTGCTGTGCCGCATGTCCCGTCTCCCTGGCCCCCACACTGTCCTGAACCGCCAGCGCCGATTGCTCGGCGCGGCCGGCCTGCTGGCCCTGGGGCTGCCCGCCTGGGCCCTGCCGCAGGGCGGCGGCAACGCCGCAGCGCCCCCGCCGCAGACCGCGACGCCGGTGCGCATCGAGGCCTCGCGCACGCTCACCCGCATCCGTGACACCGGCGTGATCGTGATGGGCTACCGGCCCGCCTCCCTGCCGTTCTCCTACCTGGACGGGCGCCTGAAGCCGGTGGGCTACTCGGTCGAGCTGTGCGAGCGGGTGATTGACGCCATCCGCGAACAGCTGCAGTTGCCGGACCTGGAGGTCAAGCAGATCGCCGTCAACTCGGCCACCCGCATGCCCCTGGTCGCCAATGGCACGCTGGACCTGGAGTGCGGCATCACCACCCACACGGCCGAGCGCGCACGCAGCCAGTCTTTCTCGACGACCACCTATGTGGCGGAAAGCCGCCTGTTGTCTCGCCGCAGCCAGCTGATGCGCACCGTCGAGGACCTGCGCGGCCTGACCGTGGCCTCGACCATTGGCACGACCAGCCTTCAGTACATGCACCAGCTCAATGTGCAGAAGGGCCTGGGCTTCCGCATCCTCGTGGGCCAGGACGATCAGGAGTCTTTCCGCCTGCTGCAGACCGGCCGCGCCGTGGCCTATGCCATGGACGACGTGCTGCTGCGCAGCCTGATCGCCCAGGTGCGCGATCCCCAGGAGTACTTCATCGCCGAGCAGGCGCTGTCGGTGGAGCCCTATGCCATCGGCCTGCCGGCCAACGATCCGGCCTTCAAGCGCCTCGTCGACGGCGTCATCATGAGCCTCTACCGCAGCGGCGAGATCCACGCGATCTACCAGCGCTGGTTCCAGAGCCCCATTCCCCCGCGCAACCTGAACCTGCAGCTGCCGATGGGTGAGGCGTTCAAGCGGGTGATCGCGAAGCCGACGGATTCGTCGGATCCGGGGGCCTACCGCTGAGCGAAGCCGTGCGCCCGCACCCCGCATCACGAAACAAAGGCCGGCCGGTTCCCGATTGGCTTTGGGCCTTGGTGGGGCTGGTCGTGATCGCGCTGTCCTTGCCTCTGGCCATCAGCATCTTTTCCAGCGGTGAGCTGATGCACGTCTGCCCGGGCCGGACGCCTCGCACCCTCCCGCTGGACCAAAGGGACTGGCAGCTGTTGTCAGGCGTGGCAGCCTAGCTCGCTGCCTGTGGCTGGTCCGCCATTGCCTGTGCGGGCGCTCTCCTGATCATTCGCCCCATCCGGCTGTGGGCTCGCTGGCCGGCACTGCTGGGGGACGGTTCTGGTGGGCCTCGCCCTGTGGCGGGTGTGCCACCCGCAGCCCTGGTCCCGATGCCCTGAAAGGCTGCGGCTCTGCGCCCGGGAAGGCCCGGGAAGGCCCGGGGAGTGGCCTGCGTGGCCATCACAGGCGTTGCGGGGGCTCGCGTTCAACTGGCGCTGCGGAACCGCTCCAGCTCGATCCCATGCCGATGCAGCTTGTCATAGAGCGTCTTCTTGGGCGTCCCCAGCAGCTCCATCACCGCGGGGATCTTGCCGTGGCAGCGGCGCAGAGCCTGCTCGATCAGGGTCTTCTCGATCAGGTCCATCTGCTTGGCCAGCGTCAGCGGGGTGGGCTCGATCAGCTGGGCCTCGTTGCCGCCGGTCAGGCCCAGCACGAAACGGTCGGCGGCGTTGCGGATCTCGCGCACATTGCCGGGCCAGTCGTGGGACATCAGCTCGCGCAGGCGCTGCGGGTCCAGCTCCGGCGCGGGGCGCTCGTAGCGGGCCGCGGCCTGGGCGATGAAGTGCTGGAAGAGCAGGGGGATGTCCTCGCGGCGCTCGCGCAGGGGCGGCAGCGTGAGGGTGGCCACGTTGAGGCGGTAGTAGAGGTCGCCCCGGAACTGCTGGGCCTCGCTCATGGCCTTGAGGTCGGCCTTGGTGGCGGCGATCACGCGGACGTTGATGGGCACCTCCTCGTTGGAGCCCAGGCGTTCCAGGCGGCGTTCCTGCAGCACTCGCAGCAGCTTGATCTGCAGAGGCACGGGCATGGTCTCGATCTCGTCCAGCAGCAGGGTGCCGCCATTGGCGAATTCCAGCTTGCCCACGCGGCGCTTGGCGGCCGAGGTGAAGGCGCCGGGCTCATGGCCAAAAAGCTCGCTCTCGAAGAGGTTCTCGGGCAGGCCGCCGCAGTTGATGGCCACGAAATGCCGGTCGCGGCGCTTGCTCTGGTCATGCAGGCAGCGGGCCACCAGCTCCTTGCCGGTGCCCGTCTCGCCCAGGATCATCACGTCGGCCGAGGTGTCGGCCAGGTTGAGGATCTGCTTGCGCACCTGCTGCATGGCGCCGGACTGCCCCAGCAGCACGGCCTCGATGCCATTGGCGCGTTGCAGCTGCGAGCGCAGTTCGTCGACAGCGTTGCGCAGCATGCGCTTGTCGAGCGCGCGCAGGGCGGTCTCGACGAAACGCTCGGGCGCGAAGGGTTTCTCGATGAAGTCGTAGGCGCCGATGCGCATGGCCTGCACCGCCATGGCGACGTCCCCGTGCGCGGTGATCAGCACCACGGGAATGCTGGGGTCCACGTTCATCACGTGCTCCAGCAGGCGCATGCCGTCCATGCCGGGCAGGCGGACGTCACTCATCACCACGATCTGAGCGCCGGGCACGATCTCGGGCAGCGCCTCCTCGGCGGTGCCGCAGGCCTGGACCTCCAGCCCGGCCAGTTCCAGCGATTGCGACAGACTCAGCCGGACCGGCGGGTCGTCCTCGACGAAGAGAACCTTGTATCCCTCAAACATGTCATTCCCAGGCCAGATCAAACTCGAAACACATGCCGCCGGCCTCCGCGTGCGGCATGTCCTCGGGCGGTACAGCCCTGAGCGTACCGCCGAATTCATGGACGATCTTCGACGAGATCACCAGCCCCAGCCCCAGGCCCTGGCCCGCGGGCTTGGTGGTGAAGAAGGGCTCGAACAGGCGCGGCACCAGGGCAGGGTCCAGCCCTTTGCCGTTGTCGCGCACCTGCACGCGCACGCGCTCGCCGTCGAGCCGCGCGCTGATCAGCAGCCGCCGGGGCGAGACCTCGTCCATCGCATCGATGGCATTGCCCACCAGGTTCACCAGCACCTGCTCCAGGCGGTTGGCGTCCGCCTTGACCCGCAGGTTCTCCGGCAGGGTCAGGTCTTGCCTGACCTCGACCTGGGCCGCGCGCAGCCGGTGCTCCAGCAGCAGCAGCACGTTGGCGATGGCGGTCTGCAGCACGGCCGGCTCGGCGGCGTTCTCGGCCTTGCGGGCGAAGCTCTTGAGCTGGCGGGTGATGGCTGCCATGCGCTCCACCACGCTGTCGATGGCCTTGAGATTCTCGGCCACGGTCTGGGTGCGGCCGGCCTCCAGGAAGCGCAGGGTGTTGGCTGACAAGGCGCGCAGGGCCGTCAGCGGCTGGTTGAGCTCATGCGAGATGCCGGCGGACATCTGCCCCAGCACGGCCAGCTTGCCCGCCTGCACCAGCTCGGTCTCGGCCTGCAGGGTCTGGGCGATCTGGCGCTTGAGCTCCTCGTTGGTGGCACGCAGCTCGCGGGTGCGGTGGTCCACCAGGCGTTCCAGCTCGCCGTGGGCCTTCTGGAGGGCAGTCTGGGCCTGGAAGACCTGGCGCAGGGCGCGGCGGCGCGAGGCCAGGTAGAGGCTCATCAGGCCCACACTGGCGCCGAAAGCGCCACCGCCCCAGGTGGCGTAATGTGCCTGGCGCCAGACCTCGGCCGGGTCGGACAGGGTGACCAGGCGCACCCCCAGCGGCGCCGCTGCGCGCTGCTGGGCCAGCAGCAGGCCGCCCTCGCGCAGACCCTTGGCGGCGGGCACGGCGACCAGCAGGGCGTCCTGCTTCTCCATGCCTTCGGTGTCCACCCCCATGCCCTGCAGATCGGCGCCGGGGTAACGGCCCGAGGCCAGCAGTGCGGCGCGCACCTCGGGCGTCACATGGCCGAGGATGCGGTACTTCCACTCGGGCACGGAGGACATGATCAGCACGTCGTTGTCGTCCACCACCAGCAGCTTCTCGCCGTGCGAGCGCAGGCCCAGGTCCACCCAGGTGGCCTCCAGCGGTGCGAGGTTGAGACGCACCACCACGGCGGCCTGAAGTTGCCGCTGGCGCCGCACCAGGTGCAGCATGAAGTACTCGGTGCTGCCATTGCCCTCGTTGACGGCGAAGAAGTGCTGGGCCTGGGCCTGCAGGGCGTCGCGCAGGCGGGCCTGCTCGCCGGCGCTCAAGGGGTTGTTGCCGGTATTGCTGGCCTGGCTGCTGGCCAGCACATTGCCCTGGGCGTCCACCAGGTAGGAGGCGCTGGCGCCCGCGCGCACGGTGATGCGTGCCAGCTTCAGGTCGGCACGGCGGCGCAGGGTGGTGTCCTGGGGCTGGGCGATCAGGGCCTGCACCTCCTCGTCGATGGCGATCAGGTTGGGCAGGTAGTCGTGGCGCGCCAGCTCGGCCTCCAGCGCAGCGGTGTAGAGCTCCAGCCGCTCGCTGGCCACGGCGGCCAGCTGCGCCATGCCGGCGTTCTCGCTCAGGCGCTGGCCCAGCAGCATGCCCAGGGCCACCAGGCCCAGGGTCAGCCAGACATGGGCATTGGGCTTGCGCAGGCGTGCGGCCCAACGCCGCCACCAGGGGCGGGTATCGGGCGGGGGCAGGGCTTGCAGCAGGGCAGGGGGCGCGCTCATCAGGTGGCGTAGTGTGCCCAATCGCTGGCGGGGTGTCGCGCCTGCGCCCCGCGTCATGCCGCCCCTGCTGCGGGCTGGGGTCGGCCCGTCTGGCGCCCCGCGTGTGGATTTCCGCACAGGGGCTTGGCAGGCTGGGCGGAATTCCGCCCAGTTACGACGGTGTGACGAACGACACCTTTCTACACAGGCAAGACTTGACCCCCGACAAAGCAGCGCCGGACTGCGACTGGTCTTCGAAACAAAGGGTAAACACCAAGAATCCCGATCTGGCGATCCTGGTGTTTACCCGGAATTTCTGCGACATGGCACGGCTCGTGCAGTAACTGTGCCCAGTGGGGCGGCCGTTTCGCCCGGCAAAAAAGCAAAGGAAGACCTGTTATGGAGACTTTTCTGCAACAGATCATCAATGGCCTGGTGCTCGGGAGCATGTATGCGCTCGTGGCACTGGGCTACACGATGGTCTACGGCATCATCAACCTCATCAATTTCGCCCATGGCGAGATCCTGATGGCCGGTGCACTCACCAGCTGGACGGTCGTCACGCTGCTGGCTGACGCCGGCCTGCCGGGCTGGGCGCTGATGGTGATTGCGCTGATGTGCGCGGTGGCCGTGTGCACCTTCCTGAACTTTGCGATCGAGAAGATCGCCTACCGCCCGCTGCGCAACGCGCCGCGCCTGGCGCCGCTGATCACGGCGATGGGCATGTCGCTGCTGCTGCAGACGCTGGCGATGATTGTGTGGAAGCCGAACCCGAAGCCCTTCCCGCTGCTGCTGCCCACCGAGCCCTTCAACCTGGGCGGCCCGGTGATCACGGTGACGCAGGTGCTGATCCTGGTGCTGACGGTGG
>NZ_JBDPZC010000049.1:0-1391 GCF_039872765.1 Roseateles flavus | reverse complement strand
CGCGGCCAATGTGCAGGACATCTACCCGCTGGCCCCGCTGCAGGAAGGCATCCTGTTCCATCACCTGATGGAGAAGGAGGGGGACCCCTACCTGCTGCCCAGCCTGCTGGGCTTTGCCAGCCGTGAGCGCCTGGAGCGCTTCATGGGGGCGCTGCAGCAGGTGATGGACCGCCACGACATTCTGCGCACCGGCATTGCCTGGGAAGGGCTGGAGCAGCCGGTGCAGGTGGTGCGCCGCCGGGTGCGCTTCCCGCTGGAGATCCTCACGCTGGATCCCGCGCAGGGTGACATCGCCGAGCAGCTGGAGGCACGCTACGACCCGCGTCACTACCGGCTGGACGTGAGCCAGGCGCCGCTGATGCAGGGCTACGCCGCGGAGGATGCGGCCCAGGGCCGCTGGCTGCTGCGCCTGCTGTCGCACCACCTGATCAGCGACCACACGACGGTGGAGCTGCTGGTGGAAGAGGCGCTGGCGATCGAGGCGGGGCAGCTGGAGACGCTGGCGGCGCCGGCCCCGTTCCGCAACTTCGTGGCCCAGGCCTGCCTGGGCGTGAGCCAGGCCGAACACGAGACCTTCTTCCGCCAGATGCTGGGGGACATCGAGGAGCCCACGGCACCCTTCGGGTTGCTGGACGTGCAGGGCGACGGCAGCCAGGTGAAGGAGGCGGGCGAGAAGCTGCCGGCGGCGCTGAGCGCGCAGCTGCGCCAGCAGGCACGCCGCCTGGGCGTGAGCACGGCCAGCCTGATGCACCTGGCCTGGGCGCTGGTGCTGGCACGCACGACGGGGCGCCAGGACGTGGTCTTCGGCACGGTGCTGTTCGGTCGCATGCAGGGCGGCGAGCAGTCGGACCGTGTGCTGGGCATGTTCATCAACACGCTGCCGCTGCGGCTGAGCGTGGGCTCGCAGGGCCTGGGCGCAGGGCTGCGCCAGGTGCACCAGCTGCTGGCGCAGCTGCTCAGGCACGAGCACGCGCCGCTGGCGCTGGCGCAGCGCTGCAGCGCGGTGCCGGCCCAGACGCCGCTGTTCAGCTCGCTGCTGAACTACCGCTACAGCGTGCAAGGCAGTGCGGCGGCGCAGGCCGCCCAGGAGGTGGAGGGCATCGAGGAGCTGGGCGGTCACGAGCGCACCAACTACCCGCTGACGCTGTCGGTGGATGACCTGGGCGAGGACTTCCTGATCACGGCGCTGGTGAGCGAGCCGGTGGACCCGCAGCGGGTGTGCGCCTTCATGCACGAGGCCCTGCAGGCCGTGGCGACGGCACTGGGCGCCAGGCCCGAGACGCCGCTGGCCAGCCTGGACGTGCTGCCGTCGCAGGAGCGGGCGCAGCTGCTGGGCTGGGGCGTGTCGCAGCGGGAGTACCCGCGCGAGGAGGGTCTGGCGGCGCTGTTTG
>NZ_JBDPZC010000048.1:0-1441 GCF_039872765.1 Roseateles flavus | reverse complement strand
TCGGCCCAGCGCCAGCACCTGCTCGCGCTCCGCCGCCGGCAGCACCTCCACGTCCCGCACCGCCTGCTGCGGCGCATGCTGCAGCGCCTGCACCATGCCCTGCAGCGCCGTGTGCATCAGCGCACACACCCGCTCAGCACCCACCGACGCCTGGACCTGCGCCGTCAGCATGAAGTCCTCGCCCAGATCGTCCACCGCCAGCGTCAGCGGGTAGTTGGTGCGTTCCTCTGCACGCAGCAGCAGCGCATCGCCCTCTGCGGCAGCACTCGCTTCATCCACGCTCTCTTCACTTTGCGGGGTGTAGCGGAAGTTCAGCAGAGAGGTGAACAGCGGCACCTGGGCCTCCACCGCGCTGCAACGCTGTGCCAGGGCCAGCGGCGCGTGTTCATGGCGCAGCAACTGCGCCAGCAACTGGTGCACCTGATGTGCGGCCTCCGCAATGCCCCGGGTGTCGATGCTCAGTCGCACCGGCAAGGTGTTGATGAACATGCCGAAGACCCGATCGGCTTCCTGCCCTGCGCTCATGCGGCCAAAGAGCACCGTGCCGAAGACCACGTCCTGACGGCCGGTGCACCGGGCCAGCACCAGCGCCCAGGCCAGGTGAACCAGCGTCGCCACGCTGAGGCCCAGTCGGCGCGCCTGCCCGCGAAGCGCCTGAGAAAGCGGGGCACTGAGGAGCAGGCTGGACTCGTCGATGCCCGTGCCATCACCCTGCACATCCAGCAGGCCGAAAGGCGCCGTGGGCTCGTCGATGTCTCCCAGCATCTGGCGGAAGAAGGCCTCGTGCTCCTCCTGGCTCACGCCCAGCCTGGCCTGCGCAACGAAGTTGCGGAAAGGTGCCGGCGAGGACAGCAGGTCTGTCCAACCCTGCTCGATCAGCTGCGCCTCCTTGGCCAGCAGCTCAAGCGTCGTGTGGTCGATGGCCAGGTGATGGGCGAGCAGGCGCAGCAGCCAGCGGCCATTCGCGGGATCGTGGGCGGCATGGCAGCGCAGCAGTGGCGCCCGGCCTACGTCCAGGCGCAGGTGGCGCGGATCGTAGCGGGCCTCCAGCTGCTCGGCGACATCGCCGTCCCGGGGATCCAGGGTCTCGAAGCTCAAGGGCAGGTGCACCTTGCGATGGACCACCTGCACCGGCTGCGGCAGACCATCCCATGCAATGGAGGTGCGCAGCACGTCGTGGCGGTCCATGACCTGCTGGATGGCCTGCGCGAAGCTTTCAAGCGCCTCGCGCGAGGCGAAGCTGTAAAGGCTGGGCAGCAGGTAGGGGTCGCCCTCCTTCTCCATCAGGTGATGGAACAGGATGCCTTCCTGCAGCGGAGCCAGCGGGTAGATGTCCTGCACATTGGCCGCGCCGCCTTCCACGCCGGCCACGATGCCGTCAATGGCGGCCTGGTCCAGCTGCACCAGGGTCAGCATCGGCGGCGTGATGGCCGTCGCGCCC
>NZ_JBDPZC010000047.1:0-1502 GCF_039872765.1 Roseateles flavus | reverse complement strand
TACAGGGACTTCCCACCGCGTCAACACCGTCTCATTGAATTCCCCCGCAAGACCTGACCCCGATTGATCTGGATTGCACACGCCGACTCGGACGAAGGGCTGAACAGAGAACAGACTGCCACTCTACAGACGGCCTTGTTGCAGTCGCCGGCAGGTGCGCTGGCGCTGCGGACCCAGATACGAACCGCTCAGCAGGGCTCCATTCCATTCGCGTGGACTGGGTCCGAAGACCACTTGCCACCACTGGTTAGTCGAGCTTGCCTGCTGCCGGTCTGACCTGTCAGTGCATCTTCTGTGTGTCGTCGTGCATGGAAGTTGGAGCCTCAGCTCGGCAGGGTGGCGCCGGGCTTGAGGCTGATGTGATGGGGATCGAAGCGCTCGCCGCGGGTCATGACGGCCCAGAGGATGCGGGCGTTCTTGTTGGCCAGGGCGACGACGGCCTTCTGCCAGCCCGAGCGCTCCTTGAGGGCCAAGACCCAACGCGAGATCGGATCGCTGCGCGTGTGGGCGGTGTTGACCACGGATTTGGCGCCCTGGATCAGCAAGGTCCTCAGATAGGCATCGCCGCGCTTGGTGATGGTGCCCAGGTGGGGCTTGCCACCGCTGGAATGCTGCCTGGGCACCAGGCCCAGCCAGGCGCCGAATTGGGCCCCACTCTTGAATTGTTTGAAGTCCCCGACTGTGGCGACGGCCGCTGATGCGCCAACGGGGCCGATGCCCATGAGCTGCCCGGCGCGACGCACCTCCGGGTTCTCCTGCTCATGCGAGGCCAGTCGCTCGTCGCACCAGGCCAGGTGCTCGTCCAGCTCACGCCACTGCGCCTGCGCCCGGCGAAGCGTCATGCGTGCCAAGCCATTCATCTCGTTGGCGCCGTCCTCCAGCAACTCGTCCAGCACCAGGCGCAGGGCTCTGGATCCACTGGGCACGGCGATGCCGAACTCCAGCAGCAGGCCGCGGATGCGATTGATGCAGGCCGTGCGGTCCGCCTTGAGGCCTTCGCGCAGGCGATGCACGCACAGCAGGCTCTGTTGCTCGACGCTCTTGACAGGAACAAAGCGCATGTGAGGGCGGCTCGCCGCCTCGCAGATGGCCGCTGCGTCGTTGGCGTCGTTCTTGCCGCAGTGGCCCTCGGCGCGATAGGGGGCGGCCAGGTGGGCCGAGATGATGCGGGCATCCAGCCCCATCGCACGCAAGGCCCGGGCCCAGTGGTGTGCGCTGGAGCTGACCTCCATCACCACCATGCAGCCGGCCTGCAGTAGCGCACACCAAGCCAGGAACTTGTCGCGGGCCAGCGCCCGGTTCGTCAGCACTTGGCCACCGCCGTCAACGGCATGCACCTGGATGACTCGCTTAGAGAGATCCACGCCTACGCGCACCGCTGGAACTTGGGTATTCTTGTCCATGGACTTCCCCTTTCAACATGGCTGCAGATTGATGATCGACACCACCAATCTTGGCGCTTTGACGCCGTTGCCTGAAGGTGGGAAGTCCCTTCGTATTCC
>NZ_JBDPZC010000046.1:0-1702 GCF_039872765.1 Roseateles flavus | reverse complement strand
GGTGCCGGCAGCCTATGTGCAGCTGGGATCGCTGCCGCTGACGCCCAACGGCAAGCTGGACCGCAAGGCGCTGCCGGCGCCGGACGAGCAGGCCTGGAGCCGGCGCGCCTACGAGGCGCCGCAAGGCGAGGTGGAAGCCACGCTGGCGGCCATCTGGGCCGAGCTGCTGCAGCTGGAGCGCGTGGGCCGCCATGACAACTTCTTCGAGCTGGGTGGCCACTCGCTGATGGCTGTCCAGCTGGCGTCTCGCGTGCGCAAGTCTCTGGGCCTCGAGCTGCCCCTGGCCGAGCTCTTCGCCCATCCCGAGCTGGCCGCGCTGGCGGCCCGTCTGCACGGCGCCGACCGTGCCGATGCTCAGCCCATCCCCCGGGCACCGCGCGAGCTGCCCCTGCCGCTGTCGCTGGCGCAGCAACGCCTGTGGTTCCTCTCTCGCATGGACGCTTCGGCCAGCCAGGCGTATCACATCAGCGGCGCCGTGCGCCTGCGCGGCGCGCTGGATGCAGCGGCCCTGCGCCAGGCCCTGCAAGCCATCATCGAGCGCCATGAGAGCCTGCGCACCCGCTTCGAGCTGATCGACGGCGAGCCGCGCCAGATCATCGAAGCCCAGGTGGCGCTGCCGCTGCTGGAGCTGCCGGCCAGCGGCCTGGACGACCCGCTGTTCGCCCGGCACGAGGCCGAGGCCTTCGATCTGCGCCAGGCGCCGGCCTTGCGCGTGCTGCTGGCGCGACTGGGGCCGGATGACCATGTGCTGCAGATCGTGATGCACCACATCATCTGCGACGGCTGGTCCATCGGCGTGCTGCTGGCCGAGCTCAGCAGCGCCTATGCCGCGCAACGCGGCGAAGCCTCGCAGGCCCTGCCGGCTCTGCCCATCCAGTACGCCGACTATGCGGTCTGGCAGCGAGCCTGGCTGGCCGACGGGCGGCTGGAGGCGCAGACCGCCTTCTGGCGTCAGGCCCTGGCCGAGGCGCCGGTCCTGCTGGAATTGCCCACCGACCGTGAGCGGCCGCTGCAGCAGGACTACCGTGGCGAACAGCTGGGTCTGCAGCTGGATGCACCGCTGAGCGCCGCGCTCAAGGCCCTGAGCCGGCGCCATGGCGTGACCCTTTACATGACGCTGCTGGCTGGCTGGGCGGCGCTGCTGGGCCGCCTGGCCTCGCAGACCGACGTGGTGATCGGCAGCCCCGTGGCGGGCCGCGGCCGTGCGGAGGTGGAGCCGCTGATCGGCTGCTTCATCAACACGCTGGCGCTGCGGCTGAGGATGGACGATGAGCCGACGGTGGCCCAGCTGCTGGCGCACACCAAGGCGCAGGTGCTGGCCGCGCAGCAACACCAGGACCTGCCCTTCGAGCAGGTGGTGGAGGCCGTGCAGCCGCCGCGCAGCATGGCGCACACCCCCCTGTTCCAGGCGGCCTTCTCGTGGCAGAACCAGCCCGAGGGCGAGCTGAAGCTGCCGGGGCTGACGCTGGAAGCTGCGCAGCTGGAGCGCCGCAGTGCCCAGTTCGACCTGACGCTGACCCTGCAGGAGGTGGAGGGCGTGCTGGCCGGGCATATCGAGTACGCCGCGGCCCTGTTCGAACGCAGCACCATCGAGCGCTGGAGCGGCCATCTGCGCACGCTGCTGCAGGCCATGGCGGCCGATGACAGCCAGCCGGTGGCGCGCCTGCCCCTGATGGGACCGGCCGAGCGCCGCCAGGTGCTG
>NZ_JBDPZC010000045.1:0-1726 GCF_039872765.1 Roseateles flavus | reverse complement strand
GCTGCCCAGCTATATGGTGCCGGCGGCCTATGTGCAGCTGGCATCGCTGCCGCTGAACCCCAACGGCAAGCTGGACCGCAAGGCGCTGCCGGCGCCGGACGAGCAGGCCTGGAGCCGGCGCGCTTACGAGGCACCGCAGGGCGAGGTGGAAGCCACGCTGGCGGCCATCTGGGCCGAGCTGCTGCAGCTGGAGCGCGTGGGCCGCCACGACAACTTCTTCGAACTGGGTGGGCACTCGCTGATGGCGGTGAGCCTGATCGAGCGCATGCGCCGCGCGGGCTTGCACACCGATGTGCGCGCCCTGTTCCTTTCGCCGACGCTGGCCGCGGTCGCCGCGGCCGTGGGCATTGGCAGCGCGCCGGTGCAGGTGCCGCCGAATCTGATTCCCGAAGGCGCGACGACGATCACGCCGGAGATGCTGACCCTGGCCACGCTGGACGAGGAGGCCATCGCCCATGTCCTGGCCACCGTGCCGGGCGGTGCGGCCAATGTGCAGGATATCTACCCGCTGGCTCCGCTGCAGGAAGGCATCCTGTTCCATCACCTGATGGAGAAGGAGGGCGACCCCTATCTCCTGCCCACGCTCTGCGCCTTCTCGAGCCAGGAGCAGCTGGAGCGATTCCTTGCGGCCATCCAGCAAGTGATTGCCCGCCACGACATCCTGCGCACCGGCATTGCATGGCAGTCCCTGGACCAGCCCATGCAGGTGGTGCGTCGTCATGCGGAGCTGCCCTTCCAGAGCGTGTCGCTGGATCCGCAGCACGGAGACATCGGCAGCCAGTTGCTGGCCCAGTTTGGTCCGCGTCATTTCCGCATCGACGTCAGCCAGGCCCCTCTGCTGCGTACCTTCGCCGCGCATGACAGCGCGCAAGGGCGCTGGGTGCTGCTGGTGCTGGCCCACCACCTGGCGATCGACCACACGACGCTGGAGCTGCTGGTCGAGGAAGCCAGCCTGATCAAGAACGGACGCATGGAGGCGCTGGCTCCACCCGCCCCCTTCCGCAATTTCGTGGCCCAGGCCCGCCTGGGCGTGAGCCAGGCGGAGCACGAGGCCTTCTTCCGCCAGATGCTGGGGGACATCGAGGAGCCCACCGCACCTTTCGGCCTGCTGGATGTGCAGGGCGACGGTGCGGACATTGAGGAACGCAGCCAGATGCTGCCGGCAACGCTGTCGCAGGCGATCCGCCAGTGTGCGCGCAGCCTGGGGGTGAGCGCAGCCAGCCTGATGCACCTGGCCTGGGCGCTGGTGCTGGTACGCACGACGGGGCGCCAGGACGTGGTCTTTGGCACGGTGCTGTTCGGTCGCATGCAGGGCGGCGAGCGTGCAGACCGTGTGCTGGGGATGTTCATCAACACCCTGCCGCTGCGTTTGAGCATCGACGGGCGACGCGTGGACGAGCTGGCTCGGCAGGTGCATCGCCTGCTGACCCAGCTGCTGCGCCACGAGCATGCGCCGCTGGCGCTGGCGCAGCGCTGCAGCGCGGTGCCGGCTCAGGCGCCGCTGTTCAGCTCGCTGCTGAACTTCCGCTATGCCCCGCGCCCACTGGATGAGGGTGAGGCGGCACAAGAGGCACACGAGGACGACATCGAGGAGATCCATTCAGAGGAACGCACCAACTACCCGCTGACGCTGGCGGTGGACGATCTGGGCGAGGACTTCATGCTGACGGCGCAGGTCCAGGCGTCGGTGGGTGCAGAGCGGGTGTGCGCGCTGATGCACACGGCG
>NZ_JBDPZC010000044.1:0-1741 GCF_039872765.1 Roseateles flavus | reverse complement strand
GCTGGCGGCGATCTGGGCGGAGCTGCTCAAGGTCGAGCGCGTGGGCCGTCACGACAGCTTCTTCGAGCTGGGCGGGCACTCCCTGCTGGCTCTGGGCCTGGTGGAGCGCATGCGCCGGCAGGGTCTGCACGCCGATGTGAAGCTGCTGTTCTCCTCGCCCACGGTCGCCGAGCTGGCGCTGTCCGTCGCCACGGTCGCGAAGGACATCGTCGTTCCCCCCAATCTGATTCCTCCTGGCGCCACGTCCATCACGCCGGAGATGCTCACGCTGGCGCGCCTGGACCAGGCAGGGATCGACCGTGTGGTCGCGATGGTCGAGGGCGGCGCCGCACAGGTGCAGGACCTCTATCCGCTCACTGCAGCGCAGGAGGGCATCCTCTTTCACCATCGCATGGGTTCGGGCAGCGACGCCTACGTGGAGGCCGGCCTGCTGGCCTGCAGCAGCCGTGAACGCGTGGATTCCTTCCTGCAGGCCTTGCAGCAACTGGTGGATCGGCACGACATTCTGCGCACCGCCATTCTCTGGGAAGGGCTGGACGAGCCGCTGCAGGTTGTGCACCGCCGGGCCGCGCTGCCGGTGAGCTTCCTGGACCTGGACCCCGCGGACGGCGAGGTGGCCCAGCAACTGGCGCAGCGGATGGATCCCCGCCGCACCCGCATCGATGTTCGCCAGCCCCCCATGCTTCGCGTGGGCGTGGCCCATGATCCGGTCCAGGGCCGCTGGCTGATGCGCCTGCTGTCCCATCACCTGGTGATGGATCACACCACGCAGGAGCTGCTGATCCAGGAAGCAGGACTGATTCAGGCCGGTCGGGCCGACCAGCTCTTGCCGCCGGTCCCCTTCCGGGACTTCGTCGCCCGTGCCCGCCTGGGCGTCAGCGACGACGAACACCGCGCATTCTTCAGCCGCATGCTGGGCGATGTCGAAGAGCCCACGGCACCCTTCGAGATCCTTGAGACCGAAGTGAGCGGCCTCGAAATGAAGGAGGCCCGCCTGCCGCTGCCCGCCTCGACGGCCCGCGCCGTGCGCGAGCTCGCACGCCGCTTCGGCGTGAGCGTGGCCAGTGTGATGCACCTGGCCTGGGCCATGGTGATTGCCAAGGTCTCCAGCCGACAGTCTCCGGTGTTTGGCACGGTTCTGTTCGGGCGCATGCAAGGAGGTCCGGGCGCCGATCGCGTCTGGGGCATGTTCATCAACACCTTGCCGGTGCGCATCGATGTCGACGCCGCTCCCGTGCAGCAAAGCCTGCGTCGCGTGCATGCGCTGCTGTCCGAGCTGCTGCACCACGAGCATGCATCGCTCGCGCTGGCGCAGCGCTGCAGCGGTGTGCGGCATGGCCAGCCGCTGTTCACGTCCCTGTTGAACTACCGCTATGGTGTCTTCGAGGAGCAGGTGCAGGCTCACAACGCGGAGCTCGAGGTCCTCGGCGCCGAAGAGCGTTCCAGCTTCCCCATCTGCCTGGACGTCGATGATCTGGGCGAAGGCTTCTCACTCAATGCGCAGGTGGAAGGCGGGCTGGATCCGCTGCGCGTGTGCCGGCTGATGGAGGCCTCGCTGGACGGCCTGCTGCAGGCCCTGCGCGAAGCGCCGCAGACCCCTGTGGCCCACATCGACATACTGCCGGCGGCGGAGCGCGAGCAGGTGCTGCGAGGCTGGAACCAGACGCAGGAGGCGCTGCCGCTGGATCGCTGCGTGCACGAGCTGATCGAGGCGCAGGTGCGTCGAGATGGTGCGGCGGCG
>NZ_JBDPZC010000043.1:0-2158 GCF_039872765.1 Roseateles flavus | reverse complement strand
TGGCGATGATTGTGTGGAAGCCGAACCCGAAGCCCTTCCCGCTGCTGCTGCCCACCGAGCCCTTCAACCTGGGCGGCCCGGTGATCACGGTGACGCAGGTGCTGATCCTGGTGCTGACGGTGGTGATCCTGGCGGCGCTGATGTACCTGGTGAACCACACCAAGCTGGGCCGCGCGATGCGCGCCACGGCCGAGAACCCGCGCGTGGCGGGCCTGATGGGCGTGAAGCCGGACTTCGTGATCTCGGCGACCTTCGTGATCGGTGCGGCGCTGGCCGCGGTGGCGGGCCTGATGTGGGCGGCCAACTACGGCACGGTGCAGCACTCCATGGGCTTCATGCCGGGCCTGAAGGCCTTCACGGCGGCGGTGCTGGGTGGCATCGGCAACCTGGCCGGCGCCATGCTGGGCGGGATCGTGCTGGGGCTGATCGAGGCCATCGGCGCGGGCTATCTGGGTGACCTGACCGGCGGCGTGCTGGGCAGCCACTACGCGGACATCTTCGCCTTCGTGGCGCTGATCCTGGTGCTGACGCTGCGTCCTTCGGGGCTGCTCGGCGAACGCGTCGCAGACCGTGCCTGACATGAATCACCCCCTACGCGCTTCGCGCGCCCCCTCGAGGGGGCAAGTCCGTAAGGCCGGCGGAGCCGGACCTTCGGACTTCGTGCCTGAGGGCCAGTTTCGCGGCCCGGTGCAGTGCGGCCTGGAGTGAGGGGAAAGAAGGAATGACTATGAGCAATAAGACATCTTCCAAACTGGTGGTGTTCGTGCTGGCAGCGTTGGGGCTGCTGGTGGTGCCGCTGATCGCGCAGCAGTTCGGCAACGGGCCGGTGCGGATCATCGACCTGGCGCTGCTGTACGTGATGCTGGCGCTGGGCCTGAACATCGTGGTGGGCTATGCAGGCCTGCTGGACCTGGGCTATGTGGCCTTCTACGCGGTGGGTTCCTACATGTTCGCGCTGCTGGCCAGCCCGCACCTGCTGGAGAACTTCGAGAACATCGCGGCGATGCTGCCCAACGGCATGCACTCGCCGCTGTGGGTGATCATTCCGCTGGGGGCAGGTCTTGCCGCGCTGGCGGGGGTGCTGCTGGGCTCGCCGACGCTGAAGCTGCGGGGGGACTACCTGGCGATCGTGACGCTGGGCTTCGGGGAGATCATCCGTGTGTTCCTGAACAACATGGAGTACCCGCTGAACATCACGAACGGCCCCCGCGGGATCGGGCAGATCGACGGGATCCACTTCTTTGGCATCGACCTGGGCAAGAGCCTGCAGGTGTTCGGGTACACGCTGCCGTCGGTGACGCTGTACTACTACTTCTTCCTGGCGCTGGTGGTGGTGACGGTGCTCCTGTGCTTCCGCCTGGAGAACTCGCGCATCGGGCGAGCCTGGATGGCGATCCGCGAGGACGAGATCGCGGCCAAGGCGATGGGGCTGAACACGCGCAACCTGAAGCTGCTGGCCTTCGGGATGGGGGCGACGTTCGGTGGCGTGGCGGGCAGCATGTTTGCGGCCTTCCAGGGCTTCGTGAGCCCGGAGTCGTTCAGCCTGCAGGAGTCCGTGATGATCGTGGCGATGGTGGTGCTGGGCGGGATCGGGCACATCCCCGGGGTGATCCTGGGTGCGCTGCTGCTGTCGGCGCTGCCGGAGGTGCTGCGCTATGTGGCCGGGCCGCTGCAGGAGATGACGGGGGGGCGGCTGGATGCGGCCATCCTGCGCCAGCTGCTGGTGGCGCTGGCGATGATCAGCATCATGCTGCTGCGCCCGCGCGGTCTGTGGCCGAGCCCGGAGCACGGCAAGGCAGCGCCGCAGGCGGTGAAGTGAGCCAGGACAGCAGGAGCAAAGAACAATGAGCGAAGTCGTACTCAAGGTCGCCGGCGTGTCCAAGCGCTTCGGCGGTCTGCAGGCCCTCTCGGAAGTGGGCATCCAGATCAACAAGGGCCAGGTCTATGGCCTGATCGGTCCCAACGGGGCGGGCAAGACCACCTTCTTCAACGTGATCACGGGCTTGTACACGCCGGATGCGGGGACGTTCGAGCTGGGGGGCGCGCCCTACCAGCCCACGGCCGTGCACCTGGTGGCCAAGACGGGGATCGCCCGCACGTTCCAGAACATCCGCCTCTTCTCGGAGATGACGGCGCTGGAGAACGTGATGGTGGGGCG
>NZ_JBDPZC010000042.1:0-2205 GCF_039872765.1 Roseateles flavus | reverse complement strand
CGGCGATGTGGTGGTGCTGGCCCGCGAGGACCAGCCCGGCGACAAGCGCCTGGTGACCTACTACACGGGCACGGCCAGCGCCGAGCAGCTGCGAGCACAGGCCGAGGCCACGCTGCCCAGCTATATGGTGCCGGCGGCCTATGTGCAGCTGGCATCGCTGCCGCTGAACCCCAACGGCAAGCTGGACCGCAAGGCGCTGCCGGCGCCGGACGAGCAGGCCTGGAGCCGGCGCGCCTACGAGGCACCGCAGGGCGAGGTGGAGACCACGCTGGCGGCCATCTGGGCCGAGCTGCTGCAGCTGGAGCGCGTGGGCCGTCACGACAACTTCTTCGAGCTGGGCGGGCACTCGCTGATGGCGGTGCAGCTCATGTCGCGGATGCGTGTGACCTTCGGCGTCGAACTGCCGCTGTCCACCCTCTTTGACACGCCAAGCCTGACCGAGCTGGCTCATGCCGTGCTCCAGGCCAGTGCAGCTCAGTTCGAGGCACAGGACATCGCCCAGGCCATGGCACAACTGGACGGTCTCTCTGAAGAAGAGATCGCCGCGCTGTTGGCACAGGACGCCGACGAGGCCTGATGCCGGGCCCTCTCTCTCAGATCCAGACGACATCAAATTCATAGAAGCAGTCATGACGAATCTCCTGCACAGCGAACTCGACGCCAAGAAACTAGAACTCGTGCTGCGTCGCCTGCGCAAGTCGCAAGGTGCGCCAGCCGGCCAGCTCCCTGAGGCGGCGGCAAGCATCCCGACGGTGAGCCGTACCGAACCCTTGCCTCTGTCGTGGCCGCAATGGCGGCTGTGGTTCGTGGACCAGATGGACCCCGAGGCCAGCAAGGCCTACCACCTGACGGCGGCCTTCCAGTTCGATGGCCAGCTGGACGTTCCGGCACTGCGCGCAGCGCTGGATCAGATCGTGGCCCGACATGAAAGCCTGCGGACGGTTTTTGTCTCGATTGACGGAGAGCCCCGACAGGCGCTCCAGGCGCCCGATGTCGGCTTCACCTTGCGCGAACGCGACCTGAGCCAGCAGGCGCCGGATCAGCAGCGAGAAGGTGTCCGGGCGGCTGCCGCTGAAGAAATGGTGATGCCTTTCGACCTTGCCAGCGGGCCGCTGGCGCGCGGGCAACTGCTGCGCCTGGCTGCCGATCGGCACGTGATTGTGCTGACCCAGCACCACATCGTGTCCGATGGCTGGTCCATGGGCGTGCTGATGAAGGAACTGGCGGAGATCTACGCCGCCCTCAGCGAAGGCCGTGCTCATGGCCTCCCGTCACTGTCTGTGCAGTACCCGGACTTTTCGGTCTGGCAGCGCAACTGGCTGCAGGGCGATGCCCTGGAGCGTCAGATCGGCTTCTGGCGCAGCTATCTCAAGGATGCCCCTGCGCTGCTGGAACTTCCGGGCGACCATCCAAGGCCGGCCGTGAAAAGCCACGACGGCGGCTTCATGCCGATCACGCTGTCATCGGAGCTGACGCAGAACCTGCGTTCCCTCGCCAAGCGTCACGGAGTCACCCTGTTCATGACTTTGCTGGCGGCCTGGGCTGCTCTGCTGTCGCGGCTGAGCGGCCAGCAGGACGTGGTGATCGGGACGCCTGTGGCCAATCGCAACCGCGTCGAGCTCGAGCCCCTGATCGGCTTCTTCGCCAATACCCTGGCCCTGCGTGTCCATGTGGAGCCGCAGATGACCCTGGCGGGCTGGATGGAGCAGGTCAAGGACGCTGTGCTGCAGGCCTATGCCCATCAGGACCTGCCTTTCGAGCAGGTGGTGGAGGTGCTCAAGCCCGTTCGCAGCCTGGGCCACACCCCAGTGTTCCAGGTGATGTTTGCCCTGGACAACACCCCGGGCGGAGAGGAAATGCGGCTCCCCGGCGGCACGCTGTCGGCAATTGCACTGGAGCAGTCGAGCGCGCATTTCGACCTGCTGCTGTCGCTCAATGACACCGGTGGCGCCCTGGAGGGCGGTATCACCTTCAGCCATGACCTGTTCGAGGCAGGCACGGTGCAACGCTATGCCGGCTATCTGCTGACCCTGCTGCAGGGCATGGTGGACGACGGTCAATGCATGGTCAGTCAGCTGCCCATGCTGCCGTCGCAGGAGCGGGCGCAGCTGCTGGGCTGGGGCGTGTCGCAGCGGGAGTACCCGCGCGAGGAGGGTCTGGCGGCGCTGTTTGCGCGGCAGGTGCAGGCCCGGGCGCAGGCGGTGG
>NZ_JBDPZC010000041.1:0-2252 GCF_039872765.1 Roseateles flavus | reverse complement strand
ACCAGCCCGGTGACAAGCGCCTGGTGACCTACTACACCGGCCATGCGACGGCGGAGCAGCTGCGGGCGCAGGCTCAAGCCACGCTGCCCAGCTACATGGTGCCGGCGGCCTATGTGCAGCTGGGATCGCTGCCGCTGACGCCCAACGGCAAGCTGGACCGCAAGGCGCTGCCGGCGCCGGACGAGCAGGCCTGGAGCCGGCGCGCCTACGAGGCACCGCAGGGCGAGGTAGAAGCCACGCTGGCGGCCATCTGGGCCGAGCTGCTGCAGCTGGAGCGCGTGGGCCGCCACGACAACTTCTTCGAGCTGGGCGGGCACTCGCTGATGGCCGTGAGCCTGATCGAGCGCATGCGCCGCGAAGGCCTGCATGCGGACGTGCGGGACCTGTTCACCGCCCCCACGCTGGCCGAGCTGGCCCAGGGCCTGGGCGACGACAGCGCCCAGGTGCAGGTGCCGCCCAATCTGATCCCCGAGGGCGCGACGGCCATCACGCCGCCGATGCTGACCCTGGTACAGCTGGACCAGGCCGCCATCGACCGCATCGTGGAAGGCGTGGAAGGCGGCGCGGCCAATGTGCAGGACATCTACCCGCTGGCCCCGCTGCAGGAAGGCATCCTGTTCCATCACCTGATGGAGAAGGAGGGGGACCCCTACCTGCTGCCCAGCCTGCTGGGCTTTGCCAGCCGCGAGCGCCTGGAACGCTTCGTGGGGGCGCTGCAGCAGGTGATAGACCGTCACGACATCCTGCGCACCGGCATGGCCTGGGAAGGGCTGGAGCAGCCGGTGCAGGTGGTGCGCCGCCAGGCGAGGCTGGCGCTGGACTTCGTCGAGCTGGACCCGGCCCAGGGCGATGTGGCGCAGCAGCTGCAGCAGCGCTTCGATCCGCGGCATTACCGGCTGGACGTGCGGCGGGTGCCGCTGCTGGAGGCCCATGCGGCCCAGGACCCAGAGCAGGGCCGCTGGGTGCTGCTGGTGCTGGCCCACCACCTGGCGATCGATCACACGACGCTGGAGCTGCTGGTGCAGGAGGCCAACCTGATCGAGGCAGGCCGGCTGGAGGCACTGGCTGCGCCGGCCCCGTTCCGCAACTTCGTGGCCCAGGCCCGCCTGGGCGTGAGCCAGGCGGAGCACGAGGCCTTCTTCCGGCGCATGCTGGGGGACATCGAGGAGCCGACGGCGCCCTTCGGGCTGCTGGACGTGCAGGGCGACGGAGCGGACATCGAGGAAGCGCGCCTGGTGCTGCCGGCGGCGCTGTCGCAGGCGCTGCGCCAGCGTGCGCGCAGCCTGGGGGTGAGTGCCGCCAGCCTGATGCACCTGGCCTGGGCGCTGGTGCTGGCACGCACGACGGGGCGCCAGGACGTGGTCTTCGGCACGGTGCTGTTCGGTCGCATGCAGGGCGGCGAGCACGCGGACCGTGTGCTGGGCATGTTCATCAACACCCTGCCGCTGCGGCTGAGCGTGGGGGCGCAGCGCCTGGACGAAGGGCTGCGCCAGGTGCACCAGCTGCTGGCGCAGCTGCTCAGGCACGAGCACGCGCCGCTGGCGCTGGCGCAGCGCTGCAGCGCCGTGCCGGCCCAGACGCCGCTGTTCAGCTCGCTGCTGAACTACCGGCATGGGGCCTCCGAAGTCGATGCCGACCTTGGTACCGAAGCTGCCGCAGCTCAGGCCGAGTCGCTGGACGACATCGAACACCTGAGCAGCGAGGAACGCACCAACTACCCGCTGACGCTGGCGGTGGACGATCTGGGCGAGGACTTCATGCTGACGGCGCAGGTCCAGGCGTCGGTGGGTGCAGAGCGGGTGTGCGCGCTGATGCACACGGCGCTGCAGGGCATGGTGCAGGCGCTGCAGCATGCGCCGCAGCAGGCGGTGCGGGACGTGGAGGTGCTGCCGGAGGCGGAGCGCGAGCAGGTGCTGGCGCTGGGCCGAGGGCCGGAGCAAGAGGCGCCTGAGCAGAGCGTGGGTCAGCGCATCACGGCGCAGGCCATGCGCACGCCGCAGGCGACCGCGGTGCAGGGGGCGGGTCGGCGGCTGAGCTATGCGGAGCTGGAGTCGCAGACGAACCGGCTGGCGCGGCATCTGCAGGGACTGGGGCTCAAGCCGGACGATCGGGTGGCGATCTGCGCCCGGCGCAGCGTGGAGCTGGTGCTGGGGATGGTGGCGGTGCTCAAGGCCGGCGGGGCGTATGTGCCGCTGGATGCGGCGTATCCGGGGGAGCGGCTGGGGCAGATGCTGCAGGACTGCGAGCCGGTG
>NZ_JBDPZC010000040.1:0-2537 GCF_039872765.1 Roseateles flavus | reverse complement strand
TGTTGGCGCCGATCTAAATTTGACCCACCCTGCCGATTGAACTTTGACCCAGGGCTTGGGGCCGACATCGGCTGATGCCGGCTGTGGACAACTGTAGCGCGGCGCTTGTTCAGCTCGCTTCGTCGCCCTTGCTGCGCCGCTCCTGCTCCCTGGCCTTGATGCGCTTGCGCGTGGCCGCGGTGGCCTGGGTGACGCGGTAGCTCTCGTTGCCGGTCTCCACGATGTGGCAGTGGTGCGTGAGCCGGTCCAGCAGCGCCGTGGTCATCTTGGCGTCGCCGAAGACGGTGCTCCACTCCGCGAAGTCCAGGTTGGTCGTGATGACGACGCTGGTGTGCTCATAGAGCTTGGACATCAGATGGAACAGCAAGGCACCGCCGGCTTGGCTGAACGGCAGGTAGCCCAGCTCATCGAGGATCACGAGGTCCAGCCGCAGTAGGCTGGCCGCGAGGCGCCCGGCCTTGCCCTCGGCCTTCTCCCGCTCCAGTGCGTTGACCAAGTCCACGGTGCTGTAGAAGCGGACGCGCTTGCCTTGCGTGCCGATGCCCGCCACGCCGATGGCCGTGGCTAGGTGGGTCTTGCCCGTGCCGGGGCCACCCACCAGCACCACGTTGTGCGCCGCGGCCGTGAACTCGCAAGTGGCCAACTGCGCGACGAGCTTGCGGTCCACCGGCGAGACCTCGAAGTCGAAGCTGGCCAAGTCACGGTGCACCGGGAACTTGGCGCTGCTCATCTGGTGCTGCACCGAGCGCGTGGCGCGGTCACTGGCCTCGGCCTGCAGCATGTGTTCCAGCAGCCAGCGCGAGCGCTCGACTTCGGCGTTGTGCTGCTCGCCGAGCTCGGCCCAGGTGGCGGCCATGCCGTGCAGGCGCAGGGCCTTCAGCTCTGCAATGACATCAGCCATGGTCAACCTCCTGCTCAGCCAGCCGGCGCAGCCGGTCGTAGCGGCCCGGGTCGGCCTGCACCGGTGTGGTCGTGCTCAGTGGCGTGGCGACGTTCGGCGGTCGCTCCGGTGCCGTGAGCCGCGCCAGCACATTGGCCACGTGCTCCGGGCTGATCCGGCCGCTGGGGCCAGCATGCTCCAAGGCCAGCTCGGCCGCGACCAGCACCTCGTCCAGCCCCGCCGTGCTGCTCAGCGCCAGCACTTGCGCCATCAGCCGGTCACCTCCGGCATGACGCAGCAAGGCCTGGCGCAGCCTGGCCAGCGGCTCCGGCAGGTCCACGAAGGGCGCGCCGTTGCGTAGCGCGCCAGGCTTCCTCTGCACCAGCGGCACGTAGTGCTGCCAGTCGTAGGCCGTGCGGCCCTTGCCGCTGAGCCGGGCATGTTCGCCCACCACGCGCTCGTCGGCTACGATCACCACGCGCTGTGGGTACAGCCGCGTACTGACCGTCTGCCGCGCCAGCTCGCACGGCACCGAGTAGCGGTTGCGGGCCACGGTCACCAGGCAGGTGCTGCTCACGCGCGCCACGTCCTGCACATAGCCGTCGAAGTCCACGGGCTTGGGCATCAGGTGGCTGCGCTCCAGCTCCAGCATCTCCGCCACGCTGAAGGCCTTGTGCTCGGGGTGGCGGAGTTCGGCCCACAGCGCCTTGCAGCGCTCGCCCAGCCAGGCGTTGAGCTCCTCCAAGGACCCGAAGCGCTGCTCCCGCGCGGCCAGCCAGATGCGCCGCCGGCTGTCCTGCACGTTCTTCTCGACGACACCCTTCTCCCAGCCGCTGGCGACGTTGCAGAAGTCCGGGTCGAAGAGGTAGTGCGCGCACAGCGCGGCGAAGCGGCCGTTGACGTCGCGGTTCTTGCCGCGGCCGACGCGATCCACGGCGGTCTTCATGTTGTCGTAGATGCCCCGGCGCGCCACGCCGCCCAGGGCCGCGAAGCTGCGCGTGTGTGCGTCGAACAGCATCTCGTGGCCTTGGCTGGGGTACGCCACCAGCCAGAAGGCCCGGCTGGCGCACAGCTTCATGTGCGCCACCTGCAGCCGCTGGTACACGCCGCCAATGACCAGCGGCTCCTCGCTCCAGTCGAACTGGAACGCTTCGCCAAGCTCGAAGCTCAGCGGCACGTAGGCCTCGCCCACGGCCGCGCCGCCCTGGGCCGCGCGCCAGGCGCGGATGTAGTCGGTCAGTCGGCTGTAGCCGCCGTCGTAGCCCGCGGCCTTCAGTTGCTCCAGTAGTGCCTTGGCGCTACGGCGCTCCTTCTTGGGCCGCCGGGCATCGGCGCGCAGCGCTTGCTCCAACTGTTCGACGTAAGGGGCCAGCTTCGTCGGCACCGCTGGCCGGCGGTACTGCGGCTGCTCGGCCTTGCCCAGCCTCAGGTACTTGCGCACCGTGTTCCTCGCCAGGCCCGTCGCCTTGGCGATCTCCCGCACCGACTTCTTCTCGCGGTGATGCAGCCGCAAGACCTTGCCAATCATGACCATGGTGATCACTCCTCACACCCCCGCCCAGCTGTGGATATCTCGGGCAGGGTAGGTTGAACACCTGGGTCAAATTTGGATCGGCAGGGCCCTCACGGGTGGGTCAAATTTCAGTCGGCGCCAACA
>NZ_JBDPZC010000004.1:0-405489 GCF_039872765.1 Roseateles flavus | reverse complement strand
ACCTCGCTCCATGCAAAGAGCGCTCGGCGCAGCCGGCGCTCGCCCCGCGCGAACACCGCCGATCCGGCTCCGCCGGGCGGCCGGTGTTGCCCCCTTGAGGGGGCCGGCGAAGCCGGTAGGGGGTGGTCCATCACGCCAGCCATCGCTTGCGCCGCTTGTAGCTCTTGACGTCCTTGAAGCTCTTGCGGTCCCCGCCGCCCATGCCCAGGTAGAACTCCTTGACGTCCTCGTTCTCGCGCAGGTCCTTCGCCTCGCCGTCCATCACCACACGCCCGTTCTCCAGGATGTAGCCGTAGTCGGCGTAGCGCAGGGCCATGTTGGTGTTCTGCTCGGCCAGCAGGAAGGTGGTGCCCTCCTTGCTGTTGAGGTCCTTCACGATCTCGAAGACCTCTTCGACGATCTGCGGCGCCAGGCCCATGGAGGGCTCGTCCAGCAGCACCATCTTCGGATTGGCCATCAGCGCGCGGCCGATGGCGCACATCTGCTGCTCGCCGCCCGAGGTGTAGGCCGCCTGGCTGGTGCGGCGGGTCTTGAGGCGGGGGAAATAGTTGTAGACCTTCTCCAGCGTCTGCTGCACCGCGGCCTTGCCATCGCGCCGCGTGTAGGCGCCGGTCATCAGGTTCTCCTCGATGCTCAGGTGGGCGAAGCAGTGCCGCCCCTCCATCACCTGCACCACGCCGCGGTTGACCATGTCGGCGGTGGAGAGCTTCTCGATGCGCTCCCCGCGCAGCTCGATCGAGCCCTTGGTGACTTCGCCCCGCTCGCCCTCCAGCAGGTTGGAGACGGCACGCAGCGTGGTCGTCTTGCCCGCACCATTGCCGCCCAGCAGGGCCACGATGCCGCCCTCCTTCACCTGCAGCGACACGCCCTTCAGCACGAGGATCACATGGTTGTAGATCACCTCGATGCCGTTGACGTTCAGAAGCACATTGCTCATTTCAGTTCTCCATGCCTGCACACGGCACCCGCATTGCAGGTCTCCGAGCCAGCCGGGTGGCGCCCGAGGATTCGGCTTTGCCGAGCCTGCGGGCGCGCCCCCTCGAGGGGGCCGACGAAGTCGGTACGGGGTGGTCCATTCACCCCGCCCTCCTGGAGGGCGGGGATGGGGTGGGAGCCCATGCAATCACCGGGGCACCGGAGATTGCCAGTCCTCAGGACTGGCAATCCTCCGGGGTCCTGCGCTGCATCTTCTTCTCGGCCGCGTACTTGTCCGCCGTGCTCTTCACCAGCGGCTTGATGATCTGCTCATCCGCCTGGTACCAGTCGCCGACGAAGTTCCACTTCTTGCCATCCCAGGTGTGCACGCGGGCCCAGTTGGCGCCCATGTGGTCGGCGCAGGAGGTCGAGACCGGACGCATCACGCCGGCCAGGCCCAGGGCGTCGAGCTTCTTCTGGTCCAGTGCCAGGTTCTCCAGACCCCAGCGGACCTGCTCGCCCGTCATGACCTTGCCCTTGCCGAAGCGTTCCTGCGCGCGGCGCACGCCCTCCACGCCCATGGCCGCGGACAGCAGGCCGCGCATGTACAGCACCTGGCCCACCTCTTCCTTGTTGGTCCCCGTGCCCTGGCCCTTGGCATAGACTTCCTTCAGGATGTCCTGCACCACCTTGGACTGCGGCTCCGCGCCATGCTGCATGGTCACGGCGCTGTAGCCCTTGGCACCATCGCCCACGTCCTTCACGTCAGGCTCGGCACCGGCCCACCACACGCCGAACATCTTCTCGCGCGGGTAGCCGGTGGCCTGCGCCTCCTTCAGCGCGGTGGAGTTCATCACGCCCCAGCCCCACAGGAAGACGAAGTCCGGGCGGCTCTGGCGCACCTGCAGCCAGGTGGCCTTCTGCTCCACGCCCGGCGCCGTCACCGGCAGCAGCTGCAGCTCGAAGCCATGCAGCTTGGCGCGTTCCTGCAGCAGCGGGATCGGCTCCTTGCCATAGGGGCTGTCGTGGTAGACCAGGGCGATCTTCTTGCCCTTGATCTTGTCCCAGCCGCCTTCCTTCTTGACCACGTGCTGCAGCAGCACGTCGGCGGCCACCCAGTAGGTGCCCAGCAGCGGGAAGTTCCATTTGAAGACGCCGCCGTCCTGGCTCTCGCTGCGGCCGTAGCCGGCGGTGATCAGGGGGATCTTGTCCACGGGCGCCTTCTCGGTCAGCGCGAAGGTGGCGCCGGTCGAGAGCGGCTGGAACAGCGTCGCGCCCTTGCCCTTGAGACGCTCATAGCACTCCACCGAACGGTCGGTGGCATAGCCCGTCTCGCACTCCTCGAAGGTGATCTTGACGCCGTTGATGCCGCCCTTGGCATTGATCAGCTTCAGGTAGTCCACATAGCCATTGGCCCAGGGCGTGCCGTTGGGCGCGTAGGCGCCGGTGCGGTACACCAGCACGGGGAAGAACTGTTCCTTGGCATCAGCGGCAGCCACCGAGGTGGACAAGCCTGCCAGGCCGGCGGCCGCGACGGTGGCGGCAATTGCAAGCGACTTCAGTTTCAACATGGTGCCTGTCTCCTTGGCGTTTGCACTCGTGGTGCTGTTTTGAATCGAAGCGGAAAGAATCAATGCGGGAAGGGCCAGAGGCGCAGCTTCTCCTTCGCGGTGGCCCACAGGCGCGCGATGCCGTGCGGCTCGACGATCAGGAAGAAGACGATCAGCGCGCCGAAGATCATGAACTCCAGGTGCGCCGCCGTCTCGGTGCCCAGCGGGATGCCCAGCCAGTGCGGAATCTGGTTCAGCAGGATGGGCAGCACGATGATGAAGGCCGCGCCGAAGAAGGCGCCGGAGATCGAGCCCAGGCCGCCGATGATCACCATGAACAGGAGCTGGAAGCTGCGGTCGATGGAGAAGGCGGCCGGCTCCCAGGAGCCCAGGTGCACGAAGCCCCACAGCGCGCCGGCCACGCCCACGATGAAGCTGGACACCGCGAAGGCGCTGAGCTTGGCGTAGACCGGGCGGATGCCGATCACGCTGGCGGCCACGTCCATGTCGCGCATGGCCATCCACTCGCGGCCCACGGCCGAGCGCACCAGGTTCTTGGTCAGCAGCGCGAACAGCGCCAGCACGCTGAGGCAGAAGAGGTACTTCTGCACCGGCGTCTCGATGGGCAGGCCGAAGACCTGCAGGTCCGAGACCGAGACATTGCCCGAGCTCGAGTCATGCGTGAACCACTTGATGCGCAGGAAGGCCCAGTCGCAGAAGAACTGCGCCGCGAGCGTGGCCACGGCCAGGTAGAGCCCGCGGATGCGCAACGAGGGAATGCCGAAGAACACCCCCACCACCGTGGCGCAGAAACCGCCGCCCAGCAGCGAGAGGATCAGGGGCAGACCCTCGAGGCGCACATGGAAGTTGTAGGCCGCATAGGCGCCCACGGCCATGAAGGCGCCGGTGCCCAGCGAGATCTGCCCGCAGTAGCCCACCAGCACGTTCAGCCCGAGGGCCGCGAGGCCCAGGATCAGGAAGGGGATCAGGATGGCGCGGAACAGGTATTCCGAGGCCAGCAGTGGCACCCCGACGAAGGCCAGGGCCAGCAGCAGCACGATGAAGATGGCGTCCTGGCGGATGGGGAAGATCTGGCTGTCGGCGCTGTAGCTCGTCTTGAACTGGCCGTTCTCGCGGTAGAGCATGGGTGTCTCCTGCTTTCTTGTTCTGGTCGCTCAGACGCGGTCGATGATCTTCTCGCCGAACAGGCCCTGCGGCCGCACCAGCAGGAAGACGAGGGCCAGCACATAGGCAAACCAGATCTCGATGCCGCCGCCCAGCGCGGGGCCGAGGTAGACCTCCGAGACCTTCTCGCCCACGCCGATCAGCAGCCCGCCGATGATGGCGCCCGGCACCGAGGTCAGGCCGCCCAGGATCACCACCGGCAGCGCCTTCAGCGCCACCAGCGAGAGCGAGAACTGCACGCCCAGCTTGGAGCCCCAGATGATGCCGGCCACCAGCGCAACGAAGCCCGCCACGCTCCACACGATGATCCAGATGCGCGACAGCGGGATGCCGATGGACTGCGCCGCCTGGTGGTCATCCGCCACCGCACGCAGCGCACGGCCCGTGGCCGTCTTCTGGAAAAAGAGGGCCAGCAGGGCCACCAGGCCGGCGGCGATCAGGGCCGCAACCAGGTCCTCCTTGTTGACCAGCACGCCGCCTTCAAAGGTCTTCTCGAAGAGGAAGAGCGGGTCCTTGGGCAGGCCGATGTCGATCTTGTAGATGTCCGAGCCGAACAGGGTCTGGCCCAGGCCCTCGAGGAAGTAGGTGATGCCCAGCGTGGCCATCAAGAGCGTGATGCCTTCCTGGTTCACGAGCTTGCCCAGCACGAAGCGCTCGATGGCCCAGGCCACCGCCACCATCACCGCGCAGGCCGCGGCAAAGGCCAGCACATTGGCCAGCACCGGGTTGTCGAAGCCCAGCCACTTCGGGATCCACTCCGAGAAGCGCGCCATGGCCAGGGCGGCAAAAAGCACCATGGCGCCTTGCGCGAAATTGAAGACCCCCGAGGCCTTGAAGATCAGCACGAAGCCCAGGGCGATCAGGGAGTACAGCATGCCCGTCATCAGGCCGCCGAACACGGTTTCAATGAGGAATCCCATCGCTGTGGTCCTTCAGTGCGAGGTGCCCAGGTAGGCACGGATCACGTCTTCGTTGGCGCGGACTTCGTCAGGGACACCGTCCCCGATCTTCTTGCCGTAGTCCAGCACCACCACGCGGTCGGAGATGTCCATCACCACGCCCATGTCGTGCTCGATCAGCACGATGGTCGTGCCGAATTCGTCGTTCACGTCCAGGATGAAGCGGCACATGTCCTGCTTCTCCTCCACGTTCATGCCCGCCATGGGCTCGTCCAGCAGCAGCACCTGCGGCTCCATGGCCAGGGCGCGCCCGAGGTCCACGCGTTTCTGCAGGCCGTAGGGCAGGCGCCCGACGGGCGTCTTGCGGAAGGGCTGGATCTCGAGGAAGTCGATGATGCGCTCGACCTTCTCGCGCTGCGCCACCTCCTCGGCCTCGGCCCGGCTGAAGCCGAAGGGGTTGCGGAAGGCCTGCTGGAAGAGGTTGCTCTTCATGTGCAGGGTGCGGCCGGCCATGATGTTGTCCAGCACGCTCATGCCCTTGAAGAGCGCCAGGTTCTGGAAGGTGCGCGCGACGCCCATCTCCGCCACCTGGCGGGAGTTCATGTGCTTGAAGGTCTGACCCTTGAAGCTGATCTGCCCCTGCGTGGGGTGATAGACCCCGTTGATGCAGTTGAGCATGGAACTCTTGCCCGCGCCGTTGGGGCCGATGATGGAACGGATCTCGTGCTCGCGGACGTTGAAGCTGATGTCGGTCAGGGCCTTCACCCCGCCGAAGGCCAGGGAGATGTTCTTGACCTCCAGGATCACGTCGCCGATCTTCTTGCTGCTAGTCGTGCTCATGCCTTGTGCTTTCGTGGCTGGGCGTGATCAGGCCGCGCGGCCCACGGCCGGGAAGGTCCGGGTGTCGGCAATCTTCAGGTCCGCCGAGACCTTGCCGCTGCGGCCATCCTCGAACTTCACCGCCGTCTCGATGAACTGGCTCGTGCGCCCCTCGTAGAGCGCGTCGATCAGCACCCCGTACTTCTCGGCGATGGCGCCGCGGCGGACCTTGCGGGTGCGGGTCAGCTCGCCGTCGTCGGCGTCCAGCTCCTTGTGCAGGATCAGGAAGCGGGTGATCTGGCTGCCGGCCAGCAGCGCGTCCTGCGCGAGGTCGGCGTTGACCTGCTCCACGCAGCTCTTGATCAGCTCGTAGACCTCGGGCTTGGCCGCCAGGTCGGTGTAGCCGGCATAGGGCAGGTTGCGGCGTTCGGCCCAGTTGCCCACGGCCTCGAAGTCGATGTTGATGAAGGCGCAGACGCGATCGCGGCGGTCGCCGAAGGCCACGGCCTCCTTGATGTGCGAGAAGAACTTGAGCTTGTTCTCCACGTACTTGGGCGCGAACATCGCGCCGTCGTTGGCGCCGCCCACGATGCGGCCGACGTCCTTGGCGCGGTCGATGATCTTCAGGTGCCCTTGGGCATCGATGAAGCCGGCATCGCCCGTGTGGTACCAGCCCTCGGGCGTCAGCACCTCGGCGGTGGCGGCCTCGTTCTTGTAGTAGCCCTTGAGCAGGCCGGGCGACTTCACGAGGATCTCGCCCGAATCGGCCAGCTTGATCTCCACGCCGTCGATGGGCACGCCCACCGTGTCGGCCCGGGCCTCGTGGTCGGGCTGCAGGCACACGAAGACGGCGGTCTCGGTGGAGCCGTAGAGCTGCTTGAGGTTGATGCCGATGGAGCGGTAGAAGCTGAAGAGGTCAGGCCCGATGGCCTCGCCCGCCGTGTAGGCCACCCGCACGCGCGAGAAGCCCAGGGTGTTGCGCAGCGGGCCGTAGATCAGCACGTCGCCCAGGGCGTACTTGAGGCGGTCCAGCAGGCCCACGGGCTTGCCGTCCATCAGCGTGGGGCCCACGCGCCGCGCCAGCTTCATGGCCCGATGGAAGAGCCCGCGCTTGAGCGCCGAGGCGTCCTCCATGCGGATCATCACCGTGGTCAGCAGGCCTTCGAAGACCCGTGGCGGCGCGAAGTAGTAGGTGGGGCCGATCTCCTTGAGGTCGATGGACACCGTGCTAGCGGACTCCGGGCAGTTCACCACATAGCCGCAGGCCAGCCATTGCGCGTAGCTGAAGATGTTCTGGCCGATCCAGGCGGGCGGCAGGTAGGCCAGCACTTCCTCGTGCGGGCCGAGCTTGTCGAAACGGGCGCCGGCCTGGGCGCGGTCGATCAGCGTGGCGTGGGTGTGGACCACCCCCTTGGGATTGCCCGTGGTGCCGGAGGTGAAGAACATGGCCGCCACGTCCGCGGACTGGCCAGCCTCCACCCACTGGTCGAAGAGCTGCGGATGGGCGCGGGCTTCGGCCTCGCCGGCGGCGATCAACGCATCCAGCGGGTTGAGGCCGTGTTCATCGTAGTTGCGCAGGCCGCGCGGGTCGTCGAACCAGATGTGGCGCAGCTGCGGGCACTGCTCGCGGATCTCCAGCAGCTTGTCCACCTGCTCCTGGTCCTCGACGATGGCATAGGCCACCTCGGCATTGTTGAGCGGGTAGACGAACTCGGCGGCCACCGCGTCCTGGTAAAGCGGCACGGGGATGGCGCCCAGGCTCTGGGCCGCCAACATGCTGGCATAGAGCCGTGGCCGGTTCTCGCCCACCACCACCAGGTGCTGGCCGCGCTCCACGCCCGCCTGGTGCAGGCCGTGGGCCAGGGCCTTCACCATCTCGGCGAGCTGGCGCCAGCTGAAGCTTTGCCAGATGCCGTATTCCTTCTCGCGCAGGGCCGCGTCTTCAGGACGCTGCTGGGCGTGGGCCAGCAAGAGCCGGGGAAAGGTCGTCGCCGCAGAACTGCTCACCTTTGTCTCCTGGTATCCGGGTCGTCGCCTGGATGGCGCTCGCCCGACTTTGTTGGCAGCAATGCTAGACCTTTACTTTGACGTCGTGTTGTCGCTGGAACGACATTTGAGAGAAATCACACCGGGCGTTTTCCCGGGGGCGCAGATCACGGTCGCGTCAGGCTCCTGTCATGCGCAGCGGCGATGAATACGGGACCATGCGCACCAGCCCCCTGCACGACCTGCCCCCGCCGGCCACCCTCCCGCAACACCTGACCCTGCGCCAGCGCGCCCGCGCCGCCAGCGCCAGCGAACTGGCGGCCATCCCCTGGCTGCGGGTGCTGGACGAGGAGCACCGGCAGCTGGCCATCGCCCACCTGCAGATCGGCGAGGCCGAGGTGGGCGAGCGGGTCTGCCGCATCGGCAAGCCGGCCAACTTCTGGTTCGGCGTGGTCGACGGCCTGCTGAAGATGAGCAATGACGACGCCGCCGCGCAGTCCATCACCTTCACCGGCGTGCCGCCCGGCGGCTGGTTCGGCGAGGGCACCCTGCTCAAGCGCGAGGTCTACCGCTACAACATCCAGGCCCTGCGCAAGAGCACCGTGGCCGGCCTGCCCATCGAGACCTTCCACACCCTGCTCGAGACCAGCCTGGCCTTCAACCGCTTCGTGCTGAACCAGCTCAACGAGCGGCTGGGGCAGTTCATCGCGGCCCGCGAGATCGACCGCATCTCCGATCCCGACCTGCGCGTGGCCCGCAACCTCGCCGCCCTCTTCAACCCCCTGCTCTACCCCGGCGTGGGCGGCATGCTGCGCATCACGCAGCAGGAGCTGGCCCGGCTGGTGGGCCTCTCGCGCCAGCGGGTCAACGAGGCCTTGAAGCACCTGCAGGAGGCCCAGCTGATCGCGGTGGACTACGGTGGCCTGCGCGTGCTGGACCTCGACGGCCTGAGGCGCTACCGGCCCTGATCGGGCACCGGCCAGGGCCCGATCGATGGAGGCCGGCCTGGGCTTTTGCACCCCTCCAATAACTCACCAGGTGAGCGCCACACAAGGACGTCACCGCCCCTCGCCTGACATCACCAAAGCTCACCGGACGCACAGGCGACGCATGGCTTCCAGGCGCAAGGCCTTCAAGGGCTCGAAGACCTCCTGGCAGCGCGCATAGGGCTGCACCTCGCCATCGCCCAGATCATCCCGCCGCGCGCTCATGCAGGCCTTGCGCAGGGGCGCATGCGCCAGGAACTGGCCCTGCTGGTGCATCAGCTCGGCGCCCAGATAGCCCACGCCCTGCATGAAGGTCTTGCGCCGGGCCAGACCCTCGGCGTCCAGCGGCAGCCCTTCCACATAGGCCTGCGGGCTGAGGCGGCCCAGGCGCCGCATCACAGTCGGCCCGATGTCGATGTGCGAGCTCACGCGCCCGGCATCGAAGGGCAGCTCGCGGCCGCCGTCGTAGATCAGCAGGGGCACGCGGCTGGACACGCCCGCCAGCCAGCCCGCGGGGATGCCCTCGTATTCCGCCTGCGTCCGCAGGCCGTGGTCGCCGGTCACCAGCAGCAGCGTCTGTTGCAGACGCCCGGCCTGCTGCAGCTGCGCGACGATCTCATGCAGCCAGGCCATCTGCAGCCGCCCCAGCGCCTGCGCCCGCTCCGCCAGGCTCACCGGGCCGGGACGCGCCAGCAGGTCCGGCCAGGGTCCGTGGCCGATCTGCGGCGCGAACACGGCCACGTAGGGCCGGCCCTGGCCCCGCCAGGCCTTCATGTCCTGCAGCAGCTGCTCCAGGGCCTGCTGGTCCAGGATCGCCTTGGCTGGCAGGGAGGCCACGCTGCCAGCAAAGATGCGGCGCTGGATGCGCACCAGCCGCTCCTGCGCTCGCGCCTGGCTGCCGGCCTCGTTCGCGGCGATGTAGCGCGTGCCCAGGCCCAGGCGTTCGAGCATCAGGCCGTCGCTCTCGAAGCTGTCCGGCGCAGGGGCATAGTGCCGGGTGGCGTAGCCGGCCCTGCGCAGCTCGTCGACCCAGCCCAGGGCCTGGGACTCACGGCACTTCAGCCACTGCCGGCGCCCCTCGGGATACAAGGCCGACAGCAAAGAGAAGGTGGCGTCGCTGGTGTAGGGGTAGCTGGCGTAATGGCGGCGGGCCAGCCAGGCCTGGCGGGACCAGTTGCGCAGCAGCGGGTCCTCGGCCATCAGCGCCTGCAGGTCGAAGAATTCGGCCGGGGCCGTTTCCATGATGAAGAGGATCACGTCGCGCGCCGCGACAGGCGCATTGGCCGGCGCGGGGGGTGGCGAACGTGCCGTCGAGTCGGCCTGGGGATGGACTGCAGGCAGGGCTGGCAGAGGGGTCCGCGCGCGCCCCGCCTCAGCCGCTTCCTCCATGCAGGGTGCATCCACCATGGCACAGAAGTCCTCCTGCAGCTGCGCCTGGCTGTGCCCCCGGTACTGATGCATCTGCGGGTCCGGCAGCATGGCCGAGAGGGCCCGTGCCAGGGCTGCTGCTGATTGAGGGTAGGCCGTCACCGGCTGCAGAAAGGCCAGCAGCACGGCCATCGACAGCCCGATCGCCATGCTGGTGGCCGCCCAGGCCGCCGAGCGCCTGCGCAGGCGGGGCGGCCAGCGCCAGCGCCCGCTGTCCAGCCACAGCAGGAGCAGCATGAGACCCGCCGTGCTGGCGAGGATCTTCAGCCAGGTGCGTGGGGTCACGTAGTACTGGATGATGTCGGGATCGTCCCGGGCCCAGGCCAGGGCCTCGGCAATCATGTCCCAGTTGAGCAGGGTGCTCACGTTGGCGAAGGCCGCCATGTCGGCGTGCAGCAGCATCACATAGGCCAGCAGCAGCGCCGCCAGCACGGGGCGCAGGCCCGGCAGCTGCCGCTGGGCCGCCATGACACCCGCCAGCAGCGGAATCAGCAGCAGGCCCCAGGCGATGTCGGCGCCATAGAGGCCCAGCACCTCCCAGGGGCTGAAGTCCTCGACCTGCCGGTGCAGCACCCGCGCCAGCAGCTTGAGCCCCGTGAGGTGCTGGAGCTGCAGGTGCTTGAACAGCAGCCATCCCAGGCCTGCGAGGAAGAACGCCCCGGCATAGGCCAGGAAACTACGCCAGCGAAAGCTCGCGGCCAGCTTGGACATCCACATAGAAACGCTCGATCACGGCCGCCGGGGTGGCGCCTCCCGGGCCCAGCCGGCCCCGCGGCCATGCGCTTGCCCGACCGTCCTGTTGGGACGGCCGGCTCACGCAGCCCGCGCGAGGGGGCCCTCAGGGCTCCGGCCTGTGACCGTGAGCCGATCGGCCCAGCCCGGCGCGCAGGGTACGTCCATGTGCAGCGCGACGCGAGGGGCAGGCCCGCTTTTGAGCCCTGGCATTAACCCCTTGGCACAAAGAAGCAAACGCCCTCACAGCTCGTATTCAAAAAGCCAGAAATTGTCGAGGCGCTGGTAGCGGGTATGGCGGGCCACGCCGGCCACCAGGGCCTGGAGCTCCGCCTGCGTGGGGAAGTTCTTCAGCACGCGATGCACGCTGCCATCGCGCAGCGGGCGGTGCTGGTAAGTGTTGCCCCGGGCGTCGGTCTCGGCGATGGGGAAGTCCTGGCACTGGCGCTCGTGGTTGTCGATCCAGAGCACGCGGGCGCCGGCATTCAGCCGCCCGTGCAGGGAGGCCACAAAGGCCTCGCGTGCCTCCACCGGCACGTGGGAGAACCACAGGCCGGCAAAGGCGGCATCGAACTGCCCCAGGTGCGCGGGCAGCGCGTAGGCGTCGGCCCGCTCGAACTGCACCGCCTCCACGCCCGGGCGCTGGCGTGCGAAGGACAGCGGCTCGGCGGTGTAGTCCGTGGCCACCATGCGCAGCGCCGCGGGGGCCAGGTCTTGCGTCCAGTAGCCCGTGCCACAGGCGATCTCCAGCAGCGAGCGCCCCCCGAGGCGTTCCGGCAAGTGCTGGCGCAGGTAGGCGATGTCCGCGGCCCGTTCCGGCTTCAGGTAGACGGCGTCGTAGTAGGGCGCGCGGCCGGCGTAGTAGGCCTGCATCTCGGCCGAGGCGTGACTCATGCTTGCTCTCCTCCCTCAGGGCGGGGCCTCACCGGTCCCGTGCGTTGTGCGTTGTGCTTCGTTCGCTGACTGCTGACTGCGCATGCGCTGCCTGCCATCTGCAAGCTGCGGTCCAGCGTCAGGCGCCCGCTCATGCTCATGCTCATGGCCAGTCCAAGTCCAAGTCCAAGTCCAGCTCAGCGCTGATCATGTGCTGCCAGCTGTCTGACTGCTGCATGCCCGTCCTCGTGCCCGTGCTCGCGCGCTGAAGGCAGCGTGCCCGTTCCCGTAGGGCCGTATGGGGGGCCTGTCGCTTGTCGAAAGGCGTTCTGCCTGCTGCGCGCTCGCGCCGGTTGCCCGCTCGCGCTGCAGGCGCAGGCGCAGGCGCAGGCGAGGCGAGGCGAGGCGCCATGAGAATTCTGCGGCCTGTCCGTGCGGGGCCTTGCGCACGCCCGGGCGAGGAGGCTAGCGGTCCCGGGGCTTGCAGCAATGTCCGGCGGCGCGCTGCTCCAGGTAGCAGCCCTCGTTCATCTCGTAGATCAGGCTGGCCGCCTGGCCGGGCACGTCCCCCCAGGCGCCGATGAGGCGAAGGCCGGCTCGCTCCAGGGTCCGGCGTGCAGGCTGGTTGGCTGGCCGCACCACGGACAGCACCTCGGCCTCATGCAGCTGCTCAAAAGCCAGGGCCAGGGCGGCGCAGGAGGTTTCGGCCGCATAGCCCTGCCCCCAGGCCTGGGGACGGAAGCGGAAGTGCAGATTCATCGCCTGCTGGCCATCGATGCGCTTGCGCATGATGCCGCCAACGCCCAGGACCTCCTGCGGCCGCTCGCGCCGGCAGACCAGCCAGTAGCCGAAGCCGTGGTGCTGCCAGTGCAGCAGCCAGCGCTCCAGTTCGGCCTCCATGTCGGCCAGCGCGTGCAGGCAGCCGGCCGGGTTGTAGCGATGGGTGGCTGGATCCGCATGGAATTCATGCAGGGCGGGCAGATCGGCCGCCTCGGGGGCACGCAGCCAGAGCCGCTCGGTCAGGCGCTCCGCCGGCCCCAGCGAGGCCAGGGACGCCGGGCCGCCCAATGAAAAATCGCCCCCCGGCTGAGCCCGGGTGGCAGGCGCGGCTGCGGCAACAGGGGCCGCAGCCCAGGCAGCGGGAACGGCAGGAACGGCAGTGGACACGCAGAAATCCTTGGGCTGAGTCATGGCTTCAGTCCCCCCTCCAGCCTTTTCGGGTTTTCCCTGATTATGCAAGTCTGCCCCTTTCCCGGTGGGCAACCCAGGACTTCAATCCCCCAAATTCTTGGGGGATTGGTCCTGCTCAGTACGCCTTGCGTACAAGCGCGCCCATCTGGACATCCTGCCGCCAGCTTCTATACTGGTTTTTTATACAGTATTGCTTGCCTCCCCCATGTCTGCCGCCCCGCCCTCCCCCGCCCGCGCCGCCCTGCTGGACCATCCGCTGCTACGGGACGGGCGGCTGTGGCAGGCGGGCAGCCTGGGGCGCTGCCAGAGCCGCACCTTCAGCAGCGGCTTTGCGGCCCTGGATGCCGAGTTGCCTGGCGGTGGCTGGCCCAGCCAGTCCCTGTGCGAAATCCTGCAGCCTGCCGGCCAGCATGCCGAATGGCGCCTGCTGGCCCCGGCGCTGCGCAGGCTTTTTGCTGCCGCCCCGGCCGGCGAGCTCCCCGGCGACCCCACAGGCGCAGACACCCTGGGCAGGTGCGCCCCCGATGGCCGCACACAGGGAGGCCGCGCCAAGGGCAGTGGCTCCAACGGCAGCAGTGCCTCCCGCAGCGGATCCGGGAGCAGCCACTTCAACGGCAGCAGCTCCTCGTCGATGCCCCCCATCCTGTTGATCGCGCCCCCCTTCGTGCCCCATGGTCCCGGCCTGCTGGACCTGGGCCTCGAAGCCGCACAGTGGGTGTGGATCAAGACCACCCCCGAGCCGGAGGGCGCCGGGGCGGGCGACATCGGCACGGGGAGCCTCCTGGGCCAAGGAGGGCAGCGGCTGGGAGAGCCTCAGGAGATGCACCTGGAGATGCACCTGGGGATGCGCCAGGGAGTGCACCAAGGAGTGCGCCAGGGAGCCCATCAAGGAGCGCAGCATCGAGCAGGTCAGCGAGCCTCTGAGGGGGTGCATCAAGGGACACGTCAAGAGACCCGTCAAGGGCCCCTCCGGGATGTCCATCCAGGGGCACAGCAAGGGACACAGCAGGCGGCACCACAAGGGGCCCCTGATGGGCCCCTTGTGGAGTGGCGTGAGACGCTGCACGAAGCGCAGCGTCAAAGGATGCCTTCGGGAGTGCAGCAGGCGGCACTGCAGAGATCGCAGCAGAGCGCGCACCTGAACTCGCACCTGAACTCGCCCCGGAGCCCGCAACTGGGCTCGCAACGAGGTTCGCCTCCGAACTCGCAACGGGGCTCTCCACTGAACCCGCAAGCAAGCTCGCGGCAGAACCCGCCGCAGGGGGGGCTGCGCGGGAGGTCACCCATCAGGTCTCCGAAGGCTCAGCAGGCGCTGCACCAGGCCCTGTGGGTGGCCGAGCAGGCCATCAAGTCCCAGGCGGCCGGCGCGGTGCTGGTCTGGCTGGACGGTGCCCAGCCCGAGCAGATCCGGCGCCTGCAGGCTGCGGCCCTGAACTCGCCCGTGCCCATCTTCCTGATGCGTCCAGACAGTGCTGCGACCCAATCTTCCGCGGCCCCTCTGCGCCTGCGCCTGAGCCAGCCTGCCGCCTCGCGGGGGTTGGCCCCAGGCTTGCTGGAGGTCTTGCTGATCAAACGCCGCGGACCGGCCATGATCCAGCCCCTGCAACTGCACAGCCTGCCTCCACGCCTGCAGCAGAGCCTGCCAGCCCGCTTGCGCCAGGGCGTGGCACCGCTCCAGCCGGCCGTCCTGCCGGCTGCCCGAACAACCGCCCGAACAACCGCCCAAACGGTTGCCCAAACGGTTGCCCAAACAGCCGCCCAGACATCTGCCCCGACATCTACCCAGAAGTACGCCGAGCTCCCCTCCCATGCCACCGAGCCAGCCTGGCCGCAGCAAGCAAAGGGCCCCCTCTCGTCGCTGACCCGATCGTCGACGCCAGAGGTGGAAACATGAGCCCGCCCAGCCTCTCCCAAGAACCTCGGCCTGCCACGCCGGGCGGAGAAGCCCCATTTGCTCGCTCGCCGGGCCGCGGTGCGAGCTGCGGTGCGAGCTGCGATAGGGGCGGAGGCATGAGTTGTGGCGTGAGTTGTGGCATGGGTTATGGCACGGGTTATGGCACGGGTTGTGGCACGGGTGGCGATGCGGGCTGCGACACGAACGGCCATGCCGGCTGCCATGCGGGCTGCCATGCGAGGCTCGTGCCTGATGCGCGCTGCGCAGAAAGAGCGCTGGAGCACTCGCGGCACGGGCGCCAGGAGGTCGGGTCGGATGCGCAAGGCGAAGAGGTGAGGGCCCATGGGCAGCCCCATCCGCCAGGCAGCGTTGAGACGCCCTCACCTGGCGCACACCGCGCCGCAGGCGCCTCGAGCCATTCGCCAGGCAGGCGCCAGGGGGGCAGGCCGGGTATGCAGGACAAAGGTTTGGAGGGGCGCGGGCAGGCTCACTTTCCCGGCTGCGGCACAGGGCCTGTGCCTGATGCGTGCAGCGCAGAGGCCGTGCCTGCTGCGTGCAGCACGGCGAGAGTCCCTGCCCCCTCGCCGCTCGGGCGCCTGAGGGGCAAGCCTGATGCGCGAGGCGAAGGTGGTGAGCCTCCCTTGCAGGCTCACCTGCCGGGCTGCGGCACAGGGCTTGTATCTGAGAGGCCTGCTGCGCAGGTCGCCAAGGGCGCCCTGGCGTGCCCGACGGCCCGCCCCAGCCTGATCGGCCCTGGCTTGATGCCTCGCCCTCAGGCGACGCCGACCTCCAGAACCCCGCACTGGCTGGCCCTGCGGCCCCTCGCCGACCCCGTGCAGGCGCCCCCCTTGCAGGCCGTCACGCCATTGACCGAAGCTCCGCAAACCGGAGCTCTGCGGACCAGCTCTCCACAGGCGGTCACGCCATGGGGAGAGGCCGCGCAGGCACATGCCAGGCCACCCAGCCCGCAACAGCAGTTGGCCTGGTGGGCGCTGCAGTTCACCCCCCGGGTCTGCCTGCTGGAGGAGGCGGTGCTGCTGGAGGTGTCCAGCTGCTTGCGCCTGTTCGGCGGCTTGCGAAACCTGCATGAGCGCATCCAGCGCGAGGGTCGAGCCCTGGGTTTGCTGCCTGCCGCTCCACCTGCGGCTTCCACCCCTTCCGGCGCCTCCGCCACTTCCGGCGCTGCCGCCCCTGCTGCCTTGCCCCCCGAGCTCCCAGCCATGGCCTGGGCGCCCAACGCCCTCGCGGCCCTGGCCTTGCTGCGCGGCGGGCGGCGCAATGGCCTGACACGCCCGCTGCATCCCTTGCTGGATGCCCTGCCCCTGTCCTGCCTCAGCGCCGTGCAGGCGCAGTCGCCCATGCTGGCGCGGCTGGGATGCCGGCGCCTGGGGGATGTCCGGCGCCTGCCACGGGCCGGCCTGGCGCGGCGCTTCGGGGCAGAGCTGCTGCTGGCCCTGGACCGGGCCTATGGCGATCTGCAGCAGGCCCATGACTGGGTCCGGCTGCCCGAACGTTTCGAGGCCCGGCTGGAGCTGCCCTGGCGCCTGGACGACGCCCCCGCCCTGATGCCGCATGCCGAAAGCCTTCTGCGCAGCTGCTGCGCCTGGCTCAGCGGCCATCACGCCGGTCTGAGCAGCCTGCGCCTGGGCTGGCAGCATGACGCCATGCGGGCCCGCGACTGCCCACCCGGTGGCGAGCTGCTCCTGCGCAGCGCCGAGCTCACCCGCAGCTTCGAGCATCTGCAAGGCCTTCTGCGCGAGCATCTGGCCCGGCTGACCCTGCCTGCCCCTGTGGCTGAATTGCGGCTCTGGGCGGAGCACATCGAGCCCTTGCGGCCGCCCAATGCCGCCCTGCGCCTGGATGAGCACGCCCGCGCTCCTGCCCGCGAGCCCCTGAGCCTGCTGCTTCAGCGCTGCGCCGTGCGATTGGGACCAAGCCAGGTCTGTCAGAGCCGGCTGCAGGCCGATGCCCGCCCCGAAGCCATGCAGGCCTGGATTCCCTGGGGCGAAGCCCCCACTGCCCCGACCGCCCCGACGACCCCGGACAAGGCGTCCGGGACAGGCCGGACGCCCTTGCCCGGCAGGAGCGGTGCCGCTGGCAGCGCGGGCATGCTGGGCAGCCCGGCGTCCGCCTGGCCGGGCCCCCAGCCCAGCTGGCTGCTGGACCCTCCCTTGCGCCTGTCGAGCTCGCAGGAGCGCCCCTTCTACCAGGGGGAACTGCAGCTGCTGCTGGGCCCGCAGCGGGTGGAAAGTGGCTGGTGGGGCTGGCCGGGCCAGGCCCTGCTCCCTGAGCGCGGCAGCCCTGCCCCTCAGGTCCAGCGGGACTACTACCTGGCCCGCAATCCCCAAGGCCAGCTGCTGTGGATCTTTCGTACGCGGGAAGGCCTGGCCTCGCGCTCGGCCGGCGCCGGCAAGCTCGCCCAGGAGGATCCGGACGCCACGATGCACTGGTATCTGCAAGGCCTCTTTGCCTGAGGTGCACCTGCCATGCCACCCATCCCTCATGCGCACGAAGAGGACGGCGCCCACCCTCCGGGCAGCCACAAGTCCCAGCGCCCTCTGCCGCCGGCCCTGCAGCGCATGCTGCAGGGCACCCACACACCAGGCACCGCGGGACGCTCGGGTGAGGCTCGGCCCGGAGCACGCGTGCTGCCAGGCTATGCCGAGCTGCAATGCCTGAGCAACTTCAGCTTTCTGCGCGGCGCCTCGGACCCCGAGGAGCTGGTGCTGCGCGCCCAGCAGCTGGGCTATCGCGCCCTGGCGCTGGCGGACGAATGCTCGCTGGCCGGCGTGGTCCGGGCCCATGTGGCGCTGAAGAAGCTCGTCGGCCAGCTCCGCGAGGAGGCGCCGGAGCTGGACCCCGAGCTGGAGGTGGTGCAGCTGATCATCGGCAGCCAGTTTCGGGTGAGATGGCCGGGGGCAGCGCAGGAGCGTGCACAGCGGAGTGGGCAGGCGCGCCCCCAGAGCAGTGCACAGAGCGGCGCACAGAGCGGCGCACAGACCGATGAACAGCCGGGCGCGAAGGCAGAGCAGGCGGAGCAGGACGAAGACGCCCGGCCGTCCGCCTCTGCGATCGGAGGACATCCCCCTGCGCCGGGAGAAGACCCGGAACCCGGCTTCCAACTGGTGCTGCTGGCCCGCCACCGTGAAGGCTATGGGCAGCTCAGCGAGTTCATCACCCGGCTGCGCAGGGCCTCTCCTGTCAAGGGCCGCTACCGCCTGGACTGGCCGCTGCTGCGGGAAGCCCTGGCGAGCGGACAGCTTGGCGGCTGTCTGGCCCTGCTGCTGCCGGACCGCCGACTGGAGGCGCCCGACGAACTGATCGAGCAGGCCAGTGCCCTGCAGGCTGCCTGCGCGCCGGGCCAGCTGTGGCTGGGCCTGTGTCTGCTGCGCGAGCTGTCCGACGAGGCCTGGCTGCAGCTGCTGCGCGAGATGAGCGAGCACCTGGCCCTGCCCCTGGCGGCTTGCGGCGACGTGCATTTCCATGTGCGCTCCCGCAAGCCCCTGCAGGACGTGATGACGGCCACGCGGCTCAACCGCCCCCTGCATGCCTGCGGAGGATCCCTCCAGCCGCAGGCGGAGCGCCATCTGCGCAGCCGCCTGCGCCTGGGCCAGATCTACCCGGCCGACACCCTGGCGGAGACCCTGCAGATCGCCTCCCTGTGTCATTTTTCGCTGGACGAGCTGCGTTACCAGTACCCCGAAGAAGTGGTGCCGGCCGGCTATACGGCCCAGAGCTGGCTGCGCAAGATGACCTACGACGGCATGCACAGGCGCTGGCCCCAGGGCGTGCCGCCCGAGCACCGCCAGACCATCGAGGACGAGCTGACCCTCATCTGCGAGCTGGGTTATGAGCACTACTTCCTCACCGTGGCGGACATCGTCCGCTTTGCCCGCTCCCGCAAGATCCTCTGCCAGGGCCGGGGCTCGGCAGCCAACAGCCTGGTCTGCTACAGCCTGTACATCACCAGCATCGGCCCCGAGCGCGGCAAGCTCCTCTTCGGCCGCTTCATCAGCCGCGAGCGCAACGAGCCGCCGGACATCGACGTCGACTTCGAGCACGAGCGCCGCGAGGAAGTCATCCAGTACCTCTATGAGCGCTACGGCCGGGACCGCGCCGCGCTGACCGCTGTGGTGATCCGCTACCGCGCCCGCAGCGCCCTGCGCGATGTGGGCCGTGCCCTGGGCATTGAGGAGGCCCTGGTCGAGCGCCTGGCCAAGGACCATTCCGGCTGGGTCCAGGAGATACTGCCCGAAGACAGGCTGCAGGCCCTGCAGCGGGAGATCCTGGAGCGCCAGGGCCGGGACCTCGTGCAGGAGCTGCCCCTTCGTCAGCTGATCGTGCTGGCCCGGCAGCTGATGGGCATGCCCCGCCACCTGAGCCAGCACGTGGGCGGCTTCGTGCTGACGCAGGGCCGGCTCTCGCGTCTGGTGCCCATCGAGAACGCCACCATGCCCGGTCGCAGCGTCATCGAGTGGGACAAGGACGACCTCGATGCCCTCAACCTGCTCAAGGTGGATGTGCTGGCCCTGGGCATGCTCTCGGCCCTGCGCCGCTGCTTCGCGCTGGTCAATGGCTTGCGCGAGGAGTACAGCGACCACCCGCTGGAGCTGGCCCGCATCCCCGAGGGTGACGAGGCCACCTACGACATGATCTGCAAGGCTGACACCGTCGGCACTTTCCAGATCGAGAGCCGGGCCCAGATGTCCATGCTTCCGCGCCTGAGGCCACGCTGCTTCTACGACCTGGTGGTGGAGGTGGCCATCGTGCGACCCGGGCCCATCGAGGGCGGCATGGTTCACCCCTATCTTGAGAACCGTCGCAAGGGCAAGGATGGCATCCGCTATCCGAAGGAGGCCCTGAAGGAAGCCCTGGAGCGCACCTATGGAATCCCCATCTTCCAGGAGCAGGTGATGCAGGTGGCCATGATCGCCGCGGGGTTCACGCCAGGTGAGGCGGATCAGCTGCGGCGCGCCATGGCAGCCTGGAAGCGCCCCGGCGACCTGGCTCAATTCCATGCGCGCATCCTGAGCGGCATGCGGGCGCGGGGCTATGAGGACGAGTTCGCCGAGGCCATCTTTCGTCAGATCCAGGGGTTTGCGTCCTACGGCTTTCCGGAGTCGCATGCAGCGAGCTTCGCCCTGCTGACCTATGCCAGCTGCTGGTTCAAGAGGCATGAGCCGGCGGTCTTTCTGTGTGCCCTGCTCAACTCGCAGCCCCTGGGTTTCTACACGCCGGCGCAGCTGGTGCAGGATGCGCGGCGCCATGGCGTCGAGGTGCGGGCGGCAGATGTGAACCTGAGTGACTGGGACTGCAGCCTGGAAACCACCCCTCGTGCCGGTGAGCGCGAGCGCAGCTGGATGCAGGGCGAGGCGCCCCCGCTCGCGCAGGACCGCACCCGCCCCTTCGAACACACCCGCCCCCAGCCCGCCGTGCGCCTGGGCCTGCGCCTGGTGTACGGGCTCAGTGAGGAGACGGGGCGGCGCATCGTGGCCTGCCGGGAAGGGTGGGCAGTGCCGGCGGCCACCCCTGCCTGGCATGCCCGCGGCCAGGGGGTGGCCGCCCCGGGACCGGGGGCCTCCCCTTCGCCGCCAGTGCCGCCAGTGCCGCCAATACCTCAAGCGCCCGCACCTTATTGCGATGCGCAAGACCTGGCCCTGCGGGCGCGCCTGGATGCGCGCGAGATGCAGCTGCTGGCCGCGGCCGACGCCCTGCACAGCCTGGCCGGCCACCGCCGTCAGCAGATCTGGGAAGCGAGCGCACAGGGGCGCACCCCGGCCCTGCTGCAGGACGCCCCCATCCATGAGCCGCCCCTGCAGCTGAACCTGGCCCCCGAGGGTGAGGAGCTGCTGTGGGACTACCGCTCCCTGGGCCTGAGCCTGCGCCGCCATCCTCTGGCCCTGCTGCGCGATCGCCTGCAGGCGCATGGCCTGCGCAGCTCGGCCCAGTTGGCCCAGGTGCCCAATGGCCGGCGGGTCCGTACCGGCGGCCTGGTGACGGTGCGCCAGAAGCCCCAGACCGCAAAGGGCACGCTCTTCGTCAGCCTGGAAGACGAGCACGGCAGCATTCAGGTCATCGTCTGGGCAGATGTCTATGCCCGGCATCGCAGCACCATCCTGGCTGCCCGGCTGCTGGCCGTGCACGGCCGATGGCAGCGCAGTCGCGAGGGCATCTGCAACCTGCTGGCCGAGAGCTTCGAGGACCTCAGCCCCTGGCTGGGGCGCATGGCAGACGAAGCGGGGAGCCGGGATTTCCGATAGCGCCGTGCCCGGTCGGGGCCGCCCCGGGGACGCAGGGACAGGCCAGGCATCCCCGACGCGCGGGGGAGCGCTGCCGGTGGCAACGACATCAGGGCCTGCACCTGCACCTGCACCTGCACCTGCACCTGCACCTGCACCTGCACCTGCACCTGCACCTGCAGCGGCAGCGGCGGCAGCGGCAGCGGCAACAGCCTCATCGACATCGACATCGACATCGGCACCGACATCAACGGCAAAAAGGGTCATGGCACCAGCAGGCTGGGAGGCGATCGCCGAGGGGATCATGGCGAGGCCTTGCAATCGCCGGCCTCCTGCCCTGCCGTGGCCAGCACATGGGTGTAGACCAGGGTGGTCCGGACATCTCGATGGCCCAGGAGCGCCTGGACGCTGCGGACATCATGACCGGCCTGCAGCCGGTGCAGGGCGAAGGCATGGCGCAGCGCATGTGAGGAGCAGGGCGTGGGGATGCCGGCCCGCCGGGCCGCATGGGCGATGGCACGCTGCACCGCGCCTTCCAGCACCGGATGGCGGCGCACCTCGCCACTGCGGGACTCGACCAGCAGCCGGCTGCCGGGGAACACCCACTGCCACCCCAGGGAGCGAGAGGCCGTGGGGTGACTGGCGGCCAGCACCTGGGGCAGGGGAACCTGGCCATAGCCGGCGGCCAGGTCCTGCTCATGCAGGGCCTGCACCTGGCTGAGCTGGGCCTGCAGGGCGGGCACCAGCGCCTCCGGCATGATCGTGAGGCGGTCCCTGCCCGAAGGGTCTTCGCGCACGAGCAGCTCGCGGCGGCTGAAATCCAGGTCCTGCACCCGCAGCCTGAGGGCCTCCCGCAGACGCAGCCCACTGCCATAAAGCAGGGCAGCAATGAGCCCGAACAGACCATGCAGCTCGCCCAGCAGGGCCTGCACCTCGGAGGTCGACAGGGCCATGGGCAGGCGCTGCCGAGCCTGATCCCGCACCAGCTCACTGAGCCAGGGGGCCTCAAGCCTGAGCACCTGCCCGTACAGAAAGATCAGCGCCGCTCGGGCCTGGTATTGCGTGGACGGGGCGGCCTTGCGCTCCAGGGCCAGATGCGTCAGGAAGGCCGCCACCGCCCTGGCATCCAGCTCGGCGGGATGGCGCTGGCCATGGAAGAGGATGAAGCGGCGGGCCCAGTCCACATAGGCCCGCTCGGTGCGAAAGGCGTAGTGGCGCAGACGCAGCGTCTCGCGCATCTGGTCCAGCGCCTGCATGGCAGGGCTGGCCTGCTGCCGGCCCAGGTGCAGGGGAAAGCGGCGAGCCCGGGACGAGGCCTCACGGGGGGACGGGCCCTCGACGCTCTGGGACTCGGCGGCGACCTTGCAATGGTTAGATTCCATCCGGCGGAATCTAGTCAGCATAAGAAGCCGTGGCATCCACCATCCGATGGGCCCACCCTCCAACGGAAGCGCCCCCTTTCCTGACGATGGCCCGGCCACTTATCAATGCCACAGTCCGTGACCTCAATCCGGCAAGCAGAAAAGGCGCTCCTTTGAAAGACTATTCTTCAGGCATTCAGTGCTTCTCCACCGGTGTGAGGGCGACCGGCAGCCCGGAGCTTCTCCAGTGCATCGACGTGGCCTTCGTGGAGAACCTGTTCTGGCAGATGCCCAGCCTCCCGTGCGCGTCTTGCTGGCAGCGGCTGCCTGCACCGACGCCATCTCGAACACCCCCGGAGGATGCGCTCAGCGCCCCTTCAACCCTCTCTCATGTGATGGCAGGCATTAGACTGACCCCATCGCCCTGCCCGCCTCGCCGCATGGTGTCAGCGACGCTGCTGCGCCGGACCGGCACCAAGAAGATCACCGGCATGCCCGAGGGCGGCACGCATGCCTGGGAGGAGAAGACCATGAACCCATCAAATCTGGGTCCCGCTGTGCGACAGGGCCTGAAGCACCGGCTGCTCTGCGGCGGACTGCTCCTGGCCTTCCTGCCGGTCCACGTGCTCAATTTCCACATCGAAGGGACGGCCATCCACCTGCTGCCCATCCTGGCTTGTCTGCTGATGTCGGCCCTGGGATTTCTGGCGCCCCTCATCCTGACCGAAGGCTTCAACAGCCCCATGCCCTCGAGCCAGCATCTGGCCTTGTGCCCGGTCGGGGTCCAGCGGGTGCTGATGCTCGCAGCCGCCCTGCTGATGATGGCGCCTCCCCTGCAGAGGGCGCTGAGCGCGGCCTGAGCGGATGATGCGCGCTGAACGACCTGGCCGACCTGGCCGACCTGTGCGGTCCATGCGCTCGCTGGCGCTGGCCGGCCTGCCCTGCGCCAAGATTCCGGACCGCATCAGCCCTGATGGTCTGCGTTCCCGGGCCGGCGGCGGCCGTCAGCGCTGAGTTGCACATGGCCCTGATCGAACACAGCACGCTCATTGCCGCGCCCATCGCGGAGGTCTATCGCATCTCACAGGACTATGCGGTGCGCTATGAGTGGGACCCCTTTCCTGAACGCATCGAGCTCGTCGCGGCGTCGGCTGGATCGGCTGGATCGGCTGGATCGGCTGAAACAGCTGAAGCAGCTGAAGCAGCTGAAACAGCTGGAGCAGCGGGACCTGCTGGATCTACTGGATCTACTGGACCTGCTGAATCGGCAGGACCTGCTGGGGCGGCTGGCGAGGTCGCCGTCGGCAGCCAGGTCCTCATCCGCTCGAAGCTGGGCATGGGCATGCGGGTGGCCTTCGTGCAGCTCCAGCCGCCGACCCGCGCCGCGGTGAAGATGGTCCAGGGCCCGTGGTTCCTGTCGAAGTTCGCCGGCTCCTGGGTCTTCCAGGCGCAGTCGGCGGACATCACGCTGGCACGGTTCCGCTACACGCTCGTCGCCGCACCCCGCCCGCTCCGCCGCTTGATCGAGCCGCTGGCGGCGCTGTACTTCTCCCGGGTCGTCGCGAAGCGGCTCGCCGGCCTCAAGGCCTTCTGCGAAGGCCCGGGCGGCACGGCCGGCGCACGGACCGGGCGGCGGGTCCCGGGCATGGACGATGCGCCATCGCGAGATCTGACACCTCCCACCGCCGGCCTGCCCACGGCAGCCGGCGTCAGCAAGGACTGACCCCGAAGGAACCGGCACACCATGGGCATCTGCTGCAGCATCTACCCACTCGCCTCCCAGCAGCTGGCGCAGCTGCGCGCCGACCCGCCCCTGGTCTGGCGGCTGCTGGAGCCTGAGGACGCGCAGCCCTATCTCTCAGAGCTTGCGCGCCTGCAGAAGGTCTCCTGGCGGCAGCGGCTGCAGCGGCTGCAGCTGCCCTGGCGCCCACAGGGCCGCAGCCGGGCGCCCGCCACGCCGGCCGTGCCCGTGCCGGATCTCCCCGCCCCAGCCCTGGGCATGCTGGACCTCGACAAGTCCTGGGACGGCCTGCGCCACTGCATCGGCCGCTGCGCCCCGGATGCGCCGGACTTCTTCGCCGGCGACGGCGCCATCGGCCGCATCGAGGTGGGCTACGGCCCGGCCCTCGCCGTCGACAGCGGCACCCTCGCCCGCTATGCCGCGGCGCTTCAGGGCATTGACGAGGGCAGCCTGCTGCGCCAGCTTCAGGGCTCGGACTTCAAGGAGGTCTATCTCGGTGAGCTCTGGCGCCGCCGGGATGCAGACAGCCAGGCCTATCTGCTGGAGAATTTCCGAGACCTCCACGGCTTCATGCGGCAGGCCGCCGCACAGGGGCTGGCCGCCGTGATCTGCTACAGCTAGCCGGGCCGGCCCGCACCTGGGAGCCCAAGCACGCAGGAAGACCCCATGCCACCCACCTTCATTCGACCGATCGCCCTCGCCGCGCTGGCCCTGGCCGGCGTCTGCACCTCCTGCCCCGCCCGGGCGCAGTCCGTCGATGACATGGCCTGGCTGGCCGGATGCTGGCGCGGGCATGCCGGCGAGGCCGGCACGGTGGAGCACTGGCTGGCGCCGGCGGGCGGCACCATGCTGGGCATGAGCCGGACCGTCAGGCAGGGCAAGACCGTGGAGTTCGAGTTCATGCAGCTGCGGCAGCTGCCGGACGGCACCCTGGCGCTGATGCCCCAGCCCTCGGGCAGGCCTGCGACGGTATTCCGCCTGCTGAGCAGCGGCCCTCGGGAGGCCGTCTTCGAGAATCCGACGCACGATTTCCCACAGCGCATCGCCTACGCACGGCAGGAGGATTCGCGGCTGCTCGCCAGCATCGAGGGCCTGCGCAACGGGGCACCGCGCCGGATCGAGTTCGCCTTCTCGCGGGTGGCCTGCGAGGCTGCCGCCAGCCAGCCCTGAGCCCCGTGCAGCTCCACCTCCTCACGGCGACCCTGCTGGCGCCCGCTGCCCTGGCCCTCGCCCCCCGGCGCCACCTGCGCCTGGCGCTGGCGACGGTGCTGTGCCTGCAGCTCGGCCTGCTGGCCCTGACGGGCTGCCTCACGTCCACACTGCAATGCCCCTTCAGCTGTGCCCTGCTGTACCCGGCCTGCGAGAACGCCGGGGATGGCAACGACGGCGCGCCCCTTGGCATCGCCCTGCTGGGCCTGCTGGCCTTTGGCCTGGATGGTGCCGTGCTGACCGGCAGGGCGCTGTGCCGGCGCTTGCGGGCATCGTTCGCGACGCCGCCCGGCAGGAGAACCCATGGGGCCCTCGTGGAGCGCCCATTGAACCTGCAGGGCGCAGGCATGGGGCCCGCCCGGGCACCGGCGCTGCAGGCCAAGCAGGCAGGGCTGAGGACCGGCGCCCTCCGGCCGGCACCGCGCACGGCAGGTGCTTGCGCCCGCCACCCCGCTTCTGGCATCCTGCGCTGCGGCGAACGTCGGGTTCGCCGTCACGCGGGCAAGACCTGGCACCCACCGCCTGCCCTGCGGCCCATGACCGGTGGCTGTCCAGCGCAAGACTCTGCGCAAAGTCAGCACAAGTGCCAACACAAGGGAGACGCCATGTCCGGAGGAAACTGGAAGGAGCTGTTCCACGCGGCCTGCAGCGGGGATCTGGCCCTGGTCGGCTATCACACCCGCAACGGGGTGGACCTCAACTACGCCCATCCGGAGTTCCTCGGCACGCCGCTGGTGGCCTGCATCCTGGCCGGGCAGGAGGCGGTAGCGCTGTACCTGCTCGAACAGGGCGCCGACCCTCGGCTGCGTTCCGAGTTTGACGGCGCCACGCCGCTGCAGGCGGCCCGCCGGGCCGGCCTGGCCGGCGTGGAGCAGCGCCTGCTGGCGATGGGCGTGCAGGAAGACCCGCCCGCCGCGCCCGCCCGCCAGAGCTTCGGCCGCTGGCTGCTGCGCCGGGCCGGCTTGGCGGCCTAGGCTCGCACGACCTGTCTGCAAAGGCTGGCGGGTCTGCAGCCGGAGCGAGGCACGCAAGACCTGACCCTCCCTGGGCGGGACCGCCGCCCCATCTTTCCACGAGCTCTTGATCCAGGAGGCCCCTTGAGACACCTCGCCGTGAGGATGCTGTGGGCCGCCGCCCCCGGGCTGGCGCAGGGCCAGGGGGCGCCCGTGGCCGGCCTGCCTTGCGAGGGCTGCGAGTCCGTGTTCGTCGGCATGCCAGCGCAACTGGGCGCCCCGGCCCGCATCGCCCCGGCCGACGAGCCGGGCGCGCCCATGGTCATCACCGGCCGCGTGTTCAACCGCAAGGGCGAGGCGCAGGCGGGCGCGGTGATCTGTGCCTACCAGACCGACAGCCGGGACCTGTACCCCGGGCCGGCAGGAGCCCCGGACTTCGAGACCCGTCGACAGGGCCGCTTGCGCGCCTGGGTGCAGGCGGCCCTGCCGGCGGGTCTGGGTGCAGTCTGATGCCGCGGGGCGCTACACCTTCGGCACCATCCGGCCCGGCAGCTACCCGGGAGAAGACGTGCCCGAGCCCATGCATCTCCATGTGCTCGAGCGCGGCTGCGCCACCGACTCCATCGGCGACCTGATGTTCACGGACGATCCCAAGCTCACCCCCAGGCAGGCCTGCCGCATGGACAGGGACAGGGGCCGGGGCGGCTCGGGCCCCTCGCGCCCGCTCATGGAGGCGGGCGTCTGGCAGATGAGCCGGGATGACGACCTCGGCCGCAAGCTCCCCGGCCAGCGGCGCCCAGCCCAGCCCAGCCCTTCTTGCAAGGAGACCCCATGTTCGACCACGTCAAGTTCGGTGTCAGCGACTACGAGGCCAGCAAGGCCTTCTTCCTTCAGGCCCTCGCGCCGCTGGGCATTGCCGCCGTCGGCGAGGGCGTTCCCAGCTACGGGATCGAACTGTGCCAGGCGGGCAGCGAGGCCTCGCTGTGCCTGCATCTGAGCCATGACAAGCCGGCGCCCCTGCACCTGGCCTTCAGCGCCGCCAGCCGCGAGCAGGTCGACGCCTTCTACCGCGCGGCGCTCGCCGCCGGTGGCCGGGACAACGGCCCGCCCGGCCTGCGCCCGCACTACCACGCGGGCTACTACGCCGCCTTCGTCATCGGCCCGGACGGGCACAACATCGAGGCCGTGTTCCACGAGCGGGGGGCCGCCTGAAGGCCTGGGGCGGGCGCCGCATGAACAGGTCCTAGGTCCGCGTGATGGACATCCCGCCGTCGACCAGCAGGGCCGTGCCCGTGGTGAAGGAGGAGGCCTCCGAGGCCAGGTACAGCACGGTGCCGGCGATTTCCTCGGGTGTCGCCAGGCGCTTCAGCGCGTGCAGGCTGCCGACATGCCGGCGCTTGTCCTCGGTGTCCGCGAGCTGCCGGCCCATGGGCGTGTCCGTGCCGCCGGGCAGGAGGGCGTTGACGCGAATGCCCTGCCCGCCGAACTCCGCGGCCAGCGCCTGCGTCAGGCCCAGCAGGCCGGACTTGCTCGCAGCATAGGCCGCCATGCCGGGGAAGCCCACCGTGTAGCCGACGAAGGTCGAGGTGAAGATCACCGAGCCCTTCCCCCGCCTCAGCATCGCTGGGACCTGGTGCTTGGCCGCCAGGAAGGCGCTGCTGAGGTTGATGGCCAGGGTCTCGTCCCAGGCCTCGCGGGTGATCGCGGGGCTCTCGCCCATCGCGCCCAGGGTGCCGGCGTTGTTGAAGGCGATGTCCAGGCCGCCGAAGGCCGACACCGCCTGGTCGACCAGAGCCTGCGCATAGGCCTCGTCCTGCACATCGCCGGCCAGGGCATGGGCCTGCCCGCCGGTACGGCGGATCTGCTCGGCCACGGCCTCCAGCCGCTCCCGGCTGCGCGCTCCCAGCACCAGGCGCGCGCCCTCCCCGGCCATGGCCAGGGCCGCGGCCCGGCCTATGCCCGAACTCGCCCCGGTCACCAGGGCCACCTTGCCTGCCAGACGTGCCATCGTTCACTCCTTTGATCTTGATTGAGGCAGGCCATGCTCGCCGCGGGCCTCGCCCGGCGCATTCCGTTTCTTGCGACCGGGGCAGGGAATCGGGCGGCTATCATCCCCGGCCAGGCCCGCGCCCCTCCTCCTGGGCTGACGCAGCCGCCTTCGGCATCGACAGGAGCTCCCGGATGTTGCACGCACGCTCAAGCCCCGCGGCCCGGCCGGCCGCTTCCCGCACCGGTCAAGGCCCTGCGGCCTTGCTGGGCCTTGCACTGCTGCTGTGCGCCGTGCAGGGCGCCCGGGCCGCAGACCGCCCCGGCTTCGCGCTGAGCTTCCACCCCGTGGGCAGCTCGGCCTTTGACGGGCCGCCGAAGATCGGGGAGCCGGGCTTCATCCCGCCCGTGGCCCTGACCATCGTTGCGCCCCAGGATGCCCGCTGCCTGGCCCGCAAGCCCGTGGGCGAGTACGAGGCCCTGATCGAGGCCGACGGCCGCGTGGCCGGCGTGCATTCCCACCATGTGCCCGTCGAGGGCGATGCCTGCGAGAAGAGCCAGCTCTTCCCCTACATCCGCCAGTGGCGCTTCGCCCCGGCCACCTGGGAGGGCAAGCCCATTCCGGTCTATCTCTGGATCGGCATCGAGGGCTCGGTCGAGTCCGTCCAGCCCAGGCGTCCGCCGCGGCGCTGAGCCCGTCGTGGAAACGACAAGGCCCCGGGCAGCACACTGCCCGGGGCCCCGACGCTCCTCTTCCTCTGCAGGCCTTGCTGGCCTGTCCTGGGATCAGTACTTGTAGCTGGCGTTCACGTAGAAGGTGCGGCCCAGCGGGTTGGCATAGCGCGCATCAAAGCCGATCTGGTTGCCGCCGCCGGAGGTGCGCAGCGAGAAGGGCGGCGTCTGGTCCAGCACATTGCGGATGCCCACGGTCAGTGCGGTGGACTTCAGCAGCTGCATGCGGGTCTGCCAGTCCAGCGTGCCATAGGACTCCACGTCACGGATCACCGTGGCGTAGGCGCCCAGGCTGCCGTCGGCATTGACCACGCGCACCTTGCCGTCCGCGGCGGACTGCTCCTTGTCGTGGTAGCCGCTGCGCCAGTTCCAGGTGGCGGTGTGGCGGAACATGCCATGGCTCAGCGTGGCGCTGGCGCGCTGGATCACGCGGAAGGTCACGGTGTTGTAGGCGGAGAAGCGGCCCACCGAGTTCTCCACCGTGCCCGCGCCGTCGTCAATCTCCGACTTGAGCATGTAGGTGCCCGACCAGCTCAGCGCCAGGCGGCCCAGGCCTTCGAGCTTGCGGGCATAGGCCAGCTCCCAGTCCACGCCGCTGAAGCGCGAGCTGCCGAGGTTGTAGCTGGGCAGCAGCACAGCCAGCTTGTCCGAGCCCCGGGCCGGGTCGTAGACGGTGCGGATCAGGCTGTCATAGGCCGTGGGGTTGCCGAAGACCAGGGTCTCGGGGAGCGCGACGATCTGGTGCTTCATCTTGACCGCCCAGTAGTCCAGGCCGGCGCTGAGGCCCTTGACGGGCTCGACCTTGAGACCCAGGGTCATGTTGCGGGACTCCTCCGGCTTCAGGCCGTTGGCGCCCGACAGCGGATTGCCACCGCTGAGCAGGTCGTACTGCGTCGTGCCCTCGCAATTGACGGCCCGCGGGTCCGGTGCCTTGACCGGGCAAGGATAGGAGCCGCTGGTGTTGGTGCCGCCCGAGATGGCCTGGGTGATCAGGTCCATCTCCGGCACTTTGAAGCCCGTGCCGTAGGAACCGCGGACCAGCACGGTGTCCTGCGGCTGGAACTTGAAGGCCAGCTTGTAGGTCGCCTTGCTGTTGGCATTGCCCTGCTTGGCCGGTGCTGCGAGCTTGCCCTGGTCGTCCAGCACGATGTTGTTCTGCACGGCGCTGTAGTCGTCATAGCGCAGCGCGGCCGTGGTCTCCAGGGTCTTGGTGAGCGGCAGGGCCAGCTCGGCGAAGAGGCCCCAGTTGCGGCGGCTGGCCTCGATGGGCAGGGCGCCGGTGCCGCGCCCGAAGGCCGTGTCGGTGCCACTGTGCAGGGCATTGGGGCCCATGGCCAGGCCGCTGGGGTCGTAGTCGTACTTCCGGCGCGTCAGGTCGCCGCCGGCGCCCAGCATGGCCGGGCCTGCGGGCATGCGGAACAGCTCGCCGGACATGCGCGCGCCCACCGTGTCCAGCGCGGTGCGGGTGCTGTCGTTGCGCTCCTTCAGGATGCAAGGGGCGAAGGCGCTGGCATTGCCGCCCACCGGCGCGAAGGGGTTGAACTTGCCGCTGTCCAGCAGCGCGTTGTAGCAGCTCTGGCGCAGGTAGCCGCCGTCGTAGTAGGTGTCGGCGCGGCTGGTGGAGTGCACATAGCTGGCGCTGTAGTCGAAGTCGCGGAAGACGCCTTCCACGCCCACGGCCAGGTGGCGTGCATCGGTCTTGAAGAGGTCCGAGCGGCCGCCGGCGTCGCTGAAACGGTTGTTGGTCGTGGCCTTGCTGACGTTGGCGGGGTCGATGCCCAGCTTGGCCAGGTAGGGCTGGACGTTGGCGGCGTACAGCGGGTCGCTGAGGCTCAGCCCGATGGCCTGGGCCACCGGCGCATGGCGCTCCTTCAGCTCGAACTTGGAGGCCACGGCCTCGAAGAAGGCGCTGGTGTTCTCGTTGATCTTGACCGTGCCCGACGCGAACAGGCTGTCGCGCTTGGTGGAGGGCTGCAGCTGCACGGTGGCGGCGTAGTCGAACTGGCAGGCCTGGTCCAGGCCCACGGTGGCCAGCACGGTGTTGGGGCCGCACTTGCCGTTCTTGAGGTAGTCCGGCGAGAAGGTCAGCGCGCTGATGGCGCTGCCGCCCGGGCCGGTGATCGGGTTCTTCAGGCCCAGGGTCACCGAGGACGGCGCCGTGTTGCGGGCGGACTCGTACAGCGTGTAGGCCTTGCCCTCATGCGTGAAGGGCACGACGCCAGACCTGGCGAAGTCGCGGTCGGCCGCATTGAGCTCGTTCTGGCGCTCGTGGGCAAAGGCCAGCAGCACGTTGTAGCCGTCGACCGGATAGTCGCCAAAGCCCTTGCTCAGGTTGACGCTGCTGGAGCGGCCGCCCTGCTTCTGCGGCACCGAGACGGCAGCCTCCAGCACCAGGTTGGTCTGGTTCTTCTTCAGGATGAAGTTGACGACACCGGCCACGGCGTCAGAGCCGTACAGGGCCGAGGCGCCGTCCGTCAGCACTTCCACCCGCTCGATGGCGGCCAGAGGGATGCTGGAGAGGTTGACCGCGGAACCGGCGTTGTAGGCGGCCAGGCGGCGGCCATTGAGCAGCACCAGGGTGTAGGAGGCGCCGATGTTGTGCAGCGAGGCGTTCTGCACGCCGCCGGGGCCGTCCCCGTTGACGGAGGCGGACGACGTCTGGAAGCCCTGCATGGCGGGCAGGGCCTGGATCAGGTCCTCCACATTGCGGGCGCCCGAGCGCTCGATGTCGGCACGGGTGAGTGTCTGTACCGGCAGCGCGCCCTCGTTGGCAATGCGCTTGATCGAAGAGCCCGTGACCTCCACGCGCTCCAGCGTTTCCTGGGCGAGCACCCCTCCGGTGGCGGCCAGCCCCAGCGAGAGGAGAACGGCCTTCGTGATCAGATTTTTTTTCAAGATTGCACCTGTGTTGCACCCCGTGGTGCAGCGGTTGTTGGGCGGCGGAACGAGGGGTCCCGGCCTTGGAGCCCTGCGTGTCCCGGTGGTTCCGCCGACCTTGGCTTGGGCTTGGCTGCACAGGGACGATCTTGTATATCGTTTGTGCTTTCGTAATATATTGAATGTCGACTAACAAGATGGATAGGTGTTTTCAGCAAGACAGGCCGGGAGGCTCCGTGCTAATCGCCCGCGCGCGGCGGGCTCGGGCGGGTCGGTGGCACACTGGCCGCTCACTGAAGGAGGTGTGATGGAGACCTTGTCGACCCCGCCCACGGAAAGGCCTGCGGCCCTGGCGGCCCCCGAAGGCGCGGCGAGTGCGGCCTCGCCCGGCATCCTGGAGACCGCCCCGCTGCAGCTGCGCCCCGGCAGCTCGGCCGAGTTCGAGAAGGCCTTCGCCCAGGCCCAGGCGCTGATCGCCGCCATGCCCGGCTACCGCGGCCACGAACTGCAGCGCTGCCTGGAGCGTCCCGACCACTACCTGCTGCTCGTGCGCTGGGACAGCGTGGCCCACCATGAGCAGGGCTTCCGCCAGTCGCCCGAGTACCAGCAGTGGCGCGCCCTGCTGCACCATTTCTACGAGCCCTTCCCCACCGTGCTGCACTACGAGGCCGTGCCGGCCTGCACGGCGCCCCAGGGGGGCTTGAGCGCGCAGCGGGCGTCCCGGCACCCGTGCCCTGCAACTTCGCCCCCGCCCCTTGATCGCGACCGGACCCTACCCACCTGACGCGGTGGCCACCCCCACCGAACAGTACTCATGCCCCGATACATCGCCCTCCTGCGCGGCGTCAGCCCGCAGAACGCCAGGATGCCCGTGCTCAAGGCCTGCCTGGAAGACGCCGGCTACACCGAGGTCCGCACCCTGCTGTCCAGCGGCAATGTGGTCTTCGACGCTCGTGCCACGCCCCTGCCCACGCTGGAGAAGCGCCTGGAGAAGGTCATCGAGGCCGGCATGGGCCGGCACTTCCCGGTGATCCTGCGCCGCCAGGACCAGCTGCAGGCCTGGCTGGACGCCGACCCCTTCGCCGGCCACGCCCTGCCGGCGGACGCCAAGCGCATCGTCACCTTCCTGCGCCAGCCGCCCGAGGCGCCGCCGGCCCTGCCCCTGGTGGCGGAAGGCGTGCGCATCCTGGCGCTCAGCGAGACCCAGGTCGTCAGCGCCTACCAGCCCCATGAGGACGGCCCGCTCTTCATGCGGCGCCTGGAGCAGCTCTTCGGCCGCGAGATCACCACCCGCACGCTGGACACGGTGAAGAAGTGCCTCAAGGCATGAAGGCCTGACGCCATGAAGCGCCCCGTGCCATGCCTGCTCCTGGGCCTCCTGCTGGCTGGCGCCACCTGCGCGCAGCCCACGGAGGGCGAGGCCCTGCGCAACTGGTTCGACGATCCCTTCCTCGCCCTCAGCCGGGACCAGGCCGGCTGCCCCGAGCCCGCCGGCCCGCGTGTCAGCGAGGCCGAACGGCGCACCCAGGCCCACCGCCGGGCGGAGAAGGGCACGACCTGCTGGCTGGCCGGCGAGCCGGACTGTGCGCAGTCCAGCGCCTACCGCTATGACGCGGGCATTGCCGAGGCGCTCCGGGCCGCCCCCAGCCTGGGTGCGACACTGGCGGGCAGCAGCGTGTGGATCACGGTGCAGGGCCGGGTCGTCTATGCCGAGGGCTGCGTGCGGGATGGGGCCCAGGCCGCGGCCCTGGAGCGCCGGCTGCGCGCCCTGCCCCATGTGCAGCAGGTGATCCCCCTGCTGCGCCTGCAGGCCGGCCAGCGACCGCCCTATCGCGTCTTCCCCGGCCGCTGAGGTCCGGCAGGCGCGCGGGGCTCCAAGCCCCTTCTTGCAGCGAAGCGCAGCGGGGTCCACACTGGCCCTCGTCCGTCCCCAAGGAGCAGCTCATGGCCCTTACGCATGTCATCGCCGGCCAGCCGGTGCCCGTCCAGCCCCTGGGCCCCCGCCTCCAGGGCGCCAAGACCAGCGCGCTGTTCAAGTCCCAGGACCTGGAGCTGATCCACCTGGTGCTGCTGCAGGGCAAGTCCCTGCCGCCGCACAAGGTGGCCGGCGAGATCACCATCCATTGCCTGGAAGGCCGGCTGGAGGTCAGCGTGGACGGCCACAGCCAGGTGCTGGCGCCCGGGCAGCTGCTCTTCCTGCAGCGCAATGCCCTGCATGGCGTCACCGCGCTGGAGGACGCCTCCGGCCTGGTGACCATCGCGCTGCGCAGCGGCTGCTGAAGCCCGCCTCTCCTTGACTTGCGGCGCCCGCGCCGCCAGCCGGGCACAATGCGTGGGCTGGCCGCCCGCCTCCTGTGGCGGCCCCCGGATGCCCTCGCCATGCAAGACCCAGACCCCCATGACCAGCGCCTCACCGAGCTGGAAATCAAGGCCGCCTACACCGAGGACATGCTCGACGAGCTGAACCGCGTCATCGTGCGCCAGCAGCAGCAGATCGACGTCCTGCTGCGTGAGCTGCTGCAGCTGCGCGACCGCATGCCCGACAGCGCCGGCGGCCCTGCCCGCAACCTGCGCGACGAACTCCCTCCCCATTACTGAAGCCCCTCCATGAGCGCACCCACGCCGCAGGCCCTGCTGATCATCGACGTGCAGCAGGCCCTCTTCGACCCGCCGCCCTTCGAGGCGTCGGCCGTGATCGAGCGCATCAATGCCCTGGCCGAACGCTTCCGCGCCCAGGGACTGCCCGTCTTCCTGATCCAGCACCAGAGCGCGCAGGGCGTGCTGCAGGCCGGCTCGCCGGGCTGGGCCTTTGCCGAGGGGCTGCAGACGCGGCCCAGCGACACGGTCATCGCAAAGACCACGCCCGACTCCTATCTGCGCACCCCGCTGGAGTCGGCCCTGCGCGAGACGGGGGTGGACCATGTCGCCGTCTGCGGCTACGCCAGCGAGTTCTGCGTGGACACCACCGTGCGGCGCTCAGCGGCCCTGGGCTTCGAGGTCACCCTGGTGGCTGACGCCCACACCACCCACGACAAGCCCCATGCCGGCGGCGCGCAGATCCGGGCCCACGAGAACGCCACCCTGCCCAGCATCAGCAGCTTCGGTCCGCGCATCCGGGCCCTGCCGGCGGCCGAGCTGACGCTGTAACGCCTGTAACGCAAGGCCCTGGCCCATGAAGCCCGGACGGCCCGCGCACCCGGCCCACAATCCGGCCGTGAGCCCCGACAACCGCCCTCCCGCTTCCGATGCCAGCGCCCCGCCGCTGCTCATCGCCCTCGACAGCCAGCAGCTCACGCTGGACCCCGGCGCCGCCTCGCCCCGGCGCCTGCGCAACCGTCTGCTGCCCCGCTTGCTCGCCGCCCTGCTGCTGGCCCATGCCGAGGGGCAGGCCCGCGAGGCCCGGCCCTGCAGCCGCAAGGCCCTGCAGCAGCGCCTGGGCGACCGCGCCGAGCTGCACCGCACCCAGCTGTGGCGCGCCCTGCAGGCCCTGGACGACAGCCCCCTGCGCGGCCTGATCCGTCACGGCGCCCGCTCCGCCGGGCCCTTCTGGCTGGACGAGACCCTGCTGGCCCGCTGCCGCTGGCAGTACCGTGACGAGCTCATGGACCGGGCGGCCTGGCTCGCCCTGCTGAACCCGCCACCGGCCGATGCCCCGGCGCCGAGCCCGACCCTGGCCCGCCAGGCCCTGCCTCTGGCCTATGTGCAGGCTCTCTCCCGTGCCGACCTGGCCCTGGAGCGCGGCGAGCTCTACCCCGCCCGCCTGGCCCTGGCCCAGGCAACGGACCACGCCCCCGCGGGCGACCTGCCCGCCCAGCTCTCCCTGAGCCTGCGCCGCGCCCGCATCGCCCGCCGCCTGGGCGACTGGGCCACGCTGCAGCAGGAGCTGCGCACCCTGCGCCAGGGCCTGGAGCAGCCCGGCCTGCCCCTGGGCCAGGCCCGGCAGATCGGCTGGCGCCTGGTGGTGCTGGAGGCCTGGCATTGCCATGGCAGCCTGGGCGAGAGCGCCGTGGCCCTGCAGAAACTCGCCCGGCTCGATGAGCAAGACCTGGCCCTCGATGCCGGCCTGCTGGTGGACTACCTCAATCTGCGCGGCATGGCCGGCCGCGAGCTGGCCCTGCAGGCGGCATCGCCCGAGCAGGCGGGCGCAGCACTGGAGGACCTCGCCGCGGCCCTGCGCCAGGCCAGCCTGGCCGGCCTGCCGGATGCGCTGCAGGTCAGCGCCGCCAACCTGGCCAATGCCCTGTGCCTGCTGCAGGGCGCCGGCCTGCTGCCGCCGCAGCGCGGGGCCGAGGCCTGGGGCTGGCTGCTGCTCAGCGAGAGCGTCTGCGAGCGCTGGGGCCTCGCCCGGCATTCGCTGCTCAACACCATCTTCCTGCTGCGCATCGCCGAGCAGCAGGGCTGGAGCTTTGCCCAGGCCCAGCAGCGCGCCGAGGCCGAGGGCCTGCCCCTGGCCGGTGACAGCTTCCGCAGCCTGGCCGCCGAGCGCTGGGAGGCCTGCCGGCGCCTGCACTCCCAGCTGCCGGCCGAGCAGCGCTGCGCCTTCCTGCTGCTGTGGGCCCGCCATGCCTGGCGCGAGGGCGATGCCCTGTGCGCCGCCGAGCTGGTGCAGCAGGCCCGCCACCACGGCCGCAAGCTGCGGGCGCAATCCCAGCGCGAGCGCTACGAGGGCGAGGCGCACCAGCTGCTGGCCGCCCTGGGCCTGCCCGCGCAACAAGCGTAACGCCGCATTGGCACTGACACGCCAGGTGCCCGCAGACACACTGGCATCTCCCATCCACGAGGAGATTTCATGAGCTTCCCCGCCGTCCGCCGCGCCCTTCCCGCGCTGGCCGCATCCGCAGCCTCTGCTGCACTCACCGCCTGTGCCGCAGTCGTCACCCTGAGCCTGGCCCTGTACGCCGGCACGGCCTCGGCCGGCGCCGCCGAGCAGTTCCGCATCGCCCCCGAGCTGGACCAGGGCTTCCGCGCCCTGGGCACACACGGCGTGTTCGTGCTCTACGACGAGCAGGCCCAGCGCTGGACGGTGTCCGATGCCCGCCGTGCCTACCAGGCCTTCCGCCCGGCCTCCACCTACAAGATCCCCAACACCCTGATCGCGCTGGAAGCCGGCGTGGCGCAGGACGAGACCCAGGTCTTCAAGTGGGACGGCCAGAAGCGCTGGAACGAGGACTGGAACCAGGACCAGACCCTGCAGACCGCCTTCCGCTTCTCCGCGGTATGGGTCCATCAGGAGATCGCCCGCAAGGTCGGCGCCGAAGGCCTTCAGTCGCGGCTCTGGGCCTGGCGCTACGGCAATGCCGTGGCCGGCCCCCGGCACGACAGCTACTGGCTGGACGGCGACCTGCGCATCACCGCCGTGCAGCAGGTCGAGTTCCTGCGCCGCTTCGCCGAGCACCGCCTGCCCATCAGCGAGCGCACCGAGACCGTCGCCCGCCGCGTCTTCCTGCGAGAGGAGACGCCGGGCTGGCGCCTCTTTGCCAAGACCGGCTGGGACGGCAGCGGCCCGGTGGAGCTGGGCTGGTTCGTGGGCTGGACCGAGCGCCGCAACGGCACCGGCCGCTGCTTCTTCGCACTCAATATGGACATGCAGGTCGACCCCAAGTCCCTGCCCGCGGGCAGCAAGCCGCCATCGCAGCATGAGCTGATCCGCCAGCTGGGCCCGCACCGCGAGCGTCTGGCGCGCCAGACGCTGCAGGCGCAGGGCTGCCTGGACTGAGGCTCAGGCCTGGCCAGGCGGGGCCAGGTCGCCTTCCGCCTGCAGCCAGGCGATGGTGTCGCCGATCAGGTGGCCGGCGATGCTGAAGCGCGGCGGCAGGCCCGGCAGGGCGTCGAGGTCGAACCAGTCGGCATGCTCGATCTCGCCGGGCTGCTCGCGGATCTCGCCGCCCGCCCACTCGCAGCGGAAGGCCAACATCAGGCTGTGCGGGAAGGGCCAGCTCTGGCTGGCGTAGTAGTGCAGCCCGCGGACCCGCACGCCCACCTCCTCGGCCACCTCGCGGTGCAGGCAGGACTCCAGCGATTCACCGGCCTCCACGAAGCCGGCCAGCGCGCTGTAGAAGCCGGGCTTGAAGTTCGGCGAGCGGGCCAGCAGCAGCTGCGGCCGCCCCTGATGCCGGCGCCACACCAGGGCCATCATGGCCGGGCTGATGCGGGGATAGGACACATGACCGCAGGACGGGCAGCGCCGCGCGCGTTCCTGCGCCTGGCGCTCGGTGGGCGTGCCGCAGGCGCCGCAGAAGCGATGCGCGCGGTCCCACTCCATCACCTGGGCGGCGCGGCCGGCAAGCTGCAGCAGGGCGGCGTCCATCTGCATCATCGCGGCCCGCAGGCCCTGGGGCTCCCAGCCTTCGGGCACCGAGCTGGCATGCTGGGTCCAGCAATCCAGGCCGTCCAGCCGGCCGAGGTAGTGGCGCTCCGCGGGCGTGGTGAAGGCATCCGGCTGCGGGGTCAGGCCTTGCCTCTCGGTGTGGATCAGCAGCTGGCCCTCCACGAAGACCAGATGCCAGCCCTGCGCGCTGGGCGTGGCCGGCGCCTCGATGCCGGGGATGAAGCCTGGGGTGTCGTCCATGCGTGTCATGCCCGCACTGTAGAGGCAATCAGGCCGGGCCGCTGCGCCGGCGTGCGCGTGGCGCGCGCGGGGCCGGCAGGGCCGCAAAGCCCTCGACCAGGTGGTCCACCAAGGCCCGCACCCGCTGGGGCAGGAAGCGCTGGCTGGGCATCACCGCATGCAGGGGCAGCTCGTCCCCCAGCCAGCCGGGCAGCACCTGCACCAGCTGCCCATCGATCAGGGCGCGGCGCACGTCCAGCTCGCTCTTGTAGATCAGGCCCTGGCCCTGCAGCGCCCAGCGGTGGGCGATCTCGCCGTCGTCGGTGCTGAGCCGGCCCTGCACGGGCACGCTCACCGGCTCGGCCTCGGGCGTCTCGGCGGGCCGCAGGCGCCAGGCCCGCTCGTGGCGGTTGCGGATGCGGAAGGTGATGCAGTCATGCGCCGCCAGGTCCTCCAGCTGGCGCGGCGTGCCGGCGCGCTTCAGGTAGTCCGGGCTGGCCACGACCTGGCGGCGCACCAGGGCCAGGCGCCGCGCGACCAGGCTGGAGTCCGGCAGCTGGCCGTAGCGCAAGGCGACGTCGATCTCGTCCTTGTAGATGTCCTGCAGGGAGTCGCTGACGCTCAGGTGCAGCTCGACCGCCGGGTGCCGGGCCATGAAGTCCTGCAGCATCGGCAGCACCCACTGGCGCGTGAGGTCGCTGGAGGCACTCAGCCGGATGCGCCCGCGCAGCCGCTCACCCGCCTTGCCCTTGAGGCTCAGCGGCGCCTCGCTGACCTGGGCCAGGCCCTCGTCCAGCAGCTCCAGGGCGCGCTGGGCGTAGTCCCGCAGCTGCTCACCCGCGGCGGTGAGGCGCAGGGCGCGCGTGCTGCGCTCCATGAGCCGCACGCCCAGGCGTGCCTCCAGGCGCTTGAGCATGGCGCTGGCGGCGGCGGGGCTCAGCTGCATCTCCCGCGAGGCGGCGCTGAGACTGCCGCGGCGGGCGCATTCCACCAGCAGGCGGAGTTCGGATGTATTTTCAATCTGCATTTGAAAGTGAATGATGCCAGAGCCGCTGGTTTGAAAGTCATCCGGACCGCACAGTCACGGTCATGCCCACCGTCGTGGCGGGCAAAGCCAAACCAGGAGTCCTTCATGAAAGCCGTCGGCTACTACCAGTCCCTGCCCATCAGCGCGCCCGAGTCCCTGATCGACCTCACCCTGCCCGAGCCACAGCCGGGCCCCAAGGACCTGCTGGTCGAGGTGCGTGCCATCGCCGTCAACCCGGTGGACGTGAAGGTGCGCCAGCGCCGCCCCTCGCCCGACGGCCAGGCCCAGATCCTGGGCTGGGACGGCGTGGGCGTGGTGCGCGCCCTGGGCGCCGAGGTGCAGGGCTTTGCCGTGGGCGACCGCGTCTGGTGGGCCGGCGAGATCAACCGCCCGGGCAGCTACGCCGAGATGCAGACCGTGGACCATCGGATCGCCTCCCACGCGCCGGCCCAATGGAGCGACGCCCAGGCCGCCGCCCTGCCCCTCACCGGCATCACCGCCTGGGAGCTGCTCTTCGACCGCCTGCAGGTGCAGCAGACGCCCGAGCGCCCGGTGAGCGTGCTGGTGACGGCCGCGGCCGGCGGCGTGGGCTCCATCCTGCTGCAGCTGGCGCGCAAGCAGCCGCACCTCACGGTGGTCGCCACCTTGGGCGATGCCGGCTCGCGCCCCGGAGAGGTCGCGCGCCTGAAGGCCCTGGGCGCCCACCACGTGATCGACCACCGCCAGCCCCTGGCCCCGCAGCTCGCCGCCCTGCAGGCGCAGGGCCTGCCGCCGGTGCGCCACATCGCGAGCCTCTCTCACACGCCCCAGCACTTCGCGGACTTCATCGCGCTCATCGAGCCCCAGGGCCGCCTGGCCATGATCGACGACTTCGAACCCGGCGCCCTGGACGTCATGCTGCTCAAGGGCAAGGCCCTGTCCCTGCACTGGGAGATGATGTTCGCGCGCCCCCTGCACCAGACCCACGACATCGCCGAGCAGGGCCGCCTGCTGGCCCAGCTCGCCCAATGGGCCGACGCCGGCCAGCTGCAGAGCACGCTCAGCGAGGTGCTGGGACCCGTGGATGCCAAGCACCTGAAGCTGGCGCATGAGCGCCTGGAGAGTGGGCATACGCAGGGCAAGCTGGTCCTAAAGTATTGATGCTCCCCCCCTACGGCCTGCGGCCGCCCCCCCAGGGGGGCACACCCGTAGGGCCGGCGGAGCCGGACCCTCGGGTGTCGCGCGGGGCGAGCGCCGGCTGCGCCGGGCGCTCTTGGGTCAGGGCGCCATGCGGGGGGCGCCGGGCGCTCTCGGTCCTGCTGCAGCGGATCGGCCGGATCGCTTGCAAGGGTGGAGGCACGGGGCAGGCAGGGCTCGGCAGGATGGGTGGGCGCCGGCATGACTTTCTGAAGGGTGGGACGGGGCCGCGACACTGCGCGGACCATTCAGGGAGGATCACCATGACAACTCGCCCCTCGCGCAGCGCCGCGAGTTCGCGCCCATCAAGCCGGCGGCGCCTGGCATTGGCCCTGGGGCTTGCCGCCATGGGGGCGGCCCGTGCCGCGCCGGGGGCCGAGGCAGAGGCCTGGCTCCTGCAGATGCAGGGCGAGCTCCTGGCGCGGGAGCAGGCGGCGCATCCGGGGGAGGCCACCGTGCCGGTGCCGGCGCGGCAGACGCTCTGGCTGGCCCGGGACGGGCACTTCCGGCTGGAGACCGAGAACCGCTTTCCCGGCGAGATCGTGTTCCGCTACCGGGAGGCCGGCGATGCCCAGGGCGCGCAGCGGATCGACCTCCTGGGCTGGCGGGACGGCACCGCCATCCAGCCCGTGGACGCCAAGGCGGCCCGCGAGCATCTGGCCGACCAGCTGCTGTGGATGCCCGCCGAGCTGCTGCGCCAGTCCACGCCCCTGACGCCGGTGCAGGAGCAACAGGGCACCTGGCAGCAGACCCTGCGCGACCCGGCCGGCCGTGAGCTGCAGCTGCGCTGGTCCGGCGCCCAGGGCCGGCTGCTGGAGGTGCGGCAGGGGCCGCTGCGCTACGTCTACCTGAGCAGCCATGACGAGCGCGGCCTGCAGCCCGCCGAGATCGAGATCTTCAACGGCGAGCGGCGCATTCAGCGCTGGCAGCTGCAGCCGCCCGCTGCCGTGGAGGCGTCCAGCACGCGCCCGCCCCTGCCCGCAGGCTACGAGCCCCAGGCGCCTGCCGGCGAGCTGCGCGCCGAACGCCTGGCGCCGGGCGTCTACCGCGTCGAGGGCCTGGCCTCGCGTTACCACAACCATTTCATCGTCGGCCGCCAGGGCGTGGTGGTCTTTGACACGCCCGTGAGCCGCGAGGAAGGCACCCGGGTGCGCGCCCTGATCGAGCGCACCGCGCCGGGCCTGCCCATCGCCGCGGTGGTGCTCTCGCACGGGCATCGCGACCATGCCGCGGGCCTGCCCGCCTACCTGGAGGAAGGCACCCGGCTCTTCGTGGGCCAGGGCGGTCGCCAGGCGCTGGCCCGGCAGCACGGTGCCGCGCAGGCCGAGCGCGCCGAGGAGGTCCGGCAGACCCAGGCGATCGAGCTGGGCGGCCGGGCCCTGCGCCTGCTGCCTGTCACGAGCAGCCATGCCGAGGACATGCTGGTGGCCTGGGACGACGCCAGCCGCTCGGTCTTCCACGGCGACCTGTTCTACGTCCCCGAGCAGGGGCCGGTGCCACCGGCCTTCGAGGGTGCCGAGGAGCTGCAGCAGGCGCTCAGGCAGGCCGGGCTGGATCCGCTGCGGGTGCTGGGCGTGCATGGGCGCGCTGCCGATTCCGCCGATCTGCAGCGCTCGCTGCAACTTCGACAACGCCCGTCCTGAGGCACGTGGCGGTCCAGGGCGCGGGCAAGCGCTCGGCCGCATCGTGCCCGGGACGACGTCGCGGGCGATGCCGACCGTGCCTGAGCCCGGGCTGTGCAGGGGTCTGCAGCAAGGACAAGACGCCGGCGGGCCTGACAGGCCTCCGCCGTGTCGTCGGGCCGCCGGGCACTCAGGCCGGCTGCGGCCCGGCCTGCACCGCCTTCGCTGGACGCGGGGCCAGGCGGCGCTCCAGCAGCAGCAGGCTCAGCGCGGCGGGCAGGCCGCCCAGCACCACCATCAGCAGCCACAGCGCACGGCGGCGGGCCGGCAGCGGCGTGCCTTGCAGCCACCAGAGTGCCAGCAGCAGCGCCAGGCCATGCAGCGCCAGGGCCGCGGCAACGGCCACCGGGGGGCGCGCCGGCAGCAGTTCCGGCGGCAGGGTCCGGCCCTCGTCCAGCAGATGGGGCAGCTCGCGCACCGCGTACTGCAGCGGCGACAGCCACCAGCCGACGTTCTCGTAGAGCATGTCGAAGTCGCCGCTGATCGCGCGACTGGCGATGACCTCGCCTTGCCCCTCGGGCCCGGCATGGACCAGCAGCTGGCGGATCGCGTCGCCGTTGTAGAAGCCGCCGAAGGTCAGGCCGAAGAGCCAACCCTCGCCCAGCTTGACGTGATCCAGCCGCGAGAGGCTGCCGTGGCCGCTGCTGGTATGCATCGGCTGCACGAAGGGCAGTCCTGGCAGCTGCAGCTGAACCAGCGGCGCACCGGCCCGGCCCTGCGCCAGGGCATGGACGCGCAGGCCGCCGCTGCTGACCACGATCAGGTGTGCGCCGTCCGGCTCGAAGACCGGGGGCGCGATGAAGACCTCGCCAGGCGGCAGGCGCAGCACCTCCCTGCTGGTCTGGCTGGGACGGTCGATGGCATAGAGCCGGTCGCTCGTCAGCAGGAAACGCTGCTCAATCACCAGCGGCACGGCGGGGAACGGGGTCAGATCCCCGGCCCCACCCACACCCCAGTGGCCCTGCGCCCGGCCACTGCGGGTGTCGTGGCCGTGGAAGAGCAGGTCATCGTGGCTGAAGGTCCATTCGATGTGGCGCTTGTCGTCCACCCACTGGAGGGGCCGCCGCTGGTAGGCCTGGTGGCGCACCGGATACTCCCGCAGCCGCGTGAACTCCAACTCGGGCGCCTGGGGCCCATCAGCCCGGGCCAGGGCCTCGGACCAGGCCGGCGCCCGTGGGTCGGCGCTGAGCTTGAGCAACGCCGCCAGCAGCTCACGCGGCTCCATGCGCTGCGACTCGGTGTAGCCCCCCGCTGGCGGCACCGGCATGTTGAGCGAATGCATGCCAGCAAACATCAGCACGAACTCATAGCCTATGGCCGCCACCACCAGGGCATAGCCGATGCCGATCTGCAGCGGCAATGCACCCAGCACGACGAGCAGCGGATGGCGCACCGGAGCTTCGCGATCAGGCTTGAACAGGGAAACCGCGACCGCCAGCAGCCAGACGAGGCCCGCGATCTCCAGCATCAGCAGCGGAAGGCTTTCCGCGAAGGACCACATCAGCCAGACAGGGACGATGGCCACGACGATGGCAAGGGGTCGCGGGCTCAGCACCGTGCACACCCCGGCGACCCAGGCCGTGCAGGCCAGCACCCAGGCGTGCAGGGGCATCAGGTAGTGGTGTGAATCGACGAGCCGCGGTGTCAGCAAGTCCACACCGGCCAGCATGAGCAGGCGGGGCAGCGCCACGGCGACCAGCAGCAGCACAGCTGCTGCGGCCACAATGGAGAAGCAGATCGCGCGATGCGGCAGCGGCCGGTGCAACAGCCACAGCCAGCGCGAGGGGCGCCGGTAGACGCCGAGCTGGTAGAGCCCCAGCGAAAAGGCGCCGGCCATGTAGACCGCCATGAAGAGTCGCTCGACCTCATGCGGCTGCTGCTGCATGTCGGTCATGCGGTTGAGGAACAGCAGCACCAGCAGGTGCGCACCGGCCAGCAGGGCGGCGAGCAGACGGAAACGCCGCAGCTCGCCCAGAAACAGGTCTCGGTTGATGGACATGGGGGCCTCGATTCAGTGCTGGGGCGCCGCGTGATTGCGGGACAGGAAGGCATTCACCGCCCGGTCGAGCCCGACCGGCATCGGCCTTGCGGAGCGCGCGCCCAGCCGGGTGAGGTGCTCGCCGAAATCCTCGCCCTGCTCGAACACCAGGCAGTGAGTGAGGCCGTCGATCTTCTGCAGCTGCAGCAGGCCCGGCAGCTCGCGCAGCTGCGACGGCGCCGCGAAGGGGATGTCCGCAACCCACAGCTGCACGCGCTCGCAGAAGTCGTCGGGTGCAGACATGTGCTTGAGCTCGCCGCGCTCCAGGATGATGAGGTTGTCGGCCACGCGCTCGATCTCCTCCATCTGGTGAGAGCAGTAGACGATGGTGCAGGCGCCCTGCAGATTGCAGAACATCAGCGCCTCCAGGAAGGCTCTCTTGGCAACCACGTCCAGGCCCAGGGTGGGCTCGTCCAGGATCAGCAGATCGGGCGACTGCGCCAGCGCCATCGCAAGGCTCAGGCCGGCGCGTTCGCCGCGTGAGAGCTCGCTGATGCGCTGGCCGGGATCGATGTGGAAGTTGCCGACGACCTCACGGTAGCGGGCCTCGTCCCAGCCCCTGTACTGGCGCTGCTGCATGGCCACGGCATTGGCCACGCGCAGCCAGTCGGGCAGTGTGTGTTCCTCGTTGACGTAGCCGATGTGCGCGCGATGTGCAGACGTCAGCGCCTCGGGCGCCACCCCCAGCACGCGTGCGCTGCCGGAGCTGGGCGACTGGAAACCCAGCAGCACACGGAACAGCGAGGACTTGCCTGCACCGTTGGCACCGACGATGGCGTGGATATGGCCGCGCGGCACCTTCAGGCTCAATTCGTGCAGCGCACGCTTGCGGCCGTAGTGCAGGCACAGCCGCTCGGTCTCGATCACGTAGTCTGGCGAGGCGGGGGCGATCAGGCCCGCGGATGGCCCGTCGGCCCCCGCCGATGCGGGCGATTCGACGAGACGCAGCTGCGCCTGTTCGGACATGGCATTCATGGATTTCTCCTGTGGAGGAGGCAAGGGCCCAGGGATCAGGCGGACTTCTTGGCGGCCAGCGGCGCTAGTTCCTGCTCCACGCGGGACAGCACGGTCGCAGGAGGAAAGTCCAGCCCGATGACGTCATTGACTAAGCGCTGCACCGCCTCGTCCAGCCGCCGCTCGCGCTCGCCCTTGCTGAGCCGCTGGCGCGGCGCGGCGACGTAGAGGCCCAGGCCCTGGCGTGCCTCCAGCCAGCCCTCCGCGGCCAGCTCGCCATAGGCCTTGGCGACGGTGTTGGGGTTGATCATCAATTGCATCGCAAGCCCGCGCACGCTGGGCAGCTGCTGGCCGACCTCCAGCTCACCGGCAGCGATCGCGCGGCGCACGCCATCGACGATCTGCTTGGCGATAGGCCGCGGATCGCCGGTGGCGATCTGGATCATCAAGGGCGTGGTGCGTGGCATGGCCGGCTCCTTGTGGTGTATTTACTGTACTAGTGTTCATAGTACAGCACAAGCCTCGAATGGCGTCAAGCGTCCTTGCGGCACACTGCAGGGCATGACTGCCGCCAAGCCAGCTCTTACAGCCCCTGCCTCACCGGCCTTGTTCGGGAATGCCAAGGCCTTCGAGACCTGGCTGCGCAAGCACCACGCCACGTCCGGCGGCCTGTGGCTGCAGATCGCCAAGAAGGGCGCCGATGAGCCCAGCGTCAGCTACGCCGAGGCCGTGGAGATCGCCCTGTGCTGGGGCTGGATCGACGGCCAGAAGAAAAGCCTCGACGACCATCACTATCTCCAGCGCTTCACGCCGCGCCGCGCGCGCAGCATCTGGTCCAAGGTCTATGTCGAGAAGGTGGCCGCGCTGATCGCCGCCGGGCGCATGCAGGCCCCCGGCCTGGCGCAGGTCGAGGCGGCCAAGGCGGATGGACGCTGGGCGCGGGCCTATGACGGTGCGCGCACATCCACGGTGCCCGAGGATCTGCTGGCGGCACTCGAGGCCGCGCCAGATGCCCAGGCCTTCTTTGCAACCCTCAATGCCAGCAGCCGCTACGCCGTGCTGTGGCGCATCCAGACCGCCGTGAAGCCCGAGACCCGCGCCCGGCGCATCGCCCAGCTGGTGGCGATGCTGGCGCGCGGCGAGACGGTCCACATCTTCAAGCCGCGGGACAAGGGCTGAGCTGCGGAGCGGGGGCCGCCCTGTGTCAAGCCGCCCTCACCAGCTCGCCTGGAACGAGTCCCCCTTGAACCGGCTGTCGCGTGTGATGGCGCCCATGTCCACGAACTCGAAGTCCGAGGCCCTGAGGGTCTTGAGCTGCGAGATCGTCGCGTCCTGCCACTGCGCGCTGGGCTCGCCCTGCACGTAGAGGTCGGAGCCGATGTCGGCCACGTAGAGGCCGTAGCGCTGCATGGCGAGGGCCAGGGCCTTGGCCTGGGCGCTCCAGGAGGCGGGCAGCGTGAAGCCGGCCTTCAGGCGCAGCACCGCGCCGAAGGGCACGCCGCCCGGGGTGTCGCCGCCGGCGTGATGGCGGGCCGGCCAGACGTGGCTGCGGGCCATGACGCTGTCGCGCAGGGTGACGCGCAAGGCGTGGCGGATGTCGCCAGCGCTGGCCTCGGCGGCGCGCGCCAGCAGGGGCAGCAGGGGCAGGCCGGCGGCGTCGCCCGAGGTCCAGGTGTCGGGGCGCATGGCATGGCTCTTCAGGTCCCAGGCAGCGGTGGAGTAGGCATACCACTGGCCGCCGAGCTCGTAGCTGGCATAGCTCTCCCACAGCCGGCAGCTGCCCTGCTCCACGATGAGCACATGACGGTCCCCGCACTGCTGCGCATCGTTGCAGGCGCCACCTTCGGCCTTGAGCAGGTCATCGCGCGGATAGGGAAAGCGCCGATTGGCCGCGGGCAGCGTGGTGCAGTCGCGCACCAGGGCGTAGCCGTTCACGGCGGGCGCCGCGCAGTCGCTCTCGTCGGGCGCACTGTCACCGCTGCCGGCGCGCGGGTCGGTCGGGTTGAAGTTCACCGTCGGCCAGCTCGTCGTGGCAGCCGGGCTGCTGCCGTCCACCACGTTGTAGGGAATGCCGTAGTAGTCGGCCGTCTGCTGCGGGTTCTCGTTCGTCCCCCAGTCCGGATGGAAGGCCCGCGCGGTGCCGATGCTGGCGAGCCACGTGGCGCTGCTGGCGTGAACCGGAAAGCGCTGCGGGTCGTCGATGCGGGTGTTGAAGACGGCGGAGGCGGGGAAGAGCTCGCAGCCGGCGATCTGGGGGGCGGCGCCGGGGGTTGGGGTTGGGGTTGGGGTTGGGGTTGGGGTCGGCGTGGGCGTGGGCGTGGGCAGCGGCGTCGGAGTGGGTGCCGGGACCGGTGTGGGAGCAGGTGCCGGTGTGGGGTTCGGTGCCTGCGATTCGGCACCTCCGCCGCCGCAGGCCGCCAGGGCCATGGAACTGGCCAGCAGGCAGGCCTGCCCTGCCCGCTTGATCTTGTTGCTTCGCATCTGTCACTCCGTGCGACGCAGGGCGCCGCGTTGTCCGGTGGCATTGAAGCAGGGGGGCTGCGGGGGCGCTGCAATTTTTTGTGACAGGGCTCGGCCTGGGCTGGCGGCCCGCTGGACGCAGTCCCAGGCCCTGGGGCATGGGCGTGCACCGGCGCCATCGATCGAGCCAGAATCTCGCATCACCTGACGTTCAACCGCCCCCTGCTTCGCCGAGGCGACCAGGCCCTGACTGAGGACCGCCCGATGACCAAGTACCTGATCTCCTTCCCCTCCCCCGCCATGACCGTCCCAGCCGAGGACCTGCCTGCCGTCGGCGAAGCCGCGCGCCAGGTCATCCGCGAGGCGAAGGCGGCGGGGGTGTATGTGTTCGGTGGGGGCATCAACGGGGCGGTCGCGCCCGTCACGGTCGCCCCGGACGGGGCTGTCAGCCCCGGGACCTACCCACAGACAAGGGAGCTCGACGGCGGCTTCTGCGTGCTGGAGCTGCCCTCGCGCGAAGCCGCCCTGCTGTGGTCCGCGAAGATCGCCGCCGCCTGCCGGTGTGCGCAGGAGCTGCGGGATTTTGGGTACGACCCGGAGAGCTGAGACACTGCGGCCCATGAGCATTGCCAGCGTCCGCCTCTACTACTACCCCGACTCGCAGGCGCGTGAGCGGGCACTGACCGCCTCGTACTGGGGTTTCGCAGAATGGTTCGCGCGCCGCCTCAAGCCCATCCGGGATCAGCTCCGCGGGCCGGAAGCCAAGGGTGTGGACATCGTCAACCTCATGCTCCACGAGAATCCGGCCCACGCCTGGCGGCGGGATGAATGGATACAGCGGGGCAATACCTTCCAGTTCTCCTTCGTCTGCGATCTGCGCCCGCTCGAGGCAGCCCCCGCTCTCGAGAACCTGCCGAAGCTGATGCAGTTCTATGCGGCAATGGCAGCGCAGGCGCCCTGGCCCCAGGTACGTGCGCTTGCGGCGCCGCTGAGCCAGCCGCTGAGCGAGGTCGACCGGCTCACGCTGCGGCCCTATTTGCAGTGGCCGCGCGGCGAGGTGATCAGTGAGGCGAAGGCCAGGCGTCTGGCGGCGCCGGCCGCCTGATCTCCGCGGGTACTGCCGCGACGCTCCTCGCCCCATTGCCGATTCCGTCCTACCTCGTGCGCCACTCACCTCCAACCCCGCCGTTGACGATGCCTCGGGCAGCCTGGAGGCTGGCGCTCGCCACGCTGGTGCTCGCCGCTTGCGCGCCCCGTCCTGGCGAGCTGCAAAAGGACCGGCCCTTCACCCGATGCGCCGCCTTCGAGTTCCGCGTCCCGGACGAGCAGGCGCTGAAGCAGGCGCAGCTGCTGATGGTCGAGGCCGCGATCGACCTGGGCCTGCGCTTTGAGTCCGAGACGGCGATGGGCGGATTCATGCTGCGGATCGGCGGGCCAGGCCATCCCATGGTGTTCCAGCTGCAATCGCAGGACGGCCCCTGGACTGACAAGTACTGGCTGGGCGCCGAGCACCTCGCCGGCGGCCCGCCCCAGCCGCCCCCGCCGGGTGCGCCCTCGCACTGGAAGCCCTACGTGCCGTCGGCCGCCTGCCTTGAGGAGAACGCGCTGAAGTTCGCGGAGCTGCGCCGGCGCTTTGCGGCGAGGTGGGCCGTGAGGGATGGTGATCCGAAGGGCTTTCTGCCGCTGAAGTCCCGCTCGGAGAAGGCGGCTGGAGGTGGCCATGCTCGCTGAATGAGGATAGGCTTGCGGAGGCAGGCGCCCCGGCATCTGCCGCGGGGTCAGGTCTTGCGGGTGGTAGGCAGGAGACGGCGGCCAGAGCTTGGCGCACGGACAGCGTTGTGGGCCGGGTCCTGAGGAGCCTGCTTGGGGGCGTGATTGGGGGCGTGATTGGGGCGCGGTTCAGGCCCGTGGTGTCCCGCACAGACCCCTGCTGAGGTCAGCCCAGCACTCGGCACCGAAAACCCATGACAGGCGGTGGATACTCCATGAAAGCCCAACTCCAATCTCAGCGCCCCGCGACTCACGGCGGGCCCCAGGCGCAGGACTCCGCTCCCACACGCAGCAATTCTTCAGGGGGGCTGGCGGCAGGCATCCACACCAGTTCGAGGGCGCTCCAGGAGAAGGCCCGGATCAGGCAGATGCATGGCTCGCCACGGGTGAGCGCCCAGTTTCGACGGGCTGCGAACCTGCTTGCGCTTGCACCAGCCCCGGATTCCCAAGCCCCAGCCGTCGCCACGGCTCCGATCCAGTTGCTCCGCCTGGGGCCGGCTTTCACCGCAGGCATCGGCCGGCAAGGTGGCAACTTCGAAACGGAGCCCCAGCTGGCCACCATCCGCGATGCTCTGGAGGCCTACCAGCTCGACCGGGATCAGTTCGAGACCGATCAGGCCTTTTCCGACCATCGGGCGAGTGCCCTGGACCGGGCGGAGCATGGGGTGTACGCATACCTGGGTGCCATGGGGGACCTCCAGAACGGAGGCACTCGCCGGGACTACATGCTCAACCTCATGGACGAGATCCAGGAGGCCCATCGAGACCATGTGGACTACGTCCACACACACAACCTCCGCCTCTTCAGTGCGGAAGACCTGGACGAGGGCCAGCGTGGACGACTGGACGATGCCTGGAACGAGGTGCGGGGCGGCCTGGGGGCCATCCGCTTCGAGCAGGGCGAGGCACACGAAGGGGACAACCGGGAAATCCGCGCCAACTTCGCCCGCCTGATGTCTCGAAGGCATGGGCGCGAACTGGTGGAAGAACTGCGCCAGCAGCCGGACGGCGAGGAGGCTGAGCCCTACTACATCAACGTGAACCCGACGGAGCGCCTGTCTGAGGAGGAACAGGTCCAGCGGGAAGCCAACCGCAGGGCCTTTGCGGGGGTGCGCACCCGCTACATGGAAATCATGGCGGCCACGAACAATGGGCAGATTGCCACCGAGGAGCAGCAGGAGGAGATCGATCGGCGGCATCAGGCCATGATGCCTTTCCTGGACGAAAGCCGCGCGGACTTCCGCAGCCAGGATGCCGACGAGCCCGCCGCCGCCTCCCAGGCCCCCCATGGCACCAATCTGCGGGTGCTTCGTGGACTCCGGGACAGCGAGAACCTCAACCATGCGGGCGTCAACACCGACCTGGTGGTCGCCCCCGCCCACATCGTGCTGGGCCATGAACTGGTGCACGCCCTGCACGACAAGCGCAACGAACGGGATCCGGGCAACCCCGACGACTATGCACATGGCACCCCGCTGGCGCACTGGGGGAACCTCGAGGAACAGCGCACCATCTCCACGGGAGTGGGGCCCACGGAGAACCGGCTGAGGGCCGATCATGGCCTGCGGGCGCGGGAAGGCCATACGGCCAAATCCCGGCGGGAACTGAACGCCGAAGCGCAGGGGCACGGCCTCTGGACCGGCCTGATGGCTGGCCTGGGAGCCCTGGCCCTGGGGGGCCTGGGCTATGCCGCTTGGCGGCACTTCCGCTCCTGAGGAAAACGCAAGGGCGCAGGGGCTGGCCTGCCAGCCCCGTACTTGCCGCCAGGCCTCTGCCGGGGCTCGATGGCGCGCAGGCGCTGGCCTCGCCAGAAGCCGAACGGCTTGCGCTGCGGCTCGGCGCGGATCAGCAGACCACACCCTTGGAGTGACAGACGAGAGGGGCCCTGTCTGACTGATGGCCTCAGCCAGGGGCTGCGGCCAGCGTCCGGCGATCCAGGGGCCCAGCCCGGCTCCCTGGCGGCCTCAGCTCAGAAATGAATGCCCCGCATCATCTGCTGCAGCGCAATCGCCTCCGGCGACAGCTGCGGCTTGCCGCCCTTCTCGCCCTTGGCTGCGTCGCTGTCGGGGAACATGCGGAAGCTGGTGTTCATCACGATCTGGGCCACGCGGGGCATCAGGGCATGCAGCAGCTCGCCGGTGATGCCCAGGCGGGTGGCGATGCGCACGGGCTTGGCGATGCAGGCCTGGGCGATCATGTCCGCGGCTTCCTCGGGGGCCAGGGTCGGGACGTTGTTGTAGATCTTGGTGGGCGCGATCATGGGCGTGCGCACCAGGGGCATGTTGATGGTGGTGAAGGTGATGCCCAGATCCGCGTACTCGCTGGAGGCGCAGCGGGTCCAGGCGTCCAGCGCAGCCTTGGAGGCCACATAGGCCGAGAAGCGCGGCGCATTGGTCAGCACGCCGATGCTGGAGATGTTGACCACATGCCCCTTCTTCTTCGCGACCATGCCCGGCAGCAGGCCCATGGTGACGCGCAGGCAGCCGAAGTAGTTCAGCTGCATGGTGCGCTCGTAGTCGTGGAAGCGGTCGTAGCTGGACTCGATGGCGCGGCGGATGGAGCGGCCGGCGTTGTTGATCAGGAAGTCGACGCCGCCGAAGTTCTCGTTGATCCAGGTGATCATGCCGGCGCAGCTCTCCTCGCTGGCGATGTCGGCCGAATAGCTGTGCACCTGCGCGCCCTTGCCGGCGTGCTCGCGGATCTCCTTCACCGCCTCGTCCAGCTTGCCCTCGTCACGGGCACAGATGATGGTGATGGCACCGGCCTCGGCGAACTTCTTGGCCGCGGCCAGGCCGATGCCCGAGGAGCCGCCCGTCACCAGCACGACCTTGCCGCCGGTCGCGCCCTTGAGGCTGCGGTCGATGAAGAGGTCCGGGTCGAGGTGGCGCTCCCAGTAGTCCCACAGGCGCCAGGCGTAGTCATGCAGGTTGGGGCAGGCAATACCTGACCCCTTGAGCGCCTTCTCGGTCTCGCGGCTGTCGAAGCGCGTGGGGTAGTTGATGAAGTTGAACATGTCCTCGGGCAGGCCGAGGTCCTTCATCACGGCGTGGCGGATGCGGCGCACCGGCGCCAGCGCCATCAGGCCCTTCTTGACGCTCTTCGGAATGAAGCCCAGCAGGGCGGCATTGACGAAGAGGTTCATTTTGGGGGCGTGCGCGGCCTTGGAGAAGATGTCCAGCACATCGCCCACGCGGTAGCCCACCGGGTCCACGAGGTGGTAGCAGCCGCCGCCGGCCTTCACCTGGTGGCTGATGTGGTCGAGCGCGTTGACCACGTAGTCCACGGGCACGATGTTGACGCGGCCCCCTTCCAGGCCGATGGAGGGCATCCAGGGCGGCAGGATCTGGCGCAGGCGCTGGATGGGCTTGAAGAAGTAGTAGGGGCCGTCGACCTTGTCCATCTCGCCGCTCTGCGAGTCCCCCACGACCATGGCGGGGCGGTAGACGGTCCAGGGCTTCTTGCAGTCCTTGCGCACGAGCTTCTCGCTCTCGTGCTTGGTCATGAAGTAGGGGTGGTCGAGGTTTTCCGCCTCGTCGAACATGTCTTCGCGGAACACGCCTTCGTAGAGGCCGGCCGCGGCGATGGAGGACACATGGTGCACATGCCCGGCGTCGATGGCCGCGGCGAAGTCCAGCATGTTGCGCGTGCCCTCGATGTTGGTGCGAACCTGGCTGTCCTCGTCGGCCTTGAGGTCGTAGACCGCGGCGAGGTGGTAGAGGTGGTCGATCTGGCCCTTGAGGCTCTTGATGTCCTCGTTGCTGACACCCAGCTTGCGCCCGGTGAGGTCCCCGAAGACCGGGATCGCCCGGTTCTTGCTGACGCCCCAGTAGGCCAGCAGCTCGGGCAGCTTGTCGCGGCTCTCCTCGCGCAGCAGGAAGTACACCGTGCTGCCGCGCCGTGCCAGGAGCTTCCTGACCAGCCGCTTGCCGATGAAGCCTGTGGCGCCCGTGACGAAGTACTGCATCGTGTCTCTCCTGTGTTCTTGGTTGGCCTGTGGGAGGCAGAGGGTCGGACGATTCTTGTCCAAACCCCGGGTTTCACCGCTGCGCGCTTTCCCCAGGGCCGACTCTAGAGCATAGAGACCGCACACTAGGATTGGGTGAGCACCGCAGGGTGGCGGGGCCTATAGTGGTTCCATCCCTGCTGGAGGGCCTGCGCTGGCGCGACAATGCCGCGTGGAAAGTTTCAGCGACTCTCGCGTAGTTCCACCTCAAGAAAAGGACTCAACAATGGTCAAGAAGCTGCAGAAAATGGCTGCCAAGAACAAGGCCTCCGCCAACAGCGCTTTCGGTGGTGCACTGCCCGCCGGCCTGCTGGACAACCAGGTGGCCCAGACGATCAAGGATTCCGCACAGCAGATCTGGGCCGCCGGCCTGGGCGCTTTCTCCAAGGCACAGGGCGAAGGCGGCAAGGTCTTCGAGACCCTGGTGAAGGAAGGCATGAAGCTGCAGAAGAAGACCCAGTCCGCTGCTGAGGAGAAGCTCGGCGCCGTGGCCAACAAGATGAGCGGCATGGCCGGTGAAGTCGGCGCCAAGGCCGGCCAGCACTGGGACAAGCTGGAGACCATCTTCGAGGAACGCGTGGCCCGCGCCCTGAACCGCCTGGGCGTGCCCAGCAGCAAGGATGTGGAGCAGCTGATCGCCCGCATCGACGCGCTGAGCGCCGCCGTGGGCATCGCCCCGGCCAAGAAGTCGGCCAAGAAGGCACCCGCTGCGAAGCCGGCGGCCAAGGCTGCTGCCAAGCCCGCCGCAAAGCCGGCCGCCAAGAAGGCCGTGAAGGCTGCTGCGAAGCCCGCTGCCAAGGCTGCTGCGAAGCCTGCTGCCCAGAAGACCGCCGCAAAGCCGGCCGCGAAGCCTGCCGCAAAGCCGGCCGCCAAGAAGGCTGTCTTCAAGTCGGCCGCCAAGCCTGCGGCTCGCAAGGCCGCGGCCAAGCCCGCCGCCCCGGCTCCGGCAGCCCCGGCCGCCGAAGCCGTCCAGGCCTGAGCCTGAACGCAGAGGCCTCGCCTGAGCGGGGCCCGCAAGGCGCCTCCAGAGCGCCCGTGACCAGCCGCCTCGCGCCAGTCCCGATCGATCGGGGCGAGGCCCACCGAGGCGGCTTGTCCATTTCTTGAGCGAGACAAACAGGATCCGCCACCGCATGAACGCCCGTTCCCGCCCCCGCCCCTCGACGCGCAGCACCACAGAGGCCCCTGCCGCTTCCGCGGCGCCCCGGCGGCGGCGGGCTGACCAGCCCAAGGGCGGTCCGCGCATCGGCCTGGCGCTGGCCGGCGGCGGCCCGCTGGGCGCCATCTACGAGATCGGCGCCCTGTGTGCGCTGGAGGAATCCATCGATGGCCTGGACCTGCGCAACTGCGACAGCTACATCGGCGTCAGCGCCGGCGGCTTCATCGCCGCGGGCCTGATCAACGGGCTCTCGCCGCGCGATCTCTCGGAGGCCTTCATCGAGAACAGCGCCCGCTCGCCCGACACCTTCGACCCCTCCGTCCTGCTGCATCCGGCCTGGGACGAATACTGGCGCCGCCTGCGCACCGTGCCCGGCCTGGTCGGCACGGCGCTGTGGCAGACCGTGGTGCAGGGCCGCTCCGTGCTAGGCGCCTTCGAGCGCCTGGGCCGTGCCCTGCCGGCGGGTCTGCTGTCCGGCGAAGCCCTGGCCGAGCAGCTGCACGCGCAGTTCAGCCGGCCCGGCCGCAGTGACGACTTCCGCGCGCTGCGCCACCGCCTGGTCCTGGTCGCGACCGACCTGGACAGCGGCGAGGCCGTGCCCTTCGGCCTGCCCGGCTGGGACCACGTGCCAGTCTCCAAGGCCGTGCAGGCCAGCGCCGCCCTGCCCGGCCTCTTCCCGCCGGTGGAGATCGACGGCCGCTACTACGTGGACGGTGCGCTCAAGAAGACGATCCACGCCTCCGTGCTGCTGAAGGAAGGCCTGGACCTGCTGCTGTGCCTGAACCCGCTGGTGCCCTACGAGGGCGAGCCGGGGGTGCAGGAGCACGAGCCGCACCGAAGCGCGCGGCCCAAGGGGCAGCGCATCCCGCGCCTGGTCGATGGCGGCCTGCCCGTGGTGCTGTCCCAGACCCTGCGATCGCTGATCCATTCGCGCCTGGAGCTGGGCATGAAGGGCTATGCCCGCAGCCACCCCGACACCGACATCCTGCTCTTCGAGCCCAGCAAGCGCGATGCCGAGCTCTTCATGGCCAACACCTTCAGCTATTCGCAGCGGCGCCACCTGGCCGAGCACGCCTACCAGGCCACGCGCCGCCAGCTGCTGGAACGCGCGCAAGACCTGACCCCCAAGCTGGCGCGCCACGGCCTGACCCTGCGCGTCGACCGGCTCTGCGACAGCAAGCGTGAACTAGTACCGGGCGCACTCAAGCCGCCGAGCCGCTGCTCGCTGGCCATGGCACGCCTGGATCAGACCCTGAGCCTGCTCGAGGCACGGCACGGCGTGCGCGCGCCCTGAGCTGAGCGAGGAACGCCGGACGCCGAAAGTCGAAGCCCGCGTGACGGGCTTCACACCCCGCACGGCCTGACCCCACAGTCAGAGGGGGGGCGCCGAGGCCCCGCCCAAAGAACAATGGCGTCATCGCGCCGCCGGTGCTCCTTCAGCAGTTCAAACCGTGTCCAAGAAGTTCCTCATCGCCCTCGGCCTGAGCGCCGTCTCCCTGCTGGCCCAGGCCACGCCGATCAACCTGATCAGCAATGGCAGCTTCGAGTCCGTCTCGCTGGCCAACGGCAGCTGGGGCACCTACGGCAGCCTGAGCGGCTGGACCGTCGGCCCGCAGAACGTCGAGATCCGCAACAACGTGGCGGGCTCGGCCTACGCCGGCCTGAACTTCGTGGAGCTGGACACCAGCCGCAACAGCTGGATCTCCCAGAACTTCACGACCATCATCGGCCAGACCTACCACCTGAGCTTCATGTGGGCCAACCGCCCCGACCAGGTGGGCGCCAACAGCAACGGCATCAGCTGGCAGGTCGCCGCCCTCGATGGCGTGGTCGGCAAGAACACCATCACCAGCTGGACCCAGTTCGACCTGGACTTCGTGGCCACCGGCACCAGCACCACCCTGCGCCTGGGCGCCACCGGCGCTTCTGACGGCATGGGCACCTCGCTGGACGCCGTGTCCGTCACTCAGCTGCCCCCGGCCGCCGCCAAGAGCACCGTGCCCGAGCCCGGCAGCGTGGCCCTGCTGGCCATGGCCGCTGGCGCCCTGTTCGTGGCACGCCGCCGCAAGGCCTGAGCCCGGAACGAATTCAAGAAGCGACGTCGTTGAAGAACCGAGCGGGCCTGAGCCCGCCACCCTGCCGCCCCGCGCGGCTGTTCCATTAGAAGAAGCGAGAAGAGGCCCCCCGGGGCCTCTTCTTGTTGGTGGGTGCGACGCCCTCAGCCGAGATAGCGCGCGCGCAGATGGGCCTGGAAGTGGGCCGGGTTCAGCGCCTCGCCGCTGGCACGGCGCACGAGCTCGGGCGTCTCCCAGCGGCTGCCTTCGATCCAGATGCGGCTGCGCAGCCATTCGAAGACCAGGCCCAGCTCGCCGCGGGCGATGCGGGCGTCGAGGTCCGGTGTCTCGCGGCGCATGGCGGCGAAGAACTGCGCGGCATACATGGCGCCCAGGGTGTAGCAGGGGAAGTAGCCGAAGAGGCCGGCGCCCCAGTGCACGTCCTGCATCGGGCCGTCCTTGAAGTTGCCGCGGGTGTCCAGGCCCAGCAGCTCCTGCATCTTGGCGTCCCACAGCGCAGGGATGTCGTCCACCTCGATCTGGCCCTCGATCAGCGGCCGCTCGATCTCATAGCGCAGGATCACGTGGGCCGGATAGGTGACCTCGTCGGCATCGACACGGATGTAGCCCGGCTTCACACGGGTCAGCAGGCGGTTCAGGTTGCCGACCTCGAAGGCGGGTTGATCGCCCAGGTGCTTCTGCAGCAGCGGGCGCAGCAGGCCGGCAAAGCCGGGATGGCTGCCCAGCTGCATCTCGAAGGACAGACTCTGGCTCTCGTGCAGGCCCATGGAGCGGGCATTGGCGATGGGCAGGCCCAGCCACTCGCGGCGCAGGTTCTGCTCGTAGCGGCCGTGGCCGGTTTCGTGGATGGTGCCCATCAGGCTGGGCAGGAAGTCGTCCTCGCGATAGCGCGTGGTCATGCGCACATCCTCGGGCACGCCTCCGCAGAAGGGGTGGGCGCTCTCGTCGAGGCGGCCGGCCTCGAAGTCGAAGCCCATCAGCTGCATGGCGTCATGGCCCAGGGCCTTCTGGGCGGCCAGCGAAAAGGGCGGCACGGGGCGGGTCACGGCCTCGCGCGACTGCTTCTCCAGCACGTCGCGGATCAGGCCGGGCAGCCATTGGCGCAGGTCGCCGAAGACGCGGTCCACCTCGGCCGAGCGCATGCCGGGCTCGTACTGGTCCATGAGGGCGTCGTAGGGGGCAAGACCTGTCACCGCCGAGAGGCAGCGTGCCTCCTCGCGGGCCAGGCGCACGACCTCGCGCAGGTTCTCGGCATAGCCCGCCCAGTCGTTGGCGGGGCGCTGGCTGCGCCAGGCGTGCTCGCAGCGCGAATTGGCCAGGCTCTTGGCCTCGACCAGCGCCTGCGGCAGCGCATTGCTGGCGCGCCAGGCGCGCTGCATCTCGCGCAGATTGGCGCGCTCGATCTCGTCCAGCGGCTCCTGCGCGGCAGCTTCCAGCAGGCCCTGGAGCGCGGGCTCCGTGGCCAGCTGGTGCAGCAGGCCGCCCATCTCGGCCAGGGCCAGCGAACGGGCCTCGTTGCCCTTGGCCGGCATGTTGGCGGACTGGTCCCAGGACGCGATCGACTGGAGATGGGAGAGGCGGTAGATGCGCACGTGGCGGGCGCACAGCGATTCGTAGGCGGTCTTGCTCATGGTCTTGTCTCTTGTCCGAGGGCGCGGTGGCCCTCGTCATTCATGAAAGGGCGTTTCCTCGACGCCCGGCCGGCGGCAGCCAGGCGGCCGGCCACTCGTGGCTGGGATTGTGGCCGCCTTTGAGGCGCATCAAGCGCCCCACTGGCCCGGGAAAACCCACAGCAGCAGGGCCGTCATGCAGAGGTAGCGCAGGAACTTGCCGATGCCCATGTAGAACAGGCAGGGCCAGAAGGGCAGCTTCAGCCACCCGGCCACCGCACACAGCGGGTCACCCACCACCGGCAGCCAGCTCAGCAGGCAGGCGCGCGGGCCGAAGCGCTCCAGCCAGCGCAAGGCCTTGTTGGCAGGGCTGTGGTGGGCGCGCCCCTCGTAGAGACGCTCGGCGCCGTAACCCATGCCCCAGGTGATGGCGCCGCCGACGGTATTGCCCGCCGTGGCCACCAGCACGGCCGGCCAGAACAGCGTCGGCTCCAGCTTGACCAGGGCCAGCACCGCCGGCTCCGAGCCCAGCGGCAGCAGCGTGGCCGACACCAGCGCGATCACGAAGATCGCCGGCAGGCCCACCTGCGGCAGGGAGAAAAAAGCCAGCATGGCGGCCAGCGCATTCATCACCGATTGCTCCATGCGGGCCATTATGCGAGGGACGCCACAGTTCCTTGACCTGTCGGGTTGCACCCATGACGGAAGGCATGCACACTCAGTGGTTCAGGGAGCGCACACCTGGATCAGGGTCAGTACGACCTCATCCGGGCTTGGCCATCAAAGAGGTCACGGGCAATGCTGAATTTCGCGAGGACTGGGTTCGTCTGTCTTGGAGTCCTGGGCTCGGCGCTGGGTCTGGTCCACCCGGCCATGGCACAGGAGGCTTGCAAGCATCTGCTGGCGTCCGGCAATCCGCAGTACCCGCCCTATCTGTGGCGCGCCCCGGAGGACGAAGGCCGGCTTGTCGGCGCCAATGCCGAGATGATGCAGTGGCTCTCCAAGGAGATCGGCATCCCCATCGAGGTGCGCTACGTGGGCCCCTGGGGCCGGGTGCAGGAGGAGGTGCGGGCCGGCAAGGTCGACCTCATCGCCGGCGCCTTCTTCACCGTGCCGCGCACCGAGTACATGGACTACTTCCACCCGCCCTTCCGTGACACGCGCTCGGCGGTCTGGACCAAGGACGGCAGCAAGCTCAAGTACCGCAAGTGGGGCGATCTCCAGGGCCGCCAGGGCGTCACCGTGATCAACAACAGCTTCGGCGAGGAGTTCGACCGCTACGCCCGCGAGAACCTCAAGATCACCCAGGTGGCCAGCCTCGAGCAGGCCATCCAGATCCTGCAGAAGGGCCGCGCCGACTACCTGGTCTACGAGGACAGCCCCGGCGACGCCTTCCTGGCCAAGATGGCCATCACCGACATCAAGCAGCTGGACGGCGCCGTGGCCAAGGAGCCGCTGTACCTGACGCTGTCGCACAAGTCCGCCTGCAACACGCCGGAGCTGCGCGGCAAGCTGGCGCGGGCCGTCTACAAGCTCTCCAGGACCACGCAGATGAACGACTGGATCGGCCAGTCCATCCAGCTCTGGCGCAAGCAGAACGTGCCGGGGCAATGAGGGTGCGGCGGGCGTGAGCGGTGCGGACCGAGGCGCTCGATGCTCGTGACGCATTGCGCAATCCGTCTCGTCCGCACGGGTCAGACGCGGGGGCCTCGCCCGCCCCTGCGACGATCACGGAGGTGGCGGGCGTTATAATCCTGCCTCTTTTTTGAGCAGCCGCCCGCCCCCTCCCATGCCTTCCCTCCTGCCCACCCCGTTGCGGCTAGGCGCCCATGTGCTGCCGAACAATCTGTTCGTGGCGCCCATGGCCGGGGTGACGGACCGCCCTTTTCGCATGCTGTGCAAGCGCTTGGGCGCGGGCTATGCGGTCTCCGAGATGGTGACCTCGCGCAAGGACCTCTGGAACAGCCTCAAGACCTCGCGCCGCGCCAACCACGAGGGCGAGACCGCGCCCATCGCCGTGCAGATCGCCGGCACCGAGGCGCAGATGATGGCCGAGGCCGCCGTCTACAACATCCAGCGCGGCGCCCAGATCATCGACATCAACATGGGCTGCCCCGCCAAGAAGGTCTGCAACAAGTGGGCGGGCTCGGCCCTGATGCAGAACGAGCCGCTGGCCGAGGAAATCGTGCGCGCGGTGGTCGAGGCCTGCCGGCCCTTTGACGTCCCCGTGACGCTGAAGATGCGCACCGGCTGGAGCGCCGAAGCCCGCAATGCCCTGGCCCTGGCCCGCATGGCCGAGGACGCCGGCATCGCGATGCTGACCATCCACGGCCGCACCCGCGAGCAGGGCTACAAGGGCCTGGCCGAATACGACACCCTGCGCGCCGTCAAGGCGGCCATCGGCATCCCGGTGGTCGCCAACGGTGACATCGACAGCCCCGAGAAGGCCCTGCAGGTGCTGCAGCACACCGGCGCCGACGCGCTGATGGTGGGCCGCGCGGCGCAGGGCAGGCCCTGGATCTTCCGCGAGATCGCCCACTTCCTGGCCACCGGCGAGCAGTTGCCCGCGCCGCGCGTGCAGGAGGCCCGCGACTGGCTGCTGGAGCATCTGCAGGACCACTACAGCCTCTACGGCAGCGACAGCGGCATGCGCAGCGCGCGCAAGCACATCGCCTGGGCCGTGAAGGCCCTGCCCGGCGGGGAGGACTTCCGCCAGGCCATGAACCGGCTGGACAGCTGCGAGGCGCAGGTCCGGGCCCTCTCCGACTGGTTTGCCGCCCTGGCCGACCAGCACGAGCGCCTGCCCTATCTCCCGCCCGCCCTGGACGCGGCCAACGACGACGACGCAGAAGAACAAAGGCTATCGGCATGACGCCCAAACCCATCGACCAGTGCATCCGCGAGAACCTCGAGGTCTATTTCCGTGACCTCGACGGCGAGGTGCCGCACTCCATGCACGACATGCTGATCAAGCTGGTCGAGAAGCCCCTGCTGGAAGTCGTGATGGCCAAGGCCGACGGCAACCAGAGCAAGGCCGCCGAGTGGCTGGGCATCAACCGCAACACCCTGCGCCGCAAGCTCAGCGACCACGAGCTGCTCTGAACGCAGCGGTCTCACCGAATCCCCACCATCCCGAGTCCACCATGACGCAACTGACTGCCCTGATCTCCGTGTCCGACAAGACCGGCATCGTCGACTTCGCCCGCGCCCTGCACGCGCTGAACGTGCGCCTGCTGTCCACCGGCGGCACTGCCAAGCTGCTGGCCGACGCCGGCCTGCCGGTGACCGAGGTCGCCGACCACACCGGCTTCCCCGAGATGTTGGACGGTCGCGTCAAGACCCTGCACCCCAAGATCCACGGCGGCCTGCTGGCCCGCCGCGATGTGCCCGAGCACATGAAGGCCCTGGCCGATCATGGCATCGCCACCATCGACATCCTGGCCGTCAATCTCTACCCCTTTGAAGCGACCGTGGCCAAGGCAGGCTGCACGCTGGAAGACGCCATCGAGAACATCGACATCGGCGGCCCGGCCATGGTGCGCAGCGCCGCCAAGAACTGGAAGGACGTCACCGTGCTGACCGACGCCTCCCAGTACGCCGGCGTGCTGGAGGAACTGAAGGCCGCGGGCAAGACCAGCGACCAGACCCGCTTCGCCTGCAGCGTGGCCGCCTTCAACCGCATCGCCCAGTACGACGCCGCGATCAGCAACTACCTCAGTGCCCGCCAGGACGACGGCAGCCTGGCCGCCTACCCGGCCCAGATGAACAGCACCTTCGTGAAGGTGCAGGACCTGCGCTACGGCGAGAACAGCCACCAGACCGCGGCCCTCTACCGGGACCTGTATCCCGCCCCCGGCTCCATCGTCACGGGCAAGCAGCTGCAGGGCAAGGAGCTGTCCTACAACAACATTGCCGATGCCGATGCCGCCTGGGAATGCGTCAAGTCCTTCAGCGCCCCGGCCTGTGTGATCGTCAAGCATGCCAACCCCTGCGGCGTGGCCGTGGCCGCGACGCCGGCCGAGGCCTATGCCAAGGCCTTCAAGACCGACCCGACCAGCGCCTTCGGCGGCATCATCGCCTTCAACCGCGAGGTGGATGGCGCAGCGGCCGAGCTGGTGTCCAAGCAGTTCGTCGAGGTGCTGATGGCCCCCGGCTTCACGGCCGAGGCCCGCGAGATCTTCAAGAGCAAGGTCAACGTCCGCCTGATGGAAATCGCCCTGCCCCCGGGCGGTGACACGCCCTGGCTGCAGGGCCGCAACCTGGGCGACAGCAAGCGCATCGGCTCGGGCCTGCTGCTGCAAAGCGCCGACAACCACTTCCTGAAGGCCTCCGACCTGAAGGTGGTCACCACCCTGCAGCCCTCGGCCCAGCAGCTGGAAGACCTGATGTTCGCCTGGACCGTGGCCCAGTACGTCAAGAGCAATGCCATCGTCTTCTGCGGCGGCGGCATGACCTTGGGCGTGGGCGCCGGCCAGATGAGCCGCGTGGACTCCACCAAGATCGCCGCCATCAAGGCCGCCAACGCCAGCCTGGACCTGAAGGGCTCGGTCGTGGCCAGCGACGCCTTCTTCCCCTTCCGCGACGGCCTGGACGTGCTGGCCGATGCCGGCGCCAGCTGCGTGATCCAGCCGGGCGGCTCCATGCGTGATGAGGAAGTGATCGCCGCCGCCAACGAGCGCGGCGTGGCGATGGTCTTCACCGGCGTGCGCCACTTCCGGCACTGAACGGGCCACCCCCTACGGCCTGACGGCCCCTTGCAGGGCGCACCGGGCCAGAGGCCCGGTCCTTCAGCAGGCATCAGCCCCCTCAAGGAGGCAATACCGACTGGCCGGCGAAGCCGGATCAGCGGTATTCGCTGGAGTCGAGCACCGGCTGACGCCGGGCGCTCTTCCCTACCGCCCCGGGTGGCTGCCCCCCTTGCCGGGGGCACCGGTCCGCAGGCGGAGGGGCAGCAAGGCCTAGGCGGTGAGGAAGGTGATGGCGTCCGTGGCGCCGCGATGCGCGTTGATGACGCCGGTCTCGTTGTTGCTGGGCGAGGTCCGGGCGCAGCTGCCGGCGAACTGGCCACCAAAGACGAAGGGAGCCCAGATGACGTCGTGCTCCTCGAAAGCTCCCGCCGGGTTCCTGGCCAGCAGGCGCTCCGCCACGCAGAGCTCCTGGGCGATGTACTGCCCAGGCCTGGCGAGCGCCTGGTCCACCACCGCCTGCCATGACGCGGCATCGAGCCGGTTGCCCACGCTCACCTCGCGCCCCTGAAGCCCGTCGATGGGCTTGATGACGAACCCGTCCTGGCGCTGCAGCAGCAACGCCAGCAGGTCCTGCTCCACCCCCTGATACACGATCGATCCCGGGCGGACCAGCCGCGTCCAGGGCAGATGCTTGTTGATGAGCTGGCGTTCCTCGTCGCTTGCCAGTGGCGACTGTGCATGCTCGGACAGCAGACTGAGCCCGGACTTCTGCCCAAGAATGGTGGAGCTGCGGGTATTGAAGATCGGGAAGCGCCCCTGCTGGCTCAGCTGATGAACGAACTCAGGCAGCAGCTGCGGCCGCCCGAACAGCAGCATGGAATCGAGCCGGCCCTGCTTCGTGAAGACCGCCCCCTCCTCCAGCATCAGATCGTCCGCGTGGGTGCAGCAGGTGAAGTCAATCGCCAGCGAGGACTGTGACAGCAGCTGCCGCTTGATTCTCGCGATCATGTCCTCCGCCTCGGCAAGCCGCTCGGGCTTCTCGACGAAGACGCCCACATTGAGCCGCGGATCTGCAAAACCCAGTCGCCGCCGGTACATCGTGCTGACGCGCAGGATGTGCGTCACCATCTCGTTCAGCGGGCTGTAGGTGCTGAAGGTCTGGTCACGGCCTTCCATGAAGCGCTTGATCAGGGGCTGGGCCCGGTACATGCCCTCGAAGAGATAGATGCCCCAACCGCCCAGGTTCCCGGACACATTGAACTCCAGCAGCTTGAATCCCTCGGCGGTGGACATGAAATCCCCGCGCGCCAGGCAGTAGTCCAGCCCCGTGTCGCCCTCGAACAGCGTCAGCAGGTCCTCGTCGCAGTCGCTCTTGAAGTACTGCGCAAGGCGGACGGGGTCCTGCCTGGCCAGATCCTGCACCAGCTTCCTGTAGATCGAGAACAGGTCGACGGCCACCTGGCCCCACTCTTGCGACTTCGCATGGCTCAGGAAGAGCGGCAGCATCTGCAGCTCGAAGGGGTAGTTCTGGACATAGACGGGCTGCTGGTCGCGATCGCCCAGCCGGGCCTGCTCCGACTCCTCGTTCTGCAGCGCGTACCGTATGAAGTCCAGGCCGACGGGCGACAGCTTGAAGTGATTCTCGGCCAGGGTTTCGGTCAGCAGTTCAAGCCTCGATTGTTTGTCCATTGCAGGCATCCTCCAGTTTGTATTCTTTAACGACAGGGAACTCTTGATCACCATTGAAGACATTGGAAAGGTGGATGGGCTTGAACTGGCCGCTGAGCAGATTGCTCTTGAATTGGCGGCTGCGGACATAAGCCGCCAGCGCATCGCGATCCACCACTGAGGCTCGCAAGGGCAGCAGGCTGAGGCCGGCGCGTTCCCAGTTGTAGCCCATGGAGATTCGACGCAGCTCCGCCTCGACCTCGCCCAGGAACTCCTGCATATTGGGCAGGTCGCGGTCCAGCACGAGCCGGTAGAAACGCTCCTGCGTCGGGAAGAAGATGAAATGATCAAAACGCACGCCCAGCCGCCTGCAGACGGCGCTGGTGACGTCGGTCACATCCTTCTCGGTGATTCTTTCGTTGTTGATCGACACCTGGCGCGCGCGCTTCGACAGGAACTCCAGCACCGGCACCTTGCCCTCAAAGCCGCTGACCAGCACCAGGTCTTCCATGTTGTAGCGGTACAAGCCCCCCATGGTGCTCACCACCTGGTAGTACGTCTTGCCCTGCTCCAGCGCCCACACCGGCAGGACCTCCGGCCGATCGAGGTCGATCTGGGCCTCAGGGATGAACTCCAGGAAGTGCCCGGTGATGGCGGCAATGCCCCCTTTGGCATTCGCCTGATGCGGGACCGAGAACGTCCCCTCGCTGGCGGAGAAGGGCATCTCGTAAAGATCCTTCCTGCCAAAGTACCTCTGCAGCTCCATCAGCGAATAGGACATGTTCCCACCGCTCCAGGTGACGAAGATCTGCAGGCGATTGAACAGAATCCCCATCAGCGCAACCGGGCAGGGATCCTCCCCCTGGCGCAGCCGCTCGCTGAAGTCCTCCAGGGCCGCCAGCTTCTCCGGCTGGAGCCGGAAGCGAAGCCCGCGTGCGCGTGACTGGTTCTCGGGACTCAGGCTGAGGCTTTGCTGCCTCAGGTCGGCCGCCAGCTTCCCGGTGTTGGCGAGGATGGACTTGGCGACGTTGATGATCTTCAGCGGCGAAATGGCACCGATTGCCACCAGATCATCCGCATCGATCATGAAGCGCGCCATGGTGTAGTAGCAATCATGCGGATTGCTCAGCGTGAACACCCAGTACGGAATGAGGAAGCGGCGGGTAATGGCCTTGGGCAGGTTCTTGTAGTTGAAGCCACTGACAAAACCTTGAGGCACGCCCGCCGGCGAATGCCCGCCGTCTCCGTTGCCGACCAGGAACTGCACTGAATGGCGCTGGATGACGGGATAGTTCTTTTCCAGCAGGTGCATGAAGGCCAGGATGCTCCGACTGACCTCCTTGCGACTGCTGACGGTGATCGGGATGTACTTGTAATCCCCCGTGCTGCCGGTGGTCATGGCGAAGTAATACGGATCCTCCCTGGTGATGACGTTTCTTTCACCACGGTAGACCCGCTGCAGGTAATCCAGATACATCGCGCTGGTCCGGATCGGGACCCGGGCCCTGTAGTCCTCGTAGGACTTGATCTCCGCAAAACGATGGTCCCTGCCGAAGGTCGTGTCGCGGTTCTCCTTCAGGATCCTCCGAAGAATCTTTTCCTGAATGGCCTGCGGATCATCCTGGTAGTACCTCAACCTGCCATAGCTGAGGCGCTTGCTCAGGTTCGCAGCCCATTCGACGAGTTTCTTGGAAAGCATCGGTGTCCTTGAGTCATGCATGAACGCCGCCGGCTGGCCACAGCGCCGGCGGCGGTCATCAGCAGAAAACTTGGGGTCGGTCGAGGAGCCGGCGAGCCCGGACCGGGCCAGCGCCACCACCTGGCGCGCCCTGGCTTGGCGGCGCGCACGCGCTGGAGACTCCATGTAACCAGTTATTGAAACAGCGCCAGGTCCGGCATTCACCTCGCCAGCGCCCCGGCATCGGGCGCGACTGTACCGATTTCAGACAGGCCAGCGCCAGGGTCGCGTATCGTCTCAGGTATTCAAGGCTTGCGACATCAGGCTTTCACGGAAGCCTGGCACACCTTTTTTTACAAACAACCCCCACCCATTCCCCTGCCTTCGCGCCGATCCCCGATGTCAGGGGCACCGGCAGCGGAGGCAGCACCGCGCCGTGCAGCCTGAACAGGTCTGTCAATCGATGGAAACACCTCCGCCTGCAGCGCCCAGGCGGCCTATCGGCTGGAGCCCGCGGGCGCGCTCTACCTGATGGACTGCATGACCCGGCCAGGCATCCACTGTCTGTTGCCCGCCACTCCTGCCACGCAAAATCACCCCCCCCTGGCGGGGGTGTGCTTGATCTGACAAGCAAGTTCCATAGAATCGCCGCGCACTATCAACGGCAGTATTCGATAGCGACAGCTAACCCATTAGGGTCTCACTTCAATTGCCGCACAAGGTCTCTCCTCGAGAGCGTGAGTCGCGGTCACGATGTAGAACATGACGCAGACGACGCCGAGCCCGGACGGGGCATGCATGCACGCAAGGAGGCGCGCGCTCATCGCCGCAAGAATGCCGCTGGCGACGCGCAAGCCGGGCCGCCCTCCGGCCAGGACCGGGCACTTGCGGAGTCCCCTCTGGCGTCCACTTGTCCTCGCGGGTCGATGCACCGGCTCGCAGTGCAGCACGGGTTCACCCGCGGTGAGCTGGCGACAGGGGAGGCACTGATCGGCACATCGCCGCGCCGCCTGGCGGAGCCCCGCGGTCCGGCCCGGCCCTCGCGTCGGGGAGCCTGCGCCCAGGCACCCGGCCCGTGCTCGGCACGGCCACCGCGGGCCTGAACACCTCTTGCGGCGTGCCACGCACCCGCCGGGTGCCGGCCCCGCCGTTCGATGGCATCGGCGTTCCGTTCGCCGCGCCCCGGGCGTCGTCCGCCTGCGCGGCCCGGCCGGCGAAATGCCCTGCCAGGGCGACGCCGTGCCTGGCGCTGAAGCCTGGTAGCCATCGGGAGGTCGCCTGGCGGATGTCGAAATGAAGCGTCCCCGGGGCACGCCCCGCGCTGCAGGACTCCAGGCCCCGGACGACGGCGCGCCGGCCTGGAAAACGATCGGTCGGCGAACGCCGGCCCATAACAGTTGGACGGTGCACAGCACCCAGCTTGGAGGAGGATTGATGTTTGCTTGCCCACACCCGATGGCCATCACGGGAACTGGCTACGCCCTGGGAGACGAGTTCCTCGATAACGCGGCCTTGGCGGAGCGCCATGCGATCCGCATCAAGCCGTCCTTCATCAAGAACTCGATCGGCATCAACAGCCGCTACTTCCTCTCCGAGGGCCGCAGCACCTCGGACATCGCCACAGAGGCCGCGAAGCAGGCCCTCAGCCAGGCGGGTCTCCCGGCCCAGCAGCTCAGCCGGATCATCGTCGCGACCTCCACGCCCGACTACCTGTCCCCGTCGACGGCCTGCGTCGTGCAGCACAAGCTGGGCGCCAGCGGCTTCCCTGCGCACGATGTCTGCGCCGCATGCAGCGGCTTTGTGTATGCGGTGGATCAGGCGCTGCGCTACCTGGCGACCGGCGACGAGCATGTGCTGGTCATCGGCGCCGACGTTCGCTCGCGCACGCTTGACTTCAGCAACCGGCGCACGGCCTTTCTGTACGGGGACGGTGCGGGCGCCGTGGTGATCAGCCGCCTGAAGGACTCAGGCGCCGCAGAAGACAGCGGGTTCCTGGCCAGCTACCTCTATGCCGACGGCGCCGGACATGATGCGGTCTACGTGCCCTCCGTGGGCACGGCGGCCACAGCCAGCGCGCAACTGGTCATGCCGGACGGGCAACGGGTATCGCACAACGCCAGCGTGGGCGTGCCGGGGCTGGTCAAGGCCGTGCTCAGCCAGGCGAAGCTGCAGCAAAGCGCCGTTGACTTCTTTCTGTTCCACCAGCCGAACCTGTACCTGCTGCAGTCCGTCTGCGAGGACCTGGGGGTGCCAGCAGACAAGACGCACATCAGCTTCCCGGACATCGGCAACACGGTGGCCGCCTCGATCCCGATTGCGCTGGCCCAGGCCCATGCCGGGAAGAAGCTGCAGTTCGGCGACCGCGTGCTGCTGTGCGCGATGGGCGCGGGATTCACCGGAGGCGCCCAGATCCTGCGCTGGTCGCTGCCCGCATGAGCGAACGCCAGGAACAGGACATGCACACCGACGCCTCCCGGGCCTTCACCACCCTGGTCACCGGCGCCAGCGCGGGCATCGGATTCCAGGTGGCGCAGCGGCTGGCCACCACAGCACCGGGCCCTCTCGTGATCACCGGCCGCAACCAGGCGCGCCTGGATGAGGCCGTCGCAAGCCTGCAGGGCCGTAGCGGCGGACCGGTGCGGGGCGTGGTCTGCGACCAGCGCCACAGGACCTCCATTGACCAGCTGCTGGAAGCCCTGCATGGGTTGCCACCCGTGTTGCAGCTGGTAGCGAACGTGGGCGTGAATCCCGTCCACCAGCAGGGGCCGGGCAGGACGCACAGCACGGACTACGCGCTGTTCGCCGACACGCTGACCACCAATGTGACGCATACCTTCTACTTGCTGTCGCGCCTGCTCCCCGCCATGCGCCAGGCCCGTGCCGGGCGAATCGTTCTGGTGGGTTCCATGGCCTATCGGCACGGCCTTCCGGGACAGGTGAGCTACAACGTGAGCAAAAGCGCGCTCGTCGGCCTGAAGAACACGATCGTCAGCGAGTACGGGGCGGCCGGCATCGGGTGCCACCTCGTCAATCCAGGCATTGTCCTGAATGAGCGCACCGAGCGCCTGCGCAGGCGTCTCCCAGCCGCGGAACAGCCGCTACCCCTGACCGAAGCCCAGGTGGCCGAGGCCATCGTCTCACTGCTGGCCGACGCCAACGCCGAGCCCAGGGGCCGGGAGCTGGACCTGTAGGGACGCCGGACCAGACAAGAAAGAAGCTGGCCGGCACGGCCTCGGCCACAGGCCGCCAGACCGCCGGCAGCACCCAATATCAAACCAAGGGAGGTGTTTCATGATTCCACAGGCTGAAAGGCTTGAGCAGCGCGCCGAGCGCCCTGTTTCCAGCGAAGAAACCGAATACCACTGGATCTCCGAACGGGTGTCCGACTGCGCCTTCCTCGGCCCGCTCCGGGACCAACTCGGGAGCGTGGCGGAGTTCTTTGTGCCACGCTCGACCGCGCAGGTGCAGCGATCGGCCCTGGACGGGACATGGCTGCTGCGCACGACCTTTCAGGGTCACGCCGTCGCGCTGATCTGGAGCGACTTCCGCGTCAAGGGCGGCAGCATTGGCAAGGACATCTCGCACCGGCTCTGCGCCTTCCTGCAGGCCCTGTCCGCTTTCAATCTGCCGCTGGTCATCAAGGTCAGCTCCCTGGGCGTCAGATTCATGGAGGGGCGCACCGTCTTCGAGCCGGCCTTCTCCGTGCTGCCTGCCATCGATCGCTACCGACGGCGCAATCTGGTCATCACGCTCGGGCACGGCAACGTGCTGGGTATCGGCGTGCTCATCTTCGGGCTGGGACACTACCGGCTCACCGTCAGGGAGGACACCTTCGTCAACCTGACCGGCCCCGAGGTGTGCCGCATGGTGTTTGGCAGTGGCGTGAAGTTCGACGACATTGCCGCCGCCGAGCACCAGTTCCGGCGCACGGACCTGATTCACGAGCTGGCGGACGACCTGCCGGGCGGACTGGCGCGCGTCGGGGAGCTGCTGACGGCCTTCCATGGGACGGCACCGGGCCTGAGCCCTCAGTGTCAAGAGGAAGCTGCCGCCGACACCGACGAGGAGCGGCCGGCCATCGACCGCCTGATCTCCAGCTTCACGGACGGCTACGTCGAGCTGTTTCGCCAGTATGACGATCGCCTGCGGGCCTATATCGCCGTCATCGGGGGCCAGAAGTTCGGGATCCTGGCCAACCCGGTAGGGAACAGCAACAACATGATCCGGGCGCGAAGCCTGGCCCTGTTCTCCGAGGCGCTGACCCTGTTCCAGCAACTGAAGCTGCCCGTGCTGTCGCTGCTGGACACCCCGGGTGCCGATCCCCGCATGGACGGCAACAACCTGCAGCTGATCGAGCGCATGCTGGGCGTGGCCGAGCAGATCATCCAGTACCCTTACGGCAAGCTCGGCATCGTGGTCGGGCGGGCCTTCGGCGGCGCCTGCGTACTGGGCTTCCCCAAGGTCTTCGGCAGCCAGCACCTCTTCGGCCTGGAAGGGTCGACGATGGGGATCATGCACGAGAAGATCATCAACCAGCTGCTGGCCGGATCCGCCAAATTGAAAGAGCAGTGGGATTCGGTCGCACAGACCCAGGCCCCCAATCTGGACGACCTCATCGCCTCCGGCGCCGTGGACGCCGTCATCCGAAAGACGGACATCCGGCGCTATGTGAGCTGCTTCCTCCTCGAGCCCAGCCGCTCCTCCAAGAACATACTGCGGCAGTTATCTCCGCACTAGGCAGAGGCCCGCCCAGGAAACCCCGCCGCCCACGGCGTGAAACACGAGGGAGGCCCCTGGCGCGAAATCGGCGAAGCTGGTCCCACGTTTCTGCTGCCACCGGTGGTAGTTGATGAATACCGTGGGGCAGCCCATGTTCCCAAAATCGGAGAAATTCGTGGCCACCGCCTCGCGGCGGAGGCCGCAGGCTTCTGCGACGGCCGCATTCTTCTTCGCGTCGACCTGATGCGCAAAATAATGCTGGACATCGGCGCCGGAGATACCTGCATTTTCCAGAAGCTGCCGCAGGGAACTCACCCAATAACGCCCGATGGCTTCAATGCCCTCGGGTTTCTGGTTGAACGTGAAATAGTAGTCCTCCGGCCTGTATTCCCCAGGACCGGGAGGAAAGGTGGCATTGACGATCATGCTGCGGGCCAGGGATGCATCCGTTCCATGGACGACGGATTTCAGGGTCCAGTCCTGAGACCGCTCGACGAACAGCGCAACCGCTCCGTCGCCGACAGAGGCACTCATCTGCAGGACGTCCGGATCGCTGAACTTGCTGAGCGTCTCGGCGCACACGATGACGCCTCCCCGTGCACCCGCCTGCATCCAGCCCTGGGCCTGGATCAGGGCCAGCACGCCCGTCGAGCATCCCGACTTCAAATCCCAGCAGCTGGCATTTCGAAACCCGAACTCGCCCGCGAGCAGGGCGCTGGTCGTCGTCACCGGCATGGGATTGGAAATACCGCAGAGTATGAGGAAATCTGCATCCTCCAGCACCCGCGGGCATTGCCTGACCAGGCGCCCTAGCGCATCGCGCGCCAGGTCCAGCGCATTCTTGCCCGGCGGGCAGAGGTGGCGCCGCTCAATCCCCATTTCCTGCACGAGAAACCTGGAAACACGGTCAGAGCCTGTGCTGCGGCCAAACCGGCGGAGCAGTTCTGAATTGTCGACCTGCTCCAGTGCCTCGAAGTCACAGGTGGCGGTATCAGTTATTGCGAAGCCAACGGCGTCCTTGTGATTGATCAGCATTTTCCCGGTGCTCCTCCCGAATGTTTATGTTGCGGACGCTGTATACCACGGTGGCCGGCGCCCCGCTCCATTCCCCGGCCTGCCCTCCGGACTGCGCGCTGCCTGAGTCCCGACTGGCCAGACAAGGCGGGCGTCGCATCCGGCGCCCACCGCTGAAACCGAGGAACTAGATGGGCATCTCTAGCCAAGGGTCGGCACGCTTGGTGGGGCTGCGCTTTGGCCTTAGCCTCGCGGGAGGAGACCTACCGCGATGGAACATTCCACACAAGAAACCCTGCAACTGGCCTTTGAGACCCAGCGCGGCGCCTATGCGCGCGAGCCCATGCCCAGTCTGGCGGTGCGCAAGGACCGCCTGCAGCGGCTCATCACCATGACCCGGCTGAACGAGCAGGCGCTGTGCGAGGCCATCGCGCAGGACTTCGGCCATCGTGCGCATCAGGAGACCCAGCTGGCCGAGGTCTTCACCAGCATCACCGGCGCCGAGCACGCCATCAAGCATCTGCGCGGCTGGATGAAGACCCGCCGCATGCCCACGGCCCTGCATTTCATGCCCGGCAGCAATGCCCTGATGCCCCAGCCCCTGGGCGTGGTGGGCATCATCGCGCCCTGGAACTACCCCTACTACCTCACCGCCGGTCCCGCCATCGCCGCACTGGCCGCCGGCAACCGCGTGATGATCAAGCCCTCCGAGCTGACGCCCGCCACCTCGGCCCTGATGGCCCGCATGGTGGCCGCCCACTTCAGCCCGGAGGAGATGACCGTGCTGACCGGCGATGCCGACCTCGCCCGCGCCTTCTCCGCCCTGCCCTTCGACCACCTTTTCTTCACCGGCTCCACCGCCGTCGGCCGCCACGTGGCCCAGGCCGCGGCCAAGAACCTCACGCCGGTCACGCTGGAGCTGGGCGGCAAGTCGCCCGCCATCTTCGACCGCAGCTGCGACCTGGAACTCAGCGCCTCGCGCCTGGCCTACGGCAAGCTGCTCAATGCCGGCCAGACCTGCGTCGCCCCCGACTACGTGCTCGCCCCGCGCGACCTGGTCCGCCCACTGGCCGAAGCCGTGCTGCGCCACTGGCGCCGCATGGTGCCCACGGTGCACGCCAACCCGGACTACACCAGCATCGCCACCCCCCGCCACCGGGCCCGCCTGCAGCAGTTGCTGGACGACGCCAAGGCCCAGGGCGCCGAGCTCCTGCCCAGCCATCCGCAGGAGCTGGACCCCGGCGCCGGCCGCAAGCTCACGCCTCATGTGGTGCTGGGCGCGCAGGCCTCCATGCAGCTGATGCAGGAGGAGATCTTCGGCCCCGTCCTGCCCATCCTGCCCTATGACAGCCTGGACCAGGCCATCGCCCAGGTGAACGCCGGCGACCGCCCCCTGGCCCTCTACTTCTTCGGCGAGGACGCACGGGCGCGCGAGCAGGTGCTCAGCCAGACCCACGCCGGCGGCGTGACCATCAACGACTGCATCTGGCACCTCGGCCAGGAGTCCCAGCCCTTCGGCGGCGTGGGGGCCAGCGGCATGGGGGCCTATCACGGCGAATGGGGCTTCGACACCTTCAGCAAGCTCAAGCCCGTCTTCGTCCAGTCGCGCTTCGCCGGCACCCGGCTGTTCCAGCCCCCCTACGGCGAGACCTTCAAGACCGTCTTCGGCCTGCTGCGCAAGATCGTCTGAGCCCGGCCCGGCCAGCGAGCAAGACCTGACCCCACGCCACCGACGAGGAAACAGCGGCATGATCTTCGACCAGAGCCATGACTACGTAATCGTCGGCGGCGGCTCCTCCGGCTGCGCCCTGGCGGCTCGCCTCAGCGAGGACCCCTCGGTGGACGTGCTGCTCATCGAGGCTGGCGGCCGCGGCGACAGCTGGGTGGTGAACACGCCCACCGCCGGCGTCTTCCAGATCCCCACCTCGCTCAACAACTGGGCCTTCGAGACCGTGCCCCAGGCCGGCCTCGGCGGCCGCCGCGGCTACCAGCCCCGCGGCCGCACCCTGGGCGGCTCCTCGGCCATCAATGCCATGGTCTATGCCCGCGGCCACCGCGCGGACTACGACCACTGGGCCGCCCTGGGCAACCCCGGCTGGTCCTTCGAGGACCTGCTGCCGCTGTTCATCAAGAACGAATGCAATGAGCGCCTGGGCGCCCCCTGGCACGGCCAGGACGGGCCGCTGAAGGTCAGCGACCTGCGTACCGACAGCCCCCTGCACCAGGCCTGGCTGGAGGCCGGCCGCGCCATGGGCTTCAAGATCAGCGATGACTTCAACGGCGCGGACCAGGAAGGCATCGGCGTCTACCAGGTCACCCAGCACCAGGGCGAGCGCTGGAGCGCCGCACGGGCCTACATCGAGCCCAACCGCCATCGCCCCAATCTGCACGTGATCACCGGCGCACAGGTGGAGCGAGTGCTCTTCGAGGGCCGCCGCGCCGTGGGCGTGCAGACGCGCCTGGGCGGCCCTCGGGTGCAGATCCAGGCCCGGCGCGAGGTGGTGCTCAGCGCCGGCGCGCTGCAGACGCCGCAGCTGCTGATGCTCTCCGGCGTGGGCCCGGGCGCGCAGCTGCAGGACCTGGGCATCCCCGTGCTGCAGCACCTGCCCGGCGTGGGCGAGAACCTGCAGGACCACCCCGACTTCGTGCACGGCTACCTCAGCGAGAGCCTGGACACCGTAGGCATCTCGCTCAAGGGCGGTCTGCGGCTCGCGAAGAACATCGTCCGCTACCAGCGCGAGCGCCGGGGCATGATCAGCTCCAACTTCGCCGAGTGCGGCGGCTTCCTCAAGACCCGGCCCGAGCTGGCCTTGCCGAACGTGCAGCTGCATTTCGTCGTGGCCCTGGTGAACGACCACGCGCGCGAGCTGGGCCTGGGCCACGGCCTCTCCTGCCATGTATGCCTGCTGCGCCCCAGCAGCCGCGGCAGCGTGCGCCTGGGCGGTCCGCGCGTCGAGGACCGCCCCCTGATCGACCCCGCCTTCCTGGCCGATCCAGCCGATGTGGACGAGCTCGTGGAGGGCTTCAAGCTCAGCCGCGAGCTGATGCGCCAGCCCGCCATGCGCGCCTTCTGGACCCGCGAGCTGTGGCAGGCCCAGGCCGAGACCGACGACGAGATCCGCGCCCTGCTGCGCCGCCGCGTCGACACCGTCTACCACCCCGTGGGCAGCTGCCGCATGGGCCGCGACCCCATGGCCGTGGTCGACGCCGAACTGCGCGTGCACGGCCTCCAGGGCCTGCGCGTGGTGGATGCCTCCATCATGCCGACGCTGATCGGGGGTAACACGAACGCGCCCTGCATGGTGATCGGGGAGAAGGCGGCGCTGCTGATGCGCGCCGCCGCCTGAGACGCTGCGCAGGGCTCAATAGCCGGGCGGCCGCTCCTCCGCAGCGGGCTTGCGCGCCCGCGCCTCGATCGCCGTGGTGAGCTTCACCAGGCCGCCGGCGCCGCTGACCTGGACCGACTGCGCTGCGCCGTCCACCAGCTGGTCCACGTGCCAGACGCGCACCCGGGCCGGGCCCTCGGGCACGCCGGCGAGCAAGACCTGACCCTTGTCGTCGCTGACGGCTGCCCAGGGCGTGTCGCTGACATAGACATGGCCCCGCATGGAGCCGTGCAGGTGGCAGCCCAGCAGATAGGGCCCGGGCTGGCTCAGCTGCTGGGTGGCGGAGGCCAGGGGCTGGCCCTCGCGCTTGGCCGAGAGCTTGAAGCTGAAGCCCTGGGTCGGGTCCAGGTAGACGCCACCGGGGCCGCTCAGGCCCCCGCGCACGTGGTGGTTCCACTTGTCCAGGTTGGTGAAGGCCACCTTGGCGCCGGGCGACACCACGCTCACCTGCGGCTGGAAGCGCATCTGCTGCTGGGTGATGGTCTGCTCCAGGCGCGGGGCGGGCCGGGGACCGGGCTGCTGGGTGTCCAGCAGCACCACGGCCTCGGGCAGGGGCTTGCCGGTGCGGTCCAGCACCTGGATCTGCATGTCGGCCGCCCAGGCGGCCGCCGAGACACTCATGAGGCCGGCCAGCAGCACAGGCCAGGACAAGGGGAAAGAAGGCATCGTCTGGGTCTCCTGAAGGGCGGGGGTGGCAGCACGGCGAGGTGGCGCCTGGGGTTTCCTCTCCATCCTAGGCCCGTCGGGCCTCGCCTCAGCCCCCTAGAATCCCGCCCATCATGTCCATTGCCGACTCCACCGGCCTCTTCCTGGCCTTCCTGGCCCGCCTGATCACGGGCGCCCAGGGCCACTGGAAAGGCTGCCCGCCCATGGCGGAGCAGCGCATCTACTTCGCCAACCACCAGAGCCATTTCGACTGGGTGCTGATCTGGGCCTCGCTGCCGCGTGAACTGCGCGCCGCGACCCGGCCCATCGCCGCGCGCGACTACTGGACCTCCAGCCCGCTCAAGACCTGGCTCACCTCCAATGTCTTCAACGCCATCTACGTCAGCCGCACCCGCAGCACGCCGGACGAAGACCCGCTGGAGCCCCTGGTCGAGGCCCTGTCCAAGGGGGACTCGCTGGTGATCTTCCCCGAGGGCACGCGGTCCAACAAGGGCGAGCCGCAGGTCTTCAAGGCCGGGCTCTACCACCTGGCCGAGCAGTTCCCGCAGGTCAAGCTCATTCCCACCTGGATCGACAACGTGCAGCGTGTCATGCCCAAGGGCGAGGTCGTGCCCGTGCCCATCCTGTGCACCGTCACCTTCGGCGCCCCCCTGCAGATCCGCGAGGGCGAGGACAAGCGCGCCTTCCTGGAGCGCGCCCGTGCCGAGGTCATGGCTCTCAAACCTGGCGGGTGGCGCGAATGAACGGCCTGCGCTGGCTCAAGTCCCTCAACTCCAGCGAGCAGGTGGCCTTCCTGTTCGTCATGCTCTTCGGCGCGCTGATGCTCACCAGCATCGGCAGCTTCCTCTTCTCGCTCAAGAAGCGGGCCGAGGACGAGGATGACAGCGAATGGCACCGCGGCTGGGGCCGCTTCCGCCATGAGCTCAACATGCTGTGGCTCTTCGCCAGCCTGTTCTGGGCGGCCTGGATCTCCGGCCCGGTGGGCGCGACCCTGCTCTTCGGCGTCTTCAGCTTCCTGGCGCTGCGCGAGTTCATCACGCTGATGCACACGCGCCGCGGTGACCACCGCAGCCTCATCCTCGCCTTCTTCGTGATCCTGCCCTTGCAGTACGTGCTGGTGGGCACGCGGCAGTTCGACATCTTCTCGGTGCTGGTCCCGGTCTACGCCTTCCTGGCCATCCCCGTGGCCAGCGCGCTGGCGGACGACCCGCGCCGCTTCCTGGAGCGCAACGCCAAGATCCAGTGGGGCATCATGGTCTGCGTCTACGGGCTCTCGCACGCGCCGGCCCTGCTGCTGCTGGACTTCCCCGGCTTCAAGGGCCGCGGCGCCTTCCTGCTCTTCTACCTCGTGATCGTGGCAGCCTGCGGGCAGATCGCCCAGTACCTGGCCGCCAAGCGCCTGCGCCGCCGGCCCCTGGCCCGGCGCATCAGCCGCAGCTTCTCCATGCGCGCCTGGTGGGTGGGCACGCTCACGGCAGCCGTCGTGGGCACGCTGCTGTACTGGATCACGCCCTTCAAGGCCGGCCAGGCCCTGGTGATGTCCTTCATCGCGGCCGGCGCAGGCAGCTTCGGAGCCCTCGTGATGAAGGCGCTGAAGAAGGATGCCGGCGTCGAGTACTGGGGCAACCGCAGCAACATCACCGGCGCCGTGGGCCTGCTGGACCGCATTGCCGTGCTGTGCTTTGCCGCGCCGGTGTTCTTCCATTCGGTGCGCTGGTACTTCAAGCTGCCCCTGTGAGCATGAAACGATAAGGACTCGGCCGTGAGAATTCTGGGCATCGACCCCGGCCTGCAGACCACGGGCTTCGGCGTGATCCACGCCGACGGCCCGCGGCTGAGCTATGTGGCCAGCGGCACCATCAGGACCAGCGGCGTGCCCACGGGCGATCTGCCGGGCCGGCTGAAGATCCTCTACGACGGCATCCGCGAGGTGCAGCAGCGCTACGAGGCCCAGTGCGCGGCGGTGGAGATCGTCTTCGTCAACGTGAACCCGCAGTCCACGCTGCTGCTGGGCCAGGCCCGCGGTGCAGCGCTGACGGCCCTGGTCTCCTGCGACCTGCCGGTGTCCGAGTACACGGCCCTGCAGATGAAGAAGGCCATCGTCGGCCACGGCCATGCCAAGAAGGACCAGGTCCAGGCCATGGTCCAGCGCCTGCTGAACCTGCCCGGCCTGCCGGGCAAGGACGCGGCCGATGCGCTGGGCATCGCCATCATGCACGCCCATGCCCGGGTGTCTTTCGAAGCCATGGGGAAGCACACCGCCTTGCAGCGCAGGCAGCATGCGCAGTTCAAGGGGGGGCGGACGTATTGAGCGCGCCCATCCCTCCGCCCCTCTGCCCGACTTGCAGCCGGCAGGTCGACGCCAACCCGGAAGCACGCAGGTGCCCGTGGTGCAGTACGGAGCTCGTGCGCGACCTGGAGGGCCAGAACGCCGAGGCCAGCGACGCGACGCCTCTCGATCCACACGCCAAGCATCGCTTCGTGCTTGTCGTGCTGCTGGCAATGGCTTCCGGCCCCTTCTTCCTCGCCTCAACACTGTTTGCCCTGCTAAAGGTGCCCGCGGTACTGCTGCTCTTGCTGGCTGTCCTGGTAGGCGTCGTCAGAAGCACCGCCTTCACGATGGCGGCCGCGCTCGGATGGATCGCGCTGCTCATGGTCGGTTTGCTGCTGGTGGGCCTCTTGACAGCGCTCAGCAGCCTCTGCCTGGTCTGCAAATGAATGGCCCGGACTGACGTGCCGCAGGGTTCGCCGCAATGCGCTGCCTGGCAGGGCCTGCCTCTGGCCCTGGCGCCTGTTCCGCTTGAGCATGGCGGCAAGCGAAGCGTGTGGCGCAGTGCGGGCGCAGGAACTGCTGCGCTGTCAGCGCGCGCAAGGTCCGCGCCAGCCTGAATCCTTACCATGCGGGCTCCCCCGACCTGGAGCCGCTCATGCTGGGCATCGCCGACTACCCCGCCTTCGTCATCGCCGTGCTGGTGTTCCTGGCCATCCCCGGGCCGGGCAATCTGGCCCTGATCAGCGCCACGGCGCAGGGCGGCGTGCGCGGCGGCATGGCGGCCACGCTGGGCGTGATCCTGGGGGACCAGGTGCTGATGTGGGCCGCCGTGGCCGGCGTGGCGGCCCTGCTTGCGGCTTCGCCGACGGCCTTCAGCGTCGTGCAGTGGGGCGGCGCGCTGTACCTGGGCTGGCTGGGCTGGCAGATGCTGCGTGCCAGGCCCGGTGAGGCCGCGGCACTGCAGCTGCGGCCCGGCCACTTCCTGCGCCAGGCGATGCTGATCACGCTGCTGAATCCCAAGGCCATCGTCTTCTACATGGCCTTCTTCCCGCTCTTCGTCGACCCCGCGCGGCACCGCGGGCTGCTCACCTTCGGCGTGATGGCCGCCACCATCGCGGCCCTCACCTTCGCCTACGGCCTGGTGGCCGTGTTGCTGGCGCATCACCTGGGCGAGCGCGTGCGTGGCAGCCCGCGCATGAGCCTGTGGCTGCGCCGGGTGGCGGGCGTGTGCCTGCTGGGCTTCGGGGTGCGGCTGCTGAGCCGCTGAGGCGCGGCACCCTCAGCGTCGCCCGAAGGGATCGCCCGCCAGCGATTCGGTGTGCAGCGCGCAGGTCCACTGCCCGTCGCGCCGGACCCAGACGCTGGCATCGAAGGCCTCCAGCTTGAGCGTCTGGCCTTCCAGCTCCAGCGTCTCCCGGACCTTGTAGGCCACGGCCACGACGTCCTCGCCGAGCGGGCGCAGGCGGAAGTCCTCCAGCGCGAAATTGCTCAGCTCGTAGGCCCCGCCCTCGAGCATCTTGCCGAGCGCAGCCCGGCTCAGCTCCCCCACACCTTGGGCGCCCACGACCAGGCAGGGGTCTTCGCTCATGGCGGCTGCCGTCTCGGCGTCCTTGTCCTTGATGGCCTGCCAGTAGCGGATCTCCAGGGCCTGGAGCGTCTGCAGGGTGGTGAGGTCGTGAGGCATGTGCGTCTCCTTGGGTCAGGCATTGGACGGGGTCGGCCGGGCCGGGCAATTGCCATGCCTTGCACTGCAGCCCCCCTGGCACAGACGCCACAGGCGACACAGTCGCATTTCGCCCGGCCCGCCGTGCGCAGGTGAGGCCGCTCCGGCACAATGCGGCCGCCGGGGCCCGCCCCGGGCGGCGCGCAGTCCCGGCACAAGACACCATGGCTTCCCACATTGCATTCATCGACGGCGTCGGCGGCAAGCGCTACATGCGCGGCCGCCTGATCCGCCATTTCCAGGGCAAGGGCCAGCAGGTTCACTGCTTCGACTACGCCCCGTCCCGCCAGTCGGTGGACGAGATACGCGCCCGGCTGCGTGACTACCTGCGCCAGGTGGCCGCCCAGGGCGAGTTCCATGCCATCGGCTATTCCTTTGGCGGCGTGCTGCTGCGCCTGGCCCTGGCGGACCTGCAGACCGAGGGCATCCGGCCGGTCAAGGTGGCCCTGCTGGCCTCGCCGCTGACGGCCATGCGGCTGGCCATGCGGCTGCGGCATTGGCGCCTGTACCGCTGGATGTCCGGCGAATGCGGGCAGTTCGCGGCCCAGCAGGCGCTGATGGCGCAGGTGCCGCTGCCCGGGGTGCCCACGGCCTGTGTCTACGGCACCTGGCCCTGGCTGGGCGTCTTCGGCTGCTTCTTCGGCCAGAGCCTGGGGAACGACGGCATGGTGGCGGTCGATGAGGCCCGCGCGCCGCAGCATGGGCATCTGCCGGCCTTTGCCGTCGCGGCGAGCCATGCCTTCATCCCGGCCAATGCCCAGGCCCTGGAGGCCCTGCACGGCTGGTTCCAGGGCCCGCCGGCCTGAGCTTCCGGCACTGCAGCACGGACTTCCGGCCGCCACAGCCGCCGCGGCTTGCGAGGCCCAGGCCCGCATGACCGACAATCACGCATGACCCGCAGCACCCCCAGCAGCCCGACGGCTGCCTCCCAGCCCACCGCCACCGCCGGCGCTTCCAGCACCGCCACCTCCTTCTCCACCCTGCCCCTGCCGCCCGCCATGCAGGCCAATCTGCAGCAGCTGGGCTACCTCGCGATGACGCCCATCCAGGCGGCGAGCCTGCCGCTGGCGCTGGCCGGCAAGGACCTCATCGCCCAGGCCAAGACCGGCAGCGGCAAGACGGCGGCCTTCACCCTGCCCCTGCTGATGAACCTGAACCCGCGGCGCTTCGCGGTGCAGGGCCTGGTGCTGTGCCCCACGCGCGAGCTGGCCGAGCAGGTGACGCAGGAGATCCGCCGCCTGGCCCGCGCCGAGGACAACATCAAGGCCCTGACCCTGTGCGGCGGCGTGCCCGTGCGCAACCAGCTGGCCAGCCTGGCGCACGGCGCGCACATTGTCGTGGGCACGCCGGGCCGCATCCTGGACCACCTGCAGCGCGAGACCCTGGACCTCTCCGCCCTGAGCACCCTGGTGCTGGACGAGGCCGACCGCATGCTGGACATGGGCTTCGCCGAGGACATCGCCCAGGTGATCGCCTGCGCGCCCAAGGCCCGCCAGACCCTGCTGTTCTCGGCCACCTACCCGGAGGGCGTCAGCGCGATGGCCTCGCGCTTCATGCGCGATCCGCAGGAGGTGCGGCTGAAGGAGGCCCACGCGGCCACCAAGATCCGCCAGCGCTTCTACGAGGTGACGGAGGCCGAGCGCCTGCACGCCGTAGGCCTGCTGCTCAACCACTTCCGCCCGGCCAGCACCCTGGCCTTCTGCAACACCAAGCAGCAGTGCCGCGACCTGGTGGCCGTGCTGCGCGCCGAAGGCATCGCGGCCCTGGAACTGCACGGCGACCTGGACCAGCGCGACCGCGACCAGGTGCTGGTGCAGTTCGCCAACCGCAGCTGCAGCGTGCTGGTGGCGACCGACGTCGCCGCGCGCGGCCTGGACATCGCGCAGCTGGAGGCCGTGATCAATGTCGACATCACGCCCGACGCCGAGGTCCACACCCACCGCGTGGGCCGCACCGGCCGGGCCGACGGCGAAGGCTGGGCCTTCAGCCTGGCCAGCCTGGACGAAATGGGCGCCGTAGGCCGCATCGAGCATGCGCAGGGCTCGCCCTTCACCTGGCACCCGCTCGCAGAGCTGACACCGGCCGAGGACGGCGAGCCCCTGCACCCGCCCATGGTCACCCTGCAGATCCTGGGCGGCCGCAAGGAAAAGATCCGCCCGGGCGACGTGCTGGGCGCGCTGACCAAGGACATGGGCTTCGCCGGCGCCCTGATCGGCAAGATCAATGTCAACGAGTTCTCGACCTATGTGGCGGTGGACCGCAGCATCGCCCAGCAGGCCCTGCAGGCGCTCAATGCGGGTCGGGTCAAGGGCAAGTCGGTGAAGGTGCGCGCGCTGTGAGCACGGCCCCGGACACCGACGCCAGCTTTGCCGCCCTGGGCCTCTCGCCCGCGCTGCTGAAGGCCGCCCGCGAGCTGGGCTTCGAGGCGCCCACGGCGGTGCAGGCCGCGGCCATCCCCGCGGCGCTGGCCGGGCGCGATGTGCTGGCCTCGGCCCAGACGGGCTCGGGCAAGACGGCGGCCTTCGCCTTTCCCGTGCTGCAGCAGGTCGAGCGGCAGAACGGCCAGGCCGCGGCCGGCGCCGCGCGCCACCCGCAGGTGCTGGTGCTGGTGCCCACGCGCGAGCTGGCTGCTCAGGCGGGCGCGCTGCTGCGGGCTGCGGCGCGCTGCCTGGCGGTATCGGTGCGGGTGTCCATCCTCTACGGCGGCGTGTCCATCAACCCGCAGCTGATGGGCTTGCGCGGCGGCGCGGACATCGTCGTGGCCACGCCAGGCCGGCTGCTGGATGTGGTCGAGCACAACGGCCTCTCGCTCGCGGCCCTGCGCTGCCTGGTGCTGGACGAGGCCGACCGCCTGCTGGACGCCGGCTTCGCCGAAGAGCTCGCCCGCGTGCTGGCCCTGCTGCCGGCGCAGCGGCAGAACCTGCTGTTCTCCGCCACCTTCCCGGCTTCGGTGCAAGCGCTGTCCGAGCAACTGCTGCACGATCCGCTGCGGGTGGAGATCGGGCAAGACCTGACCCTCGATGTGGAGCCGGGTGACCGCAAGCTCACCGAGCGCGCCATCACCGTCGATGCCGCCCGGCGCACGCCCCTGCTGCGCCAGCTGATCGAGCAGGAGCAGTGGCCGCGCGTGCTGGTCTTCGTGGCCACGCGCTATGCCTGCGACCACGTGGCCGACAAGCTGCGCCGCGCCGGCCTGGCCGCCGCGGCCTTCCATGGCGATGCCAGCCAGGGCGCGCGCGCTCAGGTGCTGGCAGCCTTCAAGTCCGGTGAGCTGCGCGTGCTGGTGGCCACGGACCTCGGCGCCCGCGGCATCGACATCGCCCAGCTGCCTGTGGTGGTCAACTACGACCTGCCGCGCTCCACGGTGGACTATGTGCACCGCATCGGCCGTACCGCGCGGGCCGGGGCCCAAGGACTGGCCGTGAGCTTTGTCAGTGCCGCCACCGAGGCGCATTTCCGCCTGATCGAGAAACGCCAGGGCCGGCGCGTGGCCCGCGAGCAGCTGGCGGGCTTCGAGCCGACCGAGGAGGCGCCACCGGGCGCCGCCAGCGGCGGGATCAAGGGCCGGCGGCCCAGCAAGAAGGACAAGCTGCGGGCCGCGGGCGGCTAAGTCAGCCCTCGGGCGGCCCCTGCCGCCGGAACACCCAGTCCCCGGGCTCGAAGGTCATCAGCACCGGCGCCAGTGCGGGCGCGACGCGCGCATAGCCGCAGCGCTCAAGCAGGCGCCAGCTGCGTTCATTGGCCGGCAGCGTCGTCGCCCAACAGGGCGTGCCGGGGCTCACACGGGCCAGCTCCCCATGCAGCCAGCACAGGGCTTCGCCGGCCAGGCCCTGCCCCCATTGCGCGGGCGCGAGCAGGTAGGCCACCTCGGCGATGCCCTCATGCAGCGTGGCCTGCAGCAGGCCGGCGTACGCGCCACTGTCTTGCCGGCGCAAGGTGTAGTTGAGCCAGCGCTGAGGCGGCTCGCTGGCCGGGGGCCCCGCCAGCGTGCGCCGCAGCCAGTCCTCCACCTCCGAGGGCGCCGGCGGCAGCCCGCCGATGTGCCGGTACACCGCCTCGTGCCACAGCTGCCGCGCCAACGCCACGATGTCTTCCTCGGCCATCACGGAGACCTGCAGGCGGGCCGTGCGGCCGCCATCCGGCGAGGCCGCAAGGATAGGCAGGGTTTCCGAGGTGAAGGGCTGGATCTGGGAGGTGCGCATGGCGGGCATGCTAACGGCATTACTGCGCACCCGTGCACAGCGCCTGCCGCTGCTCTCAAAAAAAAAGCCCCGCACGAGGCGGGGCCACAAGGGACTGGCATGCAGGTACCAGAACCGAAGAGCCGCTGATGAGCTCAGCAGCAGAGACAAGAGTTACGCGGACTCAGCGCACGGTGTAACGGGCAGCCAGCTGGATGGTGGGGCCGTAGCGGTCGTCGTAGAAGCCGCCGTAGCCGGTGGAGAAGCGCGGTTTGATGTCGAAGATGTTCAGCACCGTCAGGTTGAGCTTGAGGTCCTTCCAGCCGGTGTAGCCCACCGAGAGGTCCCACACCGTGCGGCTGGGCATGCGGCCGGGGTCCACGCCGGGCTGCAGCACGGCCGGGCTGCTGACGTTGAGCACGCCGGCATAGGTCAGGCCATTGAGCTGCACACGCCAGGCGCCACGCTCGCCGCCCACGCGCAGGGTGTTGCGCCACTTCTCCTGGCTGTAGCCGCCCACGCGATCCTGCAGGTCGCCATCAGGCGTGAAGGCCGACTTGTAGCGCAGGATGGCGTTGTACTCGTTCTCCAGCCAGAAGCGGATGCCGGCCCACTGCTGCTCCAGGCGCAGGGTCCAGTCCACGCCGCCCGTCTCCACGCCACCCACGTTCATGTAGGGCAGGGTCAGGTACTTCAGGCGGCCGTTCTTCAGGCCCGGGTAGCGCTGCTCCAGCACGGGGTTGCGCGGGTCCCGGGTGACGAGCTCGGCGTAGCCGGGGATGTCGAACTCGTGGTCGATCAGGTACTGGCCGTCCAGCAGGTTGATGGAGTCCTTCTGCTTCAGGTAGTACAGGTCCACCGTGGTGTTCAGGGCCTTGGACGGATTGAAGGCCAGGCCGGCGCTCCAGATGTCGCTGCGCTCGGGCTTGAGCTGCTCGTTGGGCACATAGGTCAGGCGCGGGTAGTAGGCGCACTGGTTGTAGTCCAGGCCCATGGGCTTGCAGCGGATCCAGTCGCGGATGCCCTCGCCGGGATAGGCGTTGGTCGAGCCCATGTGCATCTGCGGCAGCGAGGGCGCCTTGAAGGCCGTGTTGAAGCCCGCGCGCAGCAGCCAGTCGCTGTTGGGACGGAAGGCCACGGCAATCTTGGGATTGGTGGTGGTGCCGAAGTCGCTGTAGTGGTCGCTGCGCAGGGCCAGCTGGATCTCGGTGGCCTTGTTGGGCTGCAGGTTGAACTCGACGAAGCCGGAGGCCACCTTGCGGCTGCCGTCCGAGGAGGTGCCGCTCCAGTTCTCGATGTTCTTGGCGGCCAGCTGCGGATCGGCCACCTCCTTCATGCTCTCGTGCATGAACTGCACGCCGGCCGCCATGCCCAGGGGACCGCCCAGGAAGCGGGTCAGCTCGGGGTTGCTGACCTTGGCGTCCAGGGTGTTGAGCGTGGAGGTGGCCTGCTTGGTGATGTCGGTCAGCAGGGCTTCGGCAGCGGCGCGGCTGTTCACCGGCACGAAGGGGTTGTAGCCGCCATTGGCCAGCGCGTTCAGCACGGCATCGCGCTTGAGCATGTTGAACTCGGTCTGGTCGCCGCGGCTGCGGCTGAACATGGCGGCCGCCTCCCAGTCCCAGTTGCCATACATGCCGCGCACGCCGGCCAGGGCCCGGCTGCTGGTGACCAGGGAGCGCGTGCCGCGCTCGCCGGCCTCGTCCACCGAGCGGTAGGCCTGCAGGGGGCTGTTCTCGTGGACCACGCCCTTGTCATCCACCCAGCGGCCCAGGGCCGGCACATAGGCGGCCATGCCCGGCGTCACGCGGTGGTCGACACCCGACTCCATCGTGGGATAGCCCCCGCGCCAGTCGGTCTTGTTGTGGCCCAGCACCAGCTCGCCGAAGAGGCTGGTGTTGCCGCCCAGGGACTTGCTGCCCATCAGCGAGGCGTTGACGCGCTCCAGGGTGGGGCCCAGACGGGCGTCCGCGGCGATGTCGGTGCGGCAGTATTCGTCACCGATGTTGTCCACCTCCACCTGGGCCGCCGGGCAGGCCGGATGCGCCTTGCGGTAGCCCTCGTCGATGCGCTGGATGGAGCCGGGGCTGCGGCCGGTGTCGCGCAGGTCCAGACCGCCGTAGGGGCGCAGGTCGGTGCTGCGGGTCAGGCTGTGCTTGCCTGCCAGCGCCGGGTCACGGCGGGAGGCCGCCACCATGGCCAGCAGGTTGTAGCCATCGCGGTCAAAGTCCCCGTGGCCGGCCGTCAGGCTGAACTCGCCGCGGCGCTGGTCGCCCGCCGTGCGCTGGCCCAGCTTGCCGGCCAGCTCGATGCCCTGGTAGTCGGTCTTGGTGACGAAGTTCATCACGCCGGCCACGGCATCCGAGCCATAGAGCGCTGAGGCGCCGTCGCGCAGGATTTCGACCCGCTCCACCGCTGCCAGCGGGATGGTGTTGAGGTCCACGAAGGGGGTGTCGGTGCCGGCCGCGAAGGCGTAGTTGGCCAGGCGGCGGCCATTGAGCAGCACCAGCACGTTCTGGGCACCCATGTTGCGCAGGCTGGCGCTGGTGGCGCCGGCGGAGAAGGAGTTGCTGTTGTTGCCGTCATCGAAGGCGGTCACGGCGGCCATCTTGGACAGCAACTCCACGGTCGAGGTGGCCCCGGTGGCCTCGATGTCCGAGCGCTTGTAGACGGCGATGGCGCTGGGGCCCTCGGCCGTGATGCGCTTGATGCTGGAGCCGACGATCTCGACCCGCTGCAAGGTCTGGGGCGGCTTCTCTGCAGGCGCATCCTGGGCGGCGGTCTGCGCCTGGGCCTGTGCGGCGAGCGCGGCCAGGGCGCAGGCAAGCAGGCTCAGCCGGGCCGGTAGCGGACGCTGGAGGTGGCGGTTCATGGAGTCTCCTCGAGGGGGTGTTCTGTGACGCTGAAGGGGTGCCGTCGTGCGGCGAAAGGACTTGTATCCTTCACGAATAATTCTGGCATTTCAGCAATATATTTATCTAAGGACTTGCCCCAGGGCCCGAATTGACCCGAATTGGCACAGATTGGGACACCTGACGCCGTCCGCCTCCCTCGGTCTCGGTGTTTACGGCATGCTATGCATATATTCATGGCATTTTTGCGGAATACATCTTGAAATGTGCGCGGCACGCCCGGCGGCGTGCACAACACCCCCTCAACGGAGACCAAGATGTCCGAAACCTCAAGAAATGCATGGCCCCCGCTACGCCATGCCGCGCCCTGGCTGGCGCTGGCCTTTGGCCTGGGCGCTGTGTCCGGCGCCCAGGCGGCCGACACGGCCAGCCTGCGTGCCCTCCAGGCCCAGCAGGCCAACAGCAGCCTGCCCGGCGAACCCCTGCAGGGTGAGCATGTGGGCAAGAAGGGCCTGCACCCCTCCCAGCTGCCCCTGCGCAATGCGGACAGCCTGGTCCCGCCCCTGCAGCGCGAGAACCACAAGCCAGAGACCAGCAGCGCCCGCCGTCGCAGCCTGGCGGTCAAGACCCTGGCCTCCGGCACGACGGTCTGCACGGGCAACGACTTCGTCGGCAAGAGCGGCAGCACCCTGCTGGGCTTCATCGACAACGCGTCCCTGCGCGACTGCATGTACAAGCTCTACATCGGTTCGGCCGCCCAGTACCGCACGGTGTTCAGCGACGCCAACATCATCACCGTCGCCGATGAACTGAAGCGCCGCGCCCTCGGCTACAACGGGACCGACAGCAACAAGGCCATGAACCTGCTGTCCTTCCTGCGCACGGCCGGCTACTGGAACTACATGTCGGTACGCGGCGACAGCTGGAACGGCATCCCCGCCGGCAGCACCGCCATGCTGAACTCGGCGCGCGGCGCCCTGACCCAGCTGATGAGCGCCCCGGCCTTCATGAACCAGACCGAGGACAACGCCTACTTCGCCAGCGAAGTCTTCAAGACCGCAGCCTCGGGCTTTGCCGCCAGCATGGCGCCCGTCGCCAGGCGCTGGATCGACCAGACCCAGGCCAGCACCTTCGCCACCGGCTACTGGACCAACGAGACCATCCTGGCCGCGATGAACGTGCTGTTCTACGGCGACGGCCAGGACGACTACGCCGCCGCCGTGGCCAACGACGCCAGCTATGCCCGCTCGCTGGACGCCTTCCTGACCCGCAACCGCGCCCAGGCCGGCACCAGCTATGGCTACCACCTGGCCAATGCCATGGGCGAGATGCTGCGCTTCCTGCGCTATCCGGCCCTGACCAGCACCGTGCGCCCCCTGGGTGTCAACCAGCTCAGCAGCTACAAGGCCAGTGACGACGCCACCATCGACGCCTGGATGCGTGCCGGCACCATGGTCGACAAGTACGACAGCGCCAACTGCGGCAGCTACGGCACCTGCAATGCCTACGACACCGTGGCCCGCATCAAGCTGCCGATCACCTATGCCTGCGGCACGCAGTACGTGATCCGCGCCCAGGCCATGACCAGCCAGCAGCTGGTCGACACCTGCACCAGCATCAGCAACCAGACCGGCTACTTCCATGGCCTGTTCGGCACCAATGCCTCGCAGCCGGTGGCCAACGACACCAATGCCAAGCTGGAGCTGGTGGTCTTCGACAGCTACGCCCAGTACTCGCGCTTCTCGGGCTTCCTGTTCGGCAATGACACCAACAACGGCGGCATCTACCTGGAAGGCGATCCCTCCCAGCCTGGCAACCAGGCCCGCTTCCTGGCTCACCGTGCCGACTGGCTGGCCGGCTTCGAGATCTGGAACCTGAACCACGAGTTCACCCACTACCTCGACGGCCGCTACAACCTGTGGGGCGGCTTCGGTGCCTATCCGCTGGAGCTCAACGGCACCGTCAAGAACTCCTCCGTCTGGTGGATCGAGGGCGTGGCCGAATACGTGTCCTACAGCTACCGCCGTGCCTACAACGCCGACGCAACCTCGCGCGCCCAGACCGCGCCCGTGGCCCTCAGCGAAGTGATGCGCAACACCTACAGCAGCGGCCAGACCCGGGTCTACAACTGGGGTTACCTCGCCGTGCGCTACATGCTGGAGCGCCAGCCCAGCCAGGACCAGGCCTTCCTGCCCCTGATGCGCAAGGGTGACTACGCCGGCTACAGCAACCGCATCGACGCCATCGGCACCAGCCTGGACGCCGACTTCAAGTCCTGGCTGAGCCAGTGCATCGGCAACGGCGACCTCGCCAGCTCCAACTGCACGAGCCGCCGCGCCAACACCCTGCCGCTGCTGAACGCCGACGCCATCGGCGCCTGCAAGCTCTCCAGCACCAGCGTCCTGGCCAATGGCTGCAGCCGCGCTCTGAGCGGCACCGGTCCCTTCAGCTTCTCGATGAATGCCAACAGCTGGGAACTGGCCATCTTCCGCCTGTCCAACCTCAAGGGCGGCGCGGACGTCTACGCCAAGGCCACCGGCTGGCCCAGCACGACGGACTACGACTTCAAGGTCGGCGGCAGCAACACCGACCTGCGCCTGCCCCTGCAGACGCGCGGTGCCGGCTATGTCTACGTGATGGTGGTGCCCCGCAGCGACTTCGTCTCCGCCGACCTGCGCGGCATGTTCAGCGACCTGCCCCTGCAGCCCGCCACCCCGGACTGGAGCCAGGGCCCTGTCTGCACCGATACCAGCAGCTATGCGCTCAACACCAACGGCTGCGTGCGCACCGGTCTCACCAGCAATGGCAGCAACCCCGGCTGGTACGCCGTGCTCGTGCCCACCGGCAAGAGCGCCATCACCGTCAAGACCACGGGCGGCACCGGCAATGCGGACGTCTACCTGAAGCACAACGCCTGGCCGTCCACCTCGGACTATGGCTGCCGCTCGGTCGCATCCGGCAACACCGAGACCTGCCGCCTCAGCGGCCTGCCCTCGGGCACCTGGGTCTACGTGATGCTGACGCCCGGCTACGGCAACCTGAGCATCGCCGCCACGGCGGACTGATGGGCAGACTGACACAGCGCCTGCGCTGAAGACAGGAAGGGCCGGCACTTGCCGGCCCTTTTCTTTTTTCGAGGGCGATGGAATATTCGGCCTGGCCGCGGTGTTCTACCTTCACCTCAACAGGAGACGCCCATGAAGCACCCTCGCCTCGCCCTGCCCCTGATCGCCACGATCGCCCTGACCCTGGCCGCCTGCGCCAGCGCCCCGCCCTCGCCCGCCCGCGCGCAGGACGGCGCCCTGGTCGGTGCCAACGGCATGACGCTCTACACCTTCGACAAGGACAGCGCCGGCAAGAGCGCCTGCAACGGGCCCTGCGCCGCCAACTGGCCGCCGCTGATGGCCGCGGCCGATGCCAAGGCCGGCGGCGACTGGACCGTGATCACCCGCGACGACGGCAGCCGCCAGTGGGCCTACAAGAGCAAGCCGCTGTACTACTGGACCAAGGACCAGAAGCCCGGCGACCGCACCGGCGACGGCTTCAACAAGGTCTGGCACCTCGCCACCCCATGACCCTGGACGACACGCTCCCCCACCTGCCCCGGCTGCGACGCCATGCGCGCCTGCTGACGGGCGATGCCAGCCGTGCCGACGACCTGCTGCAGGACACCCTGGAGCATGCCGCGCGCAAGGCCCATCTCTGGGTGGCGCCGGCGGTGGAGCGTGTCCCCGGTGCCGCGCTGCGAGCCTGGCTGCTGACGCTGATGCACCGGCGCTTTCTCAACCAGTGGCGTGACGAACAGGCCGCCCGCATGGAAAGCCTGGACGAGTCCCTTGAGGCGCAGGCGGCCCAGGCGCCGCATGAGTTGCACGCCTCGCACTGGCAGCATCGCCCCCATGAGCAGCTCCAGCTCCGCCTGGACCTCGAACGCGGTCTCGCCGCCCTGCCCCCGGCCGCCCGCGAGGTCCTGCTGCTGGTCTGCGTGGAAGAGCTCAGCTACGAAGCCACCGCCCAGGTGCTGGACGTGCCCGTGGGCACGGTGATGTCCCGCCTCTCCCGCGCCCGGGAGCGCCTGCGCGTGCTCATGAACGAGCCCGCCCGCCCCGCGGCCGGCGCGCCTGGCCTGCGCGTCGTCAAATGAGCCCGGCCCAGCTGCCCCAGGAATCCGCATGAGTGCCCCCCACGACCCCCACGGCCCCGGCAATGCCAGGCAAGACCTGACCCCCACACCGCCGCCGTCCCTGCCACCTCCGGACGAAGCCAGCCTGCATGCGCTCGTGGATGGTGAGCTGACCTCCGACGAGGCCCAGGCCCTGCGCCGCCAGCTGCAGGACTGGCCCGAGCTGGCGGCCAGGGTGCAGGACTGGCAGGCCCAGCGCGAGGCCCTGCAGGCGCTGCACGCCGACGAGCTCCAGCAGCCGGTGCCCGCGCGGCTGCTCGACAGCTGGCGCAAGGCGGCCGCGGAATCTGGCCGCCTGACCGACGACACCACCGCCTCAGGCCCCGACGCAGCAGCTTCCGGCGCTGCCGATGCGGCCGTCTCCCTGCCCTGGTGGGCCCACCGCCAGGCCGCGATGTGGCTGCTGATGGGCAGCGTGGCCGTCTCGGGCGCTGCAGGCACCGGCCTGGGCTGGTACTGGGGCCAGCACGAGGCCGGCGCCGCGGGCCCCTCGCAGGCCGCGCTGCGGCCGTCCGCGCCGCCGGCCTTCGTCCGCGACGCCGCCATCGCCCATGCCGTCTACCAGGTCGAGCGCCGCCATCCCGTCGAGGTGGCCGCCAGCGAGCAGGACCACCTCATGCAGTGGCTCTCCAAGCGCCTGGGCCAGCCCCTGCGCGCACCGGACCTGCAGTCCGAGGGCTACCGCCTGATGGGCGGCCGCCTGCTGCCTGCCGGCGAGGTCGTCACCAGCCATTCGCTCGCCCGCGCCCAGCTGATGTACGAGAACGCCGAGGGGCAACGCCTGACCCTCTACATCGCCGTCGACGGCAGCCCCGCGGGCCGCGAGAGTGGCACCGCCTTCAGGCGGAGCGAACAGCGCCAGGGGGAGCTGCTCACCCGCAGCATCTATTGGATGGATGGGGCGCTGGCGTATGCGCTCAGCGGCTCGGTGGGAGCTGAGCAGCTCGATCAGTTGAGTCAGAGGGTGTATCGGGAGTTGCAGGGGTGAGGGCGTGCTGGTCGAACCACTGAGAGTACGGCTGCTTGTCGAACTCCGGGAACTCTGACCTGTACACCCCCCGTCCCATGTACTCGTAGTACTTGCTCATCGCCTCGAAATGGCTGTCGGCATCGACCGTCCACGCGAGTTGCGCATCGGGTGCAAGGAGCGCGCGGGCGGCTCCCCATGGGGACCAGAGGCCACGTGCCTCAATTCAAGATCAACTGCGGCGGGACGTCATACTTAGGGCCTGACCCCGCTGACGGTCGTGACCCCGCTGACGGTCGAATGAGGGCGGGACTGTAGTGAAGGCGGAGGCGATGCATGGCCAGTCGCTTGTCGGGCGCCCCTGCTACGGCGCCCTGTAGAACGCGGCGATCCTGGGAATGAACAGCTCCGGGTTCCCGCCCACCAGATTGGTCAGCACGACGACAGCGAGGCCTTCGTCCGGGTAGACCATGAACGCCGCCCGATGGCCGCCAATGCCGGCGATCTGCCGCGGCCTGGCTGACAGCACCGGCCAGCCCGCCGCCCAGTCGCCGCGCGCTCCGTTGTTCAGCGTCTCCTGCGTCCACATGGCCTGAAGGCTGTCCTTGCTGAGGAGCCGGCCCTGCGTCAGGGCGATGAGCCAGGCCGCCAGCTCGTCGGCCGTGCTCATCAGGCCCCCGCCCGCGTGCAGGCTGTAGGGGATGTCGTAGATCCAGCGGGAGAGGCGCTGGGCATCGTTCGGTGCGAGCGTGCGGCGCGGGAAGTAGCTGTAGATGGTGGCCGCATTGGGCACCGGGTCATAGCTGTCGCCAAAGGTGCTCAGCCGCATCTTGGCCACGGCGAACTGCCCGTCGGCCAGGTACTGCTCGTAAGGCCTGCGCGCCTGCTTGACGATGATCTGCGCCAGCAGGCCATAGTTGGTCTGGTTGTAGGCGAAACGGTCGCCGGGCGCCGACACCAGGGGCTGCCGCCTGACGGCCTGCCACATGCTGTCCTCGGTGGCGCCCGTGGTCGGGCCGGGCTGATCCACGATCTCGGGCAGACCCGAGGTGTGGGCAAGCAGCTGGCGGACCCGAATGCCCCGCCAGGCCTCCGGGAGGTCCTCGAGATAGCGCGACACCGGCGCCTCCAGATCGACAAGCCCCGCCTCGGCCAGCTGCATCATCGCGACGCCGGTGAAGGCCTTGGTCGCGGAGTTGATGGGGAACAGGGTGCTGGCGCTCACCGGCACGCGGTTCTCCACATGGGCCAGGCCATAGCTTTCAGAGAGCACCACCCGCCCGTCCTTGACCACGGCCAGCTGCAACCCCGGAATGCGGCGCTCCTGCATGGTCTGCTGGACCAGCTGCCGCGCCTGTGCATTCGCCTGCTCGACGGCGCTCCGGGCCTGCCCCAGGGCCGGCATCAGGCCCAGCAGCGCCGCGACGAAAAGTGAAGCCTTGAGTTTCCTGAATGCCATGGCACCTTGCCCTGCGAAGCCTCGAATCCGCCGCAATGTAGCCAGTGCTGCCGAGGGTGGCGAAAGTTTGGGGAGGGCGCATCGAAGAAGGAAAATGGGCGCCGCATGCAGCACCCTCCTCGCGGTCAGCGGACGTGATCAGTTCTTGCGCCGGGGGTCAGGTCTTTACCCATTGGGGCACTGCACGGCAAGGGGCTTGGTCGCCAGCAAGCGCTCCGCGAAGATTGCGAGATAGTCATCGCCAGCCTCGCTCGCCCTCTCATCATTGGCAGGCGACAGCTTGTCCGTCGCAATGCACAGGATGCAAAACGGTGCGTGCTCCCCCTGCAGCAGCGCTTGCAGGCGCCGAATTTGATCGTAGGGAAAGACGGTGCGGCTGAACGTGAGAGATCGAACCCCATCACCATAGAAGTCCAGCTGATGGAACCAGGAGCCAGACCCTTCCCATTTCCCCAAGGACGGGACCAGCAGTTCATCGATCGACTGCACGAGCCGCAGGTCAATCGCTTCATGCGCTTCGCCCTGGGCCTCAAAGACGGAGCGGGGCGTCAGCATCTGCTCGAAGCGCAGAAAGAAGTGGCTGTCGTTGCTGGCAATTTCCATGGTGGCGATGGGCACCTCGTTTCGAAAGTACGGGGAAGAGATCAGCGTATCCAGCCGTGGGCTTCAGTCCTCGTCCTTGGCTCTCGCGGGAGGAGACAACGACGCAAGCAGAAAGAACGGTGCGCCACTCGCCCGAGCGAAGCGGCCACGCGGGCCTTCCGTCATCCCGCTCATCCAGGAGGATCTCGCCTTCAAAGGTGGCGGTAAGGGGGGTCTGGCGCTTTGCCTGCGTTGTCGCGGCATTCTGCCAGTGGGCCGGCGCCGACGCTGCGGCAGAATGACCGCCATGCGCGATCACCCGGAGTATGACGTCGTCGAGTTCCTTCTTTGCGGGCTCTTCATTGCAGCCTCGGGGGCCAGCCTGGTCTGGGCCGGTGCCTCGTTCTACCGGGGAGAGCACTTCTCCGCGCTTGAAGGGGCCGGCCTGGGGTTGATGTTTCTGGGGGGTGGCGCCAGCCCCAAGCACTACCTCCTGGACTGCCTGACCTTCCCGCTGTCGTTCATCGAAGGGACGGGCCGGGAGACCCCCACGACGGTTCTTGCGGCCGTAGCAGGGCTTCTTCTCTGGCTGGCGGGCCTCGCCGGGAACCACTGGGGCCAGGCCTGACGCAAAAAGGGCGCCGCAAGCGGCGCCCTCCAGGCAATCAGCTGACTCGATCAGCCCTTGCGCCGCCTCACCAGGGCCACCCCGCCCAGCGCGAGCAGGCTCAACGCCAGGCTCGCCGGCTCCGGCACGGCCGAGGCCGCGTCTTTCACCGTGTAGGCCCCGCTGCTCTCCACCCCGCCCTTCAGGCTGTAGTGCAGATAGGCATCGCTGCTGTCAAACGAGCCGGAGGTGAAGCTGAGGCTCCAGTCCGGCGTGCCGTCCAGGTAGCTCAGGCCGAGGAAGATGCCGTCCTGGAAGTCGGCCGTGGCCGTGGCGTTGAGGCCGTGGCTGGCGCCCAGGAAATCGAGGCCGAAGCTGCTCAGTGCCACGGACTCGAAGCCGCTGAAGCTCAGGGCGGCATCGTCATAGCTGAAGAAGCCGCTGAAGCTCTCGTTGAGCAGCGGGCCGGCATCGATCAGGCCCTCGAAGGTCTTGCTGACGGGCGCCGCCTGCGCGCCCAGGCTCAGGCCGGCCGTCAGTGCGGCGCCGGCGATCAGTGATGCGATTGTTTTCATGATGGATCCCTCAGGGTTCAGAACTTGAAGATGGCCGGCGTCACGGCGCTGCAGCCCAGGCCCTTGAGCAGGACCACGGGGCGCGACTTGGCCGTGCCCACCGCACCGTCCGGGTCGTAGCCGATCAGGGCGCTGCCCGAGGACGGCGTGCAGGTGATGAAGCCCTGGCCCAGCGGGTCCGCGCTGCTGATGCCCACGTTCTTCAGCAGCTCGGTGAAGACCAGCAGGTCCTCGCCGGGCGTGAAGTCGGTGATGGTGTCCACGCCATCGGCGCCGGTGCGGAAGACAAACTGGTCGCGGCCCTTGCCGCCGGTCAGCGTGTCGCGGCCCAGGCCGCCTTCGATGACGTCGTCGCCGTCAGTGCCGACGATCGTGTCATTGCCCGCGGTGCCGGTGAAGCGCTTGCTCAGGTCCAAGCCCATCACCATGGGGTCGTGGTCCGAGCTCTTGAACGCGGTGGGCGTGTAGTAGTCCGGGCCGCAGCTGGCGCAGGCCGGCTGCTTGAACTCCAGGTTGTAGTCGATGATGGTGGGCTCGTCGGCATTGATGTGCCAGGAGGTCGCGTACACCACCTTGGGACTCAGCTCCAGCGTGCTGAAGCCGTGGTCCAGGCGGCCGGCCATGGCGTCGAAGACATAGGAGTAGTCCGCCGGATCGAAGCGGCCGACCTGGTCGACGATGCTGCCGTCGCTGGTCAGCGCGAGGATGGGATCTTCCTTGGCGTAGGCGTTGAAGTCACCCAGCATCACCACCTGCGGCGTGCCGAAGCTGCTCTTCACCGTGCCCAGGAAGGTCTTCAGGCGCTGCGCCTGCTTGACGCGCGTGGCCGTCCAGCAGCCCTGCAGGCCGTCGTCCACGTCCGGGCCCGAGGAGGGGCAGCTGCCCTTGGACTTCAGGTGGTTGACGATCACCGAGAACTTCTCGCCATTGGCCAGCAGGAAGCCCTGGGCCAGCGGGGGTCGGTTGTTGACGTCGTCCGGGTCCGAGATGGGCACGCCGTTGAGCGTCAGCTTGCCCGGCTTGTAGATCATGGCCACGCGGATGGCATCGTCGCCCGTGCCCTGGGCGGGGGTGGGCACGATGGCATAGGTGCCGGCGCCGACCTGCGCGTTGAGCGAATCCACCAGGTGCTGCAGCGCGGTGTTGCCGTTGTTCTGGATCTCCATCAGGCCCACCACATCGGCGTTGAGGCCGGCGAGGTTGGCCACGATCTTGGCGCGCTGGCGCTGGAACTCGGCCAGGCTGTCCGCGCCGCGGCAGTTGCTGGCCGAGACCGAGCCACCCAGCGAGCAGCCCTGGCCGGTCTTGCCGTCGAAGGTCTGGCCATTGGTGAAGGTGGTGAAGAAGTTCAGCACGTTGGCGCTGGCGATGCGCACATTGCCGCCGGTCACCTGCGGCGTGGCCGTGCGCGGGTTGGTGCGCGCGAAGTCCGGGGCCGCCAGCGGGTGGATCTTGTAGGAGCCGGCGCCGCCGCTGCTGCTGGTGGCCAGGCCGTAGTCGATCACGCCGGTGAGCGTGGCCAGGGTGTCCCCCGCACGCACCGTGCCGTCCGCGGCCATGAAAGGCGTGGGATTGGGATTCTGCAGCGAGGTGCCGTCGTCCAGGATGATGGCGCGGCGCAGGTTGTCGGCCTTCAGCGCGAGGGCGTCGGGACCGGCGGGCAGCACGTTGGTCGGCGTGAGCAGGCGGCCACCGGCGGCCAGGGTCAGTTGGCCGAAGCGGCCCAGGAAGTAGTTCTGCTGCACGGTCAGCGGGCCGCGCAGGGTCACGACCATGCCTTCATAGGCTTCCAGGCCATCGGCCGGCAGCGTGGCCAGGTCCACCTCCACGGGCGTGACGGCATAGCCGCTGCCCTGCACCACGATGCCGCTGGGCGAGGTCAGCTGGGTCAGGGGGCGAGCCAGGGTGCCGGCATTGCCGGCGGCGCCCACGTTGAACTCGGCCACCTTGGCGTTGAGCTGGATGAGCTGGCCCACGCTCACGGTAGGCGCGGTGCTGGTGAAGACGAAGATGCCGTCCGAGGTCGTGGGGTCGCCGTCGCCCACCGGGTCCTGCAGGAAGAAGCCGTTGCTGTTGAGCTTGGTGACCACGCCGCGGGTCGTCACCGTCTGGCCCGCGTAGGGGCTCGTGGCGCCGTTGCCCTGGATCTTGTAGACGGGCACCGGGCCGCTGACATTGACCTTGAAGCTGCAGCTGGCGTGCTGGCCGCCGTCATTGCTCCAGTCCAGGCTGAGGCTGTAGAGGCCGGGCAGCACGCTGCTGTCCACGCGCACCGACTGGCTGGCCGTGCCGCCGACACTGCCCGCAGCGCTGAAGCTGCCCAGGGTGATGCCGGCAGGCCAACTGCCCACGATGCTGGCGGCGTTGACGATGCTGTCGGCATCGGCGGCCGTGACGCTCAGGGTGCTGGTGCTGCCCGAGGTGGCGTTGCCGTCCGGGCAGCTGGGCACGATGGGCTGGGCCACGGGCGTGCCGCCGCAGGCCTTGAAGGGGCTGGCGCTGTTGCGCGGCAGGGGCGCGGCGAGGCTGAAGTCGGCGCTGTTGTTGTTGCTGTCCGTGCAGCCCTCGGCCGCGCGGAAGGCGGCGCTGCTGGCGCTCAGCGTGGGCGTGGGCGAGCCCTCGGTGGGCGTGGCGGCGCTGCCGAAGCTGACGATGTCCTCGACCCCGGCCGGGTTCGTGCCGCTCAGGGCCGCCGTGCTGCGCACCAGGGCCACCTTGCCCGCCGTGGCGGACATGGGGATGTTGCCATTGACGTCGCCCGGCACGTCCACCGTGCCGCCCGCGCCGGCCTGCTGCCTGATCAGCAGGTACTGGCCCGCCTGCAGCTGGGTGCCGGCGGGGATGCCGGTCACCTGCCAGCTGCTGCCGCCCGAGGAGGCGTACTGGACGGACCAGCCGCCGACGTTCACCGCGCTGGCGCCCGCGTTGAAGATCTCGATGTAGTCGTTCTTGTAGGTGGCGCCGCTGTTGCCACCTGCGCCGTAGATCTGGCTGATCACGACGCCGCTGGGCGAGGCCAGGGCCGCCGGCGCGGCGAAGGCCGCGGCCAGCAGGAATGCCAAGGGTTTGAGCTTCATGGTTTGCATCTCGTGTGCTGCTAGGGGGTAGACCGTCGTGCACAGGAGAGGCCCCCCGGGGCCGCCGGGGATCCGCAAGCCAGGGCGGCAGGGACGCCGCATGAAGACCGCAGGACAGCACGCGAAAGGCAGGCGACGCACGGAGGCAAGCCTTTGCGGTGACCGGGAGTCGCAAAGGTTTGCGCTCTCCTGGCCCTGCCCGCAGGCACGCCCCTGGCTCGTCCGGCCCTTCCTCGATCCTTCCTCAGTCCGTTCCCGTCTTGAAATCCCATGGCTCGCCATGGGTGCCTCTGTGTGGCACGGTTCGCGCCCGGCCCACAACCTCTGCCACGACGCAGGCGCATGCTAGCGAGCGCTTGTGACAAATTCACGTGTCAGAACTAGCGGGGTCGGGTCTTGCCTGGCCTGCGCCGATCCTGCCCTGCGTCAAGCTGACGCAGGGGCGGAGGCAGGCAAGTGCCGTGCCCAGGGGCATCGCCCGGGAACGCAGCCCGTGACGCCCCATGCCGGGGCGCCAGCGGCCCGCCGCGCCCTGGGGCAAACCATGTGGAAGCCAGGCAACAGCCCGCGCCCTCGACCCGGGCTTGGCCGGGCGGTGTCACCTTTGGATGCGTCTGAGCGGCCTTGGCACAATGAGCGGCGCACGCGCTTGCCGGATGCGCTTAAGCTCCGCCCCCCATGACACTCTCCCGCCTTCTTTCGGCCTTCGTGGCCCGGCACTGGCGTGCCTATGCCTCGTCCGCCGTGATGCTGGCCAGCATCGCCCTGCTGACCGTCTGGATTCCGCGCCAGGTGGGCCATCTGGTCGACGGCCTGGCCCAGGGCCGGCTGCAGGGCCCGGACCTGCTGATGCAGCTGGGCCTGCTGCTGGCGGCGGGCCTGTCCATCTATCTGCTGCGCGTGGGCTGGCGGCTGCAGCTCTTCGCGGCGGCCTACCGCCTCGGGCGCGAGCTGCGCACCCGGCTCTATGAGCGCATGACCCTGCAGGGCCCGGCCTTCTTCCAGGCCCAGCGCACCGGCGACCTCATGGCCCTGGCCACCAATGACATCGACGCCGTCGAGATGGCCGCCGGCGAGGCCCTGCTGGCCGCCTTCGACGGCAGCCTCACCCTGATCCTGGTGCTCGGCATGATGACCCTGGGCGTGGACTGGCGCCTGGGCCTTGCCGCCCTGCTTCCCTTCCCGCTGATGGCCCTGGCCTTCTGGTTCATCTCCAACCATGTGCATCTGGCCTGGAAAGACTCGCTCGCCCGCTTCTCCAGCCTCAACCAGCATGCCCAGGAAAGCCTGGCCGGTGTGCGAACCCTGCGCGCCCTGGGCCTGATTCCGCGGGCCGGCCGCCAGTTCCATGAGCTGGCCGACCACGCCGGCGAGGCCGCCTTCCGCGCCCAGCGCTGGGAGGCCGCCTACGAGCCTGCGGTGGGCATGGCGCTGACGGCGGCCACCGTCATCGCCCTGGGCCTGGGCGGCTGGCTGGTGGCCCGCCAGGAGCTCAGCATCGGCCAGCTGACCAGCTTCACCATGTACCTGGGCCAGCTGATCTGGCCGATGTTCGCGGCGGGCTGGGTGCTGTCCCTGCTGGAGCGCGGCCGCGCCGCCTGGGGGCGCCTGCAGCCCGTGCTGGACGCACCGCTGAGCCTGCACGACGGCGGCCGCCTGGCCATGCCCACCGAGGTGCCCCTGCATTTGCAGAGCCTGGGCTTCGGCTACCCCGGCAGCGAGCGCCAGGCGCTGTGCGACATCAGCCTGAGCCTGGCGCCCGGCCGCACCCTGGGCATCGTGGGCCCCACCGGCTCGGGCAAGTCCACCCTGCTGAAGCTGCTGCTGCGGCAGTTCGAGCCGAGCGAGGGTCAGGTCTTGCTGGGCCAGCTGCCCCTGGTGGACGTGCGCCTGGAGGCCCTGCGCCGCGGCCTGGCCTGGGTGCCGCAGGAGCCCTTCCTCTTTTCGGCCTCCATCGCCGAGAACATCGCCCTGGCCCGCCCCGAGGCCGGCCGCGAGGCCATCGAGCAGGTGGCTCGCCTGGCCGCGGTGCACGAGGACATCGCCGCCCTGCCCCAGGGCTACGAGACCCTGGTGGGCGAGCGCGGCGTGACGCTCTCGGGAGGCCAGCGCCAGCGCGTGGCCATCGCCCGCGCCCTGCTCAGCGAGGCGCCCCTGCTGATGCTGGACGACGCCCTCTCCGCCGTGGACACCGGCACCGAGACCCAGATCCTGTCTCACCTGCGCGAGCTGCGCCGGCAGCATCCCGAGCGCGGCCTGGTGGTGGTGAGCCACCGCCTCAGCGCCGTGATGGAAGCGGACGAGATCGTGGTGCTGAAGGCCGGCCGCATCGTCGAGCGCGGCACCCACGAGGCCCTGCTGGCCCTGGGTGGCTGGTATGCCGCGCAGTGGCGCTATCAACAACTGGAGGCCTCGCTCGATGCAGCCTGAGGACAAGAACAAGGCCCCGAGCCCCTGGCGTGCCGTCGGCCTGCTGCTGGAAGCGGCCCGCCCCGAGAAGCGCAGCCTGCGCTGGGGCGCGCTGTGGCTGCTGATCGCCGCCGGCCTGGAGGCCCTGGGCCCGGCCCTGGGCAAGCGCTTCATCGACGAGCACCTGCTGCCGCGCCAGTTCGAGCTGCCCGCCATGGCCGCGCTGCTGGCGGGCCTGCTGCTGTGCGGCTGGACGGCCTCCTGGGTGCGCTATGCCCAGCTGACCCGCATGGCCGGCGTGGCCCGGCGCTCGGTGCTGCGCCTGCGCGACCGCGTCTTCGCCCACGTCATGGGCCTGCCCATGGCCTTCTTCGACCGCTCCATCTCGGGCCAGCTGCTGAGCCGCGTCACCAACGACACCGAGGCCGTCAACCAGCTCTACCGCCAGGTGCTCTACGTGATGCTGGACTCCAGCCTCGTGATCCTGGGCGCCCTGGCCGCCATGGCCTGGCTGGACTGGCACCTGATGCTGATCGTGCTGGCCCTGGTGCCGGCCAGCGTGCTGATCATCTGGCTCTACCAGCGCTGGAGCGCGCCGGCAGTGCAGCGCGCACGCGAGCTGCGCTCCGACATCAACGCCCAGATGGCCGAAAGCCTCGCCGGCATGGCCGTGCTGCAGGCCACCGGCGCGGCCGGGCGCTTTGCCCAGCGCTTCGAGCAGACCAATGGCCGGCACTGGGCGGCCCGCGTGTCCGAGCTGCGCGCCAATGCCTGGCTGCTGCGCCCGGCGCTGGACCTGCTCAACGTGCTGCTGATCATCACGCTCATCTACGGCTTCGGCCAGCGCGAGGCCCTGCATGTGGCCGGCCTGGGCGAGGCCATGGAGGTGGGCCTGCTCTATGCCTTCCTGAGCTACATCTCGCGAGTGGTGGAGCCGCTGATCCAGATCACCATGCAGTTCGGCCAGCTGCAGCAGTCCATGGTGGCGGCCTCGCGGGTGCGCGCGCTGCTGCAGGAAGCGGGCGAAGCCAGCCAGCAGCAGGACGGTGCGCACATCACGCGCGGCGAGCTGAGCGTCCAGCGCCTGAGCTTCGCCTACAAGGACACGGCCGAGGGCCAGCCCCTGTGGGTGCTGAAGGACCTGGACCTGCGCTTCCCCGCGGGCAGCTTCACCGGCATCGTCGGCCACACGGGCTCGGGCAAGAGCACCCTGCTGGCCCTGCTGCTGCGCTTCTACCAGGCGCAGCAGGGTCAGGTCTTGATCGACGGCCAGCCCCTGGCCCACATCCCCGACGCCGCCTTCCGCGACGCCGTGGGCCTGGTCCCGCAGGAGCCCTACCTGATGGCGGCCTCGGCGCGCGAGAACATCACCATGGGCCGGGACATCTCCGAGGAAGCCATGGTCCGCGCCGCGCGGCAGGCCCGCATCCACGACTACATCGCCTCCCTGCCCCAGGGCTACGACACCCTGCTGGGCGAAGGCGGCGCGCGGGTCTCCACCGGCCAGAAGCAGCTGATCGCCATGGCCCGCGCCCTGGCCGGCGCGCCGCGCGTGCTCTTTCTGGACGAGGCCACGGCCAGCATCGACAGCGCCACCGAGGCCCTCATCTCCGAGGCCCTGCGCGAGCTGCACGGCCAGGTCAGCGTGATCGCCATCGCGCACCGGCTCTCCACCATCCGCGAGGCGGACCAGATCCTGGTGCTCAACCACGGCCGCCTGGCCGAACGGGGCACGCACGACGTGCTGATGACCATCGAGGGCGGAATCTACCAGCGGCTCGTGCAGCTGCAGGCGCTGGAGGAATGAGCGGCGCGGCCTGCCCGGCCGCCCGCGCTCAGAGCATCACGGCCAGACGCTCCAGCAGCAGCACGCCGAAGAAGCCGAAGGCCGCCAGGATCGTCCACTTGACCAGCAGCTGCCCGCGCCGCCGCCACAGGGGCTGGCGCGTGCCGATGTACATCGCAAAGCACAGCAGCGCGCCCAGCAGGAGCAGGCCGAAGACGAGGCGGAAGAGCATCATGGCGGCGATCCTTCCTCAGCTCACCAGGCCGGCGCCAGCGCCGCAAAACCCTGCGGCGCCTCGCGCTCGTCTTCGAAGCTGACGATCTCGTAGTTGGCCTCGTCGGCCAGCAAGGCGCGCAGCAGCTGGTTGTTCAGGGCGTGGCCGCCCTTGAAGGAGGTGTAGGCGCCCAGCAGCGGGTGGCCGGCGACGTGCATGTCGCCGATGGCGTCGAGGATCTTGTGCTTGACGAACTCGTCGTCGTAGCGGAGGCCGTCGGCATTGAGCACGCGGTAGTCGTCGACCACGATGGCGTTGTCCATGGCGCCGCCCAGGGTCAGGCCGCGGGAGCGCATCAGCTCGATGTCCTTGGTCATGCCGAAGGTGCGGGCACGGGCGATCTGCTTCTTGTACTGGCCGGAGCCCATGTCGAAGGTGAACTGCTGGCCGGTGGCGGCCACCGCCGGATTGTCGAACTCGATCTGGAAGGACAGCGTGTAGCCGTGGAAGGGCTCCAGGCGGGCCCACATGAGGCGCTTGCCCTCGCCCTGGCGCACCTCCACGGTCTTCTTCACGCGCAGGAAGCGCTTGGGGGCGTCCTGCAGCTGAATGCCGGCGCTCTGCAGCAGGAAGACGTAGCTGGCGGCGGAGCCGTCGAGGATGGGGACCTCGTCGGCATTGATGTCCACGTAGAGATTGTCCAGGCCCAGGCCCGCGCAGGCGGAGAGCAGGTGCTCGATGGTCTGAACGCGCGGCGCGCCCGGGTCCCCGCCGGGGCTCACGGTGGTGGCCATGCGGGTGTCGCAGACGGTGCTGGCGCGCACGGGGATGTCCACGGGCGTGTTGAGATCGATGCGGCGAAAGACGATGCCGGTGTCCGGGGCGGCGGGCCGCAGGGTCATCTCGACCTTCTGGCCGCTGTGGATGCCCACGCCGACGGCGCGGGTCAGCGACTTCAGGGTTCTTTGCTTGAGCATCCGCCCATTGTCGGCGATCAGGCGCCGCCCTGCCCGTCCGGGGCCTTGGGGGGCAGCCCCGAAACGCCGCCCCCTGAGCAATCCTCCACCTTGCTCACCGGCAGGCGCAGGCTCAGGCGCGTGCCCAGGCCGGGTGAGCTGTCCACATGCAGGGTGCCGCCCAGGCGCTGTACCCGCTTGACCTGGTTGCGCAGGCCGCGGCCCTTGCGCGCCGAGGCCATGTCGAAGCCCTGGCCGTCGTCCTCCACGCGGATCTCGATGCGGTCGCCCAGGTCCCGCGTGGCGATGCGCACCCGCTGGGCACGGGCATGCTTGAGCACGTTGTTGAGCGCCTCCTGCAGCAGGCGCAGCACATGCAGCGCATCCGGCGGTTCCAGCCACGACAGCGGCGGGAGGTCCTGCACGTCCCACTCCATCACCAGGCCCGAGCCCTGCAGGCGCTTGGCCAGGCGGTAGCGCATGGTGGCCAGCAGGGAGACCAGGTCGTGGCCCACGGGCTCGAGCGAGTCGATCACCAGGCGCAGGTCGTCCACGCATTCGCGCAGCACCTCCACCACCACCGACTGCTCCATGCGGCCCTGCTCCACCGCCACCATGGCCGAGAGCAGCGAGGAGCCCAGGCCGTCGTGCATGTCCTGCATGAGGCGCTGGCGCTCCAGCAGCAGCGCCTGCTGGCGCTCGGCCTCGCGCAGCTGCTCGTGCTGGGCCGAGAGCTGGCGGCTCTGCTCCGACAGGCGCAGGGCCAGGTGCTCGTTGGCCTGCTCGACCTGGTTCAGGGCGCCCAGGTAGCGGCTGCGCACCGCATAGAGGAAGCTGGCCACGATGATCAGGGTGCTGAAGGGCATCAGGTAGATGTGCTCGGGCCAGCCCCAGCCGGCGAGCAGGCCCAGGTCATGCACCCCCAGCCCCAGGCCGATGACCAGGGCGATGACGATGGCCCACAGCTCGCGGCTGCGCGCCTGCCAGGCCACCCGCAGCATGAAGCCCGTGCCCAGCAGGCCCACGATGCCGTTGGCCAGGTGCTGGGCCACCACGGTGTCGTAGAAGCGGCCCCAGGTCGGCAGGGTCAGCAGGCCCGTGACAACAACGAAGCCCAGGCCGAAACGCTCGAAGCGCCGGTAGCGCGTGGGCACGAAGCGCAGCGCGAACATGAAGGTCAGCAGCATCACCCAGGACATGGAGGCATGCGTCAGCCACCAGAACCAGTCCAGGGCATTGAGGCTGCGCGGCATGTCCAGGTGGTAATGCAGATTGCGCACCAGCCAGGCCAGGCTGGCCAGGGTGAAGAGCAGATAGGCGGGCTCCTGGCGGCGGCGCCACCACAGGGTGATCGAGAACAGGGCCAGCACCACCAGGGTCAGGCCGGTGGCCTGTGGCACGCCGATCTGCAGGGCCCAGCGGCGCTCGACCATGGGCTCCAGGTCCTCGCGCGCGCCCAGCCAGGCGGTGGTGACGGTGTAGAAGCCCTTGCGGTGCACGGGCACGGCCAGGACGATCTCCATGTCCTGCCCCTCGTGCAGGGCCGTCAGCGCACCGGGAATCAGCGCCCACAGGGGCCGCACCCACTGCTCGCGGGCGCCGGCCTGGTTGTCGTAGATGGGGCGCCAGCCGGCCTCGGTGCGCACCAGCACCGCGGTGGCCATGCCCACGACCTTGGGGCTGTAGAGCGCCACGCTGGTCGGCCAGCGGTCATCCGGCGCGCGGTAGCGGAAGCGGTACCAGCGCATCTGGTACTCGGCCGGGCCGGAGAAATCGGTGCTGATGGCGCGCTGGCGGATGTCCGGCAGGTCCACCTGCCGCCAGGCCTGCGCCTCCTCGGGCGGCAGCAGGGCCGCGGGCAGCGCGGCATTGCTGCCGTCGATGCGGCGCAGTGCCGCCCACCAGGCCTTCAGGTCCTCGCGGCTCAGCGCGGTGACGGCCAGCTCGGCCGTGCGGGCCTGCTCGCCCGCACGCGTGGCCGGCAGCTCGGGGTGCAGGCGCGGCGGCACCTGGGCCTGGCAGGCCCAGGCGCACAGCAGCAGCGCCACAAGCCCCAGGAACCGCCATGAGAAATGCAAGAGGGTGTCCGGCCGACGAAGCCGCCCAACAACAGCCATGAGTTATTGAATGTGTGGCGGCAGGCTTGCCGCGAAGCGGCTGGAGTCTGCGCCGTGCGACCGGGACTGCCAAGAAGGCGGCCCCGTGCAAGCATGGGGAGCGTCGCGTAAATACGAAGCGCGGCCCAGCACATTTACAAACAAAAACACCCGTGCGCGCCTGAAGGAGGTAAGGCGCGACGGGTGAAGTCAGCAGGGCCCACCGGCGGGGCACAGATCGCCGGGGGCGGCGGGCCTCAGGGGCCCGCGGGAGACTCAGTCAGCCTGCTTGCGCAGGAAGGCCGGGATCTCGATCTCATCCATGCCGTTGGACGACAGGGCCTCGACCTTGGCGGCCGCGGTGCGGCCGTGACGCCAGACGCTGGGCACGCTCATGCCGCCGAAGTCCTGGGCCACCGATTGCGCGGTGGGCACCGGGGCGCCCATGGCGGGATTGCCCATCATCACGGGGTTGGTCAGCACGGGCATGTTGTCGGTGCCGGTGCGCAGCTGGGTCTGCTGCTGCACCACCTGCAGCGGCTGCTGCTGGGCGGCACGGCGCGACAGGCCGGTGGCGATCACGGTGACACGCATGGCGTCGCCCAGGCTCTCGTCGTAGGCGGTGCCGTAGATGATGTGTGCGTCTTCGGCCGCATAACGCTTGATGGTGTTCATCGCGTTGCGCGATTCGCTGAGCTTGAAGTTGCTCTTGCCCGCGGCGATCAGCACCAGCACGCCCCGCGCGCCGGAAAGGTCGATGCCCTCCAGCAGCGGGCAGGCCACGGCGGCTTCGGCGGCCTTGGCGGCGCGGTCCGGGCCGGTGGCTTGCGCCGTGCCCATCATGGCCTTGCCGGGCTCGCTCATCACGGTCTTGACGTCTTCGAAGTCGACGTTCACGAGGCCCGGGATGTGGATGATGTCCGAGATGCCGCCCACGGCGTTCTTCAGCACGTCATTGGCGTGCGCGAAGGCCTGGTCCTGGGTGACGTCCTCGCCCAGCACATCCAGCAGCTTCTCGTTGAGCACGACGATCAGGGAGTCGACGTTGGCTTCCAGTTCGGCCAGGCCGCTGTCCGCGGCCTTGATGCGGCGCGAGCCTTCGAACTCGAAGGGCTTGGTCACCACACCGACCGTCAGGATGCCCATCTCCTTGGCCACGCGGGCGATCACGGGGGCCGCGCCGGTGCCGGTACCACCGCCCATGCCGGCGGTGATGAAGAGCATGTTGGCGCCCGTGATGGCCTCGCGGATACGGGCCTCGGCCTCCTCCGCGGCAGCCTTGCCGGCTTCGGGCTTGGCGCCTGCGCCCAAGCCCGTGGTGCCCAGCTGCAGCAGCTGGTCGGCCTTGGAGCGGTTCAGTGCCTGTGCATCGGTATTGGCGCAAATGAATTCCACGCCTTGCACGCCCTGATCAATCATGTGATCGACCGCGTTGCCGCCGCCGCCACCGACACCAATCACCTTGATTTGGGTGCCCTGATCAAACTCTTCGATCATCTCGATCGCCATAACATACCTCCTTCAGCAATTGTGCAGTTGCCAGCAGAAAAAAACGAGAGGGATCTACCCTTTTTTATGGGTACCCCCCTTGTTTTTTGGGGGTTTGTATCCCTTTACACCACATTCCAGGACCCTTGCGGGCTCATCCCGGTCCCATATTCACCAACACGTCCTCATCAAATCCGCCCAAACCGGTCCATACCCTTTGGCCGGTGGGTCTCAGAAATTCCCCAGAAACCAGTCCTTGGCACGGCCGAACAGGGTTTTCACCGAGCCCGCCTGCTGTGCCGCCTTCAGGCCGCGGGTGCGCGACAGCCGCGCCTCCTCCAGCAGGCCCATCACCGTGGCGGAGCGCGGGTTGGCCACCATGTCGAACAGGGCGCCGCTATAGGTCGGATTTCCGCGCCGCACGGGTTTGAGGAAAATGTCCTCGGCCAGTTCGACCATACCCGGCATGACCGCCGAGCCGCCGGTCAGCACAATCCCCGAGGACAGCAGCTCCTCATACCCGGATTCCCGGATGACCTGCTGGACCAGGGAGAAGATTTCCTCGACACGGGGTTCAATGACGCCCGCAAGTGCTTGTTTTGAAAGCATCCGGGGCGCCCGATCGCCCAAACCCGGCACCTCGACCTGGTCGGACGGGTCGGCCAGCAATTGCTTGGCCACGCCGTGCTCGACCTTGATTTCCTCGGCATCCTTGGTCGGGGTGCGCAGGGCCATCGCAATATCGCTGGTGATCAAATCCCCGGCGATGGGAATCACGGCGGTATGGCGGATGGAGCCCCCGGTGAAGATGGCGACGTCCGTCGTGCCGGCGCCGATATCCACCAGGGCCACGCCCAGGTCGCGCTCGTCCGAGGTCAGGGCGGCCAGGCTGGAGGCGCTGGGATTGAGCACCAGCTGGTCCACCTCCAGGCCGCAGCGGCGCACGCACTTGACGATGTTCTCGGCGGCACTTTGAGCGCCAGTCACGATGTGGACCTTGACCTCCAGGCGCCCGCCGCTCATGCCGATGGGCTCCTTGACCTCGTGACCGTCGATCACGAATTCCTGCGGCTCGACCAGCAGCAGGCGCTGGTCGTTGGGAATGTTGATGGCCTTGGCCGTCTCGACCACGCGGGCCACGTCCACCGGCGTCACCTCCTTGTCCCGCACGATGACCATGCCGGTGGAGTTCTGGCCGCGGATGTGGCTGCCGGTGATGCCGGTGAAGACGCGGCTGATCTTGCAGTCCGCCATCATCTCGGCCTCTTTCAGCGCCTGCTGGATGGACTGCACGGTGGCGTCGATGTTCACGACCACGCCGCGCTTGAGCCCGTGCGAGGGCGCCACACCCAGCCCCGCGATGCGCAGCTCGCCATTGCCCATGACCTCGGCCACGACGGCCATGATCTTGGCGGTGCCGATGTCCAAGCCGACGACCAGATCCTTGTATTCCTTGGCCATGTCAGTCCTTCGTCAATTCTTCTTGGCGCCGGGCTTGCCCGGCGTCGTCGTGGATGTCGAGATGCCGCGCAGCCGGACCGCATAGCCATCGATATGGCGCAGGTCCGCGCTGAGCACGGCGGTATGGAAACGGGCGCTGACCTGCGTGATGCTGCTCACGTACTGCGTGTAGCGGGCCAGCACCTCGGCGTCGGTGCCGCGGCCCAGCTCGATGACCGTGCCCTTCTCCAGCGTGGCGCGCCAGGAGCCGCGGCCGGAGAGGTCCAGGCGGCTGATGCTGTCCTCCAGGCGCGCGGTCTGCGCCTGCAGCTGCTGCCACAGCTTGAGCATGTGGGCCGAGCTCTTCTCCGGGCCCGAGAGCAGCGGCAGGTCTTCGTCCTCCACATCGCCCAGATTGGCCTGGAAGACCTCGCCGTGGTCGTTGACCAGCAGGCGCTCCACGGTGGCGTCGCTCTCGGCATCGGCGCCCTCGGGCTTGGTCTCCCAGTAGGCGGCGGGCTGGTGCTCCTCCAGCGTGACCTGCAGGCGGGCCGGCCACAGGCGCTGCACCGTGGCATGGCGCACCCAGGGCACGGCCTCGAAGGCGGCACGGGTCTGCTGCAGATTCATGCTGAGGAAGCTGCCGCTCATGCGCGGCAGCGCATTCGCGCGCAGCGAGGCGGCGCTGTTGCGGTTGACGTCGCCCTCCACGGTGATGGCGCGGATGGCGAAGACCGGCTGGCGCACCAGCCACTGCAGGCCCAGGCTGACGGCCGCCAACAGCACGCCCAGCACCAGCAGCGCCGACACGCCGTTCATCAGGCGGATGTCCGGCGGCAGCGGGGTGTTGAGGGTGGTCGAACGCATGGCGTGTCGGGCGGTCGGATCTGGGGGTCAGGTCTTGCCGGCAGGCAGCTTGCGGTCGGTCCGGGCCTGCGCCAGCAGCCACAGGCACAGCTGCGGATACTCGATGCCCACGGCCTTCGCGGCCTTGGGCACCAGCGAATGTGAAGTCATGCCCGGGCTGGTGTTCATCTCCAGCAGGAAGGGCTTCATGTCGGACTTGCGCAGCATCAGGTCGGCACGGCCCCAGCCGCGGCAGCCCAGCAGGCGGTAGGCCTTGAGCACCATCTGCTGGATCTCGGCCTCCAGCGCGGGCGCCAGGGTGCCGAAGCAGTACTGGGTGGTGTCGGAGACGTACTTGTTCTCGAAGTTGTAGTCGCCACCCGCGGCGCGGATCTCGACGACGGGCAGCGCCACCGCATCGGCGCCCTGCCCCAGCACAGCGCAGGTCAGCTCGGGCCCTTCGATGCATTCCTCGAACAGCAGCTCGTCGTCAAAGCCCAGGGCCAGCTCGACGGCCTCCTGCATCACCGAGTAGCCCACGGCCTTGGTGATGCCGATGCTGCTGCCCTCGTGCGGCGGCTTGACCACCACGGGCAGGCCCAGCTCGTCGGGGATGCTGCGGATGCGCTCGCGGGTCAGTTCCTCGCGGCTCAGGGCCAGGTACTTCGGCGTGGTCAGGCCTTCGGCGGCCCAGACGCGCTTGGTCATGGTCTTGTCCATGGCCACGCCGGAGGCGGTCACGCCCGAGCCGGTGTAGGGGATGCCCAGCCATTCGAGGGCGCCCTGCAGCGAGCCGTCCTCGCCGCCGCGGCCATGCAGGGCGATGAAGGCGCGCTCGAAGCGCTCGTCCTTGAGGGCCTGCAGCGGGCGCTCGGCGGGGTCGAAGGCATGGGCGTCGACGCCCGCGGACTTCAGGGCCTCCAGCACGCCATTGCCGCTCATCAGCGAGACCGGCCGCTCGGCACTGTGCCCACCGAAGAGCACGGCCACCTTGCCCAGGGCCTTGGGATCGATGTTCAGGTCCAGGCTCATTCGGCGGCCTCCTTCAGCAGTTCAACGGTGCGCGCCGGCACAGCGCCGATGGAGCCTGCGCCCATCACGATCACCACGTCGCCGTCGCAGCTCTCGCTGGCGATGGTGGCGGGCAGCAGGGCCACGTCCGGCACGAAGACCGGCGTGCCGCCCGCGGCCTCCAGCGCGGCGGCCAGGGCTTCGCCGTCGGCACCGGCGATGGGGGCCTCGCCGGCGGCATAGACCTCGGTCAGCAGCACGGCATCGGCCGCGGCGATCACGCGGACGAAGTCGGCGAAGCAGTCGCGGGTGCGGGTGTAGCGGTGCGGCTGGAAGGCCAGCAGCAGGCGGCGGCCGGGGAAGGCGCCGCGCGCGGCGGACAGCACGGCGGCCATCTCCACGGGGTGGTGGCCGTAGTCGTCGATCAATGTGAAGCGGCCGCCGTCACCGGCAGGCAGCTCGCCGTAGCGCTGGAAGCGGCGGCCCACGCCGCCGAACTTGGCCAGCGCCGCCACGATGGGCGCGTCCGGCAGCTCCAGCTCGGTGGCCACGGCGATGGCCGCAAGCGCGTTGAGCACATTGTGCTGACCCGCCAGGTTCAGGGTGATGTCCAGGTCCGCCAGCGGGGTGCCGTCGAAGCGGCGCTGCACCGTGAAGCGCATCTGGCCACCGGCCAGGGCCTGCACATCCACCGCGCGCACCGCGTTGTGCTCGCCCAGGCCGTAGCTGATGATGGGGCGGGACACCAGGGGCATGATGGAGCGCACGCCCTCGTCGTCGCCGCACAGGATGGCCGCGCCGTAGAAGGGCATCTTGTGCAGGAAGTCCACGAAGGCCTGCTTCAGCCGCGCGAAGTCATGGCCGTAGGTGTCCATGTGGTCGGCGTCGATGTTGGTGACGACGGCCATCACGGGCAGCAGGTTCAGGAAGGAGGCATCGGACTCGTCGGCCTCGACCACGATGTAGTCGCCCTGCCCCAGCGCCGAGTTGGCGCCGGCCGAGTTCAGCTTGCCGCCGATCACGAAGGTGGGGTCGACGCCGGCCTCGGCCAGCACCGAGGTCACCAGCGAAGTGGTGGTGGTCTTGCCATGCGTGCCGGCGATGGCGATGCCCTGCTTCAGGCGCATCAGCTCGGCCAGCATCACGGCGCGCTGCACCACGGGGATGCGGGCGGCGCGGGCGGCCAGCACCTCGGGGTTGTCGGCCTTCACGGCGGTGGAGGTGACGATCACCTGCGCCCCGGCGATGTGCGCGGCCGCATGGCCGATATGCACCTGCAGACCCAGCTGCGCCAGGCGCTGGGTGGTGGCGCTCTCGCCCTGGTCCGAGCCCGAGACGGTGTAGCCCAGGTTGTGCAGGATCTCGGCGATGCCGCTCATGCCGGCACCACCGATGCCGACGAAGTGGATGTGCTTGATGGCGTGTCTCATGGCTTTGTCAGGGCTTCACCAGCCGCTCGATTTCATCGGCCACACGCGAGGCCGCCTGGGGACGGGCCAGGGCCCGGGCATTCGTGGCGAGCTGCAGCAGGCGCTCGCGGGTGAGGGTGGCCAGCAGCTGCTGCAGGCGCTCGGGCGTCAGCTCGCCCTGCGGCAGGTGCAGCGCGGCGCTCTTGCCGGCCATGTAGGCGGCGTTGTCACGCTGGTGCGAGGTGGTCTTGACGACCAGGGGCACGAGGATGGACGGCACACCGGCCGCGCACAGCTCGCTGACCGTCACCGCGCCGGCGCGGCACAGGATCAGGTCGCAGGCCGCCAGCTCCTGGGCCATGTCGTCGATGAAGGGACGCACGTCGGCGTCCACGCCCGCGGCCTTGTACGCCGCCTGCACCTGGGCCTGCTGGCCCTGGCCGGTCTGGTGGACGACCAGCGGGCGCTGCTCGGCGGGCATGCGGGCGAGGGCCTGGGGCAGCACATCATTGAGCGCCTTGGCGCCCAGGGAGCCGCCCACCACCAGCAGGCGCAGCGGGCCGCTGCGGCCGGCATAGCGCTCGGCCGGCGCCGGCAGCGCCTCGATGGCCGCGCGCACCGGGTTGCCGCTGACGAGGGCCTTGTCGCCCAGTTCCTTCGCGGCCTCGCCCTCGAAGCCGAAGGCGATGCGCCGGGCGAAGGGCTTGAGCAGGCGGTTGGACATCAGCGGCGCGGCATCGGCATTGACCAGCACCAGCGGCTTGCGCATGAGCCAGGCCATGAAGCCGCCGGGCACGCAGACGTAGCCGCCCATGCCCAGCACGGCGTCGGCGTCGCGGGTCACGTAGACCATGCGCGACTGCACGAAGGCCTTCACCAGCGTGAAGAGCCCGGTGAGGGCGTGCTTCAGCCCCTTGCCGCGCAGGCCGGCGAAGGCCAGGCGGTCCAGGGGGATGCCGGTGGGCGGCACCAGGCGGTTCTCCATGCCGGTCTCGGTGCCGATCCAGCTGACGCTCCAGCCGCGGCGCTTCATCTCCTCGGCCACGGCCAGGCCCGGGATGATGTGGCCGCCGGTGCCGGCCGCCATGATGACGAGGTGACGGGTGCTCATTGGGGCACCCTTCGCACTGCGTGCTGTCCCGCCAGGCGGGAATGAGCCCCTTCGGGCGGCCGTGCGGTGCGCACCTGGGGCATCCTTCGCACTGCGTGCTGTCCCGCCAGGCGGGAATGAGCCCCTTCGGGCGGCCGTGCGGTGCTCATGCTCGCCCCCCTCGCATCAGCTGCCGATTCTCGATGTCGATGCGAAGCACGATCGCCAGGGCCACGCAGTTCATCAGGATCGCCGAGCCGCCAAAGCTCAGCAGCGGCAGGGTCAGGCCCTTGGTCGGCAGCGCGCCCAGGTTCACGCCCATGTTGATGAAAGACTGCGCGCCCATCCAGATGCCGATGCCTTGCGCATAGAGCCCCGCAAAGACGCGGTCCAGCGCGATGGCCTGGCGGCCGATGTGGAAGATGCGGCGGGTCAGCCAGAAGAAGCCGAAGATCACGATGGCCACGCCCACGAAGCCCAGCTCCTCGCCGATCACGGCCAGCAGGAAGTCGGTGTGGGCCTCGGGCAGGTAGTGCAGCTTCTCCAGGCTGCCGCCCAGGCCCTGGCCGAAGAACTCGCCGCGGCCGAAGGCGATCAGCGAGTGCGTCAGCTGGTAGGCCTTGCCCTGGGCGTACTTCTCATCCCAGGGGTTGAGGTAGGCAAAGATGCGCTCGCGGCGGAACTCGCTGAAGGTGATCATCAGCACGAAGGCGCCGATCAGCACCGCCACGATCAGGAAGAACATGCGCCCGTTGACGCCGCCCAGGAACAGGATGCCCATGGCGATGGCCGCGATCACCATGAAGGCGCCCATGTCCGGCTCGGCCAGCAGCAGCACGCCCACCACCGCCAACGACACGGCCATGGGCCAGACGGCCTGGAAGAAGTTCTCCTTCACGTCCATCTTGCGGACCATGTAGCTGGCCGCGTACATCGCGATGCCCAGCTTGGCCAGCTCCGAGGGCTGGAAGTTCATCACCCCCAGGGGCAGCCAGCGCCGCGCGCCGTTGACGCCCTTGCCCACATGCGGGATCAGCACCGCCACCAGCAGCACCAGGGCCGCCACGAAGAGCCAGGGCGCCACCTTCTCCCAGGTACTCACCGGCAGCTGCACCGTGATCAGCCCGGCCAGCAGGCCCAGGCCGATGGCCACGATGTGGCGCGTGAGGAAGTGCGTGGGCAGGTACTTGGCGAACTTGGGGTTGTCTGGCATCGCGATGGAGGCCGAATAGACCATCAGCAGGCCCAGGGCCATCATGGCGATCACCACCCACAGCAGCGTGATGTCGAAGCCCTGCAGGCGCGTGGGCTGGCCCGCCGAGGTGGAAACCCAGTCCCGCACCGGCACGGCGTCGGCCGCGCTGCCCTCGCGGCCGCCTCGTGCACCTCGTGCGAAGAGACCGCGGAGCTTCTCGCCCAGGTTCAGGAGCGCGTCGGCAGCCATCAGGCCAGGCCCTCCTCGTTCGCCAGGGCCTCGACCGTGGCCACGAAGACCTCGGCGCGGTGGGCGTAGTTGCGGAACATGTCCAGCGAGGCACAGGCGGGGCTCAGCAGCACGCTGTCCCCGGACTGGGCCTGGGCCAGGCACCAGCGGGTGGCGGCTTCCAGGCTTTCGTGGGTCTGCATGGGCAGGTCCAGGCTGTCCAGCGTGGCGGCAAGCTCGGGCGCGTCGCGGCCGATCAGGGCGATGGCTCGGGCGTGCTGGGCCAGGCCCTCGCGCAGGGGCGAGAAGTCCTGCCCCTTGCCGTCGCCGCCCAGGATCATCACGAGCTTCGCAGGCGCTCGGTCGGCGCCCAGGCCCTTGATGGCGGCCACGGTGGCGCCGACATTGGTGCCCTTGGAATCGTCATAGAAATCCACGCCGCGCACGGTGGCCACGTACGCGACGCGATGCGGCTCGCCGCGGTACTCGCGCAGGCCGTGCAGCATGGGCGCCAGCGCGCAGCCCGCGGCCGAGGCCAGCGCCAGGGCGGCCAGGGCATTGGCGGCGTTGTGGCGGCCGCGCACGCGCAGGGCGTCGGCGGGCATCAGGCGCTGGAGGAGGATCTCTTCCAGTTCATCCTTGCGGCGCTTGATCGTGTCGTCGGATTCACGGGCGCGGACCAGCCAGGCCATGCCGCCTTCGACCACGAGGCCATAGTCGCCCGGGTGCGTGGGCGCATTCAGACCGAAGCGCACCACCTCGCGCGAGACCAGCTTCGTCGGGCGGCCACGGCCCTGCTTGACCGGCACCGGCGCGGGCACCATGGCCTCGACCTCGGGGTCGTCGCGGTTGATCACCATCAGCGCCTGCTGGCCGAAGATGCGGGCCTTGGCGCGGCCGTAGGCGGCCATGTCGCCATGCCAGTCCAGGTGGTCCTGCGTCAGGTTCAGCACGGCGGCGGCGGTGGGTTCGAAACCCACGACTGTGTCGAGCTGGAAGCTGGACAGCTCCAGCACCCAGACCTCGGGCAGGTGCTCGAAGACCCGCGGCTTGGGCGGCGGCGGCTTGATGGGCAGGGGCTGTTCGTCCAGCAGCGCGGCGACGGCCTCGAGGGTCGACGGCTCGTCGGCGGGCAGCGCGGCGCTGGCCTCGGTGCTGGCGAGCTCAAGCGCATCCGCTTCTGCGGAAGGCGCACGCTCTTCATCGACAGCTGCTTCGGCCACCGCTTCAGCCTCGTCCGTCACGGGCAGGGCTTCAGCCTCCGGCGACTCGGCGGGCAACTCAGCGGCTGCCTCCAGCGGCAGCGTGTCTTCATCATCAGCGGCGGCAGGCGCCTCGACGGCCGCGGGCGCCGGCTCCAGGTCCATGGCCGCGCCCAGCAGGCCCAGCATGCTGGGGCCGATATTGCCGGCCACGGCCACGCGCTTGCCCGCGCGCTCGGCCAGCAGGGCCGTCATGCAGGTGGTGGTGGTCTTGCCATTGGTGCCGGTGATGGCCAGCACGGCGGGCTCGTAACGGCGCTCGGCCTTCAGGTCGGCCAGGGCGCGGGCGAAGAGGTCCAGCTCGCCCTGCACCGGGATGCCGGTGGCCTTGGCCAGCGCCAGCAGCGGCACCAAGCGGCCGTCCAGCGGCGACAGGCCCGGGCTCTTCAGCACGAGATGCACGCCATTCAGCGCGGACTCCGGCAGCTCGCCATGGAAAAACTCGGCCGCCGGCAGCTGCTCGCGCAGGGCCGGCAGCTGCGGCGGCTGCTCGCGCGAATCCCAGACCTGGATGCGCGCCGCGCCATGCTTCGCGCCCCAGGCGGCCATGGCCAGCCCGGAGTCTCCCAGACCCAGGATCAGCAGGCTCAGGTCCTTGAGGTGCCGCATGGACTTACCTCAGCTTCAAGCTGGACAGGCCGATCAGGCACAGCAGCATGGTGATGATCCAGAAGCGCACGACGACCTGCGTCTCCTTCCAGCCCGACTTCTCGAAGTGGTGGTGCAACGGCGCCATCTTGAAGATGCGCTTGCCCTCGCCAAACTTCTTCTTGGTGTACTTGAACCAGGTCACCTGCAGCATCACCGAGAGCACCTCGGCCACGAAGACGCCGCCCATGATGCCCAGCACGATCTCCTGGCGCGTGATCACGGCCAGCGTGCCCAGGCCGCCGCCCAGGGCCAGCGCGCCGACGTCACCCATGAAGACCTGGGCCGGGTGGGTGTTGAACCACAGGAAGGCAAGACCTGCCCCCGCCAGCGCGCCGCAGAAGATCAGCAGCTCGCCGGCGCCGGGGATGTAGGGCAGCAGCAGGTACTTGGCGTAGACCGAGGAGCCGGTCAGGTAGGCGAAGATGCCCAGGGCCGAGCCCACCAGCACCACGGGCATGATGGCCAGGCCGTCCAGGCCGTCGGTGAAGTTCACCGCATTGCTGGTGCCCACGATGACGAAGTAGGACAAGCCGATGAAGCCGAACACGCCCAGCGGGTAGCTCACCGTCTTGAAGAAGGGCACCATCAGGTCGGCCCGCGGCGGCAGCTCGGTCGAGAAGCCGCTGGAGATCCAGCGGAAGAAGAGCTGGACCACGCCCAGGAAGCTGGTCTCGGACACCGAGAAGGCCAGGTACAGCGCGGCGATCAGGCCGATCAGGGACTGCCAGAAGAACTTCTCGCGGCTCTTCATGCCCTCGGGGTCCTTGTAGACCACCTTGCGCCAGTCGTCGACCCAGCCGATGGCACCGAAGCCCATGGTCACCAGCATCACCACCCACACGAAGCGGTTGGACCAGTCGAACCACAGCAGCGTGGAGATGCCGATGCCGATCAGGATCAGCACCCCGCCCATGGTGGGCGTGCCGCTCTTGGCCAGGTGCTGCTGCACCCCGTATTCGCGGATGGGCTGGCCGATCTTCATCTCGGTCAGGCGGCGGATCACCCAGGGGCCGAAGGCCAGGCCGATCAGCAGGGCCGTCATGGCCGACATCACCGCGCGGAAGGTGATGTAGTTGAAGAGGCGCAGGAAACCCCACTCGGGGAACATCCCGGCCAGCCATTGCGCCAGACTAAGCAGCATGAGCGCCCCCTTGGTCCTGCGTGCCGGCCAAGGCCGCCACCACCCGTTCCATGCGCATGAATCTCGATCCCTTGACGAGCACGTTCTTGACTTCCGGTGCGGCGACCAGCGCCGCGATGAGCTCGTCCACCGTCACGAAGGCACGGCATGCCGTGCCTCCCGACGCCTCATAGGCCGCGGCCGCATGGGCCGCCGCCGGCCCCGCGCACCACAGCGCGGCCAGGCCCCGCTGAGCCGCGTAGGCCCCCACCTCGCGGTGGAATTCCGGGCCCTGGTCACCGACCTCGCCCATGTCCCCCAGCACCAGCCAGCTGCTGCCGGGCAGGTCGGCCAGGACCTCGATGCCCGCCCGCACGCTGTCCGGGTTGGCGTTGTAGCTGTCGTCGATCAGGGTCAGGTCTTGCCCCGCCCGCTGGACGCGGCGCAGCGCCGAGCGGCCCTTCACCGGGCGGAAGGCCTCCAGGCCCTGCACGACGGAGGCCAGCGGCACGCCCGCGGCCAGGCAGCAGGCGCTGGCGGCCAGGGCGTTGCGCACGTTGTGCAGGCCGGCGACCGACAGCACGACCGGGGCATCGCCCGCCGGCGTGTGCAGCTCCAGGGCCCAGTGGCCGGCGTCCATCCATTGCGCGCGACCGCTCACGTCGGCCGCGCCCTGCAGCGCGAAGCTCAGCTGCGCGCGTGCGCCGGCCAGCTCATGCCAGATGGGCGCGCAGGCGTCCTCGGCCGGGAACACGGCCACGCCGGTGGCGGCCAAGGCGCGGATCACCTCGCCGTTCTCTCGCGCCACGGCCTCCACGGTGCCCATGAACTCCTGGTGCTCGCGCTGGGCGTTGTTGACCAGAGCCACGGTGGGCTGGGCCATGGCGGCCAGCGGGGCGATCTCGCCGGGGTGGTTCATGCCCAGCTCGATCACGGCGGCGCGGTGCCAGCGGCTGTCGTCCTGGCGCAGGCGCAGCACGGTCAGGGGCACGCCGATCTCGTTGTTCAGATTGCCTTGCGTGGCCAGCGCGTCCTCGCCCAGCCAGGCCGTGAGGATGCTGGCGATCATCTGCGTGACCGTGGTCTTGCCATTGCTGCCGGTCACGGCGATCACGGGCAGCTGCAGGCGGGCGCGCCAGGCCTGGGCCAGCAGGCCCAGCGCCGCCTTGGCGTCCGGCACCTCGATGCCGGGCAGGCCGGCGGCCTCCAGGCCGCGTTCGGCCAGGGCCGCGGCGGCGCCGGCCGCGCGGGCCTGGGCGAGGAAGTCATTCGCGTCGAAGCGCTCGCCGCGCAGGGCCACGAAGAGATCGCCGGGCTGCAGGCTGCGGGTGTCGCTGTGCACGCGCTGCAGCGGGGTCGCGCCCTCGCCCACCAGCCGGGCCTGCGGCAGCAGGGGCTGCAGCAGGGCGTGGGCCTGGGCCAGGGTCATGAGGCAGGCAGCGCTCACAGGCCGGCCCTCTCGATCAGGGCGGCGCGGGCCTCCTCCACGTCGGAGAAGGGATGGCGCTGGCCCTGGATCTCCTGGTAGTCCTCGTGGCCCTTGCCGGCCACCAGGACCACGTCGGCCGGCGCGGCGCCCAGCACGGCCTCGCGGATGGCCACGCGGCGGTCCACCACGGCGGCATGCGGGGCGCCGGCGGGCAGGCCTGCCACGATGTCGGCGAGGATCCGGGCGGGATCCTCGGTGCGGGGGTTGTCGCTGGTCACCACGACCTGGCCGGCCAGGCGGGCGGCGATGGCCCCCATCTGCGGGCGCTTGGTCCGGTCGCGGTCACCGCCGCAGCCGAAGACGCACACCAGATTGCCACCACGGGCCTCGGCCAGCGGCGCCAGCGCGGCCAGGGCCTTCTCCAGCGCGTCGGGCGTGTGGGCGTAGTCGACCACCAGCTGCGGCAGCTCGCGCCCATTGCCCACGCGCTGCATGCGGCCGGGCACTGGCGTCACGAGGCCGGCCACCGGCACGAGGGCCTCCAGCGTGCGGCCCAGGGCGCGCAGGCCGCCAATCACGGCCAGCAGGTTGGCCACGTTGTACTCGCCGATCAGGCCGGTCTCGATGAGCTGGTCCGCGGCCCCCTGCTCCTTCAGCGTGAAGGCCAGGCCGCCCGCGCGGTAGTGCAGCGCATGGGCCGAGAGGCGCACGTCGCTGCGGTTCAGGCCGTAGGTCCAGAGGTCCAGCGTGCCTTGCGACTGCAGCTCGGTCGCCAGGGCCGCGCCCTGCGCGTCGTCCACGTTGATCACCGCCGCCTGCAGCCCGCTCCAGCCGAAGAGCTCGCGCTTGGCCTCCCAGTAGGCGGCCATGCTGCCGTGGTAGTCGAGGTGGTCCTGGGTGAAGTTGGTGAACAGGGCCACGCGGATCTGCGTGCCATCCAGGCGATGCTCCTTGATGCCGATGGACGAGGCCTCGATGGCGCAGGCGCCGAAGCCCTGGTCGCGCATGCGGGCGAAGGCCTGCTGCAGCATCACGGGGTCAGGTGTTGTCAGGCCGGTGTACTCGATGTCTGCGGCCTGCGCGGTGCCGGGAATGGGCGGCACGCCCACGCCCAGGGTGCCGACCACGCCGCAGCGCTGGCCCAGCAGGGTCAGGGCTTGCGCGGTCCACCAGGCGGTGGAGGTCTTGCCGTTGGTGCCGGTGGTGGCAATCACCGGCAGGGTCTGGCTGGGCTGGCCGTAGTACTGGGCGGCGATGGCGCCGGTGCGGCTCTTGAGGCCGGGCAGCGAGGCCACGCGGGCGTCCACGAAGCCGAAGGCGTCCACGCCCTCGTCCTCCACCAGGCAGGTCGCGGCGCCCGCGGCCAGGGCGGCGGCCACGTAGTTGCGGCCATCGCGCGCATAGCCGGGCCAGGCGATGAAGGCATCACCGGGCTGGACCAGGCGGCTGTCGGTACGCAGAGCGCCCGTGGTCCATTCCTGGAGCCAGCGGGCGGCAGCTTCGGGGGATTTGAGACGGGTCAGCATGGCTCAGAAGCTCTCTTCCACCGCCTCGAGCTTCTGGCTCGCGACGATCTGTGTTTTGACATCCAGGTCCGGCGCCACGCCCATCAGGCGCAGGGTCTGGGCCACGACCTGGCTGAAGACCGGGGCAGCCACGGCGCCGCCGAAATAGACGCCGTTGCTGGGCTCGTCCACCATCACCGCGACCACGATGCGCGGCTTGCTGATGGGCGCCAGCCCGACGAACCACGAGCGGTACTTGTGGCCGGCATAGCCCTTGCCTTCCTGCTTGTGCGCGGTGCCGGACTTGCCGCCGATGCTGTAGCCCGGGACCATGGCCGCCGGCGCCGTGCCGCCCGGCGCGGCGGCCGTCTGCAGCATGGCGCGCACCTGCTGGGCGACCTCGGGCTTGAAGACGCGCAGGCCGCTGACGGGCTCGCTGCTGGCGCGCTTCATGATGGTGACGGGGATCACCTCGCCGTCGCGGGCGAAGGTGGTGTAGGCGCGGGCCAGCTGGAACAGCGAGGCCGAGAGGCCGTAGCCGTAGCTCATGGTGGCCTGTTCGATGGGCCGCCAGCTCTTGTAGGGCCGCAGCTTGCCGGTCATCGCGCCGGGGAACTCCAGCTGCGGACGCTGGCCCAGGCCGATGGCGGTGAACATCTCGTGCATCTCGCGGGCCGGCATCTGCATGGCGATCTTGGCCGTGCCGACGTTGCTGGACTTCTGGATCACCTGGGCGACGGTGAGGTCGCCATAGGGGTGGACGTCCGTGGGGGACCAGCCGGCGATCATCACGGCGCCGCGGGCGGTGTTGATGACGGTGTCCGGGCGCACGCGGCCGGTCTCCAGGGCCAGGCCGATGGTGAAGGGCTTCATCGTCGAGCCGGGCTCGAAGACATCGGTCAGCGCGCGGTTGCGCAGTTGCTCGCCCAGCAGGTTCTGGCGGTCGGCCGGGTTGTAGCTGGGCCAGTTGGCCAGGGCCAGGACCTCGCCGGTCTGCACGTCCAGCACCACCACCGAGCCGGCCTTGGCGCGGTGCTCGGCCACGGCGTCGCGGATGCGCTGGTAGGCGAAGAACTGCACCTTGGCGTCGATGGAGAGCTGGATGTCGCGGCCATTGCTGGCCGGCACCCGCTCGCCCATGTCCTCGACCACACGGCCCAGGCGGTCCTTGACCACGGCGCGACTGCCGTCGCGGCCCTGCAGCTCCTTCTGGAAGGCCAGCTCGATGCCCTCCTGGCCGCGCTCTTCCAGGTTGGTGAAACCCACGATGTGCGCGGCCGACTCGCCTTCCGGGTACTGGCGCTTGTACTCGCGGTCCTGGAAGATGCCCTTGAGGTTCAGGGCCTTGATCTTGGCGGCGGTGTCGTCGTCGGCCTGGCGGCGCAGGAAGACGAAGCGGTTGGACGGATCCAGGCGCTTGTCGAGTTCCTGCGGGCTGACCTTGAGGATGCGAGCCAGCTCGCGGCGCTTGTCGGGGTCGGTGTCGACGTCCTTGGGGAAGGCCCAGATGGAGGGCACGGCCACGCTGGAGGCCAGCACCTGGCCGCTGCGGTCCTTGATCTGGCCGCGGCTGGCGGGCAGCTCCAGGGTGTGGGCGTAGCGGGCCTCGCCCTGGCGCTGGAAGAAGTCCTGGGCGACCAGCTGCACGTAGACAGCACGCCCCAGCAGGCCGGCAAAGGCCAGGCCCACCAGCGCGACGAGGAAACGCGAGCGCCAGGGCGGCGTCTTGGCCGCCAGCAGCGGGCTGGTGGCGTAGTTGACGCCGCGCGGGCTCAGGGCATTGCCCACCGGGCGCTTGGCGCTCATGGCTGGCCTCCGGCGGCGGCGGAGGCGGCCCGGCCGCCCAGCTCGACGGTCTGGGTGATGGCCGGCGAGACGGCGCGCATCTTCAGGCGCTCGCGGGCGACCTGCTCGACGCGCAGGTTCGTGGCCTGGGCGTGGCGCTCGGCCAGCAGGCGCTGGTGGTCGGCCTCCAGCTTGCGGCCCTCGTTCTGGGCACGGTCGACCTCGGTGAAGAGACGGCGCGCCTCATAGCTGCTGCGCACCAGGTAGTAGCCCGAAATCATCACCGCAGCCAACAACACCAGCGTGATGCGAGACCACATCAGCGGCCTCCCTTGCGCTTGGCCGGCCTGGGCGGGGCGGCGGGCGCCTCGACCAGAGGCGCATCCGTGCGCTCGGCCACGCGCAGGATGGCGGAGCGCGAGCGCGGGTTGGCCTTCACCTCGGCCTCGCTGGGCTTGATGCGACCCAGGGCCTTGAGCACCAGGGGCTTGGGCGCGGCGAACATGGCGCGGCGGTCGACCACGTCCTTGCTGTGCTGGGCGATGAAGTTCTTGACGATGCGGTCTTCCAGCGAGTGGAAGCTGATCACCGCCAGGCGGCCGCCCGGGCGCAGCAGGCGCAGGGCCGAGTTCAGACCCTGCTCGAGCTCCTCAAGCTCGGCGTTGACGAGTATCCGTAGAGCCTGAAATGTGCGCGTTGCAGGGTCCTGGCCCGGTTCGCGGGTTTTGACCGCACCAGCCACGACTTTGGAAAGCTCGGCGGTTGTTCGAACAGGGCTCCCGCCTTCCCGGCGAGCAACAAGCGCCTTTGCAATCGGGAGAGCAAACCGTTCTTCGCCATAGTCGCGTATCACCTCAGCAATCTGGCGCTCGTCGGCACGGGCCAGGAAATCCGCGGCACTCTCGCCGCGGGTCGTGTCCATGCGCATGTCCAGCGGGCCGTCGAAACGGAAGCTGAAACCGCGCTCGGGGTTGTCAATCTGGGGGCTGGAGACGCCCAGGTCCAGCATCAGGCCGTCGATGGCGTGCACACCGATGCGCTCCAGCTCGGCCGCCATCTGCGCGAAGGGCGCGTGGCAGATGCAAAAACGCGGGTCCTCGACCCGCGTCTCGCCTGAAGTGGCGGCCGCGATGGCCTCGGGGTCCCGGTCGATGGCGATGAGCCTGCCGCCCGGCCCCAGCCGGCTCAGCAGCAGGCGCGAATGGCCGCCGCGGCCGAAGGTGCCGTCCACATAGATGCCGTCCGGCTGGTGCAGCACGCCCTCGACCGTCTCGTACAGCAGGACGGTCGTGTGCTTGAAGGGCTCGGGGGTGACGGTAGGGGTGGGGGTGGGGGCGCTCATGATCAGAAGCTGAAGTCCTTGAGCGCGTCCGGCAGCTCGGATTGCATGACCTGGGCCTCGTGCGCGGCATAGGCCGCGGCGTCCCAGAGCTCGAAGTGGCTGCCCATGCCCAGCAGCATCACGTCCTTCTGGAGGCTGGCGCTGGCACGGAGTTCAGGGGCGATCAGCACGCGGGCGGCGCTGTCGATCTCGACGTCCTGGGCATTGCCCAGGAAGACGCGCTTCCAGCCGGCGGCCGACATGGGCAGCGCGGCGATGCGGTCACGGAAGGTTTCCCAGGCGGGGCGGGGGAAGACCATCAGGCAACCCTCGGGATGCTTGGTGATGGTCAGCTGGCCATTGCACAGGCCCTGCAGCAGCTCGCGGTGGCGTGTAGGGACGGTCAAGCGCCCCTTGGCGTCCATCGCCAAGGCACTCGCCCCTTGAAACACGTAATTCGCCACAGCGGCCCACAATCTGACAATTTCTCCCACTTTACTAACCGACTTCAGCCAGGTCAAGGAAAATCGGAAAAAAGTCCAATGAAATCAATCACTTACAGTTGATTTCAGCAGCGCGACTCAGAAAAAAAGTCCTTCAAAAATAAGGACTTGCAGATCGCACTAAAAGTGCTGGATGAACTGCGCACGCCCGGTTTGAGGACTTTCCCGCAGTGCCCGCCACGAGGCGCGCGGGGCCTGGCGCGCACGCCGAACGCTGCCCTTACACTCGCGCAAACCTTCACGCAAACGCTTTCATAGCGCTCCGCCCATGGCTCGAACCCCCGCTCCGCCCTCGGCCCGCAAGGCCGGTCCCGTCACGCTCGGCATGGTGGCCGAGGCCAGCGGCGTGTCGCCCAGCACCGTGTCTCGCATCCTCAACGGCACGGCGGTGGTGAGCGCGGAGAAGAAGGCGGCGGTGGACCGCGCCATCGCCGAACTGGGCTTCGTGCCCAACCCGATTGCGCGCGGCCTGGCAGGCGGGCGCACGATGAGCATCGGGGTGATCACCCAGTTCATCGACAGCCCCTTCTTCGGCGTCGCCATGCGCGGCATCGAGGAGACGCTCAGCGAGGCGCACTACAGCGCCCTCTTCGTCAGCGGCCACTGGGACGTGGAGGTGGAGCAGCGCTGCATCGACACCCTGATGGGCCGCCGCGTGGACGGCATGATCATCCTCAATGGCCGGGTGGGCGACGCCGCGCTGCGCCAGCTGGCCAAGCAGGTGCCCACGGTGGTGACGGGGCGCAGCATCAAGGCGCCCAATGTCTACGCCATGGACTACGACCACCGCGAGGGTGCGCGCCTGGCCACCCAGCACCTGATCGCGCGGGGCCACCGGGACATCGCCCACATCGGCGGTGACCAGAGCCACTCCGACGCCCGCGAGCGCCTCGCCGGCTACCAGGCCGCGCTGGAGGCGGCCGGCATCCCCCTCCGCCCGGCCCTGGTGGAATGCGGCAACTACCTGGAGGAAGGCGGCCGCCAGGCGGCCGAGCGCCTGCTGGCCAGCCCGCATCGCTTCACCGCCCTCTTCGCCGCCAATGACCAGATGGCCATGGGCGCCGCCGTGGCCCTGCACAAGGCCGGCCTGCGCGTGCCGCAAGACATCTCCCTGGTGGGCTTTGACGACCTGGCCCTGGCCACGCACATGACCCCGCCCCTCACCACGGTGCACCAGGCCAGCCTGGAGCTGGGTCGGCTCACCGCCCAGGCCCTGCTGGAGATGCTGGCCGGGGGCAAGCCCACGCTGAAGCTGCCCGAGCCCCGCCTCGTGGAGCGCGACTCTGTGGCCGCCCTGGCCCGCGGCGCCGGGCGCTGAAGACGCCGCCAGAAATCGGTTTCAGTCCGCCACAGCCGGCTTTCCCGGGCCGCTGTTGCTTTGCTGCAGGGCAGCACATTCGTATTAGGGTGATGCCTAGGTCACACCGCTTGGTGGCTGGCGCTACTATTTGAAAGCGCTTTCAATGCAGCAGGGTTCGAAGCGCCCCTGCTGCCACACCAATACCACCAGGAGACAGACCCATGACCCGCAACCTGCGCCGCCGCCATCTCGTGCCCTTGAGCCGGCTGGCCGCCGCCTGCGCCGTTCTCATCGCCCCGACCCTGCAGGCCCAGACGGCCGAGCCTGCCAAGAAGGACGAGGGGGCGCAGCTGGACACCGTCGTGATCACCGGCATCCGCAAGAGCCTGGACAGCTCCCTGGACCTCAAGCGCAAGGCGCAGGGCGTGGTGGACGGCATCGTGGCCGAGGACATCGGCAAGTTCCCGGACACCAACCTGGCCGAGTCCATGCAGCGCATCGCCGGCGTGTCCATCGACCGCGCCAACGGCGAGGGCTCGCGGGTGACGGTGCGCGGCGTGGGCCCCGACTTCAATCTGGTCCTGCTCAACGGCCGCCAGATGCCGGCCGCCAACCTGGCCGACACCACGGCCTCCAACGCCCGCTCCTTCGACTTCGCCAACCTCGCCTCCGAAGGCGTGGCGGCGCTGGAGGTCTACAAGACCGGCCGCTCGGAGAACCCCACCGGCGGCATCGGCGCCACCATCAACATCAAGACCGCCCGGCCGCTGGACAACCCCAAGACCGTGGCCAGCTTCGGCGCCAAGCTCGTCAGCGACGACTCCAACAAGCGCCTGCCCGGCGTGATCGCCGGCTCGCAGAACACGCCGGAGCTCTCGGGCATCTACAGCCAGGTCTTTGCCGACGGCACCTTCGGCATCGCCCTCAGCGGCAGCCTGCAGAAGCGCAACTCCGGCTACAACCAGGCTGGCGTGCCCAATGGCTGGTACAGCAAGCCCGGCAACCTGGCCAACGCCAATGACTGGACGGCCCTGCCCCTGCCCAACGAGCCCGGCGGCAGCAAGATCACCAACCGCCCCAAGCCGACGGATCTGTACGAGGTGCCCCAGAACCTCATGTACAGCATGAACGGCATCGAGCGCACGCGCACCAACGGGCAGCTGGTGCTGCAGTACCGCCCGATGAAGGACCTGACGCTGACGCTGGACAAGACCTACTCCGAGAACAAGATCCACACCAAGCGCAGCGAACTCTCGGCCTGGTTCAACTTCGCCTACGACAAGACCACCTGGGCGGACGGCCCCATCGCCTCGCCCCTGATCTTCTCGGAGCTCTACACCAACGGCCCGGCCGACGTGGCCATGGGCGGCGCCTACTACGGCACGAAGAACAAGAACGACTCCACCGGCTTCAACGCCGTCTGGCGGGCCTCGGAACGCCTGAAGCTGGAGCTGGACGCCCACCACTCCGTGGCCACCGCCGGTGCCGACAGCCCCTATGGCACCAACAACGCCCTGGGCGTGTCCATGCAGAACCGCGCCAGCGACCGCGTGGACTTCTCGGGCAAGTTCCCGGTGCTGGGCATCGGCCTCTCCGGCAACCCGGCGGACAGCGCCAGCCTCATGCAGGTCACCGGCTCGTCCTTCCGCAATGCCTACATGCGCAATGCCATCGACCAGGCGCAGATCAAGGGCAAGTACACGCTGTCGGACGCGTCCAACCTGGACTTCGGCGTGGGCCTGACCAAGGTGAACAACCGCACCGCCTTCGCCAACGTGCAGCAGAACGACTGGGGCGGCCACAACAAGCCCAGCGACTACGCCGACACCCTCTGGCAGGCCGACACCATCCAGCAGTACTTCAGCCGCGCCATGGGCTCGGTGGACCGCTCGGCCATGGTCAACAACTTCTTCGTCTGGGACTTCAACGCCGTGCGCGACGCCGCGGTGAAGGCCGACGGCAGCGACAAGTGGTTCAAGGCCACCGACAACTTCGACGACGACCGCCGCACGCAGGAGCGCAGCACCAGCGCCTTCGTCCAGTACAGCGCCGACTTCGACTGGGGCGTGCCCATGAGCGCTGCCCTGGGCCTGCGCTACGAGCGCACCAAGGTCGACTCGCAGGCTCTGGTGCCCATCGCCACCGGCATCCAGTGGGTCTCGGCCAACGAGTTCGCCATCCTCAAGGGCGCGCCGGGCTTCACCAGCCTCTCCGGCAAGTACAGCTACCTGCTGCCCAGCATCGACTGGGAAGCCGAGCTGAGCAGCCAGTGGAAGGTGCGCGCCAGCTTCGGCGAGTCCATCGGCCGCCCGGGCTGGGACAAGATCCAGGGCGGGCAGACGCTCACCGAGTACCGCGCCGGTGGCGGCACCGGCAACCAGGGCAATCCGGGCCTGAAGCCGCTGCTGTCCAAGAACTTCGACTTCTCCGCCGAGTACTACTACGCCAAGAGCAGCTACGCCGCGATCGGCATCTTCCGCAAGAACATCAGCAACTACATCGGCACCAGCGTGGTCCCGATGACGCCCTTCAGCCTGACCTCGCCCATCAATGGCGCGCTGTTCAAGGAAGCGGCTGCGTCTTGCGGCGGAGCGGACCTGACCTGCGTGCGCAACTACCTGCTGAACACCTACAACGGCCGCATGGGCATCGTGAAGACCGGCGTGGATGGCTCGGGCAACGCCCTGGGCACCATCGCCGGTCAGTCGGGCGACCCGATGGCGGTGTTCAACATCAGCGTGCCCACCAACCAGCGCAGCGACCACATCAACGGCCTGGAGCTCAACGTCCAGCACGCCTTCGGCCGCAGCGGCTTCGGGCTGGCCGCCAACTACACGTACGTGCGCTCGGGCCTGAAGTTCAAGGACGACGACCTGCAGGACCAGAACGCGCTGGTGGGCCTCAGCAACTCCGCCAACCTGGTGGGCTTCTACGAGGACGACCGCTACAGCGTGCGCATGGCCTACAACTGGCGCGGCGAGTTCCTCAACAGCACCAATGCGGCGGTGAACGGCGGCTCCGGCCCGTCCTACACCGAGCCCTATGGCCAGTGGGATCTCAGCATCGGCTACAAGTACAGCCCTCACCTGAGCTTCCAGTTCGAGGCGATCAACCTCAACGACGGCGTGATCCGCACGCATGGCCGCACCCGGCTGGAGGTGCAGTCGGTCACGCAGACCGGCCGCCGCTTCATGGTGGGCGCGCGTTACACCTTCTGAGCGTTGCCGCGGGGGTTCTGCCCCCCGCTCAGGGATCCTGCCCTCCCCGGCGGGATCCCTCTCTCCCTACCATCGGCCCACGCCCGCCCTGGAACGCCCATGCGCCCCGCCCTGCTCGACAACATCAGCCACCAGGCCCTGCGCCTGGACCCCGCGCCCTCACGCGCCTATGGCGACGACCTGCCGGTGGTCCCCACCGTGCCGGCGGAATTCCGCCTGCTGCAGGCCTGCTTCCCCATCGTCTTCCAGGCCTGCACGGGCGAGCTGCCCTTCCAGCCGGTGGCGCTGATGAGCCTCAGCGGCGCGGGCAATCTCTTCCTCGGCCCGCAGGGCTGGGACGCGCCCCATCTGCCCTGGGCCCTGGAGCGCCAGCCGCTGATGGTGGGCCGGGACGCCACGCAATGGGTGGTCCACATCGACCTGGACAGCCCCCGCCTGAGCGAGCACGACGGCGATCCCCTCTTCCTGCCCCAGGGCGGCCTCTCGCCGCTGCTGGAACACCGCATCGGCGTGCTGCAGGCCCTGCACGAAGGGCTGCAGACCCTGCCGGCTTTCATCGACACCCTGCTGCGCCTGGAGCTGCTGGAGCCCATGGCCCTGGACCTGCCCGTGGCAGGCGGCGGCACCCGGCGCATCGGCGGCTTCCACGTCATCCACGAGGAGCGCCTGGACGCACTGCCCGGCACCGTGGTGGCCGATCTTCACGAGCGCGGCTACTGGCTGCCGCTGGCCATGGCCGTGGCGTCGCTGTCGCGCTTTGGCGAGCTGGTGCGGCGCGAGCAGCACCTGTCCTGAGGGACCCGAGATGCCGGCGATGCGCGAGCTGCCCTGCACGCCTGGCCAGGTGCCGCCCTCGCTGACGGGCAGCGGCCCGGACGGCGACGCGCCCTGCGTGCTGCGCGGCCTCGTCTCGCACTGGCCCCTGGTGCAGGCCGCGCGCCGCCGCCCGCACGAGGCCGCCGAGCTGCTGCGCGGCCACTGGCGCGACGCCACCGTGGGCGTCTACCAGATGTCGCCCGGGACCGGCGGCCGCATTGCCTACACGCCCGACTTCAAGGGCTTCAACTTCCAGCGCGCCCTGCTGCCCTTCGGCACCGTGCTGGACCAGCTGATGGCCTGCCTGAACGACCCGGCGCCGCCCACCGTCTACATGGGATCGACCACCGTGGACGCCTGCCTGCCCGGCCTGCTGGACGCGCACCCGCTCGCCATCGAGGCAGCGGAGCCGCCCCTGGTGAGCCTGTGGCTGGGCAACCGCGTCACCGTGCCGTCCCACCAGGACTGGCCCGCCAATATCGCCTGCTGCGTCAGCGGCCGGCGCCGCTTCACGCTCCATCCGCCGGACGCCGTGGGCGATCTCTACATCGGCCCGCTGGACCTCACGCCGGCCGGCCAGCCCATCAGCCTGGTCGACGCCGCCTCGCCGGACCTGCAGCGCTTCCCGCGCTACGCCGCCGCGCAGGCCCGCGCGCAAGCGGTGACCCTCGAGGCGGGCGACGCGATCTACATCCCCAGCCAGTGGTGGCACCAGGTCCAGGCCCTGGACCCCTTCAGCGGCCTGATCAACTACTGGTGGCGCCGCACGCCCGCCTGGCAGGACTCGCCCATGAACGCGCTGTGGCTGGCCCTGGCCACCGTGCGCGACCTGCCACCTGCCGAGCGCGACGCCTGGCGCGCGCTGTTCGACCATTACGTCTTTGACGCCGGCCCCCAGACGGCGGCGCATCTCCCGCCCGAGGCCCGGGGCGTGCTCGGTCCGCTGGACGAGACCGCGCACCGCCGCCTGCGCGCCCTGCTGCTGAACAAGCTCAACCGATGAGCCACCCCCGAAGAGAGCTGCCATGACACCCTTCCACACTTCGCAAGCCGTCCGCCGCGTCGTCATCGCCGGAGGCGGCACCGCCGGCTGGATGGTCGCCGCCCTGATGGGCAAGCTGATGGGCAAGCAGCTGCAGATCCGGCTGGTGGAGTCCGAGGAGATCGGCACCGTGGGCGTGGGCGAGGCCACCATCCCCGCCCTGCATGCGTATCACGAGCTGCTGGGCATCAACGAGGCCGAGTTCATGGCCGCCACCCAGGCCACCTTCAAGCTGGGCATCCAGTTCGAGGGCTGGAAGACGCCGGGTGAGTCCTACCTCCACGCCTTCGGCCGCACGGGCCAGGACCACTGGAGCGCCGGCTTCCAGCACTTCTGGCTCAAGGGCCGGGCGCAGGGCCTGGCCCGGCCCTATGGCGAGTACTGCCTGGAGCTGCGCGCCGCGGAGGCGAACCGCTTCGCCCACCTGCCGCGCAACGGCCTGAACTACGCCTACCACCTGGACGCCTCTCGCTACGCTCGCTTCCTGCGCGCGATCGCCGAGAGGCACGGCGTGCAGCGCCTCGAGGGCAAGATCGCTGCCGTGCTGGCCGAGGGACCGGACGGGGCGCTGAGCGCGCTGCGCATGCAGGACGGCAGCCTCGTCGAGGGCGAACTCTTCATCGACTGCACCGGCTTCCGCTCCCTTCTGCTGGGCGAGACCCTCGGCGTGGCCTACGAGGACTGGACCCACTGGCTGCCCTGCGACCGCGCCGTGGCCGTGCAGACCGCCGCCGTGCGCGAGGCGCCACCCTACACCCGCTCCATCGCCCATGACTTCGGCTGGCAGTGGCGCATCCCCCTGCAGCACCGCGTGGGCAACGGCCTGGTCTACAGCAGCCAGCTGCTGGCCGATGCCGACGCGCCAGAGGTGCTGCGCCAGCAGGTGGAAGGCGAGCTGCTGATCCAGCCGCGCGTGCTGCGCTTCACGCCGGGCCAGCGCCTGCGCACCTGGGAGAAGAACTGCATCGCCGTGGGCCTCTCGAGCGGCTTCATCGAGCCGCTGGAGTCCACCAGCATCCACCTGATCCAGCGTGCCGCCATCCGCCTGCTGCAGATGTTCCCGGCCGGCGGCATCCAGGCCTGCGACATCGAGGAGTTCAACCGCCAGTCACAGAAGGACCTGGAGCACATCCGCGACTTCATCGTGCTGCACTACCACCTCAATGCCCGCCAAGGTTCGGCGCTGTGGACGCACTGCCGCGAAATGGCGGTGCCGGCCAGCCTGCGCCATCGCCTGGAGCTCTTCGCGCAGACCGGCCGCGTGTTCCGCCCTGCCGACGAGCTTTTCGCCGAGAACTCCTGGATCCAGGTCATGCTGGGCCAGGGCCTCACGCCCAAGGCCTGGCACCCGGTGGCCGACCTGATGGGCGAGGCCGAGCTGCGGCAGTTCCTGAGCACCCTCCATGAGCAGGTGGCCCACACGGTGCAGTCCCTGCCTCCGCACGAGGCCTATGTGCGCCGCTTCTGCGCGGCCGCGCAGGCCCAGGCCGAGAAGGCCATGGCCTGAGCCCCTCCGTGATGGCGCCACCGAGGGCCCGCGCCATTGACACAGGCACCCGGCTTCCCTATAGTTTGAAAGCGCTTTCATAGCCGATGCGCACAGGCGGCATCGAACGCCAGGCGTCACCAGGCGCCCAAGACAAGGACAAGAGACAAAGTGGATGCACAAAGCGTGGATGCGCAAAGACGCGCCGGCCTCGGGCTGGCCCTGGGCCTGTGGGCCGGGGCCGGACGGGCACAGGCCCCGCTGCGACTGAGCGTCGCGGCCTATCCCAAGCTGGACGCCATCGTCCGCGCCGCCGTGCCGGCCTGGACGGCGCGCCACCCGGGCGTGGAGGTGGAGGTGATCAGCCGCGAGATGAACGACCACCACGCCGCCATGATCACCGCGCTGTCCACCGGCAGCCACCTGCCGGACCTGATGGCGCTGGAGGTCGGGTACGTGGGCCGCTTCGCCCAGGGCCGCGGCCTCTTCGACCTGCGCCAGGCGCCCTGCCAGGCGGAGCGCCTGCGCGATCGCTTCGTACCCTACACCTGGGGTCAGGCCGGCAACCGCCGCGGCGAGATCGTCGCCCTGCCCTCGGACATCGGCCCCGGCACCCTGCTCTACCGTCAGGACTTGCTGGCGCGTGCCGGCCTGCAGGCCGAGGACCTCAACGGCAGCTGGGCCGGCTATGTGGCCGCGGGCCGCGAGATCCGCCGCAAGACCGGCGCCTACCTGCTGGCCCATGCGCGGGACATGAAGGACATCCTCATCCGCACCGGCGTGCAGCCCGGCGAGGGCCTTTACTTCAGCCAGGACAACCGCGTGCTGGTCAACGGCCCGCGCTTCCGGCGCGCCTTCGAGCTGGCCCGCCAGGTGCGCGCCGAGGGGCTGGACGCCAAGGTCTACAACTGGTCCAGCGACTGGACCGAGGGCTTCCGCCGCGGCCTGATCGCGACCCAGATGATCGGCGCCTGGCTGGTGGGCTTCATGGGCTCCTGGCTGGCGCCCAAGACCCGCGGCCTGTGGCGCGCCGCCCAGTTGCCCGAAGGCGCCTTCGCGGCCTATGGCGGCAGCTTCTACGCCCTGCCTGCCAAGGGGGACACGAGCCGCCGTGCCCTGGCCTGGGACTTCATGCAAGACCTGACCCTCAACAAGACCCTGCTGCTGGACGCCTTCCAGACGCACGACATCTTCCCCGCCCTGGTCGACACCTTCGAGGACCCTTTCTTCGACGAGCCGGTGGCCTTCCTGGGCGGCCAGCGCGCCCGGCATCTGTGGCGCGAGGCCGCGCGGCGTATCACGCCCGTGGCCGTGCACCGCCAGGATGCCTTCGCCGACGAAGTCATCAACACCGAGCTCGACAAGGTGCTCACCCGCGGCAAGGACATCGCCAGCGCCCTGGGTGACGCCGAGCGCCTGCTGCAGACGAGGGCCCAGCGATGAAGCCACTGCGCATCCGCCCCGCCGGCGCACCCTATCTGTTCCTCGCGCCCTTCCTGCTGCTCTTCGCCGTCTTCGGCCTCTTCCCGCTGCTGTTCTCGCTGTGGCTGGCGCTGAACCGCTGGGAGCCCACCAGCGGCCTCTCAGCCATGGAGTGGGTGGGCCTGGAGAACTTCGCCTTCGCGCTCAAGGACGCCTGGTTCTGGAAGTCCCTGGGCAACACCGTGTGGCTGGGCGTGGCCAGCGCCGTGCCGCAGCACCTGGTGGCCCTGCCCCTGGCCTGCGGGCTGCAGGCGCTGGGCCAGCGCTGGCGCAATGCGCTGATGGGCGCCTACTTCCTGCCCTACATCACCTCGACGGTGGCCATCGCCATCCTGTTCAGCGCCCTGTTCTCGACGGACTACGGCCTGATCAACAGCGGCCTGGCCGCCCTGCGCCAGCTGCCCGGCCTCGGCCTGCTGCTGCCCGCGCAGGCCATCGACTGGCTCAACGACCCGGACCGCCTGCGCCCCGCCATCGCGCTGGTCGTGTTCTGGCGCTACGTGGGTTTCCACACCGTGCTCTACCTCGCCGCGCTTCAGACCATCCCCAAGGACCTGTACGAGGCCGCGACCATGGACGGCGCCGGCCCCTGGCAGCGCTTCCTGCACATCACCCTGCCGGGCCTGCGCAGCATGATGCTCTTCGGCTTCACGCTCTCGGTGGTGGGCAGCCTGCAGCTCTTCGAGGAGCCCTTCGTGCTGACCAACGGCCGCGGCGGCAATGACCAGGCGGGCATGAGCAGCGCGGTCTACCTCTACCGCCTGGCCTTCGACTTCAACGACTTCGGCGCGGCCGCGGCCATGTCCTGGCTGCTGTTCGCGATCCTCGCAGCGGCCACGGCGGCCCTGCACCGCGCCTTCGGCAAGGAGCGTGCGTGATGAACAGCCGTCCTTCCCTGCAGCGCTCGCGCTGGATGGCCTATGCCCTCGTGGGCTGCGGCGCCCTGCTGATGCTGGCGCCCTTCTACGTGATGTTCGTCTTCGCCACGCAGTCGCGGACCGACATCTTCAGCGTCCCCCCGCCCCTGTGGTTCGGCGACGACCTCTGGGCCAATCTGCGCCTCCTGGGCGAGCGCATCCCCTTCTGGCGCAGCGTGGGCTGGAGCCTCTACGTGGCGCTGATGTCCACGGCGCTGACCCTGCTCTTCTGCGCCATGGGCGGCTATGCCTTCGCGATGTTCGAGTTCCGCTTCAAGCGCCCGCTGTTCGCGCTGGTGCTGGGCACCATGCTGCTGCCCAGCTTCATGAGCATGATTCCCAGCTTCATGGTGATGGACCTGCTGGGCTGGATCGACGAACCCCGCGCCCTGTACCTGCCCGGTGCGGCCAACGCCTTCGGCATCTTCCTGATGCGCCAGTACGTGCGCAGCGCCGTGCCCAAGGAGCTGATCGAGGCCGCGCGCATGGACGGCTGCGGCGAGTTCGGTCTCTTCGTGCGCATCGTGCTGCCGCTGCTGAAGCCGGCCCTGGGCACGCTGGGCCTGATCAGCTTCATCGGCAGCTGGAACAACTTCGTGGGCCCGCTGATCGTGCTGCGCAGCCCCGAGCACTTCACCCTGCCCCTGGCCCTGCGCCTGCTGCAGAACCCGGTGGACACCGAATGGGGCGCCCTCATCGCGGGCGCTGCCGTCGCCACCCTGCCCCTGATCGCCCTCTTCATGCTGGCCTCACGTCAACTCATCGCCGGCCTCACCGCCGGTGCCGTCAAGTGAGCCGGCTCCTCCCGACACCCGCCCTTCCTTCGCTCACCCGACCCATGACTGACCCGACCACCGCCCTGCACTTCCCGCCCGACTTCGTCTGGGGCGTCTCCACCAGCGCCTTCCAGATCGAGGGCGCCGCCGACGTCGACGGCAAGGGCCCCAGCATCTGGGACACCTTCTGCCGCCAGCCCGGTGCCATCGCCGACGCGAGCGACGGCCGCGTGGCCTGCGAGCACTACCGGCGCTGGGCCGATGACCTCGACCTGATCCAGAGCCTGGGCGTCAACGCCTACCGTTTCAGCGTCTGCTGGCCCCGCGTCCAGCCCACGGGCCAGGGCGCCTGGAACGAGGCCGGCCTGGCCTTCTACGACCGCCTGGTGGACGGCATGCTGGCCCGCGGCCTGCAGCCCCACCTGACGCTCAACCACTGGGACCTGCCCCAGGGCCTGCAGGACCGCGGCGGCTGGGGGAACCGCGAGACGGTGGACCGCTTCGTGGACTACGCCCTGGGCATCCAGCGCCGCCTGGGCGACCGCCTGGCCTCGCTGTGCACGCACAACGAGCCCTGGGTCGTGGCGGTGCTGGGCCACCAGAACGGCGTCTTCGCCCCCGGTCTCAAGGACGAGGCGCTGGCGCTGCAGGTCTCGCACCATCTGCTGCTGAGCCACGGCCGCGCCCTCAAGGCCCTGCGCGCCGCGGGCGCGAAGGAGAAGCTGGGCATCGTGCTCAACCTCGCGCCCACCCATCCCGCCACGCCCTCGGCCGCCGACAAGGCCCGCGCCGTGCTGGAGGACGGCCGCCTGCTGCGCTGGTACATGGACCCGCTGTGCCAGGGCCGCTACCCGCTGGACATCTGGCTGGACCTGGGCGAGAAGGCCCCCAAGGTGCACGAGGGCGACCTGGCCGAGATCCGCCAGCCGCTGGACTTCCTGGGCGTCAACTACTACTCCCGCTCCGTGCAGAGCGCCGACAAGCCCTGGGATCCCAAGGCTGCGGGCAAGGAGGTCAGCGAGATGGGCTGGGAGGTCTACCCCGAGGGCCTGACCGAGCTGCTGCTGCGCCTGCACCGCGACTACCCGCAGGTGCCCAGCCTCTGGGTGACCGAGAACGGCGGCGCCTTCCCCGACCCCTGGGTCGATGGCCGCGTGCAGGACGAGGCCCGCACCCGCTACCTGCAGCGCCACATCGCCGCCGTGCATGCGGCGAAGCAGGAAGGCGTGCCGGTCGATGCCTACATGGTCTGGAGCCTGCTGGACAACTTCGAGTGGTCCTCCGGCTATGCCAAGCGCTTCGGCATCGTGCACGTGGACTACGAGACCCAGCAGCGCACGCCCAAGGACAGCGCCCGCTGGTACCGCCAGTTCCTGGCCGCGCAAGCCAAGGGGGCCTGAGGTGGCACGACTGAGCCTGCAAGGCATCCACAAGCGCTACGGCGAGCAGGACGTCATCCGCGGCGTCGACCTGGACATCGAGGACGGCGAGTTCCTCGTCTTCGTCGGCCCCTCCGGCTGCGGCAAGAGCACGACGCTGCGCATGATCGCAGGACTGGAGGACATCTCCGAGGGCACGCTGCTGATCGACGGCCAGCGCGCCAACGAGCTGCCGCCGGCCGAACGCGGCGCGGCCATGGTGTTCCAGAGCTACGCCCTGTACCCGCACATGAGCGTGGCCGAGAACATGGGCTTTGCCCTCAAGATGGCCGGCGTGCCCAAGGCCGATCGCGAGGCCCAGGTCCGCAGGACCGCCGAGACGCTGAAGCTCACCGCCCTGCTGGACCGCCGCCCGGGCCAGCTCTCGGGCGGCCAGCGCCAGCGCGTGGCCATCGGCCGTGCCATCGTGCGCAAGCCCAAGGTCTTCCTCTTCGACGAGCCGCTGTCCAACCTGGACGCGGCCCTGCGCCTGGAGATGCGCATCGAGCTGGCCCGTCTGCACCGCCAGCTCGGCGCGACCATGGTCTACGTGACCCACGACCAGACCGAGGCCATGACCCTGGGCGACCGCATCGCCGTGTTCCACCAGGGCCGCATCGAGCAGCTGGGCACGCCGCTGGCGCTGTACGAGGACCCGGCCACCGAGTTCGTCGCCGGCTTCATCGGCTCGCCCGCGATCAATCTCATGGACCGCCCGGCCTCAAGTGCCAGCCCGGCTCACCAGGCCCTGTGGTCGAACTGGACCGCAGCCCTGCCCGGCTCTGCCCAGCGCCTGGGCGTGCGTCCGGAGCACCTCCAGCTGGCCCCTGCCGGCGAGGGCGTGCCCGCCCAGCTGGACTTCGCCGAGCACCTGGGCGACACCCATCTGCTCTATGCGCGCGTCGAGGGCCTGGAGAAGGCCTTGACGCTGAAGGTCAACGGCGCCGTGCCGGCCCTGCAGCCCGGCGAGCGCATCGGCCTGGCCGCGTCGACGGCGCGGGTGCTGGGGTTTGATGCGCAGGGGCAGCGGGTGCGGCGCTGACACGGGTCGGCCGCGCCTGCGCGGCCAGGGGCTCGGGATCCACCCACAGGCAGGCGCCAGCGCCGCGTGCCCCGGCGCCAGGCGTGGCGCCTCGCCGTATGCGTCTCCACGACTCAGGAGAAGAGCGTATGCTTCCTGGCAGGCTGTCGTGGTGCTGGTGAAGGAAAAGCCGGCATGCAGCCCCTGGAGCGCAGGCGGCGTGTCCGGTCCGTTTCAATCCAGCCAATTAAGGAGTGGGACTCATGACCGCCTCCGACGGCATCGAGGCCAGGCAGCACCGCCTGGCTGAACTGCGCCAGGAGATCGCAGAGGCCGAGGCCACCTTGCTCGCGCTGCAGGAGACGATCCGGGCTGAACGCGGCGACGCCGGGCATGAGGCCATGCGTGGCATGGTCGCCGAGAACCAACGGCTGACGGCCGCCAACCAGGTCGCCCATCAGGCCACCGCGACGGCCTATGCGGCACTCGAGATGGCCGTCCATGCCTCGCGCACCGACTCGCTGACCGGCCTGCTGAACCGTGTGGCGTTGTGGGACCGCCTGGAGCACGATCTCCATCTGGCGCGACGCCACGGCGCCATGCTCGCCGTGTGTTTTGTCGACGTCGACAACTTCAAGCACGTCAATGACACCCTGGGGCATGCCATCGGCGACAAGCTGCTGCAGGGCATTGCCCGGACCCTGGTCGGGGCCGTTCGCGCCAGTGACACGGTCTGCCGGCTCGGCGGCGATGAGTTCGTGGTGTTCGCCCCCATCAGCACCCGCGAGGACGGCCTCCAGCTGGGCAGGAAGATCACCGACGCCGTCGGCCAGCTTCACCTGCAAGTCCCATGCGCGCTGACGGCCTCCGTGAGCGTGGGCGTCAGCACCTATCCCCAGGATGGCGACACCGTCAGCGCCCTGCTCGCCAAGGCGGATGACGCGATGTACCTCGTCAAGAAGGCAAGGGCGGGCACGTCCTCCGGGACCTAGCTGCGCGGCACCGCCTGCCCCGCTCAGGGCTGCCGCTGATAGACCCGCACATGCTCGATCTCGTAGCTCAGCGGGAAGATGGTGTCGTCCACCGTGCCGCCGAGGTCCCCGCCGATGGCGAGGTTGAGGATGAGGAACTGCGGCGCATCGAAGGGCCACTGGGCGGGGCCGGTGCCCAGGTTGTCGTAGCGGGCGTGCTCGACACCGTCGACGCCGAAGCGGATGCCCTGCGGCGTCCAGAGCATCTGGTAGTCGTGGAAGGCGCTGCAGGCCGTCGGCAGCTGCACGGACCCGCCCTTGCCGCTGCCGCCTGAACCGCTGGTGGTGTGCACGGTGCTGAAGACCTTGGCAGGCTCGCGGCCGACCTGCTCCATGATGTCCAGCTCGCCCTGCGCAGGCCAGCTGCCCTGCGCGCCCAGCATCCAGATGGCGGGCCAGCTGCCACGGCCGCAGGGCAGCCTGGCGCGAACCTCGAAGAAGCCGTAGGTCCACTGGGCCTTGCCGGCGGTGAGCAGGCGGGCGGAGCTGTAGCGCTGGCCGCCCCAGTCGGGCTGGTCGGAACGGCTTTCCAGGCGCGCGGTGATCACCAGGCGGCCGCCGCGGACCTCGCTGTTCTCCAGCCGCGCGGCGCTGTAGTACTGGAGCTCGTGATTGAACCAGCCCTGGGCATTGAGGCCGGTGTCATAGGACCAGCGCCGGGGATCGGGCAGGCCGGGCTGATCGAACTCATCGGACCAGACCAGCACATGGTCGGCGGGACGGCTCAGCGCAGGGGGCGCAGGTGCAGGTGCAGGTGCAGGTGCAGGTGCAGGTGCAGGTGCAGGGGCAGGCGTGGGCGTGGCCGCCGGTGCGCCGCCACCACCACAGGCGGCCAGGGCCAGGCCGGCCACGGCAGGCCAGCGCCGCAGGGGCAGCAGGAAGCCGGGGCGCGGAGGCACCCTCGCGGGCGCCGAGGTGGAATGCGGGGTGGAAAGCGGGGCCATGGGCAGTCTCCAGCCGGTCGCGAGGCGCCCCGGCGCGGCAGAGCACGGGCGGGCCCTGCGCGGCGACCGGTAGGCATCGGGCCGGTGAGTTGATGTGAAAGCGGTTTCATTATCTCGATCACGAGCCGAATGGCGTTGAGTGGAAACACCGACCCGCTCTCCCGCCTCTCCCCCTTGTGGTTTGAAAGCGGTTTCACGCACAATCCGGACATCCCACCCCGAACCGCACCAGGAGACCCCCATGAGCCAGGCCCATCCGCTGCAGGCCCCCGCGACCCAGGCCCCCTTTCCGCGCCTGCTGGGCGACATCGGCGGCACCCATGCGCGCTTCGCCTGGATGGACCGGCCGGGTGCGCCCCTGAGCCATGTCCAGACCTACCGCTGCGCCGAGCATCCCACCCTGGGCGACGCCATCCGGCACTACCTGCACGACCAGGCCCCCTCCCGCCCGGCCGCCTGCGCGCTGGGCATCGCCAACCCGGTGACGGGCGACGAGGTGCGCATGACCAACCACCACTGGGCCTTCTCCATCCAGGCCCTGCGCCAGCAGCTGGCCCTGCAGCGCCTGGAGGTCATCAACGACTTCACGGCGCTGGCCCTGTCCCTGCCCAGCCTGGAGGGCGCTGCCCTGCAGGACCTGGGTGGCGTGCGCCCCTCTGCCGAGTGCCTGGCACAGCCGCGGGCGCCGCTGGCCCTGCTGGGGGCCGGCACGGGGCTGGGGGTGTCCGGGCTGCTGCCCTCGGCCCAGGGCCCCGTGCCCCTGGCCGGTGAGGGCGGCCACGCCACCCTCAGCGCCATGGACGACGAGGAGTCCGCCGTGCTGGCCCTGCTGCGCGCCAGCTTCGGTCATGTCTCGGCCGAGCGGGCGCTGTCCGGCCCGGGGCTGCTCAACCTCTACCGGGCCAGCGCGCAGCTGCTGGACCTCGCCGCCGACCCGCAGCTGCAGCCGGAGCAGGTGCTGCCGCGCGCCCGCGCGGGCGATCCGGTGTGCCAGCGGGCCGTGGATCTGTTCTGCCGCTTCCTGGGCAGCACCGCCGGCAATCTGGCCCTGACCCTGGGGGCCACCGGCGGGGTCTATATCGGCGGGGGGATCGCGCCACGCATGCTGCCCGAGCTGCGCGCCTCGCGCTTCCGGGAACGCTTCGAAGGCAAGGGCCGCCTGCAGCCCCTGCTCACGCCCATTCCCTGCTTCGTGATCGACAGCCCCACCTCGCCCGCTCTGCTGGGGGCCGCCCGGGCCCTGGACCGCGTCCACTGAGACCGGCCTCGCCAAACCCGGCCCGGCGCGACTTTTGCCACGCCGGATTTGACACAAACAAGACAGCACGCCCCTCTGGATCAGCCAGCGCCTCCGCGAAGCCGTGCACAATCCGCGCAGGTGGCTGGCCCCAGCCTTGCAGAGGCGGCGGCAGCCCTCCGGCGCGCCCTGCGCCGGACCCCTGACGGTCCTGGAGTCTTTGTTTGAGTCGCAAGCGCACCAGTTCGCTCTTCGTGGCCCTTGCCATTGGGGTCAGCACCGGCCTCCTGCTGCCGGCGCTGAGCGTTGGCGGCCTGCTGATCGGTCTGCGCGAACCCCAGGTGGCCCAGCAGAACCTGGAGCGCGACCTGCAGACCAAGCTGGACGTGCTGGCCAGCAGCCTGCCCGAGCTGCTGTGGAACCTGGACCAGGTGGCCGCCCGCGAGGTGGCCGCGGCCATCATGAAGTCCCCGGACGTCGTCCGCGTGGCCGTCAGCGACGCCTCCCAGGGCCTGCCCTTCATCGAGATGCGCCACCCCGAGCGCCAGCTGGGCCAGCTGATCAAGGGCGAGCGCGACATCTTCCGCGGCAGCACCCGCATCGGCCATCTGCAGATCGAGATCGACGACCACCTGGCCGCCGCCGCCCTCAGCCGCCAGCGCTGGCTCTATGCCGCCACGGTGGGCGGGCAGCTGCTGATCTCGGTCGCCCTGGTGCTGCTGGCCCTGAACTCCCGCGTGATGCGGCCGCTGCGCTCTCTGGGCCGCTTTGCCAACGACATGGCCCAGGGCCGCTTCAGCACGGAGCTGGAGGGCGGGCGCAATGACGAGATCGGCCGCCTGGGCAAGCATCTGCAGGACATGCGCGATGCCCTGCAGCACCAGTTCGACGCGCAGCGCCAGCTGATCGAGCGCCTGCGCGGCATGGCCGAGACGGTGCCCGGCGTGGTCTATCAGCTGCGCCGCAGCCCCGAGGGCCGCTTCAGCTTCGCCTACGTCAGCGAGGCGGTGAAGGACTACTTCCGCGTGCCCGCCCAGCTGCTGCTGAGCGAGGCCGAGGCGCTGTTCGAGCGCATCCATCCCGAGGACCGGGAGGCCGTGCGCGAGGCCCTGGCCTCCTCGGCCCGCCACCTGAGCCCCTGGCAGCAGGAGTTCCGCACCGACAACGCCGACGGCAGCGAGCGCTGGCTGTACGGCAACGCCATCGCCCAGCTGGAGGATGGCGGCTCGGTGCTGTGGCACGGCTTCCTGACCGACATCTCCCGCCAGCGCCGCGACGCCCTGGAGCTGGACCGCTACCGCCATCACCTGGAGGAGCTGGTCGAGGCCCGCACGCAGGCCCTGGCCACCGCCACCCAGGCCGCGGAAGCCGCCAACCTGGCCAAGAGCGCCTTCCTGGCGAACATGAGCCACGAGATCCGCACGCCGATGAACGCCATCATCGGCCTGACCTACCTCGCCCGCCGCGACAGCACGGAGCCCGCCCAGCAGGACCGGCTCAAGAAGGTGGCGGACGCCGCCGAGCACCTGCTCAGCGTGATCAACAACGTGCTGGACATCTCCAAGATCGAGGCCGGCAAGCTGCACCTGGAGTCCGGCATCTTCTCGGTCAACCAGCTGCTGGACAACATCGCCAGCATGATGGCGCAGCGGGCCGCGGAGAAGCAGCTGCAGGTGCAGCAGGACGTGCCGGACGAGCTGCAGAACCGCGTGCTGATGGGCGACGCCCAGCGCATCACCGAGATCCTGATCAACTTCGCCGGCAATGCCATCAAGTTCACCGACCAGGGCTTTGTGCGCCTCAGCGCCCATGTGCTGAGCGAGACGCCGCAGCAGCTGCACCTGCGCTTCGAGGTGCGGGACAGCGGCATCGGCATCAGCGAGGAAGCCCAGGCACGGCTGTTCCAGGACTTCGAGCAGGCTGACAGCTCCACCACCCGGCGCTATGGCGGCACGGGCCTGGGCCTGGCCATCTCGCGCCGCCTGGCGCGGCTGATGGGCGGCGAGGTGGGCGTGCAGAGCGCCCCCGGCGAAGGCAGCCTGTTCTGGCTGGAGCTGGAGCTGCCCCTGTCCGACCAGCCCCTGGCCGCGGCCGGCCTGCAGCGAGGCCAGGCCGCGCGCGAGCTGCTGACGCCCTTCCAGGGCCGGCGCGTGCTGCTGGCCGAGGACAATGTCGTCAACCAGGAAGTGGCCGTGGCCCTGCTGCAGAGCGCAGGGCTGGAGGTGGACGTGGCCAATGACGGCGTCGAGGCCTGCGAGATGGTGCAGCAGGGCGACTACGGCCTGGTGCTGATGGACGTGCAGATGCCCGCCATGGACGGCCTGGACGCCACCCGCGCCATCCGTGCCACCGAGAAGGGCCGCCAGCTGCCCATCCTCGCCATGACGGCCAATGCCTTTGCCGAGGAACGCCAGCGCTGCCTGGATGCCGGCATGAACGACCACGTGGCCAAGCCGGTGGTGGCCGAGCAGCTCTTCCTGACCCTGCGCCGCTGGCTGCACGCCGGCACTGGCCACTGAGCGCGGCCGGCGCTACAGTCGTTTCGCAGGGCTGCCCGGCGCGGCCCACGGGAGGGCCCGATGAAGTGCTGGCTGCTCTGCCTCTGGCTGCTTTGCTGGGGCGCCACGGCGCAGGCCCAGCAGCGCCTGATCCTCACCACCGAGGAGTACCCGCCCTACAACATGAGCGACGGCCAGGGCCGCGTCACCGGCGTCGCCACCGACATCGTCCGCGCCCTGCTGGAGGGTGCCGGCATCGAGTACGAGATCGCCGTCTACCCCTGGGCGCGCGCCATCGCCATGGCCAGGACCCAGGTCAACACCTGCGTGTTCTCGATGTCACGCACCCCGGAACGCGAGGAGCTGTACCGCTGGATCGGCCCGCTGGTGACCAATGACTGGACCCTCTTCGCGCGCAGCGGCGCGAGCCGGCCCGGCCATCTGGAGGAGGTGCAGAACATGCGCATCGGCAGCTACCAGGGCGATGCCATCGTCAGCTATCTGCAGACCCGCGGCTACACGGTCGAGGCCGCGCCCAGCGATGACGCCAACCCGCGCAAGCTGCTGGCCGGCCGCATCGACTACTGGGCCACGGGGCGCCTGATCGGCCTGTACCGGCTCAGGCAGCAGGGCATCGGCAATATCGAGCCGGTGCTGAACTTCAACCGCACCGAGATGTACCTGGCCTGCCACAAGCAGCTGCCGGAAGAGACCGTCAGGCTGCTGAACAGCCAGCTGCAGACCCTGCATCAGAAGGGCGTGATCAAGGGCATCCACGCCCGCTTCGGCTACGCGCAGTGAGCGCGGTCCTCACTGCGACTCTTTAATCAGCCGCCCCGAACCCGGCTGCACCGGCCGGGCGTTCATGGGGTAGAGCCGGCCGAAGATGTTGAGCTGGTTCGCGGACAGCTGCACCGGCTGGCGCATCACCATCCACAGCACGCCCTCCGAGCAGGGCGGCGTGGTGAGCGAGCCCATGTAGGTGTAGTAGGCGCGGTCCTCGGGCAGCAGCTGGTTGAGGTCCATCTGGCCCGGCGCGGGCAGGGGCTCGCCCTTCTCCAGCGGCAGGTTGTTCCAGACGGTCTGCACCAGGGGCTGATCACGCCCCCGCTCCAGCAGCACGGCGACCACGGCCAGGCGGCCGTCCGCGTCCTTGTGCACGAGGTGGGCCACCATGTCGAACTGGCGACCGTTGATGCGTTCCTCGCTGGGCCGGTGGAAGTGGAACTGCAGCAGCTCGTAGCGGCGACCCATCACCTGCAGGCTGTTGCCGGGCGCGATGTTCACCTGGATGGTGTGGCCGTTGTCCAGCACGGCGAAGCCGCTGGGCTGGTAGTCGAACTGGATCTTCTCCAGCTCCACGCGGATGCCGTCGCGGATGTCGATGGGGCTCTGGCGCTTGCCGCTGGCACAGAGCCGGTACTCGGGCTTGAGCTCGCCCCAGTGCTCCGGGCCGCCCTCGCCCTCGTAGGCCCAGTGCAGTTCGCCGCCATGGCCCTTGGGCTCGGCGCGCCTGGCATTGCGGGGCTCGGCCTTGGAATCGCCGCGGGACTCGGGCTTGGGCGTCGGGGGCGCGGGCTCGGCCTTGGTCGCCAGGCGCTCCGCCAGCCGCTGGCGCAGGACGCCCAGGTTCTCGGCAGCACCCTCCTCCTTGCCGGCTTCCCTGGCTGGGGTGGCGGACTTGTCGGATGACTGCTTGTCGGACTTCTCAACCTTGGGCTCGCTCTTCTCCGCGGGCGTCGAGCGCGCCTGCGCAGGCCGCGGCCAGGCCAGGCACAGGGCGGCCACCATCAGCCAGCTCAGGCAGGCCAGCGTCGGGCGCTGAAGGGACGGCAGAAACGGGGCGGCAAGGGATCGGTGGTGCATGAAAGGCTCCTGAGCATGCGCGGCCGCGCCCGTGAACGGGCCGGCTCGGCATGCACCTGCTTCTACATCGGCCGGATGACGGCAGTCTTGAGTGCCCGGCCCCGGCGACTCAGACCTCGCGCTTGACCCACAGCCAGGCCAGCAGGCCGATGGCCATCATGCCTGCGGAGGCCAGGGCCAGGCCCAGGGTGGAATGCATGACCAGGGGCACCAGCACGCCGGCCACCAGGCCGTTGGCCGCGCTGCTGATGCAAGCCTGCAGCGAGGAGGCCATGCCGCGGCGCTCCGGCACCTGGTCCAGCACCATCAGCGTCACCACCGGCACCATGAGGGCCCAGCCCAGGGCGAAGACGCCGATCACCGGCAGCGCCCACCAGGCGCTGGGCGGCAGGGCCAGGTTCAGCACCACGTTCAGCACGGCCATGGCCAGCATGATGAAGAAGCCACGGCGAATCTGGGCCCGGGGCTTGATCTTGCCGGCCAGCCGCCCGCTGAACCAGGCGCCGCCCATGATGCCGCCGATGCTGAACAGGAAGAACAGGAAGAACTGTGTGGGCGCCAGGTGCAGGTGCTCGCCCAGGAAGACCGGGGCGGCCAGCACATAGAGGAACATGCCATTGAAGGGCACGCCGCTGGCGATGGTCAGCAGCAGGAACTTGCGGCTGCCACAGAGCTGCCAGTAGCCGCGCATCAGGTCGCGCGGGTGGAAGGGCTGGGCCAGGTCCTTGTGCAGGGTCTCGGGCAGCAGGCGCCAGTTGGCCACGAACAGGGCCGTGCCCACCAGCACCAGGAACCAGAAGATCGCGTGCCAGTCGGCATGCACGAAGAGAAAGCCGCCCACCATGGGCGCCACCGCGGGCGCCACGCCGAAGAACAGCGTCACCTGGGACATCACCCGCTGTGCCTCGGAGGGCGGGAACATGTCGCGGATGATGGCCCGCGAGACCACCACGCCCGCGCCGGCCGACATGCCCTGCACCGTGCGGAAGAAGATCAGCTGGCCGATGCTGGCCGACAGCGCACAACCCAGCGAGGCCAGCGCGAAGATGGCCGTGCCCACCAGGACCACCGGACGGCGGCCGAAGCTGTCGGACAGTGCCCCATGAAACAGGTTCATCAGCGCAAAGCCCAGCAGGTAGCTGGACAGGGTCTGCTGCATCTGCACCGGGGTGGCATCCAGCGCCTGCGCGATGCCGGCGAAGGCCGGCAGGTAGGTGTCGATGGAGAAGGGGCCTACGGTGCCCAGGCAGGCCAGCAGGACGGCCAAGGTCCAGCGCGGACCGCGCCAGAGGGTGCCGGCATCAGGATTCATCGGGAGTGTGCGTTGTGCGCCGGTCCCGGGCGCCAGGCCCGGGCGGCAGGAGGAAAGGAGCGAATCAGTGTAGCGGCCGGCGCCGGAACGCGCTGGCGCAGGGCCTAAACTCCGGCGCGCTTGCGTGAATCCTCAACATGCCCGAACCCTACGCCATTGGCCTCATCGGACTGGGAGTCATGGGCCAGCGAATGCTGGACCGGCTCCACAGCCATCCCCGCTTCCATCCCCTGTGCGCCTGGGACCCGGACCCGCAGGCGCGGGCGGCCCTGCGCGGCCGGCATCCGCAGCTGCTGATTCCCGATGAGCCCGAGCACCTGCTGGGCCATGCCGGGCTGCGCGGCGTCTACATCGCCAGCCCGCCGGCCTCGCACCTGCACTGGGCCGAGCGGGCCTTCGAGCACGGGCTGCCAGTGCTGTGCGAGAAGCCCCTGGCCGTCGATGCCGAGGCCGCGGCCCGCACCCTGCAGCGCCAGCGCCAGGGCCAGCACCGGGCGGCCGTCAACTTCTCGCTGGCGTCCAGCAGCGGCCTGGCGCAGCTGCAGTCCTGCTTCGGCGCGGCCTCACGCCATCCCATGGGCGAGCTGGAGTCGGTGCAGCTGACCCTGCGCTTCGCCAGCTGGCCCCGCCCCTGGCAGCGTGACGCAGGCGCCTGGCTGGCGGGCCGCGCGGAGGGCGGCTTCTGCCGCGAGGTGCTGTCCCATTTCATCTTCGTGCTGCAGCGGGTGCTGGGCGCCGCCGAGGTGGTGCACAGCGAGCTGCTGTACCCCGTGCAGGCCGAAGCGGCCGAGATCGGCCTGCGCGCCCGGCTGTTCGCGGCCGGCGTGCCCATCGACATCGACGCCGCCGTGCTGGGCCAGGAGGCTGATGTCAACGAGATGCGCTGGCGCGCCCGCGGCGGCGAGGTCTGGCTGAGCAACTGGTTCCGGCGCATCCGCCTGCGCAAGGACGAGGACTGGCGCGAGCTCGGCGAGCGCGACCTGCGCCCCGACCTCACCGAGGCCGACCTGCTGGAGCACTGGAGCGCCCTGCTGGACGGCCGTTCGCACGCCCTGCCCGGCTTTGCCGAGGCCCTGGCCGTGCAGCAGACCGTCGAGGCCCTGCTGGGCCAGGGGCACCCCGGTGCGCCCTTGCCTTCGAATATGGGTGAAGCAGATCGATAGGCCGGATTCTGTGCAAGACCTGACCCTTGCGGGCCCGGTCCCGTGACCGCCATTCCTCTGGGCCGGACATCACTGCCCGGCTCGGTGCCACCTACCCGCCAGCTCTGCGAGCCGCATCATCGCTGGCCTACTTGGTGTTGCTGCGCGTAGAGATTGCCCGTTTCACCCAGTCAGGCCTCCCGAAGAAGGCCCTCCTGACTCGTCTCTGTTGCTCTGATCCTCGGCTTTCGCCGGGCAGCCGCTAGCTGCTACGCCGCTCTGTGCAGTCCGGACCTTCCTCCAGTGCCGTGTTTCCACGCTCGCACCAGCGGCGGTCTGATCTGCTTCACGGGCCGCATTATCCCAGAAGCGGCGCCGGCTCCCGCGAAGCCGGACCGGGGCACAGGTGGCGAGGCCTCAGTTGCGCGGCACGATGGCGTAGCGCGGGTCGTGGTTGAAGTAGTAGGTGCTGCGGGACCACGGCCCCACCACGGCCCAGGCCGCCGCCTGGTCGGGGTTGCCGTTGGACGTGGCGATGGCCGCCGCCGCGATGGCGCCATAGCCTTCCACCGTGACCTGGTAGGTGCCCGGCGTGCCACCGCCCGGGAAGCCGCTGCTGCTCTCGGCCGGCATGCTCGGGGGCGTCGTGCCCTCGGCCAGGAAGGACCAGGTGCCGTAGAGCTCGTCCAGGTCCTGGTAATAGCTGCCGTCCTTCTTGTTCTGCGGGAAGACGTAGTCGGCCAGGTGGCGCGGATGGGCGGACTTGGCGATGGTCGTGGCCTGCTTGCCCACCCAGTTCGCGAGGGGCAGCGCGGCGCTGCAGCCCAGCTCGACTGCGTGGTTGACCGACATCGTGATGAAGTTCTGCATCCAGGGCGCCGTGGAGGCGCCACCCCAGTCGTCCGGCGGCGCGCCGACGGAGCTGATGAACTGGTCACGCGTGTAGCCGCCATTGCCCTCCCAGAAGGCCAGGGCGTTGGGGCGCGGCTGGGCGGGGCCGTTGGAATACCAGGTCATGTAGTTGGCATTCCAGCTGACGCGGATCGGGTGGCTGTCCAGGGAGCTGCTGATGGCATAGAGGCCGTAGCGCTGGGCCAGGGCCTCGTTGAGGCTCTGCTCGAGCAGGGAGCGCTCCGGGCTGCCGTCCAGGGCCGCCCACCAGGCGCGGGCGCGATTGCGGAACTGCCAGCCCCAGCCTCGCACCTGGACGCCGTTGAGGATCATGGACTTGTTCGACGAGCCGCTGCCCACGGAGTTGAAGGACAGGCCGGGGTTCACCACGAACAGGGACCAGGCCCCCAGCTGCATCAGCTTTTCCTGCCAGAAGGCCTGGCCGCTGCTGAGGTACATCCACCAGAAGGTGCCGGGCGTGTGTGCGACGTCATGCTGCCAGCCGTCGCGGCTCATGTTCAGTGTGCCATCCACCTTGAAGCGGTCGGCCACGGCGGCCTGGCTCCAGTAGTTGTTGTTGTCATGGAGGAAGACGGTGGGCCGCGAGAGCTTGGAGAGGATGCGCCCCTGCCCCGAGGTGGTGCCGATGATGGTCTTGGCGCTGTCCCCCTCCCGGAAGAAAAAGGCCCAGGAGCCCGCCATCTCGGCCTGGCGCTCACAGATGGCCTGCATGGACGCCGCGCCGGAGTAGAGGGAGACGCAGTCCCACTTGGGCATCAGGCCCAGGTCCTGGCGGCCGCCGACGCTGGACATGGCGATCTGCCAATAGCCCTTCGCGCCCAGGCCCTGCGGCCGCGTGGCCCAGTCGCTGGCATAGCTGGCGACCGAGCCGGAGTGGATGACGATGTTGCTGTCGTAGTTGGGCAGGGCCCGGGTCTTGGCGAGGTAGGCCACGCCGTGCTTGATGTTGGCACGGGGCAGCTCGCGGCCGCCCCAGTAGGCCCGCGACTGCCAGGTGCCTGCGTAGAGGTTCACGCTGGTCTGGGTCAGGCGCGCGACCGGGCTGGCCTTGCCGGTGGTGAAGCTGAGGGTGGTCGTGGTCTCGTCCTTCAGCCGGGTGACGTCGGCCACCTCAACGATGTGGCGCACGTGGTACTTGCCGATGGTGGGCCAGAACTGCACATGGAACATGGGACGGATGGCCCGCGTGGCATTGCTGCCGATGTCGAAGGCCTTGGTCTTGTGGTCGCACAGCAGCACCGTGGTGCACAGAGGGCCCTGCGTCCAGTAGCGGCTCTGCACGCCGCCGGCTGCCGTCTCGGCGGCCAGGCCGGCGTCGGTCTGGGCGGCCAGCATGGCGCGGGCGGAGACTGTCGTGGGCGAGGTGTCCATCTGGCCGAAGGTGAGGCTGATGGTCGCGTCGAAGTCGAAGTTCGCCAGCATGTCGGCCAGGGGCAGGGGCGTCACCGTGGGCCGGGGCTGATTGCCGAAGCTCAGCACGCGCTCGGTAGTGCCCAGGGTGGGCAGCACCACGGAGATCACCGCGAACTTGACCGAGCCGTCGGCGTGGCGGGACTTGACGTCCGCCTGCGAGGCCACGATCACGCCGTCCAGGAACACGCTGGGGGTGTCAGCGATCTCGCCTGCCGCGAAGGGCCGGCCGAACTGCAGCGGGTAGTTGGTCTCACTGCCCGTGGGCAGGCTCACGCGCAGCTGATTGTCAGGACTCACGGGCGCCCCACCATCTGTGGGCGTGCCGCTGGTGGGCGTGGTGTTGGGCGTGGTGTTGGGGCTGGTGGCCGCCATCGCGCTGCCCCCGCCTCCGCAGGCGGTGAGATGCATGCCGCCCAGCACGCTCAGCGCCGAGCCCAGCAAGAACTTGCGGCGCACCACCACCGTCACGTGTCCCTTCGAATCCTTCATTGTGTGCCCCCTTCAAAAACCATGAGCCTGAAACGCCCAGACGGAACGCCTCAGGCCCGCATTGTCAGCCTGCCTAGCCTTGCAGGGGTAGGCACCTGGCCAAATAAGTGGCATCCCCTGGCTCTCTTACCCGCAGTTACTTAGACGATGTGGTCATAAGCCGCGGCGCTACCATTGGTGGCCTTGCACAGGAGCGACCATGCCTTTCGACAATGTTCTGGCCACCATCGGCAACACCCCGCACATCCGCGTCAACCGTCTGTTCGGCAATGCCCAGGTCTGGGTGAAGTCCGAGCGGAGCAATCTTGGCGGCTCCATCAAGGACCGCATCGCCCTCTCCATGGTCGAGGACGCCGAGGCCCGGGGCCTGCTCAAGCCCGGTGCCACCATCATCGAGCCGACCTCCGGCAACACGGGCGTGGGCCTGGCCATGGTCGCCGCGGTCAAGGGCTACAAGCTCGTGCTGGTGATGCCCGACAGCATGTCCATCGAGCGCCGCCGCCTGATGCTGGCCTATGGCGCCACCTTCGACCTCACCCCGCGCGAGAAGGGCATGAAGGGCGCCATCGCCCGTGCCGAGGAACTGGTGGCCAGCACGCCGGGCGCGTGGATGCCGCAGCAGTTCAAGAACCCCGCCAATGTGGCCGTCCACGTGAACACCACCGCCCAGGAGATCCTGCGTGACTTCCCCGGCGGCCTGGACGTGCTGATCACCGGCGTGGGCACCGGCGGCCACATCAGCGGCACCGCACAGGTGCTCAAGAAGGCCTGGCCGCAGCTGAAGGTCTTCGCCGTGGAGCCGGCCCAGTCGCCCGTGATCAGCGGCGGCGCGCCCAGCCCCCACCCGATCCAGGGCATCGGCGCGGGCTTCATCCCCGACAACCTGCACACCCAGCTGCTGGACGGCGTGATCCAGGTCGAGGCCGAGGAATCGCGCGAGTTCGCGCGCCGCTCGGCCCGCGAGGAAGGCCTGCTGGTGGGCATCTCCAGCGGTGCCACCCTGGCCGCCATCGCGAAGAAGCTGCCCGAGCTGCCCGCCGGCTCGCGCGTGCTGGGCTTCAACTACGACACCGGCGAGCGCTACCTCTCCGTCGACGGCTTCCTGCCTGCCTGAGCCCGCAAGGCAGCCGCGCGATCCGGCCTGCCGCCATGAGAAAGGCCCCTCGGCGAGGGGCCTTTTTTCGTCGGTTCAGCGCCGGCTCATTCCTCCATGCCGTCCTGGCTGGGCAGGTCGTTGTCGCGTGAGGCCTGGCGCTTCAGCTGAGCCTCCAGGGGCGCCAGCGACTCCACCAGGGCATCCACCGGCTTGGGCGAGGCCAGGCGCATCACCGGCGGCGGCAACACGCTCAGGTAGGCCGGGCCGAACCAGTGCTGCTGCTCCCAGCGCTTGCCGACCATCAGGCCCATGCTGACCACCAGCAGGCTGGCCAGGCCCACGGCCAGCATGCGCCGCGCCCGCGGCCAGACCAGGGCGGCATGCCACCACAGCAGGGCCGCCAGGCCCAGCGGGAACACCAGCGCCTCCACCACCATCAGCCGCGGCCACGAGAAGGCATAGGCGATCACCGGCAGGCCCATGCCCAGCAGGTGCAGGCCCACCAGCACCAGCAGCACCCGCCGCAGATGCGGCAGAAAGGCGAACCAGCGGTGGAACAGCATGCTCACCAGGGCCCACAGACCCGACCAGGCCAGCACCAGCGCGAAGGGTGCCAGCAGGGCCGGGGCGTACTGGATCCAGGGCGTGCCGGGGTCCGAGCCCAGCCACTGGTCCAGCCACAGCAGCAGGGCCCACAGCAGGGCAAGACCTGGCACCAGCAGATGGCGCAGGCGGCCGCGCGCGAACTCCGGATGGGCCAGCGGCTTCTCCGGCGCCAGCGCCGTGCGCGTGCTGCGCAGGCGCAGCCGGGTGTTGCCCAGCTGCCAGACGGTGTCGTCGGGCAGCTCGCGGGACTCGCCCGGCAGCAGGCGCTGGCGGCCCAGCCAGCCGCCGTTGAGGCTCTCCAGCAGGCGCAGCTGCAGGCCGGCCTCGTCCCAGCTCAGCTCGGCGTGCTCGCCCGCCACATGGGCGTCGTCCAGCACCAGCCCGCAGGCCGGCGAACGGCCGATGCGCAGGGGCCAGGCCTGCACCTTGTGGACCGAGCGCACCTGGCCGTCGCGGTCCAGGACTTCGATCACTGCGGCCTGGTCCATGCGAAGCCTTTCAGGTAGTGACGGGTGAGGGTCTGGGCGTTGGCGAAGCTGACGCCCTTGGCGTCGAAGCGGCCCAGCGCGCCTTCGGTGTTGGCGTCGACCGTGGTGACCAGCACGCTGAGGTCGTGCAGGCCCGGCAGCTTGCGGTAGGCCCGCAAGCAGACCACGGCGCGCAGGGGCAGGCCCTGCTGCTCGACGAAGTCCTCGCGGCAGTAGGGGGCGGTGCGGTCGCGGTCATCGCGGCCCAGGCGTTCGTTGCGGAAGCTGTTGCCGTACTGGCGCGCAAAGCGCAGCGAGCCCAGCTTGCTGCCGTCGTAGGCCTCGTGGGCCATGTCCAGGTAGCCGGTCTGCATGCCGCCGTTGATGAAGATGGCGTGCTCCATGCGGCACTGTGAGCGCTGGAACTCCAGGCCCTTGGTGTCCGCCCCCGTGCCCCGGCCCCAGCAGCGCATGTACTGCTCCTGCGGCACCGGCAGCTGGTAGCGCGCATGGCCGGCATCGCGCCAGGGCTGCTTGACGAAAGCCTGCACGAGCTCGTCCTGGTAGGCCATCAGCTGCGCGGTGAGCTGGGGCCAGACGGGCTTGTCCAGGGGCTTGGCGTCGCGGCTGCGCTGGAGCAGGTCGGCGGCGAACTGCCCCGGTACCAGGAAGCTCATCTGCTGAGCGAAGAACATCGCCGAGACATTGACGCCCACCACGCGACCGTCCTCGTCGACCACGGGGCCGCCGCTCATGCCCGAGTTGATGGAGCCGGAGTAGTAGATCAGCGGATCGAAGCTGCGCTCGACCAGGCCGTTGTAGGTGCCCTCCACCACGGCAAAGGCCACGTCGTGCGGATTGCCCATGGAGTAGATGCGGTCGCCCTTGGACAGGGGCTGCTCCAGCGGGCGGAAGCGCAGCACGCCCTCGGGCTTGAAGTCCTTGATGCGCAGCAGGGCGAGGTCGCGGCGGACGTCGATGTCCAGCAGCTCGATGGCGCCGCCCTCGCCTTCCGTCGTGGCGTAGCGCAGGCGGTAGCGGTCGGGCTCCAGCGCGAACTGGCTGACCACGTGGTAGTTGGTGATCACGTGGCCCTGCTCGCTGACCACGAAGCCCGAGCCCACCGAGGCCTGGCTGTCCTGGCTCTTGAGCAGGGTGCGGATCTGCATCAGCTGGCCGCGGGCGCGCTCGTACACACGGCGCGCCACGGCCGAGACGGGCGCGGGCTTCTTCGCCTCCTCCTGCGGGGCGGAGGCGGCCGGGCGGGCGCCGGTCTGGGACCAGGCCGCCGGGGCCGCCCCGAGGCTGAGGACCAGCGCCAGGGCCAGGCCCCAGGCGGGGCGGCGACGGCGTTCGGGAATTGGATTCAAAGGGACTCCCTTGCTTGACTTTGCCGCGATGCTAGCTGCATTGCAGCCCGGTGCCGGACGAAACATGCGGCCGGAACACCCGCACATCATCGTAGAAGCCGGCGTCCCCGTTGGCCGGCCACCAGCCCGGCACCCCCAGCACGGGCAGCGGGGCAAAGGGCTTGCCGGCCCAGGCTGCGGCGTCCAGGCCCTGCGGGTCCTGCAGCAGCACATGGGCGCAGATGGGGGTGCGCGGCTGCATCAGCTTCTCCATCAAGGCATGGCCGATCAGGTGCAGCCGGGCCTGGGCCCAGAGCGGACGCAGCTCGATGAACAGGCGCCGCCAGTCCCGCGCCCGCAAGGCCTCGCACAGGGCCGGCGGCGCCTCGAGCCAGGCACCGTTCTCGTCGAACAGTGTCAGGGCGTCGCGCAGGGGGCCGCGCCGGCCCCCGTCCTGCGGCGCCGCCAGGCCCTGCTGGTGCAGCGCGTTCAACCGGGCCTTGAGCGCGGGCCAGCGCAGCCACACGAGGCCGTTGAGCGCGTCATGCCAGTGCTCGCGGGTAGGTACGGCGGCCTGCAGCGCGATGAAGGCCTCGTAGCCCGGCTCGCCATCCAGCGCGGCCTGCGGCACGAAGCGCAAGACCTGACCCCGCAGGCGCGGCCGCTCGGCGTCCGGCATGGCGTCGACCAGGGCATTGAGCGCCTGCGCCACCGTCAGCCCCGCATGCAGACGCTGCTGCAGGGCGAGGCCGGCGGCGCGGTAGTCCGCCAGCCAGGGCGCGGTCCAGTCCGGGGCGGGCCCCAGCGCTGCGGGCTCGCTCAGCGCCGGCTCCTCAGACCAGCTGCCAGGCCAGCGCCTCGCCACCGCGCAGCGGCTTGAGCAGCGCATCGCCGAAGGGCACGCTCTCGGGCAGGGTCCAGGCCTGCTTGCGAAGGGTGATGGTGCCGCTGTTGCGCGGCAGGCCGTAGAAGGCCGGGCCGTTGAAGCTGGCGAAGGCCTCGAACTTGTCCAGCGCGCCCATGGCCTCGAAGGCATCGAGGTAGAGCTCCAGCGCAGACAGCGCCGTGAAGCAGCCGGCGCCGCAGACCGAGTTCTCCTTCATCTGCGAGGCGTGCGGTGCGCTGTCGGTGCCCAGGAAGAACTTGGGGCTGCCCGAGGTGGCGGCCTTGATGAGCGCCTGGCGGTGCTCCTCCCGCTTCAGCACGGGCAGGCAGTAGTAGTGCGGGCGCAGGCCGCCGGTGAAGATGGCGTTGCGGTTGTAGAGCAGGTGCTGCGGCGTGAGCGTGGCGGCCACGTGCTCGTCGCTGGCCATCACGTAGGCGGCGGCTTCCTTGGTGGTGATGTGCTCGAAGACAATCTTGAGCTCGGGGAAGTCCTTGCGCAGCGGCGTCATCACGCGGTCGATGAACACGGCCTCGCGGTCGAAGACGTCGATGTCCGGATCCGTCACCTCGCCGTGCACCAGGAAGCGGATGCCCTCGCGCTGCATGGCCTCCAGGGTCTTGTAGCACTTGCGCAGGTCGGTCACGCCGGCATCGCTGTTGGTGGTGGCGCCGGCCGGGTAGAGCTTCAGCGCCACCACGCCTGCGGCCTTGGCCGCGGCGATCTCCTCGGGCGGCGTGTTGTCCGTGAGATAGAGCGTCATCAGCGGCTCGAAGCTCACGCCCGCGGGCACGGCGGCCAGGATGCGCTGGCGGTAGTCCGCGGCCTGCGCGGCGGTGGTCACCGGCGGGCGCAGATTCGGCATGATGATCGCGCGGCCGAACTGGCGGGCCGTGTAGGGCACCACGCTCTGCATGGCGGCGCCGTCACGCACGTGCAGATGCCAGTCGTCGGGGCGGGTGATGGTGAGTTCGGTGAGGGGGGCGGGGGTGCTCATGGGGGCGTATTGTCCCAAAAGCGGGCGGAGGCCTCCCGGCTCACCGAGGTCGTGACCGATGAGCCAGGGCGATGGCGTTCAGCGGCACCCGCGCAGTGGGCCCTACGGTAGACACCCGCGACCAGCTTGGTGAGCGGGCTGTGTGGAGGTGGTTGCGGTGGAGCGGGGGCGGTCGGGTGGCCAGGGCTGAAGCTGTAGACCGGTCTCGGCCATCAACGGATGCCCGCCGACGTCAGCCTTTGGGAAGCCCACTTGCGCCGCGTTGGAAATCCATCCGGCTGCAAGTCGGCATTGAGTGGATCACCGGCTGTTGGATGGCTCGACTGGCCGGTGTGCGGCAAATGCGAGATGGGCGGCAATGCAGCGGTTGCTGGTGGTCGCGGTCGGTGTCTATTTGGCTGCAATGTGCCCAAAGCCGAAGTCCGACTCCAGGCTTGACGGGCGCCACTGCAGCGATCGATGCTTCTGCAACACCTGCCCGGACGCAGTGACGCGGGCGATTGCCTGCTCGTGAGGGCAGGTGTCGCACAAGCCTTAACTGTTGCGTTCGTTTACCGAGCTAGCAAGGATGCACCGCTCTCGATACTAAACAGCGCCGTATTGGCGTTGGTACTGCATCGGCTCGGCTTGCTGCTGTGCAGCACTGAAATGCCAACAAGGGCCATCCCGACCGAGTTGGGAACTTGCACAGCGCGGTGGGCAAGTTCGAAGCATCGGGGGTGAAGTTCATGCAAGAGGACACTATTGCGGCAGGTGGGCCGATTGCGGTACAAGGGAGCGTGGAAAGCACAGGCTGCGGTTTGCCAATCTGCATCGGATCAGCAACATGGGAGCGATCATGAAAATCAAAGTTTATGTGGCAAATGAAGATCATGAAGATATTTTCTTGTGGGTTCGAGATAACTTTGACTACGATCAGAACTTGGTAATTGACGCCGAGAGATTGAATCCAGGGGAACAACGCCATTTCGAAATAGAGGCGAATGAGGATGGTGACGGCCTAGTTTCTTGGGTGGCGCAGTCTGCTAACGATCCCGAAGTTGTAAAGGAACGAGGACCATCTCTCCTCCGCGAGGGCGAAACGCTAAGCGTCGACTTATTTGGTGCGCGCAAGGTGAGTCGTACTCGAACGAGGTCAACAGGCGATACCAGGTCCTTGGTCATTGGCGCTGAGACAGAGGCTCAAATAAAACAGCTCTGGACGAAAGTCCATCGCTTCGGCGGGCCGGCGAAGGTAGTCGCGACCAAGTTGGTGGTCTTGCAGCAAGGAATTGCGGATGTTGCAATCGACCAGTCGAAGGTAATTCCAGGCAAAGTAGAAAGAACCGTTAAGTCGTTCAAAAATGCGACGGACAAAGAAAAGAAATGGGACTACAGCGTTACCTTGACTACGAGGCGATCAGAGACTGCGCAATGGACGCAAAGAATTACAGGATCCAACGATTTGAAGGTTGCGTTTAACGTACCTTTAGGAGACGCGAGAATCAACGCGGATCTTTTACAGAAGAATTCATTTGATCTGACGAAAACGAACACGCAGGTTTTTTCTGAGGATTACACAACAACCGAGAAATTCACTTGGAAAATCCCCCCAAGATCGCTGAGTGAGTTAAATGTCTCAGTGGTGAAAGGGTTGCTTCAGACCCCGGTATTTGGCTTCGTGGTTATTGACTGTGTTGTCGACCTAGAAAACGTCTTTGGCGAGGTCGAAGAGAACATGACGCTGAGCAATTTTCTGCAGAGTCCGGCGGATCGACAGATTCCGATTCGAGCTGAACTGATCAGCGAAACTTATCAGCGAACAGATATCGAGCAGATAGATTCGCCGCTTTGAGGGAATGGGCCGGCTTCAATGACTCATCTCGTCTTCTGTGCTGAGGGAGTTCGTCGGGGATAGCGCCATCACCGCCGTTGAGCGGAAGTAAGGTATTCAGCCACTCGCGGAGGGCGCCGTCCCGTTCATGCCCAGTAGGGCTAAAGCAGGTCGACAAGTGCCCGGTCTATTGCTCCTAGTCGATCGACCGCATCCAAGCCTGGTGCTGAGGTTCGATGAGCTACGGCTTTGGGCACGAAGCTGCCGACGAGGATACTGAACCGAGGCCCAGCAATGTGCCCAAAGCCGAAGTTGACCCGGTGGCAGCAGGTGCCTGCACGCTGAAGTTCACTAAAGGTTGTAGTCTGGCACCTCTGTGCTGTCCGGATAGATCCAAGGTATTCCAAGATGTCATCTCCCTTGCTGAGCAAAGGTGTTCAGGGGAGGACCATGGTGTCCTAACATTGCGTCAAATAATCGGCGCAACGCTGAGGGGGTATTGCGGTATGGCTTCGAAAAAGATCGCCCCGAGTTCAAGCACGCCCCCCTGGGTAGCTACGGTCGGTGCTCTTGTTGCAATCAGCGGAGCGGCTTATGCCTGGTACAGTCATTTCAACCCCAAGCCCGAGCCAGTTAAGCCAGTGACGGCGCCCAGTGCCCCTGCCGTCATCGCGCCTCAGGTTGCTGCCAGCGTCACAGTGTCTGGACCTGGTATAGGCGTCGGCTATATGAGTGGAGGCACGATTTCAGTCAGCCCCGGGCCTATGAAGCCCGAATCGGCTGCTTCTGCCTCAAAGTCGGTGAAGTAATGATGCCCTTTGGGCACCATGAGCGTCGGCTTCGACTTGCTGTGCTGGCGGTGTGGATTTGCGGCGCTTCGCCATCCTCGACGTGCGCTCAAGTCACGGCTAGTGGTCCAGGTTCTGTTGGGATCGGCATTCTTTCTGGAGGGACTGTTAACGTTGGGCTAACGCCTGCGGAGGCTAAAGCCCTTGCCAACGCCACAGGCCAGCGGCTCGTAAAGCAACTCGAAGCGATAGTAGCTCGAATTAATGCCGACCAACGCGTCAAGGCAAACGAGCAGGCCGTGTCACTCGGCGTCGTGCAAGGATTCTTGGCTACCGTCAAGGGGCGGCAGATACCTCCCGACGAGTGGCCGGATACTTTCGGCGAGTTGACGCGGCAGTATCTATTGCTCGGCCAACGGATACAAGAGGCCCCGGTAAACAGCAGTGCCATACGGGAGCTAGTATCCAAAGCCAATGCCGCAAGGAAGATTGGTCAGTTGGAGTTGACGGATAAGCACCTCGCCGCTGCCGAAGACTTGGCGACAGTAGAGGCTGCAAAGCAGCAGGAAAAAGCAACCGCCTCCCTTCGTGAAGCAGCGGGCTTTGCGGCGGCGCGCGCATCGGTAGCTTTCAGTCGCCTAGAACGGAGCAAGGGGGCGCAGTTGCTGGAAAAGGCCTTTGACATACTGCGCCGGCATCCAAGTCCGGAGACGATTTGGTGGCTGTTTCAAGCGGGCGATGCTTGGCTAGTACAGGGGCGGACTGACGAGGCGCTAAAGCGTTACGCCAAGGCTCGAAACACTGCTGTTGAATTGGCAAACTCTAGCCTCGCGAATGCGGAATGGCAGCGGATCCTCTCGTTCATCCTCCTGAAGGTCGGGGATGCTCAGCAAGCTCAAGGAAAACTAGATCTCGCGCGCCAGAGCTACGAGGACGGCATCACGATCTTGAATAAGCTGGCCAAGTCCGAACCTGGCGATATAACGAGACAGCGAGATCTCTTTCATTTTCTCTTGCGAGTCGGCGGCGTGCAGTTGGCACAGGAAGAATTTGACGCATCACTCTCGAGCTACCAAGCTGCCATGGAGATCTGCCAGCAGCAGACCAACGCATCATCGAGCGACGCCGAATGGCAGCTGGAACTTGTGAATAGCCACGGACATATCGGCGACGTCCATCTGGCCCGAGGCTCCGCAACTGCTGCGTTGGAAAGCTACCGCGCTGGAATGGATATCCTGCGTAGGAAAGGCAACGATGTGTCCGGCAATGCCAAGTGGCTGCGTGCTTTGGCGATTCGATACGACGCGATCGGAAATGCTCAGCAAGCCCAAGATGACTTCGCCGCCGCAACTGAAAGCTATCGAGCCGCCAACGAAATATTTGAGAAACTGGCCAGAGCGAGTGCCCGCAATATCGACGCGCAGCGCGACCTTGCTTTGAGTCTCGTACGGATAGGCGATCTGCTAGTGGCCCAGGAAGATCTGAGTGCCGCGCTCAGGAGTTACCAAGCTGCCCTGCCGATTCGACAAGCGCTGGCTAACGCAGACCCCGCAAATTCCCGCTGGCAGCATGAACTTGCGAACTGCTACGAGACCATCGGCGATGTGCAGGAATCACTATGGGATCAGGGCGCTGCACTCATGAGTTACCAGGCTGTTATCGCGATCCGGGAAAAGCTGGCCAGCGTTGATCCGAGCAACCCGCATTGGCAACTCCAGGTTGCGCTCGCTCATTGGAAGGCTTACATCGTCACACCTAGTTCAGAAGTTGATGAAAGTCGCCGACTGTTGGCGCGAGGGGTAACAGTATTGGAGACTATGCAAGCAAAGGGGCTGTTATTGGCCAGCGTTAGCGAGTGGATGGGGAAATTCGCCGGCGCGTTGGCTAACCTCAAGTGAATCCTGGCCAACTGTGTTGTCAGATTCAGCGGTTGGGTCTCGCCTTCCTTCCGCTGTTGAGCGGAATCTTTGTGGCCGAAAGCCTGGAACAGTGATTGTCTGTAAGCGCTGCCGTGCGGTCCTCCGCCGTCGGTCGCGAGCTTCGGCTTTGGGCACTTTGCAGCCGCTCGACTGCCGGATCCGGGCGGCTGCAACCAGCCTAAAGCCGCCTCCCCCCCCCCCCTCAACCCACAAACAAAAAAGGCGGCCCCTCCGGACCGCCCTTCCAATCAGACCGAAGCCCCGATCACTTCTTCGGCGCGTAGTCTTCCATCGGCTTGTCATTGGGATTCGCCCAGGCGTTCTTGGTCGCCTCGTTGAGCGGCATGCCGATCTTGGCGCCGGCCGGCGGGATGGGCTGCAGGAACCACTTGTCGTAGGTCTTGGCCAGCTCGCCGGACTTGATCATGGCCTTGATGCTGTCGTCCACGGCCTTCTTGAAGGCGGGGTCGTCCTTGCGCATCATGATGCCGATGGGCTCGACGGAGAGCACCTCGCCGACGATCTTGAAGTCGGCCGGGGCCTTGGAGGTGGCGATGTTCTTGGCGAGGATGGAGCCGTCCATCACGAAGGCGTCGGCGCGGCCGGATTCCAGCAGCAGGAAGCTGTCGGCGTGGTCCTTGCCGAAGACTTCCTTGAAGTCCACGCCGGTGGCGCGCTCATGCTTGCGCAGGGTCTGGACCGAGGTGGTGCCGGTGGTGGTGGCCACATGCTTGCCGTTGAGCTGGGCAATGGAGGTGATGCCCGAATTGGCCTTCACTGCGATGCGCACTTCTTCCACGTAGGTCGTCACGGCGAAGGCCACGTCCTTCTGGCGCGTGGCATTGTTGGTGGTGGAGCCGCACTCGATGTCCACGTTGCCGTTCTGCACCAGGGGGATGCGGTTCTGCGAGGTCACGGGCTGGTACTTGATCTCCAGCTTGGCCAGGCCCAGCTGCTTCTTCACGTCTTCCAGCACGTGGTGGCAGACGTCGATGTGGAAGCCCACGTACTTGCCGTCGCCAATGGTGTAGGACAGGCCGGAGGACTCGCGCACGCCCATGGTCACGGTGCCGGAATCCTTGATCTTCTTCAGCGTGTCTTCGGCATGGACCACCGTGGCGGCCATCAGGGCCAGGCTCAGCACAGTCAGGGTCTTCTTCATCGGGTTCGCTCCTTGATGACAGGGGATGGGGTTGGCGCGGCCGCGGGCAGCGCACACATGACGAGCTTGTACCGCAAAAATCGGGGCGCCGGGCAGCGGACCCTCAGCCGCCCTGGGCCGCACCCTGCTCATCCTTGAGGTAGTTCCACAGCGCCAGCGCCGCGGGCTTGCTGCGCTTGGCGATGGCCGGGCGCTCGCGGTAGATGCGCAGGTCCATGCTCAGCTCGAACTGGCCCTCGGGCGCGGCCCGCACCAGGCGGCCGGACTTGAGCTCGCGTGCCACGGAACTCGCAGGCAGGAAGGCCAGGCCGTGGCCCTCGATGGCCATGGCCTTGAGGCTCTCGGCCATGTCGGTCTCGTAGAGCGCATCGAGGTTCAGGGGCGTGGGCGAAGCCTTGACGATCAGCTCCACCAGGCGGCCCAGGTAGGCCCCCGCGGCGTAGCTGAGGAAGGGGATCTTCTGGCCCGGATGGCCGGGCAGGCTGAACAGGGGCCGCCCCTGCGAATCCGAGCGAGCGTAGGCGGCCAGGGTCTCGTGGCCCAGGGAGGCCATCTCGTAGCGCTCCGGGTCCAGCTGAAGGGGCTGGCTCGCGTGGTGATACACCACCAGCAGGTCGCAGTTGCCTTCGCTGAGCTGCAGGGTGGCGTCGTGCACGTTCAAGGCATTGAGCCGGCTCTTGACTGCGCCGAAGCGCTGGCGCAGCTCCATCAGCCAGTGCGGGAAGAAGCTGAAGGCGAGCGAGTGCGGCACGGCGAACTCGATCATGTCCTGCCCGGCCGACTGATGGCTGCGCAGCATGTTGCGCGTGGCCTGCAGGTTGCCCAGCACCTCCATCGCCTGCCCGAGCAGGGTCTCGCCTGCCGCGGTGAGGCGCGTGGGGTAGGACGAGCGATCCACCAGGTCCACGCCCGCCCAGGCCTCCAGCGCCTGGATGCGGCGCGAGAAGGCCGGCTGGGTCACGTGCCGCAGCTGGGCCGATCGCGAGAAGCTGCGCGTCTCGGCCAGGCTGACGAAATCTTCAAGCCATTTGGTTTCCACGGGGGCAGTGTAGCGAACGGGTCCGGAGATGTGATCCAGGGGATCAATGGGCGGCCTGCTGCAGCGCCCACATGCGGGCGTAGCGGCCCTGCTGCGCCAGCAGCTGGGCATGGGTGCCGCGCTCGATGATGCGGCCCTGCTCCATCACGAGGATCTCATGCGCGTCCACGATGGTGGAGAGCCGGTGCGCGATCACCAGCACGGTCTTGTTCTGCGCCGCGGCTTCCAGCTCCGCCTGGATGGCGCGCTCGTTGCTGGAGTCCAGGGCCGAGGTGGCTTCGTCGAAGATCAGGATGGGCGGGTTCTTCAGCAGCGTGCGGGCGATGGCCACGCGCTGCTTCTCGCCACCCGAGAGCTTGAGCCCGCGCTCGCCCACCGTGGTCTCGTAGCCCTTGGGCGTGGCCGCGATGAAGCCGTGGATGTGGGCCGCCTTCGCCGCGGTCTCGATCTCGGCCTGCGTGGACCCGGGCCGGCCGTAGCCGATGTTGTAGGCGATGCTGTCGTTGAAGAGCACGGTGTCCTGGGGCACGATGCCGATGGCGCGGCGCACCGAGCCCTGCTGCACGGTGCGGATGTCCTGGCCGTCGATGCGGATGCGGCCGCCGTCGACGTCATAGAAGCGGTACAGCAGGCGCGCCAGCGTGCTCTTGCCCGAGCCGCTGGGGCCCACCACGGCCACCTTCTTGCCGGCCGGGATCTCGAAGCTGATGCCGTGCAGGATGGGCCGCTCGGGGTCGTAGGCAAAGCGTACGTCCTCGAAGCGCACAGCGCCGTGGGGCACCGCCAGGGCTGGCGCGTCCGGCGCGTCCGCGACCTCGCGCTCCCGGGACAGCAGCTGGAACATCTTCTCCAGGTCGGTCAGGCTCTGCTTGATCTCGCGGTAGATCACGCCCAGGAAGTTGAGCGGGATGTAGAGCTGGATCATGAAGGCGTTGACCATCACCAGGTCCCCGAGGCTCATGTGCCCCGACACCACGCCCTGCGTGGCCCGCCACAGCATGGCCACCAGGGCCAGGGCGATGATCAGCTGCTGCCCGGTGTTGAGCATGGACAGCGTGCTCTGCGACTTCAGCTGCGCGCGGCGCAGCTTCTCCAGGCTCTCGTTGTAGCGGTGGGCCTCGAAGTCCTCGTTGTTGAAGTACTTGACGGTCTCGTAGTTCAGCAGGGAGTCGATGGCCTTGCTGTGCGCCACCGAGTCCAGCTCGTTGAGCTGCTTGCGGAACTGGGTGCGCCACTCGGTCACGTAGACCGTGAAGGCGATGTAGATGACCAGTGCGGCGATGGTGATCAGCGCGAAGACGGCATCGAACTTGATCCCGAGCAGGCCCAGCACCAGCACCACCTCGATCAGCGTGGGCAGGATGCTGTAGAGCGAATACGAGATCAGCGAGTGCACGGCACGGGTGCCGCGCTCGATGTCACGCGTCATGCCGCCGGTCTGGCGCTCCAGGTGGAAGCGCAGGGAGAGATCATGCAGGTGCCGGAAGACCTGCAGCGAGATGGCCCGCGAGGTGCCCTCGGTGGCCTTGGCGAAGACCAGCTCGCGCAGCTCGGTGAACAGCGAGGTCGACAGCCGCAGCAGGCCGTAGGCCAGCAGCAGGCCCACCGGCACTGCCAGCATCGCCTCGGCCGAGCCGGGCTTGAGGCTCAGGCTGTCCACCAGTTCCTTCAGCAGCAGCGGCACGCCCACATTGGCCAGCTTGGCGGCCAGCATGAAGCCCAGGGCCAGGCTCACCCGCCAGCGGTAGTGCCACAGATAGGGCATGAGCTTGGCGACGGTGCCCCAGTCGCCCTTGACGGTGGTGTCCAGCCGCGGCGCGGTGCCCCCCTGGGCCGAGCCTGCGTGCGAGGAGGAGGCAGTGGTCGTGGCAGAAGGATGACGGCGCATGGTGATAGGGAGAGAATGGGCCGCATTGTCACTGCAGTCCCGATTGCCATCATGTCCGACACCCAAAGCCCCCTGGCTCCGGCCCCCAGCGCCGCCCCCGCCCCTGATGCCCGCGTCTGGCCCCGCGAGCTGGTGCTGCGCGTGATGCCCATGCCGGCCGACGCCAACCACAATGGCGACGTCTTCGGCGGCTGGATCATGGCCCAGGTGGACATCGCCGGCTCCATCCTGCCGGCGCGCATCTCGCGCGGCCGCATCACCACGGTGGCGGTCAAGGAGTTCCTCTTCAAGCAACCGGTGTCCATCGGCGACCTGCTGTCCTTCTATGCCCAGGTGGTGCGGGTGGGCCGCACCTCCGTCACCGTGCAGGTCGAGGTGATTGCCGAGCGCAACCCGGCCAGCCCGCATGTGGTCAAGGTCACCGAGGCGCAGCTGACCTACGTGGCCATCGACAAAGACGGCAAGCCCCGCCCCTTCACCCTCGAAGACTGAACACCGCCCATGCCGGACAGCCTGCTGATCATCGGCGGCGGCGCCCTGGGCAGCGCGGTGGCGGCCAGCCTGGCCGAGCGGCCCGGCTGGCGCGGGCGCATCACGGTGCTGGAGCGCGATCCCAGCTACGAGCTCGCCTCCTCGGCGCGCTCGGCCGCCTCCATCCGCCAGCAGTTCTCCACGCCGCTGAACATCGCCCTCTCCCTGCACGGCCTGGAGGTGCTGCGCGCCGCCGGGTCGCAAGCCGGGCTGGTGGAGCAGGGCTATCTCTACCTGATCCCGCCCTCGGGTGCCGCGCAACAGCAGGCCCTGAACGCGATCCAGCGCGCGCAGGGCGCGGACGTCACCCTGCTGGAGCTGCCCGAGCTGCAGCGCCGCTTCCCCTGGCTGGCCACGCAAGACCTGGCCCTGGGCAGCTGGGGCCGCAGCGGCGAGGGCTGGTTCGACGGCTGGGGCCTGCTGCAGTCGCTCAAGCAGCGGGCGCAGGCCGCGGGCGTGCAGTACCTGAAGGACGAGGCCCAGCGCTTCGAGCTCGACAGCCAGGGCCAGGTCTGCGGCGTGCAGGTGGCCGGCGGCGGCCTGCTGCAGGCGGACCGCTTCGTGCTGGCCTGCGGCGCCTGGTCCGCGCCGCTGGCGGCCACGGCGGGCATCGCCCTGCCCGTCAGCGCGCGGCGGCGCAGCGTCTATGCCTTCCGCACCGAGGAGCCGGCCCCGGGCTGCCCGCTGGTCATCGACCCTTCCGGCCTCTGGTTCCGCCCCGAGGGCGCCGGCCAGTTCATCTGCGGCGGGCCGCCCTTTGGCGAGGATGCGCCGGACCTCCCGCTGGACCCCGAGGACTACCTTTTCGAGGAGAGGCTCTGGCCCGCGCTGGCCGAACGGGTGCCAGGTTTTGCCAGCCTGCGCCAGGCGCGCAGCTGGGCGGGCTACTACGAGATGAACGACGTCGACCACAACGGCCTCGTGGGCCCCTGGCCTGGCCAGGAGCACCTGCTGCTGGCCTGCGGCTTCTCGGGCCACGGTCTGCAGCATGCGCCGGGCGTGGGCCGCGGCCTGGCTGAATGGATCGCCACGGGCAGTTACGAGACGCTGGATCTGTCGCCCCTGGGGCCGGACCGCCTGCTGCGCGGCGAGCCCTACCTCGAGCTCAACGTGATCTGACGGCCGCTCAGTCCGCGTCCGACCAGACCTTGCGCTCCCGCACCAGGCGCTGGCTCAGCGCCTGCGCCCAGACCTCGTAGCCCGCCGGGCCGGGATGGAAGCCGTCCTCGGCCATGTGCTGGGCGGCGGCGGGGCCGTGCAGATGCGCCGGCAGGGACTGCAGGCCGCGGTCGCGCCGGCCCATCAGGTGGCGGGCCAGGCGACGGTTCAGGCGCTGCGCCTGCGCGCCCAGCATCCATCGCAGGGGCTGGGGCAGCAGCGGGAAGGCATGCATGGGCGGCACGGCGCTGTGCAGGCTGTAGCGCACGCCGCAGCGCTGGCGGGCCAGCGCGTGGATGGCGTCGAGGTCACGCAGGCAGTGGCTGGCGCGACGCTGGCCGACGACGTCGTTCACACCCAGGGCCGTCACCAGCACGTCGGCCGGCTGCAGCGCGGCCTGCGCCAGATGCTCGCGGGCATCGGCGCTGTCATGCCCGGTGCGGGCCACCAGCTGCCAGTGCACGCGGCCGTCCAGGGCCTGGGCCAGGTGCGCGGCCAGGCGGCCGGCGAGGGCCAGGTCTTGCGTGGGGGCGCCCACGCCGGCGCCGGAGGAGTCCCCGACGATGAGCAGACGCAGCTTCAGTGCGCCCTCCCCGGCCTGCCCGGCCCGGGCGCCGCTGGCTTCGGGCAGCTGCAGGGCGCGACGGCGCACCTGCCGACCCTGCCACAGCAGCACCGGTGCCAGCAGCAGCTTGGCCGGGCCCAGCATCAGTCGAACTGGGAGAAGTCGGGCTGGCGCTTCTGGAAGAAGGCCTGGAAGGCCTCGGTGGCCTCGGGCGAGCGCAGGCGGGCGCCGAAGATCTCGGCCTCCGTCTTGATGGCTTCCTGCAGCTGCTCGATGCTGTGGCGGCGCATCAGGCGCTTGCTCTCGCGCACGGCGCTGGGCGCCAGGCTGTTGAAGCGCTCGGCCACGCGGCGGGCCTGGTTGACGACCTCGCCGGCCGGCAGCACGGCGTTGGCGATGCCGCATTCCACGGCATCCGCGCCGGTGAAGGGGTCGCCCAGCAGCAGCTTCTCGGCGGCCTTCACATGGCCCATCAGGCGCGGCACGACCAGGCTGGAGCCGAACTCCGGCACCAGGCCCAGGCTCACGAAGGGCATGGCCAGGCGGGCGTCGTCGGCCACGTAGACGAAGTCGCAGTGCAGCAGCAGCGTGGTGCCGATGCCGATGGCCGCGCCGTTCACGGCGGCGATCACCGGCTTCTCGCAGCCCAGCAGGGCGCGCATGAACTGGAAGACCGGCGCGTTCTCGTCCCGCGGCGGGCTGCCCATGAAGTCCTCGATGTCATTGCCCGAGGTGAAGATCTGGGGCTGGCCCTGGATCAGCACGGCGCGCACGGCCTTGTCGCCATTGGCGGCGATCAGAGCGTCGGCCATGGCCTGGTACATGGCGCGGGTCAGCGCGTTCTTCTTCTCGGGGCGTGCGATCTCGAGGGTCAGCACGCCGTTGACGGTGGCGGTCTTGATGGTCACGGCATTCTCTCCAGGCAAATTCCTTGGGGGCGGATGATGCCAGAGCGGTGCGCGGCCCTGGCAGGTCTGAGGGTCAGGCCGCAGCAGGCTGCAGCCGCTCCCAGTGGTGGGCAAGGTGCATCAGGTGGGCGCGCTGGTACTCGGGCTTGCTGAGCGGCCCGTAGGCGAAATGGGGCTTCAGGGGGCCGGTCCAGGCCGCGAAGGCGTCCATGGCATCGAGCAGGCGCTGCACGCCGTGCTTGAGCGTGGCCTCGGCGTCCAGGGCCGGGGCGCCGGGGATGGGCTCGTCGCGGTCGTGGTTCATCTTGCCGCGGGCGTCGAAGAGCGCGAAGGCCGTCTTGCCCAGGGTGGACTGGAACCAGGCCGGCTTGGGCGCCGGATAGCCGCTCATCGAGTACTCGATGCTCTGGGCCAGGTGCTCCAGCAGCTGGGGCACGGTCCAGGCCCCCTCGTGCTTGCGGGCGTGGAAGCGCAGCTCCAGCACGGCCTTCTGGGCCTCGGTCCAGCCCTGGAAGCCCTCGGGCAGCTGGCCCTGGCAGCCGCTCAGCAGGCCGCTGCCGCCGACCAGCGCCGCGCCAAGCGCCAGACGGCGGGAGGGGTCGGCGGCGCGATGGGGGTCAGGTCTTGCCTCCATGTTCAGGCCTCCTGCAGCCAGTGGCTCACGCGCGGCCAGAGCTTGGCCTCGAAGCGGGCGCGGAAGAAGCCGAAGTGGCCGATGCGGCGCTCGCCCACGTCCTTCGGGGCGATGTGCTGCAGCTGCGGCTGCGCGCCGGCATAGAAGCTGTGCAGGTGCTCGATGCTGTAGCGGGACATGAACTCGTCGTCCGTGAAGGACAGCGACAGCATGGGCGTCTGCAGGCTCGCGTAGCGCTGACGAAGCGCCTCGCCGCCCTCGCCCATCATGTACTGGCGGTCCAGGCACCAGCGCCGCCACTGCGCCATGACGCCGCGCGGCAGGTCCCCGACCTTGCGCAGGCGGCGGCCCGGGAAGTAGCCGAACAGCGGCAGCGTGAGCGGCACCACCACGTACCACAGCCACCAGACATAGCGCTTGAGCTGGGCGGCGTTGCGGCGCCAGTAGCCGCTGCCGCTGCCCACGGTCACCGCCTTGGCGATGCGTTCGCGGTTGGGCAGCAGGCCCAGGATCTGACCGCCGAGGCTGTGGCCCAGCCAGTGCAGCGGGCGATCCGGCCCCAGCAGGCGCGCGAGCTCGTCCACCGCCGCGGCGGCGTCCTGCTCGGCCCAGGTGCGGATGTCCGCATCCAGGCCCTTGAGCGAGTGCCGCATCTCGGCCGGGCGCGAGGCGCCCATGCCGCGGTAGTCGAAGCTCATCACCAGCCAGCCCTGGGCCGCCATCCAGTGGGCGAAGTCGGCGTAGTAGCGCTGCTCCACGCCCATGGCCGGGGCGATCAGCAGGCCGGCGCGGGCGGTGGCGGGGTCGCCGTAGAGATGGCCGTTCAGCGCGAAGCCGTCGCGAGCCTTGAAATGCAGCATGAGGAGCTCCTTCCTCGACAGATGCGGACCTGCAATGAAAAACGCGGCCCGCAGGCCGCGTTCTCAGCAGGGGATCACAGGCGTTCCAGGATGCCGGCAGCACCCTGGCCGGCGCCCACGCACATGGTCACCATGCCGTACTTGCCGCCCGTGCGGCGCAGGCCGTGGATGACGGAAGCCGCGCGGATGGCACCGGTGGCGCCCAGCGGGTGGCCCAGGGCGATGGCGCCGCCGTTGGGGTTGACCTTGGCGCGGTCCAGGACGATGCCCTTGCTGTCCAGGTCGTTCAGCACGGCCAGGGACTGGGCGGCGAAGGCCTCGTTCAGCTCGACCCACTCCAGGTCGGCCGCGGTGATGCCGGCCAGCTTCAGGGCGGCGGGGATGGCCTCGATGGGGCCGATGCCCATGATCTCGGGCGGCACGCCACGCACGGTGAAGGACACGAAGCGGGCCAGCGGGGTCAGGCCGAAGCGCTTGACGGCGGCTTCAGAAGCCACGATCAGGGCGCCGGCGCCGTCGGAGGTCTGCGAGCTGTTGCCGGCGGTGACGCTGCCCATGCCCGTGGCCTTGCCCGTGGGGTCCTTGGGTGCGGCGAACACGGGCTTGAGCTTGGCCAGGCCTTCCAGCGAGGTGTCCTTGCGGGGGCCTTCGTCGATGTCGACCGTGCGCTTCTTCAGGGTGATCTCGCCGGTGGCCAGGTCGGGCACGCGCTCGAGGATCTCGAAGGGCGTCATCTCGGCCTTGAAGTGGCCGGCCTCGATGGCGGCCAGGGCGCGGCGGTGGGATTCCAGCGCGAAGGCATCTTGATCTTCGCGGCTCACCTTCCACTGCTGGGCGACCTTCTCGGCGGTCAGGCCCATGCCGTAGGCGATGCCGATGTTGGCGTCGCGCTCGAAGATGGCGGGGGACAGAGACGGCTTGTTGCCGCCCATGGGGACCATGGACATGGACTCGACACCGGCGGCGATCATCACCTCGGCCTCGCCCACGCGGATGCGGTCGGCGGCCATCTGCAGGGCGGTGATGCCCGAGGCGCAGTAACGGTTGACCGTCACGCCGCCCACGGAATTGGGCAGGCCGGCCAGCACGGCGCCGACGCGGGCGATGTTCATGCCCTGTTCACCTTCGGGGAAGGAGCAGCCCACGATGGCGTCTTCAATGGCGGCCGGGTCCAGGCCCGGCACCTGGGCCAGGGCGGCCTGCATGGCGCGCACCAGCATCTCGTCCGGGCGGGTGTTCTTGTAGTAACCGCGGCCGGACTTGCCGATGGGCAGGCGCGTGGCGGCGCAGATATAGGCTTCTTGCACTTGCTTGGCCATGATTTCAACCTTTCAGTTCTTGGCGGGCGCTGGGGCGTTCTTGGGAACCCAGGCCCAGACAAATTCACATTCCACCGGGTTCAGCCCGGCCTCGTCGGTCACCGTCACCTGCACGCTCACCTCGCCCTTGGGCTCGGCCTGCATCAGCTGGCGCTGCTGCTCGGTCAGCACGGCACGGGCGCTGAGGCCGCCCGTCGCGCGCTTCCTGAAGGCCAGGTGCATGGACTTGCACAGGGGCAGGCAGTCGTCACGCACATTCATGCCCACCACCATGCCCGTGGCCGTCTCGGCCAGCAGGCCCATGGCGGCGGCATGCACGCCGCCGATGTGGTTCTGCACCGGGCGGCGGTTGGCGATGGCGATCTCCGCCACCGCCGGCTCCAGCCGCAGGAAGTCCAGCTTGGCCGTACCGGTGAAGGGCACGGCCCGGCGCAGCACCGCATTGCGCGCCAGGGGGCGCAGGGCGGCGGGAAGCGCGTCCAGCTTGGACAGGGTGCGGGCGAGGCGGTTGGCGCTCATGTGACGAGGCTTTCGGCGTTGTCGGTGGGAAGCGCTCAGTTGCGCACCGGCTTGCCGGTTTGCAGCATGCCCATGATCCGCTCTTGCGTCTTGGGGTTCTCCAGCAGGCTGCAGAAGTGCTTGCGCTCCAGGGTCATCAGGTATTCCTCGTCGACCACGGTGCCGGCTTCCACTTCGCCACCGCAGACCACGTCGGCGATCAGGCTGGCCAGGTGGTAGTCGTGCTCGCTGATGAAGGCGCCGTCACGCATATTGGCCAGCTGGCCCTTGATGGTGGCGATGCCGGAGCGGCCGGCCACGGGGATGCGGGCCTTCATCGGGGCGCGGTAGCCGGAGTCGGCCAGGGCCTTGACCTGGGCGCTGGCCACGAAGAGCAGCTCGTCCTTGTTCGGGACGATCAGGTCGGAGTCCAGCAGGAAGCCGTTCTTGCGCGCTTCCACGGCCGAGGTGGCGACCTTGGCGGTGGCCGCGGTGGTGAAGCCGTCCTTCAGGAAGGCGAAGATGTCGGCACCGGAGTTGCCAGCGGCCGCCATTTCAGCGGCACGGCGGGCAATGTAGGTCAGGCCGCCGCCGCCGGGGATGAGACCCACGCCGACTTCCACCAGGCCCACGTAGGACTCCATGTGCGCCACGCGGCGGGCGCAGTGCACGGCCAGCTCGCAGCCGCCGCCCAGGGCCAGGCCGCGCATCGCGGCGACCACGGGCACCTGCGCATAGCGCACGCGCAGCATCATGTCCTGCAGCTTCTTCTCTTCCGGGGCGATGCCCTTGGCGCCCTTGGTCATGAAGACGGGCATCAGGGCTTCGAGGTTGGCACCGGCGGAGAACACGTCGTCCGGCGACCAGATCACCAGACCCTTGTACTTGGCTTCGGCGATCTCGACAGCCTTCAGCAGGCCCTCGGTCACGGTCGGGCTGATCAGGTGCAGCTTGGCGGTGATGGAGGCGATCAGCACTTCGCCGTCCAGGCTCCAGACGCGCACTTCCTCGTTCTTGAACTCTTCCGTGCCGGCCTTCAGGGGCTCGACAGCGCCCTCGCCCACCAGGGCTTCGGGGAAGGCCTGGCGCTCGTACACCGGCAGCTTGGCGCGGGGCTTGAACTTGCCTTCGGCGGCGCTCCAGGAACCGTTGGCGCTGTGCACGCCACCGTTCTCGGCCACGGGGCCTTCGAACACCCAGGCGGGCAGCGGAGCGCTGGCCAGGGTCTTGCCGGCTTCGATGTCTTCCTTGACCCACTGGGCGACCTGCGTCCAGCCGGCGGCTTGCCACAGCTCGAAGGGACCTTGTTGCGAGCCGAAGCCCCAGCGCATGGCGAAGTCGATCTCGCGGGCGGTGTCGGCCACGGTGGCCAGGTGCACGGCCACGTAGTGGAAGCTGTCACGCAGGATGGACCACAGGAACTGGGCCTGCGGGTTGCTCGATTCGCGCAGCAGCTTGATGCGGTCGGCTGCAGGCTTCTTCAGCATGCGGGCCACGATCTCGTCGGCCTTCTTGCCGCCGGCGACGTACTCGCCCGTGGCGAAGTCCAGGCGCTGGATGTCCTTGCCCACCTTCTTGTAGAAACCGGCGCCGGACTTCTGGCCCAGGGCGCCCTTCTCGATCAGGCCGGCCAGCACCTTGGGCGTGGCGTAGGTCGAGAAGAAGGGGTCGTCCTTCAGGTTGTCCTGCATGGTCTTGACGACGTGGGCCATGGTGTCCAGGCCCACGACATCGGCCGTGCGGAAGGTGCCGGAGCTGGCGCGGCCCAGCTTCTTGCCGGTCAGGTCATCGACCACGTCGACGGACAGGCCGAACTTCTCGGCCTCGATCATGGTGGCCATCATGCCGGCGATGCCGACGCGGTTGGCCACGAAGTTGGGCGTGTCATTGGCGCGCACGACGCCCTTGCCCACGGCGGTGGTCACGAAGCCTTCGAGCTGGTCGATCACTTCCGGACGGGTCGTCGGGGTGTTGATCAGCTCCACCAGGTACATGTAGCGCGGCGGGTTGAAGAAGTGGATGCCGCAGAAGCGCGGCTTGATCTCTTCGGGCAGCACTTCGGAGAGCTTGGTGATGCTCAGGCCCGAGGTGTTGGACGCGACGATGGCGTGCGGGGCGATGAAGGGAGCGATCTTGGTGTACAGATCCAGCTTCCAGTCCATGCGCTCGGCGATGGCCTCGATGATGAGGTCGCAGTCCTTGAGCAGTTCCAGGTGCTCTTCGTAGTTGGCCTGCTGGATCAGCGCGGCGTCCTCGGGCACGCCCAGGGGAGCGGGCTTGAGCTTCTTCAGGCCTTCGACGGCCTTGGTCACGATGCCGTTCTTGGGGCCTTCCTTGGCCGGCAGGTCGAACAGCACCACGGGCACCTTGACGTTGACCAGGTGCGCAGCGATCTGCGCGCCCATGACGCCAGCGCCGAGCACGGCGACTTTGCGAACTTGGAATCGACTCACGGAATTACTCCTCTTTCAATTCAGGGGGTGGACGCCGCCTTCGACAGGCCGCGTCCGCTGGAGGCATTACTCGACGCGGACCCAGACCTGGGTGCGGTAGAAGAAGCCCACGTAGCCGCGCATCTCCAGCTTCTTGCCACCTTCGATGGGCTTGAGCCGGGTGCGGTAGGTCTTGCCGTTGTTGGGATCGAGGATCTCGCCACCGGTCCACAGCGCCTTGTCGTCGGCATCGTGCTTGACGCCGCGGATGATCTGCAGGCCCAGCACCGGCTTGTCCTTGCGATCGTCCTTGCAGAGATCGCACTTGGAGTCCAGGTGCGTGGGATCGAAGATCTTCTCGATGCTGCCGACCAGCACGCCATTGCTTTCGCTGATGCGCACCAGGGACTTCTCGGTCTTGCCGTCGTCATCGATGGTCTTCCACAGGCCCACCGGCGAGCTCTGGGCCCAGGCGGGTGCGGCGAGCAGCACGGTGGCGATCAGGGAAGTGGCAAGGGCACGTGTCATGGGCGAGTCTCCTGTGTTTTATGTGAGGGCCCCACCTTCTCCGAGGCGGGGCTTCGGGAGCGCCAGCATCGCAGAGCCTTTCCTGCTCTGCAATGCCAGGTCCTTCATTGACCCTGTCTTCAGAACAGGGCTTCGTCCATGGCCATCAGCGGCTGCAGGCCGGCACGCGCGGTGCGGATCAGCGAGGCCGTCTCGGGCAGCAGCTTGGCGAAGTAGAAGCGGGCGGTGTGCAGCTTGGCGGTGTAGAAGGGGTCGCCGCTGCCTTGCTTCTCCAGGGCGATCTTGGCCGAGCGGGCGAAGAAGTAGGCGAAGCACAGATGGCCCACGACGCGCAGATAGTCCACCGCGGCGGCACCGACTTCATCGGGGTTCTGGAAGGCCTTCATGCCGATCTCGGTGGTCAGCTTGGTGACCTTGTCGCCCAGGTCAGCCAGCGGGTTGATGAACTCCTGCATGGCTTCGCTGGTGCCCTCTTCCTCGACGAAGCTGGCGATCTTCTTGCCGAACTTCTTCAGCGTGGCGCCGTTGTTGCCCAGCACCTTGCGGCCCAGCAGGTCCAAGGACTGGATGGTGTTGGTGCCCTCGTAGATCATGTTGATCCGCGCATCGCGCACGAACTGCTCCATGCCCCACTCGTGGATGAAGCCGTGGCCGCCGAAGACCTGCATGCAGTGCGAGGTGGCGATCCAGCCGTTGTCGGTCAGGAAGGCCTTGATGATGGGGGTCAGCAGCGCGACTTCGGCCTCGCATTCCTTGCGCTCGTCTTCGTCGTCCGAGCTCAGGGCCTTGTCCAGCTGCAGCGCGACGTAGGTCGACAGCGCACGGCCGCCTTCGGCATAGGCGCGGGCGGTCAGCAGCATCTTGCGCACGTCGGGGTGCACGATGATGGGGTCGGCAGCCTTGTCCGGGGCCTTGGGGCCCGACAGGGCGCGCATCTGGATGCGGTCCTTGGCGTAGGCGGCGGCGTTCTGATAGGCCACCTCGGTCAGGCCCAGGGACTGGTTGCCCACGCCCAGACGGGCGGCATTCATCATCACGAACATGGCGGCCAGGCCCTTGTTGGGCTCGCCCACCATGGTGCCGATGGCGCCTTCCAGCACCATCTGGCAGGTGGAGTTGGCGTGGATGCCCATCTTGTGCTCGAGGCCGGCGCAGAAGATGCCGTTGCGCGCGCCCAGGGTGCCGTCGGCGTTCACCAGGAACTTGGGCACGATGAACAGGGAGATGCCCTTGGAGCCGGCGGGAGCGTCCGGCAGGCGGGCCAGCACCAGGTGGACGATGTTCGCGGCCAGGTCGTGCTCGCCGGCCGAGATGAAGATCTTGGCGCCGGTGATCTTGTAGGTGCCGTCAGCCTGGGGCTCGGCCTTGGTGCGCAGCAGGCCGAGGTCGGTGCCGCAGTGCGGTTCGGTCAGGCACATGGTGCCGGTCCACTCGCCGCTGGTCAGCTTGGTCAGGTAGGTGGACTTCTGCTCGGGCGTGCCATGGGCATGCAGGGCCTCGTAGGCGCCGTGGCTCAGGCCGGGGTACATGGTCCAGGCCTGGTTGGCCGAGTTCATCATCTCGTACATGCCCTGGTTCACCAGCACCGGCAGGCCCTGGCCGCCATAGGCCGGGTCGCAGGACAGCGCGGGCCAGCCGCCTTCCACGTACTGCTTGTAGGCTTCCTTGAAGCCCTTGGGCGGGGTGACCTCGTGGGTGGTCTTGTCCAGCTTGCAGCCTTCGGCGTCACCGCTGAGGTTCAGCGGGGCGATGACCTCGGCGCAGAACTTGCCGCCCTCTTCCAGCACGGCGTTGATGGTGTCGGCGTCGATGTCGGCATGGGCGGGGAGCATCTTGAGCTCGTCAACCACATTCAGCAGCTCGTGCATCACGAACTGCATGTCGCGCAGGGGAGGGGTATAGGTGGGCATGGTCGGCTCCTGGATGGACTTGTGGTGAGAGATCAGCTGCGCTTGCGGGAAGTGGCAGCGCCGCGGGACTTGGACCCCGTGTCGGGGGCGTGGGTTTCGGCCCCCCGCATCGCATCGCCGCGGTCGACCTGTTGGCCCAGCGGCGTGATGCAGGAGGCGATGACGCGCTCAAAACCCTTGCCGGCGCGATCCAGCGCGCCGGGGCTGCGCATGAAGCGCGCGTCGTGGTGAAGCGAGAGGATCAGGCCGTGCAGCTCGAAGAGGATCTGCAGGGCGTCAGCATCCGGGCCGAGGTGACCTTCTTCCTTGGCCAGCAGGATGGCCTTGTGCAGGGCTGCGTGCCAGGCCTTGACCATGGAGACCAGAGCGTCACGCACGGGGCCGGGGCGGTCGTCGAACTCGACGGCGCCGGAGATGTAGATGCAGCCCGAGTCGATTTCCACCGACACGCGGCGCACCCAGCGCTCGTACAGGGCGCGCAGGCGAGGCAGCCCACGCGGTTCGCGGATCGCCGTGAAGAAGACCTCTTCCTCGAATTTGGCGTGATACTCACGCACCACCGCGATCTGCAGTTCCTCGCGGGAACCGAAATGGGCGAAGACGCCGGACTTGCTCATCTTGGTCACATCGGCCAGCGCGCCGATGGACAGGCCCTCCAGGCCCATGTGCGAGGCCAGTCCCAGGGCCGCCTCCAGGATGGCGGCACGCGTCTGCTGCCCCTTCTGCAGGGAGCGGACGGCGCGGCGCGGAGCCCGGGTCTCGGGCTGGCTGGCGGGCGGGGTGGCGGTGGGCACGGTGGTCTTTCGTGAGCGCTGAGGGCGTCAATAATAAAACGAACGATCGTTCTATTTTTGCCCAAAAGACCGTGTGCTGCACAAGCCTCGCACCCGGCTTTCTAGGGGCATCCGCCTAGAAGCGCACGCTCGGCGGCCCGGCTTCAGGGAGAACCCTGAGATTTGCTGCGGTGCAGCAGCAAAGACTGGCAGGCAGCGTCTCCAAGGGCCCCGGCTCCCCGCCCCGGCAAGGCGCGGACCCGCCAGTCTGCGCGGCCCCCATGACAGGCGCTTGACGGGGTCGCCGCCTGCCCACAAAGCCCATGAATGCAGGCCGCTTCGGGGCTGACGCCTTGAGTCCGTTGGCGGACCTGCAGTACGCTGCAGGCTTGGAGGTCAGCGCCGTGGATGTTCTGCAACTGGATGTCTCGGGGCGACCGCAGGCCTGGATCACCACCCGGGACGCGGCCGCCCTCTATGCGAATGACGGCATCGCCTGGACGCTGGGCGAGCCCTGCCAGGTCCTGCGCGGCGGGCTGCAGCGTCGCACGGGGCTGCAGTCGCGCATCGAGGTCCACCCCATCATCGCCGTGCGCGGGGCCGTGCCCTCCCGGGCCTGGCGCCAGGAACCCGCCCTCTCCAACCACAAGCTTTTCGCCCGCGACCGCTACCTCTGCGCCTACTGCGGCCGCGCCTTCCCCGAGGACGACCTCACCCGCGAGCACATCGTCCCCAGCTCCCGCGGCGGGCGCGACAGCTGGATGAACTGCATCACCGCCTGCCGCAGCTGCAACGGCCGCAAGGCCGACCGCCTGCCCGAGGAGGCGCGCATGAGCCTGCTCTACCTGCCCTACGTGCCCAGCCTGCATGAGGACATGATCCTGCGCGGCCGCCGCATCCTGGCGGACCAGATGGAGTTCCTGCTGGCGAGCGTGCCCAGGAGCAGCCGGCTGCACGGATAGCGCGGCGCTAGCATTCCGGGCTTGATCCACTGCTGCAAGTTGCCCATGCCCTGGAATTGCCGCGTCATGAACCGCAAGGGTGAACTTGCCATCTACGAGGTCCATGACGATGACGACGGACGGGTGCAGGGCTACAGCGCCGAGCCGTCGTTTCCCGCCGCGCCAGACCTGGACGCGCTTCAGCTGAACTGCGAGCTGTACCTGGCAGCGCTCCGCGAGCCCGTCCTGACCTACGAGTAGCGGGGGGCGTACAGGAGGCTCACCTCCCTGACGCAGGCCCATCCCGCCGCATCTCCACCGAGCCAGGCCTTGATGGCCGAGCCTTGCGCGCTGGCCCCCCGCCTCTTCTACGCCGAAAGCCCGGCCATGAAGGCCTTCCACGATGCCTACGACCCCGGCCTGTTCCCCTTCCTGGCTGAGGCCATGGCGATCTACGCCGACAGCCATCTGTAGGCCTGCGCCCCCTGCACCATCTCCAGACGCTCGGTGGCGTCCACTTGGACGCCGGGGTCGAGCACTCAGGGTGTCAGCGCCGCCATCTCCACGGCGCCTGGCTCGGGCAGAGACATGCCCCCCAAAAATCAGCTATTGGCCGATTGTTCGACTGCGCCAAGCCAGAAAAGATCAGGGGCAGAACCGTCCGAGCCGGAGACAGCCGTGAAGACTCCTGACGATCGTGGCCCCCGACACGCCCCTCTGCCCGCATCGGCGCAGGCCCCTGCCGCGACGCCTCCCGGGCCGGAGCCCCTGAACGCGCTGCAAGCCAAGACCCGGCAGTCGCCCCGGCTGATCGCGCAGCGCCGCTGCATCGCAGCGCTACGTGGGGATCCGGTGGCGCCAGGCGAAGGTGAGGGCGTGGCCCAGGCAAGCGTCGGGTCCGGGATCGATCTCACCGCAGGAAGCGCCGCGCAGCCCCTTCCGGCGCCTGGCCCCCTGGACGACGGAGACCAGCCCACGCTGCAGGGCAAATTCACTTGCAACAAGGAGAAGACCGTCATCGATGACGGGTCGCTGGACAACGCACAGCAACGCATTGCATGGCACCTCCCCGGGCACCTTCAAGAGTTCATCGACGACAGGAACTCAGATACCGAGCACTCTCTTTCCCATTGGCTGAACACCCACATAAAGGCAAGAGCCGGCTACCTTGCCTCACTGAGGAACGTAAAAGCCATCACTGCCCTCATCTCCGAAGAGGAGAAATCCCGCCAGGCTACCCCACCCGTCGCAGACCAGCCGAATGCAAGCGCAAGCAGTCATAGTTCAGACGCAGCGCAACTGCCGCCCGAAAAAATCACCCTCCCTGAAAATAACACGCAGGGCACCGCACCCGCCCAACAAGGTCAAACTGACGAAGAACCCAAAGAAACCGACAAAACCGACACAACCAAAAAGCCTGGCATCCCTGAATACATAGACAACATCATAGAAGGCGCGGAAAAATCCCTTGAAAACCTGGCGACCGCGTTCAAAGATGATCCGTCCCGACTGCCACGAGTAAAACTCCTCCAAGAACAGCTGCCCAATTTTCTGCGTGAGCTGCAAGCCGCAAAGGATGAACTCAAAAAAGCTTCTCCAACTGAAATGAAGCGCATCGAAAAACAAGACGAGGCCGCCTGGAAAATGGACTCTCTAGATATTGAAACCGTCAAAAAATGGGAGGCTGCCCCGCCGGAGAAGGATGACAATGCCCGAGCCTACCTTCGAAAAATTGAAATGGTATTCACAGCCTTGTCGGCAGAGTCAGGCGGAGGATTTTCTGCAGCTGGCCGGGCAGAAGCCATTGAATGCAAGTTCAAGAAAGAAGATCCCTCCGATGATACTGAATGGATTTGGAAAGCAGATATTGGAAAAGGACCAATTGGCAAGCCGGGACACGTTGCCTACACAAGCTCAAACCACCAGGGCGACTCAAATCCATACGAGAAATCAAAAAACCTCAAAAGCAAGAGCAGCTCCATAGCAGCCCTCGACAAAAATGGCGGCAAAGACGAACACACGGCAAAGTACAGCAAATCCAACCCCATCGCATCTGCCGGCCGAGGGGACGGTCAAATCGCCGCAATGGAAAATGTCAGCGCCAATATATATGCACTTCACCACAATATCACCGACGCAGCGCGCCGGCGTTGGGAATGGCTACACATTCGGGCGGCATCGCTCGGTGGCCCGACCAATGCGAGCAACCTGGTACTCGGCACACGAGACTGCAACACGTTCATGATGCCGTTCGAGTCCAATATTGCCGCCGCAGGGAAATTTCTCAAAGAAAAGGATTTGCGCCTGAATGTCACATGGAGCGCCAGTGACCGAACCGGGAAGGCCGCCCACGCCTACAACTCAATAAAAATATCATGGCAATTGCTTGATTCAGAAGAAAATCACGTCGACTCACGGGAAGCCAAATTTTCTCCGCTGGCGGAAGCCTCGCCTCTCTCAAAGGATCACATCTATCATCTGCAAGGCCTGCTGAAAGCGTGGCGCACCAAGCACCTTGAATAGAAGCCTGACCAGATCCGGGCGAGCGCTGGCCATCCATCGAAGGGCACACGCAGCACGGCGGCACGCCACGCGCCTGTCGTCACAAAACGTACACAATACTCCGACCTGCTCGCCACGCGCGCCACAGCCAGCGGCGGCCTTCGCTGGGTAAAGTTGCATCAGCCGTCAACGCCACCGGCATCGCGTTGGAGGCACAAGACACCTGCCGGAGAACCATCCACATGAACAAGACCTTCACCCTTTGCGCCAGCGTCCTCGCCCTCAGCCTGCTCGGCGCCTGCTCCACCAGCAACCCGGACGTCGTCTCGCGCAATGAAGCGCAACGCATGTCCCAAGTCGTCGACGCCACCGTGCTGAGCGTGCGCCCCGTGACCGTGGACGGCAGCCAGAGCGGCGCCGGTGCCGTGACCGGCGGCGTGGTGGGCGCGGTGGCCGGCTCCTCGGTGGGCGGCCGTCGCGAGGGCCAGGTCGTGGGCGTGCTGGGCGCCGTGGCCGGTGCCGTGATCGGCAATGCCATCGAGCGCAGCGCCACCCGCGAGGAGGCCCTGGAGATCCTGGTGCAGCTGCGCAATGGCGAACGCCGCTCCGTGGTGCAGGCCAAGGGCCAGGAGAACTTCGTCGCGGGCGATCCGGTCATCCTGGTGACGACCGGCGGCAAGACGCGTGTGAGCCGCGCTCCCGTGGTGAGCCAGCCCGCGCCCGCCCACTGATCCTTGCCCCCAGGCTCAGGGACTGAGCCTGCCAAGCCCCGAGGCCCGTCGTGCCGGCTCGTCAAGCCCGCACCGCGGGCCTTTTGCATGGGTCCTGGCACGCGGTCTGCCTCCGGGCCGGCCCGGTCGAGGGTGACGACCGGCCCCCCGCATCCTGGGGACGCCCTTCAGGGGGGGCTGCCGTGAGGCCCGCAAGCAGCGATGCTTCGCCCCATCGCCAGCGTCGTGAGTCCCCGACATGCCCAGCCTCAGCCTCGACTTCTACTTCGCCCCCTATCAAGTCCGTGCCTCCCAGCACCCGGAACTGCATGAGCTGCCCGCCTCCCTGGAGGGGCTGGAAGTGCATGACAGCACCCTGGCGGAATGGCTGGAGGTGGGATCCGGCTTCGACCAGCTGACGCCGATGGAGCTGGTGGACACCGAGCTGCTGGACCGCCTCCCCCCCAACTGAGCCCGGCACCGGAAGCGGGAATCAGGCGGGCCGCGGACGGCGGCATTCAACGCAGGGCACCGAGGTGCCCCTTCAACGCACGTTGGCACCGAGGTTCCCAGTCAACACACCCGGGCGCCGAGGCGCCCCGTCAACACACCCAGGCGCCAAGGTGCCCAGTCAACACCAAAGGGCGCCGTGCGGGCCCCGGCCCAGCGGCTCAGCGCAGCAGGCCCACCGAGATCTCCGTCTCGGGCAGATTGGGCATGAAGGCATGCCGGGTGGTCTTGTAGGGCAGCAGCTGCTCGCTCTCCACAAAGCTCATCAGCTCGCCCAGGGTATAGCCGCGGCCCGAGGCCCAGCAGCGCACGTCGATGCGCTTGTCACCGTACTGCAGGGGGATGCAGGGCAGGCGGCGCAGGCCCAGCAGGCGCGCGGCGGCCAGCCGGTGGTTGCCGTCCATCACATAGCCGCTGCCGGCCTCCACGGGCAGGGCCGAGGTCCACAGGCCCAGGGCCGAGATGCGGTTCGCCAGCTCCTGCACATGCGCGTCGTCAATGACCTCCGACTGGCGGAAGAACTCGATGGGGCGCACGGCCACGAGGTAGCGCACCTGGCTGCGCACGGCGTCGGTGTTGGCCTGCTCCAGGTCGCCGCCAGCCTCGGCGGGGGGAGCGAAGATGCGGTGGACTGTCTCCGTCATGGTGTCAGCTCACTCGGCAAAGAAGCGGGACGGGGTGAAAGGGGCGGCGGGTCGGCAGGACCTGCGGCGGGCGGTTCGGACTCATTCTTGGCTCCCTGGCCCGGCGGCTGCTAACGCGCTGCCGGTGCGCCTGGATTTTCACCAAAGCCGCGGCAAATGTCCCGCCCAAAAGCCGGCCGCAGGATGTACGAACGAACAGGTTTCCCGGCTTGCACCCTTCGCTATCCTTCGGCCCGGTCGACGCCAGCCTTGCACGGGATGCCCCTGCGTGCTGGATCCCACGCCCGACAGCCCCCAGAACTTCGCAGGCCCACCATGATCGCCGTGCACCTCCACGCCGTCGCCAAGACCTACCACCTCGATGCCGTGGGCGTTGCCGCGCTCCAGGACATCAACCTGGAGCTGCGCGCCGGCCTGCTGACCGTGATCAGCGGCGCCTCCGGCAGCGGCAAGACCACCCTGCTCAACCTCATCGGCGGCCTGGACCGCCCCGATGCCGGCCGCATCCACGTGGCCGGCCACGACATCGTCGCGATGGACGACGACCAGCTTTCCGACTTCCGCGCCCGCCACCTGGGCGTGGTCTTCCAGAACTTCAACCTGCTGCCGGTGCTCAATGCCGCGGAGAACGTCGAGTACCCGCTGGTGATGCTGGGCATGGACAAGGCCGAGCGCAAGGCGCGCGCCGCCGAGATGCTGGCCGCCGTGGGCCTGTCCGAGCAGGCCCGGCGCCGCCCCGGCGAGCTTTCGGGCGGGCAGCGCCAGCGCGTGGCCATCGCCCGTGCGCTGGCGGCGCGCCCGCAGCTGGTGCTGGCCGACGAGCCCACGGCCAACCTCGACAGCCAGACCGGCGCCAGCATCATCGAGCTGATGCGCCAGCTGCAGCGCGAGCAGCAGGTCAGCTTCGTCATCTCCTCCCATGATCCGCAGGTCCTCGCGGCTGCCGACGACACGGTCCGCATCAAGGACGGCCGCATCGTCGAGCTGCGCCGCGCCGACGCCCTGAAGGTGGCCGCATGAACACGCTCTCCCTGGCCTGGCGCAATCTGCTGCGCAACCGCCGCCGCTCCATCACCACGCTGCTGGCCATGATCGTCGGCGCCAACGCGGTGCTGCTCTTCGGCGGCTACAGCCGCAACATCACCTACGGCCTGCAGACCGACTACGTGAAGTACGGCGGCCACCTGCAGATCCAGCGCGAGGGCTACTACCGCTACGGCAGCGGCAACCCGGCCGCCTACGGCCTGGCACAGTACCGCGAGATCATCGCCGCCATCCAGCAGGACCCGGTGCTCAAGCCCCTGGTGCTGGTGGCCACGCCGACCCTGCAGCTGCAGGGCATCGCCGGCAACTTCGGCGCCGGCGTGTCGCGCACGGCCCTGGGCCTGGGCGTGGTCGTCGAAGACCAGAACCGCATGCGCGCCTGGAACGGCTACGACTTTCCCGTGCAGGTGCCCCAGATGGCCCTGACCGGCACCGGCCCCGAGACCGCCGTGCTGGGCACCGGCCTGGCTCGCGTGCTGCAGCTGTGCGGCCCGCTGAAACTGCAGGACTGCCAGGGCGCCGCCGTGAAGCCCGCGGCCACCGCCAATGCCAGGACCGACGTGCCCGCCGACCTGCCCGCCGACATCGCCGACCTCGGCACGCTGGCCAATGGCCCGGCCACCGCCGCACCGTCCTCGGCCGCCGCCATCGAGATGCTGGCCGCCACGGCGCAGGGCGCCCCCAATGTGGCCCGCCTGCAGGTGGTCAAGGCCGAGGAGCAGGGCGTCAAGGAGTTCGACGACGTCTACGTGGGCCTGCACCTGGCCCAGGCCCAGCAGCTGGTCTTCGGCAAGGAGGCGCCCAAGGCCACGGCCATCGTGCTGCAGCTGCAGCACACCGATCAGATTCCCGCCGCCAAGGCACGCCTGGAAAAGCTGCTGGCCGAGCGCTTCCCGCAGGAGCCCGTCGAGGTGCTGGACTTCAGCGCGCTCAACCCCTTCTACGGCCAGGCCCTGGCCATGTTCGCGACGCTCTTCGGCTTCGTGGCCCTGTTGATCGCCGCCATCGTGCTCTTCACCGTGGGCAACACCATGAGCATGGCAGTGATCGAGCGCACCGTGGAAATCGGCACCCTGCGCGCCATGGGCCTGCGCCGCGCCAAGCTGCGCCGGCTCTTCATGCAGGAAGGCCTGCTGCTGGGCATCGTGGGCGCCGTGCTGGGCGTGAGCATCGCGGCCAGCCTGGCCGGCCTCATCAACCACAGCGGCCTGACCTGGACGCCGCCCGGCCGCTCGCCGGTGCCCCTGATCATCCGGGTCTGGGGCGAGACCGGCCTCATCGCCGGCACGACGGTGGGCCTGATCCTCGTCGCCTCGCTCTCGGCCTGGCTGCCCTCGCTGCGCGCCGCCCGCCAGAACATCGTGGACGCGCTGCGCCACGTCTGACCCTGACCCATTGCCTTCGTCCCCTCATCGCGGAGCCCTTCCCATGACCACCGTCCACCGTCTGCTGCCCCTGCTGATCTCCGCCCTGGCGCTGGGCGCCTGCGCCCCGCATGGCGACATGAACCACGGGCAGATGGCATCGCACCCCTCCCCCGACCTCAACCTGGCCCTGCAGCGCAACACCGACGGCGGCACCTACCGCGTCGAGCTGAGCCCGCCCGCCGAGCCGCTGCGCGTCAACAAGATCCACAGCTGGAACATCCGCCTGCTGGACGCCAACGGCCAGCCCGTGCCCGACGCCCGCATCGCGGTGGACGGCGGCATGCCCGAGCACGGCCATGGCTTCCCCACGCAGCCGCGCGTCAGCGCCGGTGGCGCGCCCGGCGCCTACGTGCTGGAGGGCATGAAGTTCAACATGACCGGCTGGTGGGAGATCAAGCTGGAGGTGCAGTCCGCCCGCGGCGCCGATCGCATCACCTTCAACACCGTGCTGCCGCCCTCGGCCTCCTGAGGCCGCGCACCCGCCTTCCCGCAGGACGACCGCATGCGCCGCTTCCAGACTCCCCTGCTCCTGTTGCTGGCCCTGGGGCTGCTGGCCGGGTCCCCGGTTCAGGCCCAGGGCGCCTCGGCCAGCGCTGCCGCCCCTGCCGTGAGCCCCGCCCTTGCCCGTGTGTCGGCGCCCGCCGAGGTCCACCCCTCCCAGAACCGGCTGACGCCCTACCGCCCCCGCCTGGGGCGCAGCAAGCCGCTGGTGGCCATCGTCGCCGAGAACTACTACACCGAGCTCACCGACTACGTGCTGCCCTACGGCGTGCTGAGCGCCGCGGGCGTCGCCGAGGTGCAGGCCCTGGCCACGCAGCCGGGTCCCATCCGCATGTTCCCGGCGCCGATGAACGTGGAGCCGCAGGCCACCACCGCCCGCTTCGACCAGGAACACCCGGAGGGCGCCGACTACGTCATCGTGCCCGCCGTGCACAAGGACGACGACCCCGCGCTGCTGGCCTGGGTCAAGTCCCAGGCGGCCAAGGGCGCGACCATCGTCGGCGTGTGCGACGGCGTCTGGGTGCTGGCCCGCGCCGGCCTGCTGGACGGGCGCCGCGCCACCGGCCACTGGTACTCGCGCGAAGACCTCCGCAAGAAATTCCCCCAGGTGCAGTGGCAGCAGCAGCTGCGCTACGTCGAGGACGGCCGCGTGATCACCACCACGGGTGTCAGTGCGACCATCCCCGTCTCGCTGGCCCTGGTCGAGGCCATGGCGGGCACCGAACGCGCCACGCAGCTGGCCCGCGAACTGGGCGGGGCCGGCATGGCCTGGTCCGCCCAGCACCCCAGCGAGCGCTTCCAGATGAGCTGGAAGCACAAGCTCACCATCGGCGGCAATGCCATCGCCTTCTGGTCCCACGAGGACGTCGGCATCCCGGTGGACCAGGGCGTGGACGAGATCGCGCTGGCGCTCAAGGCCGAGGTCTACTCCGCCACCTACCGCTCCACCGCCCTGGCCGTGGCGCCCCGCCCCGGCCTCGTCAAGTCGCGGCGCGGCCTGAGCATCGTGCCCGACCGCGTGATGGGCACCGATGCCCCGCGCCGCATGCTGTCCGCCCCCGATGCCAACGAACCCCTGCAGGCGCTGGACCAGGCGCTCAAGGGCATTGCCAGCGACTACGGTCCGCGCACCGCCGCCTGGGTGGCGCTGCAGATGGAATACCCCGGTTACTGAAAGCCCCCAGACCCGCCACCAGGTGTCGGGCCCCCCGAGGGGGCAGAAAGCCTGGGGCGGTCCGGCGTTTCCCTGAGAGCCCCGCGCCATCCGGCAAGCGCGCCCAGCAGGCGGCGCCGCGGCGCCCCGGCTCACCACGCCACGTCCCCACGTCCTTGACTGAGCCCATGTCCGAGTCAACGCCTCTCACCGCCCCGTCGGATCCCGCCCTGCACTCCTGGGTGGCGCTGCTGCGCGCGCAGGCGACCCGCCGGCCGGATCATGCGGCCCTGGTCTTCCTGCCCGACGGAGAACGCGAAGGCGCGCGCCTGAGCTACGCCGAGCTGGACCTGCGAGCGCGCGGCCTGGCCGCCGCCCTCCAGGCCCAGGGCCTGCAGGACCGCCATGTGCTGCTGATGCTGCCTTCGGGCCTGCACTACGTGCTGGGCTTTCTCGCCTGCCTCTACGCGGGCGCCATCCCCGTGCCGGGCTATCCGCCCAGCAACAGCATGCATGCGCAGCGCATGGCCCACATCGCCAGTGACTGTGAGGCCCGCGCCGCGCTGGTCAGCGCCACCCAGGACGGCAGCGAGGCCCTGCGCGAGGCCTGCGAGGGCCTGGCCTGCCCCATCCTGCGCATCGACGACGACGCCCGCCTGCAGGGCGAGCCCGCCGCCGCCTGCGTTCCCGAGGCCTGGCAGCCGCCGCTGCTGGACCGCGACAGCGTGGCCTATCTGCAGTACACCTCCGGCTCCACCAGCCAGCCCCGCGGCGTGATCGTCACCCACGGCAACCTCCTGGCCCACGCGGCCGGCTGGCATTGCGCGCCGGGCCTGGGCGAGGACGACGTCTTCGTCAGCTGGCTGCCCCTGTTCCATGACATGGGCCTGATCCTGGGCCTGCTGCAGATGTTCCACGAGGGCGGCACGGTCGTGCTGATGCCGCCCCTGGCCTTCGTGCAGCAACCGCTTCGCTGGCTGCAGGCCCTCAGTCGCTACCGGGGCACGGCCAGCTATGCGCCCAACTTCGCCTACGAGCTGTGCTGCCAGGCCGCCGAGTCCCAGCCCGCGCTGGCGCTGGACCTCAGCCATTGGGCCGTGGCCGGCAACGGCGCCGAGCCGGTGCGCGCCGAGACCCTCGCCCGCTTCCACCGCCAGTTCGCCCGCCACGGCCTGCGCGCAGAGGCCCTGAGCCCGGGCTACGGCCTGGCCGAGGCCACGCTGACCGTCACCCGCCAGCCCCGCCTGCAGGCCCCGCCCGTCGTGCGCGCCAGCAGCGTGGCGCTGGCCCGCGGCCTGCTGCAGCCGGCCAGCGCCGACGAAGCCTTCACCGAGCTCGTCGGATGCGGCCAGGCCTGGCCGGGTGCCGAGGCGGTGATCGCGGATCCGCAGCGCGCTGAAGCCTGCCCCGACGGCCGCATCGGCGAGATCTGGGTGCGTGGCGAGGTCGTCGCCCAGGGCTACTGGCGCCAGGCGGCGCTGAGCGAGCAGGCCTTCCACGCCCGCCTGGGTGATGGCCGCGGCCCCTGGCCGCGGCCCCTGGCTGCGCACCGGCGATCTCGGCGCCTGGCATGAGGGCCAGCTCTTCATCACCGGCCGCATCAAGGACGTCATCGTGATCCGCGGCCAGAACCACTATCCGCAGGACCTGGAACGCAGCGCCCAGCAGGCCCACCCGGCCGTGGCCGGTGCGCAGGGCGCGGCCTTCGCCGTCCAGCTGGCGGGCCAGGAGCGGCTGGTGCTGCTGCAGGAAGTGCGCCGCTCCGAACGCCACCGCCTCGACGGCGAGGCCATCACCCAGGCGCTGCGCGAGGCCATGGCGGCCAGCCACGGCCTGCATCTGCATGCCGTCTGCCTGCTGCGCCCGGCCAGCCTGCCCATGACCTCCAGCGGCAAGATCCAGCGCCATGCCTGCCGGCAGCGCTTCCTGGACGGCGGACTCAAGCCGCTCTACCAATGGCAGGACACCGCCACGCCCGCGGCCCAGGGCACGACCGCATCGCCCGCCAGCGCCGAGCTGTCCCGCTGGCTGCTGGCGCGCTGCGCCGCACTGAGCCACCTGCCGCAGGAGCTGCTGAGCCTCGAGCAGAGTTTTGCCAGCATGGGACTGGATTCCATGGACCTGGTCACGCTGTCCGGAGAGCTCTCCGCGCGCCTGGGCCGCCGCGTCGAGCCCACCCTGCTCTACGCGCAGCCCTGCATGGCCGCGCTGCTGGCCGCACTGGCCAGGGAGGCGCCGGCCACCGCGCCCACCGCCACGACAGCGCCGCAGGACGAAGCCATCGCCCTCATCGGCATGGCCTGCCGCCTGCCGGGTGCCGACGGCGCCGAGGCCTTCTGGCAACTGCTGGACCAAGGCCGGGACGCCATCACCGAGGTGCCCGCAGACCGCTGGGACGCTGAGGCCCTCGCCGGCGAAGGGAGCGGCCGCAGCGCCAGCCGCTGGGGCGGCTTCATCGAGGGCATCGACCAGTTCGACGCCGCCTTCTTCGGCATCTCCGCCCGCGAGGCCGATGCCATGGACCCGCAGCAGCGACTGCTGCTGCAGGCCTGCTGGCATGCGCTGGAGGACGCTGGCCTGCGCGCCGACAGCCTGGCGGGCAGCGACACCGGCGTCTTCATCGGCGCCATGACGCATGACTACCAGCTGCTGCAGCTGCGCCATGGCCAGGCCCTGGACGCCTACTTCGGCACCGGCAACCAGGCCAGCATCCTGGCCAACCGCCTGTCCTATGTGCTGGGGCTGCAGGGGCCCAGCTGGACGGTCGAGACGGCCTGCTCCTCCTCCCTCGTGGCCCTGCACCAGGCGCGCCGCGCCCTGCTGGACGGCGACTGCAGCCTGGCCCTGGTCGGCGGCGTCAACGCCCTGCTGGCGCCGGAGCTCTACGTGGCCCTGTCCCAGGCCCAGATGCTCTCGCCGGACGGCCACTGCCGCGCCTTCGACGCCCGCGCCAACGGCTATGTGCGGGCCGAGGGCTGCGCCATGGTCGTGCTCAAGCGCCTGTCCGAGGCCCAGCGCGACGGCGACCGCATCCTGGGCCTGCTGCGCGGCTCCGCCGTCAACCAGGACGGCCGCAGCAACGGCCTCACCGCGCCCAACGGCCCTGCCCAGCAGGCGGTGATGCGCAAGGCCCTGGCCAGCGCCGGCCTGCAGGCTCAGTCGGTGAGCTACCTGGAAGCCCACGGCACCGGCACGGCGCTGGGGGACCCGATCGAGATGGAGTCCATCCAGCAGGTCTACGGCCGCAGCGAAGGCGCGCCGCTGTGGGTGGGATCGGTCAAGAGCAATATCGGCCATGCCGAGCCCCTGGCCGGCCTGGCCGGCCTGTGCAAGGTGCTGCTGGCCCTGCGGCACGAGCGCATTCCCGCCAGCCTGCATGTGCAGCAGCTCAACCCGCTGCTGCGCCTGGAGGGCAGCGGCTGCCAGGTCGCCCGCGAGGCCCAGCCCTGGCCGCGCTCCGACCTGCCGCGCCGCGCGGCGATCAGCTCCTTCGGCTTCGGCGGCACCAATGCGCATGTGATCGTCGAGGAGGCGCCCGGCGTGGCGCCCGGCGCCGCGGCGGCCGGTGAGGCGCCGGCGCTGCTGGTCCTGTCCGCCCGCAGCGATCGCGCGCTGCAGCAGCTGGCCCTGGCCTATGCCCAACGGCTCGAGCACGCGCCGCCACCGCTGCAGGCCCTGTGCCAGGCCGCGGCCCTGCGCCGCTCCGCCCTGACGCACCGCCTGGCCGTGGTGGCCGGCGATGTGCCTGGCCTGGCCACCGCGCTGCGCGCCCATGCGCAAGGCGAGCAAGACCCGACCCTCTTCACCGCCGAGCACGCCCAGGCGGCCCCGCGCCGCACCGCCTTCCACTTCACCGGCCAGGGCAGCCAGTACGCCGACATGGGTCGCGGCCTCTACCGCAGCGAGCCCGTCTTCCGCCGCTGCATGGACCACTGCGCCGCGCTGCTGCAGCCCTGGCTGGGCTTCTCGCTGACCGAGGCTCTCTATCCGGAGGCCGCCGGCGCCCCCACGCCCCTGCGGCTGGACGACACCGCCCATGCCCAGCCCGCGCTCTTCGCGCTGGAGTGGTCCCTGGCCCAGCTGTGGGCCGCGGCGGGCGTGCGCCCGGACGTGCTGCTGGGCCACAGCCTGGGCGAGTACGTGGCGGCCTGCCTGGCCGGTGTCTTCAGCCTGGCCGACGGCCTGCGCCTGGTCGCAGAGCGCGGACGCCTGATGAGAGACCTCTGCCCGCCCGGCGCCATGCTCGTCCTGCAAGGCCCCGCGCCGGCGCTGCAGGCCTTCCACCAGGAGACGCAAGCCGGTGGCGAGCTGGCGCTGGCCGCTCGCAATGCGGCCGACTGCATTGTCCTGGGCGGCAGCCTGGAGGCCGTCGACGGCGCGCAGGCCCGCGCCCTGCAGCTGGGCCTGGAGGCCCGCCGCCTGCCGGGGCAGCGCGCCTTCCATTCGCCCGACATGCAGCCCATGCGCGCCGCCTTCGCCGAGGTGCTGGGCGGCATCACCCTGCAGGCACCCCACCTGCCCCTGGTCAGCAATCTCGACGGCCAACTCTGCGGCGAGGCCCTGGCCTGCGCCGACTACTGGCTGGACCACGCCTGCCAGACCGTCGAGTTCGAGCGCTGCCTGCAGACGCTGGCGGCCCAGGACTGCGGCCGCCTCATCGAGATCGGCCCCGACCCCGTGCTCAGCAGCCTGGCCCGCCGCCACCCCTTGCTGGACGGTCCCGGCCGCCTGTGGCTCGCCAGCCTGCGCCGCGGCCGCGACGAAGCCTCGCACTGGCTGGAGGCCCTCGCCCGCTGGACCGTGGCCGGCGGCGAGACCGACTGGCCGGCCTGGTACGCCGCCCGCGGTGCCGACTCGGCCCAGGCCTGGCAGCAGGTCGGCCCACTGCCCGCCTATCCCTTCCAGACGGAGTCGCACTGGTTCCAGCCCGGCGCCGGCAGCACGCTGCCCGCCGGCTCGCTGGGTCAGCGCAAGCCCGGCCCGGCCTCCGCGGTCGCGGCCGAACCGCAGTCCCGGCCCGCGCTGCCGGACACCCTGCTGCAGCTCCCGCCCGAGGCCGCCCGCCAGGCCTTGCTGGACCACCTCCGCCAGCTTGCCTTCCAGGTGCTGCGCCTGAGCAGCGCACGCCGGCAAGACCTGACCCCCAGCTTCCCCGACACCGCGCTGAGCCAGCTGGGCTTTGATTCCCTGATGGCCCTGGAGCTGCGCAAGCAGCTGGCCCGCGACACCGGCATCGAGCTGCCGCTGCGCCAGCTGCTGGTCAACACCACCGCGCGCGAGCTGGCCGGCGTCCTGCACCGCCTGCTGCTGCTGCAGGACATGCGCCCCGCCGACGAGACAGCCAGCGCCGATGAAGGCCTGGAGGAGATTCTTCTGTGAACACCGAATTCAGCCTGAGCCAGCCCCCGGCCCTGGACGAGACCGCCGCGCCTGCCACCCCGCCGGACAGCATGGAAGCCCTGCTGCTGCGCCTGCGCCAGCGCGGCATCCAGCTGCAGGCTGAAGGCGCGCAGCTGCGCATCTCAGCGCCCAAGGGAGCCCTGGACGACGATCTGCGCGCAGCGCTGAGCGCCGGCAAGTCCGAGATCCTGCGCCTGCTGCAGAGCCAGGAGCGCCGCAGCGCCCTGCCCCAGGTCCAGCCGCAGCCGGCCCAGCGCCACGAGCCCTTCCCGCTCACCGACGTCCAGCACGCCTACTGGATGGGCCGCCAGCCCTTCGTGGAGCTGGGCGGCTTCTCCACCCACTGCTACTTCGAGTTTCAGCGCGCCGGCCTGGACATCGAGCGCCTGGAGACGGCGCTGCAGGCCCTGATCCTGCGCCACGACATGCTGCGCGCCGTGATCAACGAGGACGGCACCCAGCGCGTGCTGCCCGAGGTACCGCCCTACCGCATCGAATGCCTGGATCTGCGCGCGCTGAACGCCCGCGACGCTGAATCCGCCCTGCTGGCCCAGCGCGAGCAGCTCTCGCACAAGCGCGGCCCGGTCGACCGGTGGCCACTGTTCGCCATCCGCGCCGCGCGGCTGCCAGGCGAGCAGCTGCGGCTCTTCGTCAGCCTGGACATGCTGATCATCGACGCCTCCAGCATGTTCCTCTTCTTCCAGGAATGGCAGCAGGCCTACGAGGACCCGCAGCGCCTGGCCCCGGCCCAGGCCTTCAGCTACCGCGACTACGCCCTCTTCGAGCAGACCCTGCACGAGCAGCCCGAGTTCCAGCGCGCCCGTGACTACTGGAGCGCCCGCCTGGACAGCCTGCCTCCCGCACCGGGCCTGCCCCTGGCCCGCCAGCCGCATGAGCTGGCCGAGGTGCGCTTCGAGCGCCGCGAGCAGCGCATCGCCGCCGCGGACTGGGCCCGGCTCAAGACCCTGGCCGCGCAGCACGGCGCCACGCCCACAGTGCTGCTGATGACGGCCTTCGCCGAAGCCCTGCGGCCCTGGTCCGCCACGCCGGACTTCAGCCTCAACGTGACCCTCTTCCACCGCTTCCCGGTGCACCCGGAGGTCGATCAGCTGATCGGCGACTTCACCGCCACCAGCCTGCTGGCGGCCCGGGCCCAGGCGGGCGACAGCTTTGCCGACCGCCTGCAGCGCCTGCAGGCGCAGCTGGCCGAGGACCTGGACCACCGCGCCTACAGCGGCATGCGCGTGCTGCGCGACCGCGCCCGCCACCTGGGCCATGCGCCCGGCGCGGCCATGCCCGTGGTCTTCACCAGCACCCTGGCCCTGGACGGCCGGCAGTCCACCACCGGCGGCCTGAGCTTCTTCGGCGACATCGTGCACGGCGTCAGCCAGACCCCGCAGGTGTGGATGGACCACCAGATGGCCGAGTTCGACGGCGAGTTGCGGCTCTTCCTCGACGCCATCGAGGACCTCTTCCCCGCCGGCCTGCTGGACGACTGCTTCGGCGCCTACGCCCAGCTGCTGCGCACCCTGGCGGCCGATCCCGCGGCCTGGGCGCAGCGCCCGCTGCCCGCCACCCTGCCCGCGCGCCATCTGCCGCTGCTGGCACAGCTGAACGCCACCGAGGACCCCGCCATCGGCCACGGCCTGCTGCAGGACGGCCTGATCATCCAGGCCCGCCGCCAGCCCGAGGCCCTGGCCGTGATCGCGGCCGACGGCCAGCTGTCCTACGGCCGCCTGGCCCGCGAGGCGCTGGTGCTGGCGGAGGCCCTGCAGGCCCTGGGCGCCGGGCGCGAGCAGCCCGTCGCCGTGATGATGGACAAGGGCTGCGAGCAGGTCCTGGCCGTCTACGGCGTGCTGATGGCCGGCGCCGCCTACCTGCCCATCGATCCTCGCCTGCCGGCCGAGCGCCGCCGCCATCTGCTGAGCGCCAGCGGTGCCCGCCTGCTGCTGACGCAAGCCGCCCACCACCCCGGGCAAGACCTGACCCCGGGCCTGAGGGTGCTGTGCCTGGGCGACGAGGCCCTGGCCGCGCCGGCCATCGCGCCGCCCCCGGCAGCCACCCGCCCCGGCGACCTGGCCTACGTGCTCTTCACCTCCGGCTCCACTGGCGCGCCCAAGGGCGTGATGATCGAGCACGCCCAGGCGGTGAACACCCTGCAGGACATCAACCGCCGCATGCAGGTGGGCCCGCGGGACCGCGTGCTGGCGCTGTCGGCCCTGCATTTCGACCTCTCCGTCTATGACCTCTTCGGCGTCATCGCCGCCGGCGGCTGCCTGGTGATGCCGGACCCCGCACGCCTGCATGACGCCCAGCACTGGGCCGAGCTGGTGCAGGCGCACCGCGTGAGCCTGTGGAACTCGGTGCCGCAGCTGCTGCAGCATTTCGTCGAGCATCTGGAGCATCTGCAGGCCCAGGGCGATCCCCTGCCCGGCGGGCTGCGCCAGGCCATCCTCAGCGGGGACTGGATCCCCGTCGGCCTGCCCGACCGCGCACGCCGCGTCTGCCCCGACCTGCAGCTGCTGGCCTCGGGCGGCCCCACGGAGACGGCCATCTGGTGCACCCAGTACCCCATCGGCGAGGTCGACCCGGCCTGGTCCAGCATTCCCTACGGCCGGCCGCTGGCCAACCAGCGCATGTGGGTGATGGATGAACTGCTGGAGGAGCGCCCGGTCGGCGTCACCGGCGAGATCTGCATCGGCGGCGCCTGCGTGGGCCGCGGCTACCTGGGCGACGAGGCCCAGACCGCCCAGCGCTTCCTGCGCCACCCGCGCACCGGCGAGCGCCTGTACCGCTCGGGCGACCTGGGACGCGTCACGGCCGAGGGCCAGATCGAGTTCCTCGGCCGCCAGGACCACCAGGTCAAGCTCAACGGCCTGCGCATCGAGCTGGGCGAGATCAACGCCTGCCTGCTGCGCCAGCCCGGCATCCGCCAGGCCTGGACCGGCGTGCGCCGCGAAGGCGCGCAGAAGCAGCTGGTAAGCCTGCTCGTGCTCGACCCGGACGACGCGGCCGCCGCCGCCCGCCTGGCTGACGGCTCCCTGCGCCAGGCCCTGGCCGCCTGGCTGCCCGACTACATGCTGCCCCAGCGCTTCCAGCGGCTGGAGGCCCTGCCCCTGAGCGCCAACGGCAAGGTGGACGCCGCCCAGCTGCAGGCCCTGCTGCAGGCGCAACAGGCCGAGGGCGCGGCGCCCGCGGCACAGACCGACGCCGCCGCCCAGGCCCTGCAGGAGCAGCTCCTCCCCCTGTGGCGCTCCCTGCTGGGCCGGCAAGACCTGACCCCTGCGCAGAGCTTCTTCGACGTCGGCGGCGATTCCCTGCTGGCCCTGCGCCTGCTCAGCCGCGTGCGCGAGCAGCTGGGCCTGGCGCCCGCGCTCCAGGGCCGGCTGATGCAGTGCTTCTTCCAGCAGCCCCGCCTGGCGGACTTCGCCGCGGCGCTGACCCACCTGCAGCAGGACCCGCCGGCGCAGGGCGAAGACGAACTGCCCCTCATCGAGCCCACCGCGGCACCAGCGGGCGAGGACTTCCCCGCCGCCGACGTGCAACTGGCCTTCCTGATGGGCGACGGCGAGGACCTCGAGTTCCATGTGCGCACCCACCACTACGTCGAGGTGGAGATGCCCGCCTTCGACCCGGCGCGCTACGAGCAGGCACTGCAGCGCGAGCTGCAGCGCCAGGCCGCCAACATCGTGGTGGCCACGCCCGAGCTGCGCCTGCGCCCCGTGCAAGACCTGACCCCGCTGCCGCTGAGCCTGGACGACTGCCGCGCGCTCGACGCTCCGGCCTGCGAGGCCCGCCTGCTGGCCACCCGCGCCCGCATGGAGCGCCAGCCCCTGCCCGTGCACCACTGGCCCTGGATGGACGTGCACGCCACCCTGCTGCCCGGCGGCCACGCGCGCCTGCACATCAACTGCAATGCCGTGTTCTGGGACGGCTTCGGCACCCAGCAGTTCTTCGCCAATGTGGAGCGCTGCTACCGCGAGCCCGGGCTCGTGCTGCCGCCACTGACCCTCACCTTCCGCGACTGCGTGCTGGCCCTGGAGCGACTGGAGCAGGGCCCCCAGGGCGAGCGTTCGCGCCGCTACTGGATGGAGCGCCTGCCGAGCATGCCGGCCGCGCCCGCCCTGCCGCTGAAGCCGCGCCTGAACCGCCGCCAGCGCTCGATGATGAAGCGCCGCGAAAGGGACCTCAGCGCCGCCCAGTGGCAGGCCCTGCGCCAGCGCTGCGAGGCCCGCGGCCTGCGCCCCGAGGCCGGGCTCTTCGCCGCCTATGCCCAGATCCTGTCCTTCTGGAGCGGCTCGCGGCACTTCCTGCTCAACAACATGGTCTCGCACCGTCTGCCGATGCACGAGCAGATCTTCGAGATCGTGGGCAACTTCTCCGCGCTGTACCCGCTGGAGGTGGACTGGCGCGAGGGCGGAGGCTTCGCCGAGCGCTGCCGCCGCCTGGATCAGCGCATGCAGCAGGACGCGCAGCACCTGCACTGCAGCGGCGTGCAGGTGCTGCAGGCCTACAACCGCGTGCACGGCCAGGCCGGCCGCGCCGCCTGCCCCTTCGTGGTGGGCAACGGCCTGGCCATGAAGCCCTTCACCCGCTCCCTGCACGGCTGCCTGGAGACCCCCCAGGTGCTGCTGGACAACCAGTTCTTCGGCCTGGAGGACGGTGGCATCTGGATCACCTGGGACGTCTTCGAGGACGTATTCCCCGCCGGCCAGGTGGACGCCATGTGGCAGGCCTATGCGCGCCTGCTGGACCAGCTCGCCCACGACGATGCAGCCTGGGACAGCGAGGGCTTCGACCTGCTGGACGAGGCCGCCCGCGCCCTGCGCCGCGACTACAACGACAGCGCCGCCCCGCGCCCCGAGGGCCGTCTGCTGCAGGACGGCCTCCTGGAGCAGGCCCGCCGGCAAGGCGATGCCCTGGCCCTGGTCGCCGAGGGCCAGCGCCTCAGCTACGCGCAGCTGGCCGCGCAGGCCCTGGCGCTGGCCGGCCAGCTGCAGGCCCGCGGCCTGCGCAGCGCCGAGCCCGTGGCCGTGCTGCTGCCCCGCGGCCCCTGGCAGGTGATCGCCGTGCAGGCCATCCTGGCAGCCGGCGGCGCCTATGTGCCCATGGACCCCCAGTGGCCGACGCAACGCCTGCAGCAGCTGCTCGACAGCACCGGCGCGCGCCTGGCCCTGTGCCTGGCCGGGCTCGATGCCCCCGCGCTGCCGGGCCTGCACTACCTCGCCGTCGACCAACTTCCTTCTGGCCCCGCCTGGCAGCCGCCCGCCGCCAGCGAGACGCAGCTCGCCTACATCATCTTCACCTCGGGCTCCACCGGCGTGCCCAAGGGCGTGATGATCGACCACCGCGGCGCGCTCAACACCATCGCCGACGTCAACCGCCGCTTCGGCGTGAGGCCAGCGGACGTGCTCTTCGGCGTGTCCTCGCTGTACTTCGACCTCTCGGTCTACGACCTCTTCGGCAGCACCCTGGCCGGCGCCCGTCTGGTGCTGCCGGACGCGGCCACCGGCGTGGACCCTTCGGCCTGGCTGCACCAGATGCAGGACGAGGGCGTGACCGTGTGGAACTCGGTACCCGCGCTGATGCAGCTGCTGGTGGATGCCGCGCTGGCGGCCGGCGTGCAGCTGCCGCAGCTGCGCCTGGTGATGCTCAGCGGGGACTGGATCCCGGTGACCCTGCCCGAGCAGGTCCGCCGCATCGCGCCCAATGCCCAGGTGGTGAGCCTGGGCGGCGCCACGGAGGCCTCGATCTGGTCCATCGTCTACCCCATCGGCAGCGTGCCGGCGGACTGGCCCAGCATCCCCTACGGCCGCCCCCTGGCCAACCAGCGATGGCATGTGCTGGACGAGGACGGGCGCGAGCTGCCCGACGGCGTCACCGGCCAGCTGCACATCGCCGGCACCGGGCTGGCCCTGGGCTACTGGGGGGACGAGGCGCGCACCGCCGCCGCCTTCATCCGCCACCCGCGCAGCGGCGAGCGGCTCTACCGCACGGGCGACCTCGGCCGCCTGCTGCCCGAGGGCCAGATCGAGTTCCTGGGCCGCGCCGACTTCCAGGTCAAGATCCAGGGCTACCGCATCGAGATCGACGAGATCGAGCACGTGCTGCTGGCCCACCCCGGCGTGCGCGGCGCGGCGGTCATCGTGGTCGGCAGCCAGGCGGGCAAGCAGCTGCAGGGCTTCCTCATCGCCGACGAGGAGCTGGACCTGGCGGCCGTGCAGGCGCATGTCGGCGCCCGCCTGCCGGCCTATATGGTGCCCAGCCGCCTGCAGCGCCTGGCCCAGCTGCCGCTGACTGCCAACGGCAAGGTGGACCGCAGCGCCCTGGCCGCCATGGCGGTCAACGAGCCCCGAGAGCAAGGCGGCGTGGCGCCGCGCAATGCGCTGGAGCGGAGCCTGGCCGAGATCTGGTCGGCCGTGCTGGGCGTGCAGCCCGGCGTGCATGACGACTTCTTCGCCCTGGGCGGCCAGTCCTTCGCCGCCGTGCGGGTGATGACGCGGATCGAGCAGCAGCTGGGCCTGCGTCTGCCGCTGTCCCTGATGCTGGAGGGCCGCACCATCGCCGCCCTGGCCCAGGCCATCGAACAGGCCCGGGCCCAGCGCACCGACGCCCCGGCCGTGGCCAGGCGCTCGCGCGCCCTGGTCTGCCTGCAGCAGGGCAGCAGCCAGGAGCCGGGCTGGTACTTCGTTCATCCGGCCGGCGGCCATGTGCTGTGCTACCGCGAGCTGGCGCAGAGCATGCCCGGCCACTTCCATGCCTTCCAGGCGCCGGGCCTCTCCAATGACGGTGCGCCGCTGGACGAGGTGCCGGCACTGGCCGCCCACTACCTCACGGCCCTGCGCCAGCACCAGCCCCAGGGCCCCTACCGCCTGGGCGGCTGGTCGTCGGGTGGCACCATCGCCTTCGAGATGGCCCGCCAGCTGGAGGCCGAGGGCGAGCAAGTCGCCTGCCTGGCCCTGCTGGACACCCCGGCCCCGCTGGCCGGCGAGCCTCAGGCTCCGAGCCCGCGCCAGCTGCTGCAGTGGTTCCTGCAGGACCTGGAGGCGCCGCTGTCCACCGACATGCTGGCGCAGATCCAGACGCAAGACCTGACCCTCGCGGCCGCCCTCTCGCTGCTGCACGGCCAGGGCCTGGCCCGCCACCTGGACGCCCGCGCCCTGCAGGCCGTGCATGCGGTGTTCTGCGCCACGGTCGACGCCTGCCAGCGCTACCGCCCCGGCCCCGTCGGCCTGAACGCACCCCTGCTGGTGCTGCAGGCCAGCGAGGGCGAGGTGGCCGAGTTCGCTGGCCACCCGGATGCCCACCGCAGCGACTGGGGCTGGCGCGCCTACGCCGCCGGCCGCCTGCGCAGCCTGCGCGTGCCCGGCAGCCACTACAGCCTCTTCAAGCCCCCTCAGCTGGACGGCGTCGCCGCCCTGCTGCAGACCCCCTTCTGAACTGATCCGGAGCAAGACATGACCCCTCCTGTTGCCGCCACAAATTCGACCCCCCTGCGCATCGCCTTCCTCTGGCTGGCCATGGGCCTGACCCTGCTGATGGTGATCGCCTCCACCCTCGTCAAGGCCGCCATCCAGACCGACTTCAGCGAGTTCGTCCACCACCCCGGCCCGCGCGGCTGGGAGGTGTTCTGCCTGCAGTTCTTCCTCTACCTGAGCCTGGGCACCGGCGCCCTGTTCCTGCAGGCGGCCTGGTTCCGCTGGCTGAGCCTGGCGCTGTTCACCCTCGCCGGGCTCTACATGCTGGCGCACCAGCTGGGCCACATGGCCGAGGGCTGGCGCTACGGCCTGACCGGCGCGGTGGACCTGGCCCATCACCTGCTCAGCGCCCTGGGCGTCTGGCAGGCCTGGCGCTGGTGCCGCCAGACGCGCCAGCAAGAGGGCGCCGCCCTGAAGCCGCAGGAGCTCGCATGCTGAGCGCCGCTTCACGCGCGGCCCAGGAGCCCCCGCGCCTGCTCCTGCTGTGCTTCGCCCATGCCGGGGGCCACACGGCCTGCTTCCTCAACTGGCAGGCGCAGATGCCGGCCGGCGTGCGCGTGATGCCGGTGGAGCTGCCCGGCCACGGGCGGCGCATCCGCGAGGCCTTGCTGACCGACTACGAAACACTGGTCGACAGCCTGGTCGCGCAGCTGCTGCCGGAGATCGAGGCGCTGCAGCGCCAGCACCCCGGCCTGGGCTATGCCGCCTTCGGTCACAGCGCGGGGGCGAGCTTCGGCTTCGGCGTCTGCGCGCGCCTGGCCGAGCGCCTGGGGCAGGCGCCGGTGCACGCCTTCTGGTCGGCCGGCGCGCCGCCCCACATCCCCCGGCCGCCCCGCTCGCGCTACAGCGACGCCCAGCTGCGCGAGGAGGCGCGCGCCCTGGCCGGCACGCCCAGCGAGGTGCTCGACAACCCCGAGCTGATGGCCTTCTTCCTGCCCATCCTGCGCGCCGACTTCGCGGCCTTCGAGGGTGCCGGCCTGGACGCCGGCCGGCAGCTGGACTGCCCCTTCACCGTCTTCGCCGCCACGCGGGACCGCATCCCGCCCGAGGACATCTGGGCCTGGCAGCGCCATGCCAGCCAGGGTGCGCGCCGCGTGCTGCTGGACGGCGACCATTTCTCCGTGCTCTACGCGCCGCAGGCTCTGTGGAGCCACGTGCGCCAGACGCTCGGCGAGGAGCTCATGACATGCTGACGAACCCCGCCCGCCGCCGCCTGTGCGGCGTCCCCTTCAGCCTGCTGCTGGCCGGCCCCGCCCTGGCAGCCAGCCCCACGGCCGAGGAAGTCATCGAGCGCTTCGACAAGCTGCTGTGGGGCAGCACCCTGCAGGGGCAGTTCGAGATGACCATCAGCACGCCCTCGTGGTCGCGCAGCCTGACGCTCAAGCTCTGGACGCACCGCCCCGCCAAGTCCTTCGTGCGCATCGTGGCGCCGGCCAAGGACGCCGGCATCCTCTCTCTGCGCCTGGGCTCGGAGATGTGGAACTACCTGCCCAATATCGAGCGCAGCATCAAGGTGCCGCCGTCCATGATGCTGCAGCCCTGGCTCGGCTCGGACTTCAGCAACGACGACATGGTCAAGGAAAGCAGCATCGTCCACGACTACCAGCATCGCTTCGTCGGCGAGCCGCGGGTGGAGGGCGTGGACGCCTGGGAGATCGAGTCCCTGCCCCGCCCCGAGGCCGCCGTGGTCTGGGGCCGCCTGCTGAGCCTGGTGCGCAAGGGCGACTACGTGCCCCTCAGCACCCGCTTCTTCAACGAGCGCGGCCAGCTGGTGCGCACGCTCAGCTACTCCGACGTGCGCCCGCTGGGCGGCCGCCAGCTGCCCACGCGCTGGGAGATGCAGCCGGAGAACCAGCCGGGCAAGAAGACCACCCTCGTGATCCAGGAGGCGCGCTACGACCAGCCCATCGCGGAGGACGTCTTCTCGCTCCAGAACCTCAGCCGGAGGCGCTGACCCATGACCCGCATTCCCCTCATCGAAGCCCGCGACCTCTGCCGCGAGCACCAGCAGGGCGAGCAGACCGTGCCCGCCCTGCGCCACGTCCACCTGCGCATCGAGGCCGGCGAGTTCGTGGCCCTGGCCGGCCCGTCCGGTTCGGGCAAGACCAGCCTGCTCAACCTGCTGGGCGCGCTGGACCGCCCCAGCAGCGGCGAACTGCGCCTGGACGGCCAGGAGCTCGCCCTGCTCAGCAAGACCGAGTTGGCCGGCCTGCGCCTGCGCAAGCTGGGCTTCGTCTTCCAGCACTACAGCCTGATCCCGGTGCTGTCGGCGCTGGAGAACGTCGAGTACGTGCTGGTGCTGCAGGGCGTGCCCGCGGCCGAGCGCCGCCAGCGTGCCTCCGAGGCCCTGGCCTCCGTGGGCCTGGGCGCCCTGCTGGACCGCCGGCCGGACCAGCTCTCGGGCGGCCAGCAGCAGCGCGTGGCCGTGGCCCGCGCCATCGTCGGACGCCCGGCCCTGGTGCTGGCCGACGAGCCCACCGCCAATCTCGATTCCGACACGGGCGACGGCCTGCTGGCCCTGATGCGCGACCTGAACCAGCGCACCGGCACCAGCTTCGTGATCGCCACCCATGACAGCCGCGTCATGCAGAGCGCCAGCCGGCTCGTGCGCCTCAAGGACGGCGCCATCCTCGAGGACTCCGCCCATGCCCTTCCTGAAGCTTGCCCTGCGTAATGCGCGCCGCCAGGTGCGGCGCTCCCTGCTGATCCTCGGCGTCACCAGCCTGGGCGTGCTGGCCATGGTGCTGGCCTGGTCCGTGCTGGACGGGCAGAACCAGCAGATGGTGCGCAACATGACCGAGGTCTACAGCGCCCATGCCCAGCTGCAGCGCGGCGACTTCCTCGACCAGCCCAGCCTGGACCTGAGCTTCCCCGCCCACATGGCCGCGGACCTCGCCGGCCAGCCGGGCGTGAAGGCGGTGAGCTCGCGCATCAGCGGCACCGGCCTGCTGAGCGCCGCCACCCAGGTGCGCGGCGTGCTGCTGGTGGGCATCGACCCCGTTCAGGAACCCCAGGTCACCCGCCTGGACCGCCAGATCGTGCAGGGCCACTACCTGCGCCCCGGCGAACGCGGCGGCATGCTGCTGGGCCGCAGCCTGGCGACCAGCCTGGGCGTGCGCCCGGGTGACGAGGTGGCCGTGCTGGCCGAGGGACGCCACGCGGCCATCGGTTCGCTGCGCCTGCAGGTGCGCGGCATCTTCGACACCGGCAACTCGCACACCGACGCGCAGCAGGCCTTCCTGGGCCTCGGCGACGCCTCCGAACTCTTCGGCACCGAGGGCGAGATCACCAGCGCCGCGCTGCGCCTGGACAGCCTGGCCGCGGCCCCCCGCCTCCTGCAGCAGCTGCAGGCCGGCCTGCCCTGCGGCCTCGCGCTGCGCGACTGGGCGGCCCTGCTGCCCTCGGTGGCGCAGTCCGTGCAGTTCCACGAGGGCCTGGCCCATCTGCTGATGCTGATCCTCTTCGTCGTCGTGGCCACGGGGCTGGCGACCAGCCTGCAGATGTCCGTCTCCGAGCGCCTGGGCGAGTACGGCACCCAGCTGGCCCTGGGCACCACGCCCTGGCAGCTGTGCCGCAGCATCGTCTACGAAGGCCTGCTGCTGAGCGGCCTGGGCTTCTTCATCGGCTATGCCCTGGCCGCGCTGATCGCGACGCAGCTGGCGCGCGAGGGCATCAGCCTGCCCCAGCACGGCGAGGCTCTGGAGACCATGCAGGGCCTGGGCCAGCGCATCCATCCCTACCTGGACCCGCGCCGCCTGCCCACGCTGCTGCTGGGCCTGGGCCTGGTGAGCCTGCTGGCCACGCTGCTGCCAGCCTGGCGCGCCGCGCGGCTCACGCCGCTGGCGGCGCTGCGCGGCGTCTGGATGGAGCGGCCGCCGCCGCGCCGCCGCCGCCGCGATGTGGCCTCCTCGAGCAGCCCGCGCTGGCCCACGCTGGCCCTGGCCTGGCGCAATGTGCGCCGCTCGCCGTGGCGCTCCGCCCTGGCCGGCGCCGCGCTGAGCCTGGGCCTGGCCGCCTTCATCTTCGTGCAGGCCCTGGCCGCCGGCTTCATGAAGCAGATGAGCGACAACACCACCGGCTTCGTCACCGCGGATCTGCAGGTCCAGCACCCGCTGTTCCGCCACCAGATGCAGCCGGCCTGGCACTTCAGCGCGCAGGAGCCCTGGCTGGCCCGGCTGCGCGAGCGGCCCGAGGTGGCGGGCCTGAGCCTGCGCCTGCAGTCCGAGGCCACCGTCAGCAGCACCCGCAAGGCCGAGGCCGTGCTGCTGGTGGGCATGGACGCCCAGGCCGAGCGCCAGGTCACGCGCCTGCACGAGGCCGTGGTGCAGGGCCACCTGCCCGCCCGGCCGCAGGACGCCGTGCTGGGCAAGAAGCTGGCCGAGCGCCTGGACCTGCACGTAGGCGAGCGCCTGGTGGCCATGGCCCAGGGGGCGGACGGCGGCCTGGTGTCGGAGGCCTTCGTGGTCAGCGGCATCCTGGACACCGGCGCCCACGGGCCCGACACCGGCATGGTCTACATCGACCTCGCCCGGGCGCGCCAGCTGCTGGGCCAGGCCGGCAGCGCCAGCGCCGCCCTCGTCCGCCTGCAGCAGCCCGAAAGCCTGGCCGCCCAGCGTGCGGGGCTGCAGGCCCTGCTGCCCACCGATGGCAGCCGCCAGCTGATGAGCTGGCAGGAGCTGGTGCCCGAGGTGGCCCAGACCGTCAACCTGGTCAAGCACGGCGTGCTGCTGATCCTGGCCATCGTCTTCCTGATGGTGGCCACCATCGCGATGAACAGCCTGCTGATGTCGGTGATGGAGCGCAGCCGCGAGTTCGGCACCCTGATGAGCCTGGGCGCCAGCCCGCGCACCCTGCTGCGCCTGGTGGCCGGCGAGGCCGGCGTGCTGGCCGCCCTGGGCGCAGGCGCGGGCCTGCTGATGGGCGGCGCCCTGGTCGCGCACTACGCCTGGTCCGGCCTGCGCCTGCGCGCCCATGGGGCCGAAAGCCTGGGCCTGGGCGACATCGTCCACCCCCAGTTCTCCGGCCCCGCCATGCTGGGCGCAGCCGCCGTGCTGTGTCTGCTGGTGCTGCTGGCCTCGCTGGTGCCGGCCCTGCGCATCGGCCGCCGCGAGCCCGTCGCCGCCCTGCGTCAACCCTGAAGCTCCCTCCCATGTCCCATTCCCACGTTCGCGCCCCCTCGCGCTTCATGAGCCTGCTGCTGCCCCTGGCCCTTCTGACGCCGCAGGCGCAGGCCCATGGCGACCACGTCCATGCCCAGCGCAATGCGGCGGGGCCCTTCCCGGTCGAGCAGCTGGACTTCGGCATCCCCGGCAATCCCCGCAAGCTGCAACGCACCTGGCTGCTGGAGCTGGATGACGACGAGCGCCTGGAACCCGCCCAGCTCAGCATCCCCCTGGGCAGCACCGTGCGCCTGGTCATCAGCAACAACGGCAAGCGCCCGCATGAGCTGGCCCTGGGCAGCCCGGCCACACTCAAGGCTCTGGCCGACGCGCGCCGCCAGCGCGGCAAGGCCCTGGACGAGAGCGTGCACGTCTTCACCATTGCCCCCGGTGACAAGGACGAGCTGGTCTGGGAGTTCAACCGCGCCGGCACCTGGCTGCTCCAGTGCCTGGACCCCGCGCATGCGGCCAAGGCGCAGCCGCTTCGCGTGCTCGTCCAGCCCAAGCCATGAGGCGGGGCAGGACGGCCCGCCGCCCCCTGCTGCCGGCCCTGGGCCTGTGCCTGCTGGCACAGCTCGCCCGGGCGCAGTCACCGGACGGCAGCCCGGAGGACCACTGGCGGCTCAGTGGCAGCTACCGCGCCCTGGGCGTGGAGCAGCAGCCGCAGGACCTGCCGCGCCAGCGCAGCCTGGGCCAGCGCCTGCGCCTCAGCCTCGCGGGCGATCTGGCCACCTGGCCGGAGGGTGGCCTGCGCCTGCAGCTGGACCATGACAGCGAGCTGCTCAGCGGTGACACGGCCTATCGCGCAGCGCTCGACGAGGCCCTGGCGGCGCCCCAGGACCAGGCCCTGCGCGACCGCAGCGTCTGGTGGCGGGACCGCCGCAGTCTCGGCCGCCAGCAGTTCTTCCGGGCCTTCGTGCAGGCCCGCGCGGGCGACTTCAGCGCCACCCTGGGCCGCCAGCGCATCGCCCTGGGCCAGGGCCGGCTGTGGAGCAGCCTGGACCTGCTGAACCCGCCCAACCCGCAGCAGATCGAGCGCGAGGACTTCATCGGCGTCGACGCCCTGCTGATGGAGCAGGCCCTGGGCCCGCTCTCGCGCGCCAGCCTCGTGCTCGCCCCCATGCCCGGCGGCGGGCCTGCACGCTGGCTGCTGCAGTGGCGCACGCACGCCCTGACCATGGACCTCAGCTTCAGCCATGCGCGCTATGGCGAGGACCGGCTGCTGGCCGTCGACATGGCCGGGCAATGGGCCGATGCCGGTCTGCGCGCCGAATTCACCCGCACCGCATCCGCCGCGGGCCCGGCCTACTTCAGCGGCGTGCTGGGGGCGGACTACGCCTTCAATCCCCAGCTCAGCGCCAGCCTGGAGTGGTACTGGCGCAGCCGGCCCCTCGCTCCGCAGGCGGCCGTCGGCGGCCAGGCCCGACCGCCCCAGGGCGCCCATGCCATCGGCCTGAACCTCAGCTACGAGCTCACGCCCCTGCTGAAGCTGCAGGGCCTGTGGCTGCGCAATGCCGGCGACGGCAGCCAGCTGATCGCCCCGGGCTTCAGCTGGTCGACCAGCGAGAACGGCGTGCTCAGCGCCGGCCTGCAGCGCTTCAGCGGCGACGCCCGCAGCGAGTACGGCCCGGGCGGGCGCCTGGCCTTCGTGCGCTACCAGCGCTATTTCTGAGGGCCTGAACGACGAAGGCCCCGGCGCGAGCACGGGGCCTTCTGCCATTCAGCGCGGCAGCGCTACTCGACGGCCGCGGCCAGCGGCGCGCCCTGCTCGTCGATCACGGCCACGCGCATCAGGCCCTGCAGGCTGGCACGGCGCATGAGGTTGGCATCGGCGTCGGGCGGCGGCACTTCGCCCGAGGCCAGGGGTGGCGAACTCTCGAAGAGGCGGAACACATCGGCCGGGCTGATGCCTGTGGAGCCGCGGCGGCGCAGCACGTCTCGGTAGCGGTGGAAGGGCAGGCCCGGCATCTCGTGGTGCAGCTGGTGGGCCCAGGCGCCGTGCGGGAACACGAAGAAGCGCCACAACGGCGAAGGTTCGGCCAGCGACAGGGTGTGCGCGCCCACATGCTCGCAGTAGCCACGCAGGCGGAACACCGCCCAGAAGCCGGTGGCATAGCCGCCGAACCACAGGGCCAGCAGCATCGGCCAGCCGCTGTAGTCCAGGGCCTGGCCCACGCCGTAGGCCAGGGCCGTCAGCAGCGCCAGGCGCAGGGCCACCTGGGCCAGGCCCAGGGCCAGGTCCCGCGCGACGGCACGGCGGCCGCGCGGCAGGTGGCGCAGGCGCAGGGGGAGGATGTCGCTGTCCTGGTCCTTGCCCTTCTTCAGCAGGTGCATCAGCAGCTGGTTGATGCGGGCGAAGCAGCGCGGCGAGGCCATCCAGAGGACGAAGATGACGGCGCCCGGCAGCGCACCGCCGCACAGGGCCATGCCGGTGAACAGCGCGACCTTGCTGCGCTTGATGGGCAGGCCCCAGCTGTTGTCCACGCGCTTGAAGACCAGCTCGGGGTCCTTCAGCGTGCCGGTGTGGATCTTGGGATGGTGGCCCTCGTTGTGGAACATGCGCCAGGCGTTCAGGCTCACCAGCAGCGGGCCGTAGATCAGGCCGGTGGCCAGCAGGTCATTGACGGTGGCATTGGGGCAGATGGTGCGGTGGCCGGCGTCGTGGGCCAGCAGGGCCAGGCGGTGCTGGAACACGCCCACCATCCACATGCCCGGGGCCAGGCAGAGCGCCTTCAGCGCCCAGTGCTGCACCTGACCGAAGGCCCAGAGGCTGCAGGCCATGGCGAGGGCGATACCGCCCCAGTCCAGCAGGGCACGGCCCAGCCAGGGCCAGATGCGGCGGTCGGCCATGCAGTGCGCCTCGAAGCGCTGCCGCTCGGCCTTGGCGTCCAGGGTCAGGGTGGCTGACATGGGTGTTCTCTCCCGAAGTGTGTGCGTGGTGTATGCGTGGTGCGTGCGTGGCGTGGGCGCGGTGTTCGCGCGCAGGGGCGTGCGTGCCGACAGGGCGAGAGCTTGGTCCCTCGCCCCCGGGCCTGTCACCTGACCCTTGGGGCAAGGCGACCGGCCCTCACTCGGGCACCGTGGAGAGATCGCCGCAGACCTGGGCGATGGCGCGCACGAAGTGCTGCGCCTGCGAATCGCTGAGCGTCAGCGGCGGCTGGATGCGCAGTACCTTGCTGTTATTGGCGGTGACGAAACTCAGAATGCCGTGCTCCTTTGAGAGCTTGCTGACGATGCGCAGCACCAGCATCTCCTCCAGGCTGCGTTCCAGCTCGGGCACGGCGGCCTCGAGATGCGCGCGCGCACGGTCGGACAGGAAGCGGTACATCGCCCGCGGCTGGCCTGGCAGCCGCGCGCTGAACTCCTGCACGAAGGCCTGCACCGCGCCCTCGAAGCTGGGCGCGAACTCGATGGCGATCATCAGGCCGCGACCCCGCACCTCGCGGATCAGGCCCTGGCCCGCGGCCACCTCCTGCAGTGCGGCGAGCAGGGCCTCGCCCGTGCGCAGCGCGCGCCCGGCCAGGTCTTCCTCCTCCAGCACGGCCAGGGCCTCCAGGGCCACCGCTGCCGCAAGATTGCCGCCGCCGAAGGTGGAGCTGTGCAGGCTGAAGCGGTCGCGGCTGCCATAGGCGCGGTCCCACAGATCGGGCCGGGCCAGCATGGCGCCGATGGGCACCAGGCCGCCGGAGAGGGACTTGGCCAGCACCATCAGGTCCGGCGCCACGCCCTCCCATTCGCAGGCGAACATCCGGCCGGTGCGGCCCAGGCCGGTCTGGATCTCGTCGAGGATCATGAGACAGCCATGGCGGTCGCAGAGCTCGCGCACGCCGCGCAGATAGCCCGGCGGCGGCAGGATCACGCCGCCCTCGCCCTGGATGGGCTCGAGGATGAAGGCAGCCACGTCGCCCGACTGCAGCGCGGCCTCCAGCGCCGCCAGGTCCCCGAAAGGCAGCGCGCTGCAGCGCTCGATGAGGGGCATGAAGGGCTGGCGGTGCTTGTCGCGGCCGGTCACCGAGAGGGCGCCCAGGGTCTTGCCGTGGTAGCCGTTGTCGCAATAGAGCACGCGGCGCTGCCCGGGAGCGGCGGCCGCCATGGCCAGCTTCAGCGCGGCCTCGACGGCCTCGGTGCCGGAGTTGCAGAAGAACACGCGCGACAGCCCGCCCGGCACCAGCACCGCCAGGCGCGCGGCCAGGCGGCTGCTGAGCTCGGGGGCCGAGACGTACTGCACGAAGCTCGGCGCCCCGCTGTCCAGGAAGTGCCGCAGCGCGCCCACGCAGCGCGGGTGGTTGTGGCCCATGTTGAGGCAGCCGTAGCCGGCCACGAAGTCCAGGAACTCGCGGCCCTCGGCGTCCTGCAGGGTGCAGCCCTCGGCCTTCACGAAGACGCGATCGATGTGGTTGAGCTCGAAGAACTCGCGCATCACCGGGTTGATGTGGGCGCCGAAGTCCTGCAGCACCTCCTCGTGCAGGCGGCGCGCGCGGGGTGTCGCCACGGCATGGAAGCGGGCCAGGGCGCGCACGTCCGCGGGCTTGAGTGGCTCGCCGTACGCACTCATGCGCTCGGGCGTGATGCCGTGGCGCTGGGCCAGGCGGCCGATCTCGCGGACCTTGTCCACGTCCAGCTCGCGGCCGATGGAGAAGGCCTCGCGCCGGCCCTCCAGCGCCAGCACCATGGTCTCGGCCAGGCAGCCGTTCATCATGCGGGTGGGGCTCAGCCCCAGGGTGTCGGTGCCCAGGCTGAAGGCGCGGTCGGCGCTGACCAGACCGCCGTCGATGATCAGTACGTCCTCGCGTCGGCGCGGGGCCGGCCGCACGTCGCGGGGCAGCGCGGCGTCGACCACCACCGAGCCCGGCGCCAGGCGGGCCTCCTCGATCACGTCGCCGCTGGAGGTGGCCGCCAGGAGCAGGCGCGGCTTGTCGTAGCAGTCCTCGATGCGGTCGGTGAGCCGCACGCGCTCGCGCAAGCCGGGTCCCAGGTACTGCAGCTGCTCGGCGAGGCGATCGCCGCCGCCACGGTGCACCAGCAGCAGCCGACCGACCGAATCCTCCAGCAGCTTGGCCACCACCAGGGCGATGGAGCCGGGGTAGCCCACGATGGCCACCTCCTGCTGCTGCGGCTCCAGCTCCAGCAGGGTCATCACGTCCAGCAGATTGCGCCAGCTGGCATAGGCCGTCAGCGAATTGCCGGTGGTGACGGGCACGCGGGCGCGCTCCAGCGTCTGCAGCCCTCGGTTGCCCACGATGCCGGTGAAGCCGCCCAGGCCCACCAGCTCGGCCCCCTGCCCGGCCAGCGCGTCGACGGCACGCAGCACGCGCTCGGCGATCTGGCGCGGCTGGCGCAGCATCTCCTCGGCCGTCAGCGGCAGGTACTGCAGCAGGCCCTCGCAGCGGGCGCCGGCGCCGCTGTGGATCTGGCCGAACCGGGCGAAGGGCACCAGGCTCTGCGCCTGCCACAGGGCGGGATCGAAGCCCTGCTCGGCGTCCTGCACGGCGCGCCCGAGCAGGTCGCACAGCTTGACCTGGCGCTTCAGGGCCAGGCTGGTGGGATGGGCGATGAAGCCGAATTTCATGGCGCGTGTTCCTCGCTGGGCGTGATGCGACTCCAGGTGCCTTCGGAGGCCAGGCTCATGCCGTCGCCGCTGGAGTTGTGGGTGAGCTGGACCTCGAAGACGTTGAGCCGGCCGCGGGCCCGCAGGTCCTCGCGCAGCCGGGTCTCGTCGAAGCGCAGCAGGCGGCGGCGCTGCAGGGCGAGCGGGCCGTGCCGCTCCAGGCTGTCGTCCCGGGGCCGCCAGGGCACATGCACCTGGGCCGCGCCGTCGCGGGCGAAGCGCAGGTCGATGTAGCTCTGGATGATGGAGAGCATGCCGTTGTGCAGGTAGAAGACGCTGACGTTGAGCTCCGACGCATCGGGCCGGCTGGACATCTGTCGCAGCAGCTGCAGCTCCACATCGGGCACCAGGGCCCGCGCGCCGTCGCCGATGAAGGCCAGCACCTGCCGTGGGCTGTGCAGGGCGATGGCCGGCAGCGCCATCAGGGCATCGCCCATCAGTGCGCGGCCGTACCAGCCGGAAAAGCCGGGGTCGGTGCGCGGCAGGTTGCGCAGGGCCGAGACCCCGCAGCGGCCGACGTCATAGACGCCGTGGTAGCGCAGGCCTTCCTCCTCGATCAGCCGGCGCAGCAGGCCGCCCAGGCGATGGAAGAAGTAGTTGGCCGTCATGGGCAGGGTCTCGATGCGATCCACCAGGTGCTCCGGCGGGCAGCGCCGTGCCTGGACGAGTGCATCTCGGCGCCAGCGCCGCACATCGGCCTCCACCTGCAGGCCGGACTTCAGGCGCTGCAGGAAGTCCAGCAGGTCCATCTGCAGGGGCAGGTCGGCAAAGGGGGCCAGGTCTTGCCCCCGGTTCGTGACCTGCACGATGTGCAGGTGGCGGGCCAGGCGGCCCTCCGAGAAGGGCGTACAGATCTGGTCGGCGCGGCTCTTGAGGAAGAAGAGGCTCTGGGCCCCCACGGGGCGCAAGGCCTCGCCTTCATGCAGATAGCGGTGGACCGCGCGGCTGAAGCCGTAGAGGCCCAGGGTGCCCAGGTAGTGAGGCTGCTCGCGCCCGCCCGCGTAGGCGGCCACGCTGCCCGGGTGGGCGATGCCGTCGCACAGGGCGATGCCCGCAGCTTCGGCGATCTCGTGCACCAGCGCGCGCTCCTCGTCACTGAGCCGGCCGCAGAACCACAGCAGGCGCTTGCGCTGTGTGTTGACCAGGGACAGCAGGGCCGCCCAGTGCGCCGGGTCGACCTCCGCCCGCCGGGCCGGCTGCGCCGGGGCGGGCTCGGCGAGGGCCGTCTCGTCCACGCCCAGGCCGCTCTCCAGCACCGCGGGGCTGGCGAAGATCACCACGGGCCCCTCGCCCTGGTCCAGCGCAGCGAAGGCCTGGCGCAGCCCCGCCTCCAGCTGCTCGGGCGACTCGAGGTAGACCTGAGCCAGGCCGCGGGCCCGCATCAGCGTGCGGCCGTCCCCCGCCTGCTCCACCGTGCCCTGGAAGGCGTGCCACTGGCCGCGCGCGCTGTCGGCGCAGACGATGAATCCCGGTGCACGCGTGCGCTGCAGATTGGCAAGCGTGCCCTTGAACTCGTCCACCATGCCCGAGGTGACCGCCAGCACGTAGGCCCGCCCGAAGAGCTGCCAGCCCGCGATGGCGGCGCAGGCCAGGGCATGCTCGTTGACGCCGCCGAGCTGCGGCCGGCCGTCCGCCTGGCCCAGCTGGCGCATGCCCTCGATGAAGGCGGCGATCACCGAGCCGGTGTAGCTGTGGAAGTCCCAGCGCCCCGGCCAGCGCCGCTGCATGAAGGCATGGAGCGCGCGCGCCAGGGCCGGCGGGCGCTCGGCCGCATCGACGCTGCGCGCCAGCAGGCGGTTGTGGTGGGCATGGTCCAGGTGGTCCAGCAGCACGCGCAGCAGGTCGGCGCGCCGCGTGTCGGCATCGGCGTGCGGCAGGCGCAGGTGCAGGCCGCCGGTGCTGGCATCGGGCCAGAAGGCCGATGGCGGCTGGGAAGAATCGTCATCGTCCCTCTGCAGATAGAGCAGGAAGGAATGCGGCGAGCAGCGCAGGGGCTGGCCGGCCGCCTGGGCGATGGTGCGCAGGCGCGCGGGCAGCTGCAGGGCCTCGGAAGCCTCCCCCGCCTGCAGCACGAAGAGCTCCTGGCTGCAGCCGCGCAGGCCGTGCGCCGGATCCTGCAGGGCCTGCTGCCAGTCCTGCAGCGCATCGAAGAAGAACGCGCGCCAGGCCACCGGCCGCGCCTGCTGCGCGAGGTAGCGCCGGGCCTGGTCCAGCAGGCCGGCGTACAGCGAGGGCGGCGGCGCCTCGCCAGCGGGAAGGGGCGATCCATGCAGGGCATCGACCACCACGGCAATGTCCCGGCGCAGCCAGGGCTGCGCAGCCAGGACGCAGAGCGCCAGCGTCTTCATGGGACCTCCTCGATGGGCAGGCCCGCACTATGCACAAGGCCAGGGCCTTGCGGCGCGCGGCAAGGCCTGTCCGAAAGGACAAAGACGCGAGCAGGCTTATCCACATTGGGAAGGTCCTCACTACCATGCCGACCCATCGCTCCGACCCAGAGCGGCCCGCACGTCCCGTCGGCGCTGACGCCGGGGATGCTCGTCCTCATCAGGCCTCCGCACGCTCATGAAGCACCGTCCACTCGCTCGGCCGCAGGCCGGCCTAGGCGCCACCTTGCTGGCCCTGAGCAGCACCGCGCTGCACGCCCAGGGCGTGGGCACCGACGCCCAGCTCGCCCCCGTCACACTGACCGGCGCGGCGGTGCGCAGCGGCCTGGCCGCCCACCTGCCCAGCAACAGCGCCAGCGTCACGGCCGAGGAGCTGCGCGAGCAGAACCTGATCAACCCGGAAGACGCGCTGCGCTACCTGCCCAACACCAGCATCCGCAAGCGCTACATCGGCGACCGCAATGCGCTGATCGGCGGCCGCAGCTTCGGCACCCTGCAGCCCGGCCGCGGCCTGGCCTATGTGGACGGCTACCTGATCTCCAACTTCCTGGGCCGCTTCGACGCCCCGCGCTGGAACGTGATCACGCCCGAGGCCATCGCGCGGGTGGACCTGCTGTACGGCCCCTTCTCCGCCATCTACCCCGGGAATTCCATCGGCACCACCGTGGTCACCACCGAGCGCGAACCGCGCCGCCTGGAGGCCTCGGCCCGCCTGAGCGGCCACAGCCAGCGCTTCGAGCTCTACGGCTTCTCCGAGCGCTACGGCGGCTACCAGTTCTCCAGCTACGTCGGCACCCGCCTGGACAGCGGCCTGTGGCTCAGCGCGGCCTACAACCGCCAGGACAGCGAGTCCCAGCCGATGAACTACTACACGCTGGGCGTCAACAGCAAGACCGGCAGCTTCGACCCGGCGCGGCCCGGCGACAAGCGCGTCAGCGGCATCACCTACGACACCGACCCGCTGGGCCAGCCCCGCGCCATCCTGGGCGCCGGCAGCGGTGCGGTGGACCACACGCGCCAGGACACGCTCAAGCTCAAAGCCGGACTGCCCCTGGGCGACCGATGGGTGGCCAGCGGCATGCTGGCCCTGTGGACCAACAGCACCGAGAACAGCAACCGCAGCTTCCTGCGCGACAGCGAGGGTGCGACCGTCTGGTCCGGCCGCGTCAGCGATGGCCAGTTCGGCTTCGACGTGCCCGACGGCAGCAAGGCCGCCGCCGCCTTCGCCCCCTCCGAACGGGAGGAGCGCCACCGCCACGTGGGCCTGACGCTCAAGACCCGCGGCACCGCCGAGTGGAACGGCTCTCTGGTCTATTCGAACTACCGCATCCTCAGCGACCTCAGCCGCCAGGCCAACTTGGCCGAGGACCAGGCGCGCCAGGGCGGCCCCGGCGTCTGGACCTACCGCGATGGCACCGGCTGGAACACGCTGGAGGCCCAGGCCGTGTACCGCCCGGCGGCCAGCCTGCACGAGTGGGTCTTCGGCCTGCACCGCAACGCCTATGTGCTGGACAGCCCCAGCTACCAGGCCCCGGACTGGCGCAGCAGCCTCGGCGCCCTTTCGCAGCGTTACCAGGGTCGCACCGAGGTGCGGGCCGCCTATGTCCAGGACAGCTGGCAGCTGCAGCCCGACTGGCGCCTCACCGCCGGCTTGCGCCAGGAATGGTTCCGCAGCACCGACGGGCAGCAGCTGCTGCGGCTCAAGGCCGCGGACTGCAAGCCCGGCACCGAGGCCCGCTGCCTGCCCGCCCCCGAGGGCATGGCGGATCGCGTCATGCCCTACGAGGCGCGACGCCTCTCCGGCGCCTCGCCCAAGCTCTCCCTGGCCTGGCAGCGGGACGCCGAGACCCTGCTCAAGCTGAGTTACGGCCGCGGCGTGCGCTTCCCCAATGTCGAAGAGCTCTACAACGGCACCCTCACGCCCAATAGCGAGACCACCAGCGACCCGAACCTGCGCGCCGAGCGCTCCAACGCCTGGGAACTCAGCGGCGAGAAGGACTGGGGCGCGCAGCGCCTGCGCATCTCGCTGTTCCTGGACGATGTGCGGGACGCCATCCTGCGCCAGTCCGACAACAGCGGCGGCGTCACCCGCAACCGCGTCTCCAATGTGGACCGCGTGCGCACCTACGGCCTGGAGGCCGTGTGGCAGGTGGACGACCTCTTCGTGAAGGGCCTCGGCCTGGACCTCAATGCCGCCTGGGCCCGCTCCCGCGTGCTGGCCAATCCGCGCGACCCGCAGTCCGAGGGCAAGACCTGGCCCCGCATCCCCCGGCTGCGCGCCAACGCCCGCCTGGTCTACCGCCCCGACGCCCTGTGGATGGGCAGCCTGGGTCTGCGCCACTCCGGCCGGGCCTACAACGATCCCTACAACCGCGACGTCAACCCCGATGTCTACGGCGGCGTCTCCTCCTTCACCCTGCTGGACCTGCGCCTGAGCCGCCAGCTGGGCCATGGCCTGGAGCTGGCCGTGGGCATCGACAACCTCGGCAACCAGCGCGCCTACCAGGCCCACCCCTACCCCGGCCGCACGCTGTTCACCGAGCTGCGCGCGAGCCTGTGAGCACCTCCCAAGGATGAAGCCCATGCATGCGTTCCTGACAGCACGCCTCCTGCCCGCCCTGGTCCTCCTGATGGCCTCGGCGCTCATCTCCCCCGCCCTGGCGGCGGACGCCAAGCCCGCCGGCCACGCGCCCGGCATGCAGCACGGCCAGTCCAAGACCGGCAAGGCCGCCAAGGCCCGCAGCGCCCTGGCCATCAGCGTCGCGGCCGCAGAGGACGGCAGCTTCTGGATGGTGGGCCTCGACGATCAGGGCCGCCTGGCCCTGCAGCGCAGCACGGATCAAGGCCGCAGCTGGGACGCGCCCCGCCTGCCGGACATCGGCGACGACGGCGTGGCCGCGGACGGCGAGAGCCGGCCCAAGGTCCTCATCGGCAAGGGCGGCCTGATGCTGGTGTCCTACAGCAGCCCCCTGGCCAAGCCCTACACCGCCCAGGTGCGCTTGCTGCGCTCCACCGACGGCGGCCGCAGCTTCGCCCCGCCCGTGACCGTGCACGCGGACCGCCAGGTGATCACGCACCGCTTCGAGTCCCTGGCCTTCGACACCCAGGGCCGCCTGCACACCGTCTGGATCGACAAGCGCGACCTGGAGGCCAGCAAGGCCGGCCCGACCGGCGAGGCCGCGCCCTACCGCGGCGCGGCGATCTACCGCAATGTCTCGGAGGACGGCGGCCTCACGTTCGGCCCGGATACGCGTGTGGCGGACCATTCCTGCGAATGCTGCCGCATCGCCCTCGCGCCCTCGCCACAGGGGGATGTGGTGGCGATGTGGCGCCACGTCTATGCGCCCAACGAGCGGGACCACGCCTTCACCCACCTGGGGCAAGACCTGGCCCCCGAAGCCGAGCCCGTGCGCGCCACCCTTGACCGCTGGGCCCTGGACGGCTGCCCGCACCACGGCCCCGGCCTGGCCCGCGATGCGGCGCAGGGCTACCACGCCGTGTGGTTCGGAGACCGCGGCGGCCTGGTCGGCGTGCGCTACGGCCGGCTGGACGATGCGGGCCGGCCGCTGGGTGACGTCCGCCTGCTGCCCGACGAGGCCGCCGAGCATGCCGACGTGCTGAGCAGCGGCCCGCAGGTGGCCATCACCTGGCGCACCTTCGACGGCCAGCGCACCCACTGGCGCGCCTGGATCTCCGCGGACGGCGGCCAGAGCTTCACCCTGCGCGAGCTGGGCCGTACCACCCAGGACAACGACCACCCCAAGCTCTTCCTGGCCGGATCGGCCATCTACGGCCACTGGCGCAGTACCGAAGGAGTCCGCATTGAACGCCTCACGCCTTGATCACCGCCTGCGCCGCCTGGCCTGCGCAGGCCTGCTGGCCTTCCCCCTTGCCGCCCTGGCCCACCCCAGCCGCGTCGAGACCCTGGACGCCGCCGCCTGGTCGCGCCTGCAGCAGAGCGAGAGGGGGCACAGCGCCGTGGTCTTCAGCACCACGGACTGCGCGCACTGCCCGGGCGTCATCGCCCAGCTGTCCGGCCACATCCGTGCACAGAAGAGCCATGCCCGGCTCATCGTCGTGGTGATGGACGGCGCCGGGCCCGAGCTGCTGCGCCACGAGGCCTACCTGCCCGCGGACCGCCTCTTCGTCTTCGATCCCGCCACGCCGCCCGCGGCCCTGCGCCATGCGGTGGACCCGCGGTGGCGCGGCGTCACGCCCTATGTGGTGCTGATGAAGCCGGCGGCGCCCGCGGTGACCCAGGCCGGGCCGCCGCCGGCCGAGATGCTGCAGCGCTGGCTGGGCGAGCCCGGCGGCAGCGCCGCGGGGCTGGCGCGGCCCTGATCCGCAGAGCGCCCACCATGCCCGAAAGGGCAGTTGGGCGCCCGCGCCGCCTTGGCTAATCTGCGCTCGCCAGCCCGCGCCCGGTGGGCCGGCCAACGACCTGATGGATGGACCCATGCTGAAGAATCCGGCCCCCGCCCTGGGCCTCGCGCTGCTGTGCGCACTCGCCCCCCTCCGGGCCCTCGCCCTCGATGCCCAGCAGATGCTGGCCGCCAGCGACGCCGTGCGCAACCCGGCCAAGCCCTTCGTCACCACGGTGAGCCTCAACGAGTACAAGGGCGGCAAGGCCAGCGACAGCAGCACCCTGCAGGCCTATTCGCGGGCCGAGCCCGGCGGCCAGTTCCGCACCCTGCTGCGCTTCGCGGCCCCGGCGCGGGACGCCAACAAGCTGATGCTCAAGACCGGCAACGACCTCTGGTTCTACGACCCGGCCAGCAAGGCCAGCGTGCGCATCTCGCCGCAGCAGCGACTGCTGGGCCAGGCCGCCAACGGTGACGTGGTCACCGTCAACTTCGCCCAGACCTACCAGGCCAGCCTCGCCCAGGAGGAAGAGGTGCAGGACGGCGAGCGCCAGAACCGCCGCGCCGTCAAGCTGCAGCTGGAGGCCAAGGCACCGGACGTCACCTACCACGCGATCGAGATGTGGCTGGACCGTGACAACTACCGCCCCATCAAGGCCCGCTTCCTCAGCGAGAGCGGTCGCCTGCTGAAGACGGCCTTCTACCGCCGCTTCAAGGAGGAGCTGGGCGCCGTGCGGCCGACCGAGGTGGTCATCATCGACGGCCTGGATCCCGCCCTGGTGACGGTGATGCGCTACGGCGAGTTCCAGGCACGCGACATCCCCGACAGCTGGTTCCAGCGGGACTACATGGCGCGCTTCCAGGCCGAGTGATGGCGCCCTTGCTCCGTGGCCCGCTGGGCCTGGCCTTGCTGGCCTTGCTCCTGCCGGCCCAGGCCCAGACGACGCCGCCCCCCGATGCCGAGCTCGCCGGCCTGGCCCTGGCCGACGCCGCCCCCACCGAGACCGCGCCCACGCGCCGCGCCTGGCAGGCCAGCATCGAGCCCGCCCTGCGCCAGGTGCGCCTGCGCGGCGAGACTGGCCCCTGGCGCTCCGCCCAGGGCCTGGGGCTGGACCTCGCCCTGGACCTGCCCCTGGGCGGCGAAGGCCCCACGGCCTGGCGCCTGCTGGCCGCCGACCGCCTGGACCTCGCCGGCCCCGAGCGCCTGCCCGGCGAGCGGCGCGCCGTCAACACGCTCAAGGAGCTCTACGCCAGCCAGCGGCCCAGCGCCGAATGGGTGCTGGACCTGGGCCGCATCAACAACCGCCTGGGCGTGGCCAGCGGCTACAACCCCACGGACTACTTCAAGCGCCAGGCCCTGCGCAACACCACCGCCATCGACCCGGCCAGCCTGCGCGAGAACCGCCTGGGCGTGGCCATGGCGCGGGTGCAGAAGGTCTGGGAGGGCGGCTCGCTGACGGGTGTCTTTGCGCCCAAGCTGGCCGATGCCCCCTCCAGCGGCGCCTGGAGCCCGGACTGGGGTTCCAGCAACGGCCGCCCGCGCTGGCTGCTGGCCTGGACACAGGCCTGGGCCGAGGACCTCGCCCCGCAATGGCTGCTGCACGGCGACGGCCAGCCGGGCCACTCGCCCCAGCTGGGCCTCAACCTGACCCGCCTGCTGAACCAGGCCTGCGTGGCCCACCTGGAGCTGAGCACCGGCCGCAGCCGCACGCTGCTGGCCCAGGCCCTGGGCGATCTGCAGGCGCCGGTGGCCCAGCACACCCAGCTGGCCACCGGGCTGAGCTGCACCACCTCGCGCAAGCTCACGCTGACGGCCGAGTGGCAGCACAACGGCCTGGCGCCCGGCCGCGCGGACTGGTCCGCCCTGCAGACCGGCGATCCGCTGCGCTACGGGGCCTACCGCCAGGCCGCCCAGGCCCAGCAGGAGCCCGCCACCCGCGACAGTCTCTTCCTGATGCTGCGCTGGCAGGACGCGCTGGCCCCCAGGCTGGACCTCAACGCCTTCGCCCGCATCAGCCAGGTCGACCACAGCCGACTCCTGTGGCTGGAGGCCCGCTATCGCCAGGACAGCACGGACTGGGCGGCACAATGGCAGCAGCACCGCGGCCAGGGCCTCAGCGAGTTTGGCGCCCTGCCGCAGGCCCGCGTGATCCGCCTGCTGGTGCGCCATTACTTCTGAACCGCCCGCCGGCCCTTTGCTTTTCCATCACTGTCCATGCTGGATGTCTGGTATTCCCTCGCGCCGCCCGACGGCCCGCCACTGCTCGATGCCGAGGAGCAGGCCCGCCATGCGCGCTTCCTGTGCCAGCGCACGGCCCGCACCTTCGCGCAGGCGCACACGCTCAAGCGCTGTCTGCTGAGCCAGCACCATCCGCAGCAGGCGCCGCTGGGCTGGCGCTTCGAGAGCGGCCATGCCGGCAAACCCGCCCTGAAGGCGCCGGCGCCCTGCCACTTCAACCTCAGCCACAGCGGCGATGCCATCGCCGTGGCGGTGGCGGACCAGCCGGTGGGGCTGGACATTGAAAGTCACCGCGAGCTGAAGGACGGCCTGGCCATCGCCCAGCGCGTCTTCCATCCGCGCGAGCGCCAGTGGCTGCTGGCCCAGGCCGACTTCGCCGCCGCCTTCTACCGCCTGTGGACCCTCAAGGAGGCGCTGCTCAAAGCCACGGGCGAGGGCTTCACCCAGGCCCCCGAAGCCCTGTGCTGGGACGAGCTGGACGCCGCCATGCCCGCCATCCACCACGCCGGCCAGCACTGGCATGCGCTGGGCCTGGCCCTGCCGGGCAGCACGCTCGCCGTGGTCATGTCGGACGCGCAGGTGCTGCGCAACGCCACGCTGCACGAGCTGCAGTCGCGCGCGGGCGCGCAGCTGCAGGGGCGCCCGCGCTGCTTCCCTCAACCCTGAACGGGATCTTCCATGTCGCGTCACTTCATCAGCAGCGGCCCCGGCCTGCCGGACTGGCCCTCGCCCATCAGCCAGGCCGTGGTCGTGGACCGCACCTGCTACCTCAGCGGCCAGCTCTCGCTGGACGAGTCCGGCCGCTATGTGCCGGGCACACCGGCCGAGGAGGCGCGCCGCGCCTTCGGCAATCTCTTCGCCGCACTGCTGGCGGCGGACTTCGGGCCGCAGCACCTGGTCTTCGTGGACATTGCCTTCACCGACATCGGCGCATTGGCCGAGGTCAACAAGGTCTATGCCGAGCTCTTCCCCGAAGGCCGGCGCCCGGCCCGCACGGTCTACGAGGCCGCGGCCCTGCCCTTTGGCGGGCAGGTGAAGGTAATGGGCGTGGCCGTCAAGAGCGCGGACGGCGACTGAGCGCCGATCGCCGCCGCCCGGCTCCCGCGGGGCAGCGGCCGCTTCATCAAGGCGCCGGCGCCGGCTGCAGCGCCGGTTTCTCCAGCACAGGCCCGGAGAGCGCGCGCAGGAAGCTCAGCAGCTGAGCCTGCTCCTGCGGGCCGAGGTCGCGCGGCTTGAGCTCGCGCAGCTCCGAATGGCCCAGTTCCGCCTCGGGCGCGCGCGCATAGTGCGCCAGCACCTGCTCCAGCGTCGCGAACTGGCCCGCATGCATGTAAGGCGGGCGCAGGGCCACATTGCGCAGGCTGGGCGTCTTGAAGGCGCCCACCAGGTGCGGGTCCTTGCCGTTGGCAAAGCGCAGCTCCTCGCACTGCTGGGGCTTGGCGTCGCTGTAGGGGCCCAGGCAGTTGAACTCGTCCGCCAGCGCCGCACGCAGGCCGTCCACGCGGCCGCGCTCGGGCTGATCCTTGTTGAAGGGCGGGATGCCGGTGTTGTGGAAGTGCTGGTCCGTCATCAGCGGGCCGGTGTGGCAGGTGATGCACTGGCCGCGGCCGATGAAGAGGCGCAGGCCGGCCTTCTCCTGCTCGTTGAGCAGGCCCGCGTTGCCGCTGCCCTTGAGCGTGGCGGCGATGTAGCGGTCCACCCGCGATTCGCCGTACTGCAGCCGGGACTCGAAGGCCGCGATGGCCTTGCCCAGGTTGGCGTACATGCGGTTGATGTCCTGCCGGCGCGACTCGGGGATGGCGGCCCAGGCGGCGCGCTCGGCCTCGCTGCCCTGGGGGCTGGCATGGGCGGGCAGGCCGTCCAGGCGGGGCAGATCGCCGAAGAGCTCGCGGTAGGGCTGGGCATAGTGCTGGCTCAGCAGGCGCGCGTACTGCAGGCGGTTGCCGCCATGCTCGCGTGCATCCTCCAGCGGGCCCAGGGCCTGGGCCCAGAGGCTGTCCTTGCGGCCGTCCCAGAAGAACCAGGCGCTGTGCGCCATGCCGATGGAGGGCATGGTGCGGCGCAGGCCCTCGGCCACGCCCAGACCGCGCGGCCGCCCGTCCTCGAACTGGCCCTGTGGGTTGTGGCAGGTGGCGCAGGAGACCTTGCCATTGCTGCTGAAGCGCACGTCATTGAAGACCTGCTTGCCCAGGCGCGCCGCGGCCTCGTTGCCGACGAAGCGGTTGCTGGGGTCGGGATCGGCGCTGCGCAGCTGGGAGATCTGCAGCGAGCCCATCAGGGCCAGCTCCTGGGGCGACCAGCGGTCCGCGGCCCCCTCGGAATGCGCCAGGCCCAGGACCGCGCCGCCGCCCAGGGCCAGCAGGCACAGGCTCAGGCCCAGGCCGGAGCGCAGGTGGCGGCGCCAGCCCTTGCGGCGCGCAGGCAGGGTGGGCACAAGTTCCACGCCCAGGGGTCGCTTCATCAATCCACTCCCAAGAGTCGACGGGCATTGCCCGACATCAACCAGGACCGCTGCCCGCGCGAGACGCCGGCCAGCGGACCGTCCGCGGCCAGGAAGAGGTCCATGACCTTCTTGTGGCCGCCCGAGTAGCGGAACACCGGCCAGTCGGTGCCGAACAGGATCTTGTGGTTCAGGTTGAGCTTGAACAGCTCGGCCAGCCCCGCCTGCCAGCCCCCCGGATGCTGCGAGCCCAGGAAGGCGCTGATGTCCAGGTAGACATTGGGCCGGTAGGCGCACAGGGCCGCACAGTCCTGCACGTGGTGCACGGCGCCGTGGGCCAGGATGAAGTTGACGTCGGGGAAGTCCAGTGCCGCCTGGTCCACCAGATAGGGGTGCGAGAACTGGAAGGACAGGCTCGGGCTCGTGGGCCCGATGTGCATCAGCACCGGCAGGCCGTGGGCCTGGCACAGCTCGTAGAAGGGGTACAGCGAGCGGTCGCTGGGGCTGTAGCCGCAGGGCGGGTAGAGCTTGAGCCCCTTGAAGCCGTATTCGGTGATGCCGCGTTCCAGCAAGGCCAGGCCGTCCGCGCCCCAGCGCGGGTCCACGCCGCCGAACACGAAGAAGCGGCCGGCGTGGCGCTTCAGGATCTCATGGTGCTCGGCCCACATCTCGGCGATGGTCAGCTGGCTCTGCATCACCTGGGTGAAGTCGGGCAGCAGCAGCACGGCCTGCTGGATGCCGGCCTCGTCCATCTCGGACACCAGCGTGTCGCCCTGGTGGTCCTGGCTCATGCGCAGGTACATCTCCATCAGCTCGAGCAGCGACTTGCGCACGCCCGTCGCCGCCAGGCGCACGGCCACATTGCGGCACAGCCCCTCGTAGAAGCCTTCGGGAATGAAGTGGGTCGAGGCGATGTGGCAGTGCGCGTCCAGCACATGGCCGGTGTAGACCGGGCCGGCCGCGCCGGGAGCCGCCGCAGCGACAGCGCTGGCGGCTGTCATGCCGTCTGACCTTCCGGCTGGGCGCGGGCCACGCGGGCCTGCAGCATCTGGGCCGCGCGGGCCTTGAGGTCGGAGACCTTCTGCATCATGAAGTGGCCGGCGTGGACCTTGCCCTGGGCGCGGGCGTAGTCGGGCAGCGTGCCGTAGGTGGTGAAGCCGAAGCGCTGCCAGGCGTGGTGGGCGGGCGTGCCGTCGCGCACGTCCAGGGTCAGCAGCTCGACACCGTCCTGCTCGCACTGCAGGGCGATCTCCTGGAAGGCCACGGGCAGCACCAGGCCGCCGCGGTAGTCCTCGTGGATCATGCCCTTGGCGAGGTCGGTGATGTGGCGGTTGTTGGGGTTGAGATTGCGCCGCAGGGTGCACAGGCCGATGAGCTCACCGCCGCCGGTCACGATGCTCAGCAGGCGGATCTTGCCGGCAGCCAGGTTGCCGCGCAGGTCCTGCAGGTACTGACGGGCCTCGGCATCGCTGATCTCCTCGGCGAAGCCGATGATGGGGGCCGAGGCCGTGGTGAGGCGCATCAGTCCGATGATCTTCTCTTCAAGCACCGCGTCGATCTGCTGCGGCCAGCCATAGCAGAGCTCCACCGTGCCGAGGGCGCCCATGGGGACTTGGTAGCTGGCCTCTCCGGCCGTGTTCAGCGTGCGGTTCATGTCCGTCCTTGTGTCAGTGTTCAGGCCTGCGGGCCCTTGTTGAGTTCATCCAGCACCGAGCCCAGCTCATGGCTCTTGAGCCACTGGTCGTCGTAGACCGTGTCCAGGTACTTGACGCCGCTGTCGGGCATCACCAGCACGACGTTGCAGGGCCCCTGCAGGCCGGCGAGGAAGTGGCGGGCCGCGGCGCTCACCGAACCCGAGGAGCCGCCCAGCAGCAGGCCTTCGTCAAGGGCCAGGCGGCGGGCGGCCACGAAGGCCTCGTGGTCGCTGACCTTGTGCACCTCGTCCACCAGCTCGGCGCGCACATTGCCCGGCGTGAAGCTCAGGCCGATGCCGTTCTGCAGGAAGGGCTTGAACTCGCCGCCGAAGACGACGGAGCCGTGCGGCTCCACGCCCATCACCCGCAGCCCGGGATTGCGCTCCTTGAGATAGCGGGCCACGCCGCTGAGGTGGCTGCCGGTGCTGACGCAACCGATCAGCACGTCCACCCGCCCGTTGAGCTGGCGGTGGATCTCGGGCCCGGTACCGTAGTAGTGGGCATCGATGGCGGCGGGGTTGTTGTACTGGTCGAGGTTGATGCAGCGCGGCAGCGTGGCAGCGATGGAGCGGGCCACGGCGATGCGCTTCTTCTGGAAGCTGCCGCTCTCGTCGGGCGTGGTGACCATCTCGACCTGGCCGCCGAAGGCTCGCACCAGGTTCACATTGGCCTTGGGCGTCTTGGGGTCCAGCACGCAGATGAAGCGGTAGCCGTGCACCGCGCAGAGCATGGCCAGCGCGTGGCCCATATTGCCCGAGGTGGACTCGACGATGGACCAGCCCGGCGCCAGCGCGTGGTCGCGGCGGGCCTGGTCGAGCAGTTCCTTGGCGCTGCGGTCCTTGACGCTGTTGCCGGGATTGCGGCATTCCAGCTTGGCGAAGACCTGGATGCCGCGCGCGTCATCCGAGAGGCTTCGGAGCTTCAGCAGCGGCGTGTCACCGATCAGCTCGGCGATGGTGTTGGCATACATGATGTGAAGACTCCCTGCTGCTGGATGGTGTCCAGGGACTGTAGTGAGCGCGCATCCGTGCGGGTAGCTGTCCGTTTGGGTAAGACAGGCCCGGCCTCCCCACACATCTGGGGGAGGCCGGGCGCAGCGGGCTCAGAGCTCGCCGGACACCAGCGCCTCCTCGGCCGGCGTGAAGCGGCGCAGGCGCGCGTCGCTCACGTCCAGCTGCAGGCCCTCGCGCATGAAGGCGCGCTGCAGCTGCGCGATCAGGCCGGCGTCCTGATGGATCAGGTAGTGGCCCGCGGCGCGCAGGCCCAGCTGCAAGGTCTGTGACGTCAGCGCACCCATGGCACGGGCGCGTTCGGCGCAGGTGGCCGTGTCGCTGTCGCCCATGAGGAGCAGGCAGGGCTGGGCCAGCGGCTCCACGGCCGGCGGCAGGCTCATCGCATGAGCCCGGAAGTGAACCAGCTGGCGGCTGTACTGCCGCATGCGCTCGGCGGACACATAGGGCTCGTGCAGCCAGTGCGCGGTGTGGGCATCGGGCAGGCTCCACAGGCGCTGGGGGTCGTCGGCCGCGCCGTCGCCCCGCTGCAGCAGGGCCAGCATGGAGCGGGCCATGCTGTCCGCCGCGGCGGGCGTGCGCTGCACCAGGCGGCACATGGTGTTGAGGCTGGTCTCGAAGCTGGAATCGCCGCCAGCGCCGCAGTCCACCCCCGCATAGGAGGGGGCGACCAGGCACAGCGAGGCCACGTCCTGCGGCAGCGCGCGGGCCAGGTCCAGCGCGAACTTGGCGCCACCGCACCAGCTGAGCAGGTGCAGGGGCCCCGTCAGCTGCGTGGCCAGCAGCTGGCGCACGCTCTGAAGGAACTGAGGCCAGGAGTCCTCGCTGTCGTAATAGGTGCTGGACAGGGCCTCGGCCGCCACCGCCGCGTCGTCCCGGGCCTCCAGGGCCAGCACGCGGCAAGACGGGCTCAGCGCCAGGGCCAGCTCGCACCAGACGTCCAGGCTCAGGCCGAAGGCATTGAGCAGCAGCACCGTCTGCGGTCCCTCGCCCAGGCACCACACGCGCAGCGGCGCGCCCTCGATGGATTCGAGGCGCATGCCGGGCAGCGCGGTCCAGCGGCGGGCAACGGGGGCGGCGCTGTCTTGCTGCGCGCGGCGCAGCGCGTCCAGCTGCGACTGCCACGCGGCCGCCCAGGGCGAGGCGCTGGGGCCGCAGGCCAGGGCGCTGTCGAAGGACTGCCCGTCGAGCAGGGCCTCCTGGCCCAGCTGCCAGCGCTGGCGGGCCTGCTGCAGGCTGTCTTCCAGCAGCTCGCTGAGGGTGTTCTGCGCGCAGGAGGCCTCGGCCACCGGGATGTCCAGGGCCAGGGCCAGCTCACGCAGCAGCAGCGCGCCGCTGCCCAGGGCCGGCGCGTGGATCAGATGACAGCCCGGCGGCAGCGCGGGCGTGGCATGGCGCAGGCAGTCCAGCAGGGCCGCGGGCTCCAGCAGATGGAGGCTGGGCCCTTGGCCGCCGCTGAAGGGAAGGACCAGCGGGTGCTTGCTGAAGTAGTCCGGCGCGCGGCGGCGCACGCCCTGCATCCAGTGCACCAGCCCTTCGCTGAGCGCGACCAGGGCCGCGGGCAAGGCTGCGGACGCTGCAGGCCGCTCGCTCACCGCATGAGCCAGCACCAGCACGCGCAGCGCCGCCCCCCCGATCTGCGGGGCCAGCGCGGCCTCCAGCAGGGCCTTCAGCCGGCCGGGATTGCAGAAAGGAGCGAAGCCCTGGTGGGGCAGCACCACCTGCAGGCTGCGCTGCGCCTGGGCGAGCGCTCGCAGGGCTTCGGGCAGCTGCAGCGCCGGGGCCGCCTCGCCCGCGAGGAGCTGGCGCACCGCCGCCTCGTCAAGAAACAGCGTGGCCGGCCCCTGGCCCGCCGAGGCGATGGCGTCCCAGGCCTTCTGCAGGGCCTGCCAGCCCGAGGCGGCCGGGTCCTCGGTTCGGGCGGCTGTCATGACTTGCGGCATGCTCACCTCAGACTTTCGCGGCCTGCAGGGACTCGATGAGATCCAGCGCATCACCGACCGTGGCGAGCTTGGCGATGGACTCGGTGTGCTCGGCGAAGCTGATGCCGAAGTGCTCTTCGGTCAGGGCCATCAGCGAGATCAGCGAGATCGAGTCCAGCATCAGGTCGCTGGCCAGGTTGGAGTCGCGCGAAACCGTGTCCGCAGCCAGCTCGACCGGGGTGATCTGCGCGATGAGGTTCAGGAAGGCATCGAAATGTGCCGCGGAGGGTGCATGCATGGAAGGCTCCGGTGGGAAGCGGACGCGCCGTCCTGCAGGTAGCGCAGGCGGGGTCCGACGGGCAGGCCGTTTTATACCGAGCCCCTGACCCCTTGCCTACCTGACCTGAAGTACGGGTGGGAGTCCTTGCCCCAATGGACAGGTTCGGGCCGGCGCGCCGCTACGTACAGTGATCGAGCACTTCTTCACGATCGAACAACCCATACCGCCGGAGCCCACCATGACTGTTTCCACCCCCGCCGTGGCGCTGGACAAGGACGCCTTCGCGATCCAACTGCGCGCCACCCTGGATGCCCACCTGACGCTGAACCACCCCATCTTCAAGGAGCTGTTCACGCCCGAGCGGAACTGGCACCTGCTGAAGATCATCTCGCTGGAGGGCTACCAGATCACCAAGTACTTCCTCGAGTACATCGAGAACCTGTACTTCCGCTGCCCCCTGCCCATCCACAAGCGCCGCCTGCTGTTCAACCTGTTCGAGGAAGAGACCGGCCGTTTCTCCAAGACCAAGAACCATGTGGAGCTGATGGAGGACTTCATCCGCGCCCAGGGCATCAGCGACGAGGAGCGTGACGCCTGGACGCCCTCGGACGCCACCAAGGAGCTGATCACCTACCGCCTGGACAACTGCAAGGGTGAGCACACCTACCACATTGGCGCTGCGGCCGTGATGATCGCCAGCGAGGGCCAGAGCCTGGAGACCCGCGCCGGCGAAGCCCGCCACGCCATCCTGGGCAAGATCTACGGCCTCAGCGAAGAGAGCACGCGCTTCTTCTCGGTCCACCAGAAGGAAGACGTGGCTCACGTGGCCGAGGGCATCCAGCTGGTCTCCGAGCTCTGCACCACCCCGCAGATGCAGGCCGAGGCCCTGTTCGCCATCGACCACACCTGCAAGCTCTTCTGGAACATGTACGAGAGCGCGGCCCAGAAGTACTACGCCGAGCGTCCCAACGCCGCCCTGGAAGCCCAACCCGCCTGAGGCCAAGGACATGCGCATCGCCGACATCCTCGCCCGCCTGCAGGGCCGCTCCACCGCCCTGGTCCTGGTCGACGACAAGGGCCAAGAGACCCACAAGACCTTCGACGACCTGCACCGCGACACCCTGCACGTGGTCGAGCGCCTGAGGGCGCTGGGCCTGGGCCCGGGCTGCCGCGTGGGCATCGCCGCGCCCAGCAACTACGGCTGGATGGCCTGGGATCTGGCCTGCGTGGAGCTGGGCTGCGTCTCGGTGGCCCTGCCCAACGAGCGGCCGAGCCGCCCCTGGGCGGAGCTGATCGAGGCCTACCAGCTCAGCGTGATGGCCGTGGACCCGGCCTGGCTGGACGGCGACGCAACGCATGAACGGCTGCAGAGCATGGCGCTGGACGCGCCCATGCCCCAGAAGACCGCGGAGCCGCGCCCGCTGCCACACCAGCCGGGCACGCACTCCCTGGTCTTCAGCTCGGGCACCACGGGCAAGACCAAGGGCCTGATCATCAGCGCCGCCGGCACCGAGCGCCTGCTGCAGCTCTACCACGAGGCCTTTGGCGTGGAATCGCAGGACCGGTTCATGACCTTCCTGCCCTTCGCCAACTACCAGCAGCGCATGATCTACTACTTCTGCCTCTACCACGGGGTGGAATTCGTCTCGGTGCCCTTCCCCCTGCTCTTCGCGGGGCTCAAGAAGTACCAGCCGACCTTCGTCATTGCACCGCCCATCCTCTACGAAACCCTGCAGGCGCTCACCCGCGCCAGCGCCGGCGCGGCGGCGGCACAGGACCCCGAGCTGCTCACCCGCAAGCTGGCCGAGCTGACCGGCGGCCGCATGCGCTACATGATCACCGGCATGGCGCCCATCAAGCGCGCCGCGCTGGACTTCTTCTGGCAGCACGGCATCTCGCTGTACGAGGCCTTCGGCATCACCGAGGCCGGCATGGTGGCCTGGAACAAGCCCGGCCAGGTGCGGGTGGGCAGCGTGGGCAAGCCGGCTGAAGCCGGCAGCGTGAGCCTCTCGGACGAGGGCGAGGTCATCGTGCGCCGTGACGCCCTGCTCTCTTTGGGCTACTTCGAATCCTCGGAGGAAGACGCGCGCAGCACCTTCATCGAGCCCGGCGCCGTGGCCACCGGCGACATCGCCGAGTTCGATGCCGACGGCTTCCTGCACATCGTCGGCCGCAAGAAGGACGCCATCATCACCAGCAACGGCGAGAAGTTCCACCCGGAACCCATCGAGTCGATGCTGCATGCCGATCCCCGCATCGGCGTGGCCGTGGTGCTGGCCGGCGCGCGCCAGGGTCTGGCCGCCGTGATCTCCACCAAGCTGCATGAGGACGAGGCCGCCGTGCAGGCCCTGCGCGCCCATGTGCAGCAGGTCAACCAGCAGCTGCCGGCCCAGCAGCAGATCAAGCAGGTGATCTTCACCGGGCAGGACTTCAGCATCGAGAACGGCCTGCGCACCAAGAACATGAAGCTGGCGCGCAAGGCCATCGCGGCCGCCTTCCTCGACTCTGCCTGATGACACCCGGGCCGGCCGCGCTCCGGCCCGATCCCGGCCCAGACCTGCGCTCCTCGGGGCCTCCGCCGAGATGGCCCCGGCCCGTCACCTCACCCAGACACGCCCCATGGACCGCTCACTCTTTCCCCTGCCGCAGCTGCCGGCCTCCATCATCGAGACCCTGCAGGCCTGGCGCGACCAGACCCCCGACCGCGTGGCGCTCACCGTGCTGCGCGAAGGCGAGGAGGTCGAGCGCCAGGCCAGCTATGGCGAGCTGTTCGACGAAGTCAGCCGCGTGGCCGCCGCCCTGCACGGGCAACTGCCCGCGGGCGCGCGCGTGCTGCTGCTCCTGCCCACCGGCCTGGAGTTCGTCAGCGCCTTCTATGCCTGCCTGATGGCCGGACTGGTGGCCATCCCGGCCCACCACCCGCAGCAGGCCCGCAAGCTGGCGCAGTGGCAGAAGCTGCAGGCCATCGTGGACAGCAGCGGCGCGAGCTTCGTGATCGCCCCGGACAAGTCCCTGCCCCTGCTGCAGCAGATGCAGGCCGAGCAGGGCCTCTTCACCGGCTGCCGCCTCAGCGACTACGCCAGCCTGCTCGACGCCGGCGCAAGACCTGCCCCCGCCTTCCCGCTGCCCCGGGCCGAGGACCTGGCCTTCCTGCAGTACACCTCGGGCTCCACCGGCACGCCCAAGGGCGTGATGATCACGCACGGCAACATCATCAACAACCAGCAGGTGATCGCCCAGCTGATGGGCCATCACCGCGACACCCGCGTGGTGTCCTGGCTGCCGCTGTACCACGACATGGGCCTCTCGGCCGTGCTGCAGATGGGTTCGGTGGGCTCCAGCCTGGTGCTGATGTCCCCGGTGGCCTTCGTGCAGAAGCCCCTGCGCTGGCTGCAGGCCATCTCGCAGCACCGCGCCACCACCTCGGGCGGCCCCAACTTCGCCTACCAGCTCGCGGCCCAGGCCCTGCAATCCGAGGAGGCGCACGGCCTGGACCTGAGCCGCTGGGACCTGGCCTTCTGCGGCGCCGAGCCCATCCAGCGCGCCACCGTCGAGGACTTCCTCGCGGCCTCCGCGCCGCATGGCTTCGCGCCCGGCGCCTTCTTCCCCTGCTACGGCATGGCCGAGGCCACGGTGCAGGTCACCGGCGTCAGCAAGGGCGAGGGTATCCAGTACCTGGACGTCAGCAATGCCGCCCTCGCACGCGGCCGCATCGAGGCCTGCGCGCCCGGCGCGCCGGAGTCCGACCGCAAGAGTCTGGTGTCCTGCGGCGGCACGCGCCTGGGCCACGAGCTGCTGGTGGTCGACGAGCACGGCCGGCCCGTGGCCGACGAGCACCAGGTCGGCGAGGTCTGGGTGCGCGGCGGCAGCGTGGGCGCCGGCTACTTCGGGCTGCCTGATCTCAGCGAGCAAACCTTTGGCGCACGGCCCGCCGCGGCCTCGCCGGCCGAAGGCGGCTGGCTGCGCACCGGCGACCTGGGCGCCGTGGTGCGGGGCCAGCTCTACATCACCGGCCGGGTCAAGGACCTGCTGATCATCCGCGGCCGCAACATCTACCCGCAGGACGTCGAGGACTGCGTGCAGGACGCCGTGCCCGAGCTCAAGCGCGGCGCCGGCGCCGCGGTCTCGGTGCTGATCGACAAGGAAGAGAAGCTGGTCGTGGTGCAGGAGATCGGCCGCAGTCAGCGCCGCAGCCTGCAGCTGGACGAGACCCTGCGCGCCATGGTGCAGGCCATCGGCGAGGACTTCGGCCTGACCCCGCACCAGGTGGTGCTGGTGGAGCCCGCCACCATCGAGAAGACCTCCAGCGGCAAGATCGCCCGCGCGCTGTGCCGCAAGGCCTTGCTGCAGGGGCAGCTGCGCATCGTCGCCAGCTGGACCGAGGGCCTGGGCGAGGCGTCTGGCCAGGCAGCAGGCGAGACGGCTGCCGCGCCCGCTGCCGAGGTGGCCAGCACCGCGCTGAGCCTGCCGCGCCAGGTCGAGCAGATCATCGCCGGCGTGGTTGCCGAGCTGCTCAAGACCCCGCCCGGCCGTGTGCCCCTGGACCGCGCCTGGGTGGAGATGGGCTTCGACTCCGTCAACGCCCTGCAGCTGGCCCTCAAGGTGGGCCAGGCCACCGGCATCGAGTTCGAGGCCACGGTGCTGTGGGACTGCGCCAACATCGCCGAGCTGGCCCAGCACCTGGCAGGCCTGAAGGGCGCCGCCGAGGCCCTGGCCTCGCGCAGCGGCACCGCGCAGCCGGCTCCAGCCCTTGCCGCTGCGCCATCCACCCCCGCCGCCGCGCCCGAGGCGCTGGCGAACTCCCTCTACTCCCTGTCCGATGCCGAGGCCGAGGCCTTGCTGCTGAAGGAACTGGAACGCTAGTCCCCTGCCCATCATGAGCGAGTCGACCCCCGATCTCTCCCCCATCAAGAAGGCCCTGCTGAAGATCGAGTCGCTGCGACGCGAGCTCGACGAGGCGCGGCAAGGCCGGGAGGAGCCCATCGCCATCGTCGGCATGGGCTGCCGCCTGCCTGGCGGGGCCGACTCGCCCGACCAGCTCTGGACCCTGCTGGCCGAGGGCCGCGATGCCATCGTGGAAGTGCCGCCGGACCGCTGGACGGACGATCTCTACGACCCCCAGCCCGGCCGCCCCGACACCAGCTACAGCCGCCACGGCGGCTTCATCGAGGACGTGGACCGCTTCGACGCGGCCTTCTTCGGCCTCTCCGGCCGCGAGGCCCGGCGCCTGGACCCGCAGCAACGCCTGCTGCTGGAGTGCAGCTGGCGCGCGCTGGAGGACGCGGGCTTCTGCCGCGAGAGCCTCAAGTCCCAGCTGACCGGCGTCTTCGTGGGTCTCTCGCTGGACGACTACGCCCGGCTGAGCGACCAGGTCCCGCCCGCCGAGCAGAGCTTCGCCCAGACCTCGCTGGGCACGGCGCGGCCCTTTTCTGCCGGCCGCATCGCCTACCTCTTCGGCTTCCACGGCCCGACGCTGCAGCTGGACACGGCCTGCTCCTCGTCCCTCGTCACCGCCCATCTGGCCTGCCAGGCCCTGCGCAACCGCGAGTGCGACCTCGCGCTGAGCGGCGGCGCCAACCTGATGCTCTCGCCCGAGATGAGCATCGCGCTGAGCGAGCTGCAGGCCCTGTCGCCCGATGGCCGCTGCAAGACCTTCGACGCCGCCGCCAACGGCTATGTGCGCGGTGAAGGCGCGGGCATGGTCGCGTTGATGCGGCTCTCGGACGCACAGGCCCAGGGCCGGCCCATCCGCGCGCTGATCCTCGGCTCGGCCATCAACCACGACGGCCGCAGCAACGGCATGACCGCGCCCAACGGTCGCGCCCAGCGCGACGTGATCCGCGCGGCCCTGCAGCGCGCCGGTCTGCGGCCCGAGCAGGTGGACTATGTCGAGGCGCACGGCACCGGCACGCAGCTGGGCGACCCCATCGAGCTGCGCGCGCTGGAGGAGGTCTACTGCCGCGACGTCGCCCGCCGCCAGCCCCTGCATGTGGGCAGCATCAAGACCAACATCGGCCACCTGGAAGGCGCCGCCTCGGTGGCCGCACTGATCAAGGTGGCCTGCTCGCTGGAGCAGGGCCAGCTGCCCCGCCACTTGCACTTCCAGAACCCCAGCACCCATGTGGACTGGGCCCGCAACGGCATCCGCGTGGCCGACCGCCACATGCCCTGGCCGGCGCAGGACCCGCAGCGCCGCATCGCCGCCATCAGCGCCTTCGGCATGAGCGGCACCAATGCCCACCTGATCATCGAGGCCGCCCCCGCTGCCGAGCCTCCAGCCTCCGCGCTGCAGGACGAGCGCCCGCAGCTGCTGGCCTTCTCCGCACACAGCCCCGAGCTGCTGGCCCGCAGCCTGCAGGACACCGCCGCCCTGCTGCGCCGGCCTGAGGCTCCCGCCGTGCCCGACCTGGCCTGGAGCCTGCGCCATCGCCGGGACCGCCACGCCTGGCGCGCCTGCGTCGTGGGCCAGGACCGCGAGGCACTGGCCGCTGCCCTCGACGCCGAGGCCCGGCGCTGGGCACCCTCGCCGCCGGCCGCCGCCACGGGCCGTTCGCGCCTGGCCCTGCTCTTCACAGGCCAGGGCGCCCAGACGCCCGGCATGGCCCGCGCGCTGTACCAGAACTTCGCCCTCTTCCGCCAGACCGTCGATGCCTGCGACGAGCGCTTCGAGGGCCGCGCCGAGCACGGCCTGCTCGATGTGCTGTGGGGCGACCAGCCCGCCCTCATCCACGAAACCCGCTACACCCAGCCCGCCCTTTTCGCCCTCGAGCTGGGCCTGGCCCGGCTGTGGATGAGCTGGGGCGTCGAGCCCGAATTCCTGATGGGCCACAGCGTGGGCGAGTACGCCGCGGCCTGCGTGGCCGGCGTCTTCACGCTGGAGGAGGGCATGGACCTCATCAGCGCCCGAGGCGCCCTGATGCAGGACCTGTGCCCGCCCGGCCGCATGTGTGCAGTGCTGGCCTCGGCGCAAGACCTGACCCCCTTCCTCGCCCCCTGGCAGGGCCGCGTCGAGCTGGCCGGTGACAATGGCCCGGGCAGCGTGGTCGTGGCCGGGGACGGCGAGGCCGTGGACGCCCTCCAGGCCCAGCTCCAGGAGGCCGGCCTGCAGTGCCGCCCCCTGCAGGTCAGCCGTGCCTTCCACTCCCCGCTGATGGAGCCCATGCTGGCGGCCTTTGCGCAGGAGGCACGCAAGATCAGCTTCCAGCCGCCGCGCATCCCGCTGGTGTCCAACGTCACCGGGCGCCTGGAGCAGGCCGCCTTCTGCGACCCGGACTACTGGGTCCGGCATGTGCGCCAGGCCGTGCTCTTCCGCCCCGGCATGCAGACTCTGCTGGAGGCCGGCGCCACCGACTTCCTGGAGATCGGCCCCGGCCAGACCCTCAGCAAGCTGGCGCGCGCCTGCGCCGCGCCCAAGGCGGTGCGCCTGCACCACAGCCTGGACGGGCAGTCCGACCTGGCCTCGCTGTGGACCGCGCTGGGCGCCGTCTTCGCCGCCGGCCAGGAGCCGCAGTGGAACGCCGTCGACCGCTCTCTGGACCAGCACGGCGCGCCCCGCGCGGTGCCCCTGCCGCCCTATCCGCTGGCGGACACCCGCTACTGGCTGGGCGAGCGCAAGCCCGCGCGCGCCGGCCTGCTGCAGGGCTCGGCCTTCCAGGGCAGAGCCCGCGACGCGACCCTGCTGGGCCCCGCCCTGCACCTGCCGGGCAGCGGCCGCGAGCGGCGGCATGAGCAGCGCCTGTCTCTGGCCAGCCATGCCTTCCTGGCCGGACATGCCGTCCATGGCCAGCCCCTGTTCCCGGCCGCGGGCTATCTGGCCCTGATGCTGGATGCCCTGCGTCCCGACGGGACCGAGGCGCCTGTGCAGCTGCGCGACATCGCCTTCGAGCAGGCCCTGCCCCTGTCCGCCGAGCAGGCCCTGCGCCTGGTCACGGTCGTCGATGGCGGCGACCGCATCGAGATCCACACCGCGCCGGACACCGGCCCGCAGCCGCCCACCTGGACCCTGCATGCCAGCGGCCAGGCCGTGACGAGCCCTGCTGATGCGCCCTCCGGCGTGCTCCAGGCCTGGCGCGAGCGCTGCACCGAGGCCCTGTCCCCCGAGCAGCTCTACGCAGCGCTGGACGAAGCCGGCCTGCACTACAGCGGCGCCTTCCGCGCGCTCGCCGGCCTGTGGTGCGCGCCCGGCGGCGAGGCCTGGGAAGCGCTGGGACGGGTCGAGCGCGTGGGCGCCGCCAGCGGCGCCAGCCGCTTCGCCGATCCTGCCCTGCTGGACGCCTGCCTGCAGGTCGTCGCCGCGGCCTGCCTGAAGCAGGACATGGAGGGTCAGGTCTTGCTGCCCGTGGGCCTCGAGGCCCTGGACTGCCATGTCCAGAGCGGCCGCGCCCAGCGCCTGTGGTGCGCCGCGCGCGTGCAGGCCACGGGGCAGCAGCGCCGGGCGGATCTCTGGATCCATGACGAGGACGGCCGCTGCCTGCTGGCCCTGCGCGGACTGCAGCTGCATGCCGTGGCCGCCTCGCAGCTGCGCCCGGCCGGCGCGGCACCGGTCCAGGCCCACACTGTGCAATGGCAGGCCCTGACGCCGGCTCCGCGCCGAGGCGCAGCGCCGCGGGTCGCCCTGCTGGCATCGCCCGCCGGGTCCTGCATGGCCGAGGACCTGCGCAGCCTGTGGCGCGATCACCAGCTCTCCCTGGACCTGCTGCCCGCCGCACCGCCCGCGGGTGAGGATCACGCACCCTGGCAGCAGGCCCTGCGCGACTGGGCCGCCCAGGCCGCGCCCGGCCAGCCCCTGGTCCTGCTGCAGGACTGGCAGACGAAGGGCGCCGAGGACGCCAGCGGCCCGCAACGCCAGCAGGCCGTCAGCGAGGCCTACGCCGCGCTGGCCGGCCTCTGGCAGGCCCTGCAAGGCCAGGACCTGGGCGAGCACCCGCTGAGCCTGGCGCTGCTGACCCATGGCGCGCAGTCCGATGACGGCAGCCCCGTGCAGCCCGAGCAGACCGCCGCCTGGGGCCTGGGCCGCAGCCTCATGCATGAGGCTGCCGAGCTGCCGGTGCTGCTGCTGGACCTGCCGACCCGGCCCACGCCGCAGGCCCTGCAGCGGCTGCATGCCCTGCTATGCGACAGCGACTTCGGCGAGGAGCGCCAGTTCCTGCTGCGCGAGGAGGGCCTGCGGGTGCCTCGCCTGCTGCCAGCCGCCCTGCCCGCCCCGCAAGCCCTGGCCCTGGAGCCAGGGACCTACCTGCTGACCGGCGCCCGCGGCGCCCTGGGCCTGCAGCTGCTCGAGCGCCTGCTGCAGGGCCCGGGCCGGCGCGTGGTCGCCCTGGGCCGCCAGCTGCCCGAGCCGGCCGTGATGGAACACTGGCAGCAGCAGGCCCGCGCAGCCGGCAGCGAGCTGCGCTGGCAAGCCCTGGACGTGGCGGACGGCCCGGCCGTGCAGGCTCTGGTCGACGGCCTGGCCGGCGACGGCGGGCCGGCGCTCAAGGGCGTCTTCCACTGCGCCGGCGTGCTGCAGGACGGGCTGCTGGCCGCACAGGACCAGGCCGCCGTGCGGCAGGTTCTGGCCCCCAAGCTGGCCGGCGCCTTCCACCTGCACCGAGCTACGCAAGACCTGACCCTCCAGCACTTCGTGCTCTTCTCCTCGGTGGTGTCCTGCATCGGCTCGCCCGGGCAGTGCGCCTACGCCACCGCCAACGCCTGGCTGGACGGCCTGGCCCAGCTGCGCCGCAGCCAGGGCCAGGCCGCCTTGAGCCTCAACTGGGGCCTGTGGGGCGGCGAGGGCATGGCCGGTCAGCTGGACGATGCCCAGAAACAGCGCGCCGCCGCCTTCGGCCTGCTGGAGATGCCGCCCGCGGCCGCCCTGCAGGCGCTGGACGCCGTGCTGGCAGACACCGCGGCCGGGCCCGGCGCGCACCAGCGCCTGCTGTGGTCCGTGGACCCGGCCCTGCTGGCCCAGCGCACCCGCGCCCCGGGGGCTGAGGCGCCTGCTGGCCGATGTCGCAGGCGGCAGCGCCGCCGCAGCGCCGGGCCTGCCCGCCGGCCAGCTGAAGGCCGCGCTGCAAGGCCTGAGCGGCGAGGCCCTGCAGCAGGCCCTCACCCAGGCCCTCGTTGACGCGCTGGCCGCCACCCTGCAGTCGGACGCCCGCCAGCTGAGCCCCCAGCGCCCGCTGATCGAGATGGGCATGGACTCGCTGATGGCCGCCGAGTTCCGCAGCGGCATCCGCCGCGAGCTCGGCGTGGACATCCCCTTCGGCCGCCTGCTGGAAGGCGCCAGCCTGCAGGACGTGGTGGAGACCATCGCCCGCAAGCTCGAGCAGGCCGCCAGCCTCCCGACGACACCGTCTGACGCGCCCGCCACCCCGGCCGCGCAGACCCTGGACCAGGTCTCCACCGAGGCCTTCTTCGACATGGAAATGGAAAGCGGTCAGCTATGAGCTCGCTCGACTACATCAATGCCCTGGCCGCCCGCGGCGTGCAGCTCTGGACCCAGGACGGCAAGCTGCAGTACAAGGCGCCCAAGGAGCTGATCACGCCCCAGCTGCTGGCCGAGCTCAAGGCCCACAAGGAGGGCCTGATCGCACTGCTGGAGCAGTTCGGCACGAGCGCGGGCAGCTATGCGCTGTCCTACTCGCAGAAGTCCCTCTGGTCCCTGCACCAGCTGCAGCCGTCCAGCCCGGCCTACAACGTCACCTATGCCTGCCAGCTGCTCGACGATCTGAACCTCCCCCTGCTGGCGCGCTGCGTGGACTACCTCATCGCCCGCCATCCCATCCTGCGCACCCGCTATGAAATCGCCGAGGGCCAGCCCCGCCAGCAGGTGAGCCTGGACGCCGCGGCGCGCCTGGACATCAGCCGCGTGCAGGGCCACACGCTGGCGCAGGTGCTTCACTGGGTGGACGAGGAGGCCAACAAGCCCTTCGACCTGAAGGTCTCGCCCATCCGGCTGAAGCTGCTCGTCAACGAGGGCGAGCGGGCCGACGCGGCGCCGCGCCACGCCCTGCTGCTCAATGTGCACCACGTGGCGGCGGACTTCTGGTCCCTGGAGATCATGGTGCGCGAGCTTTCCGCGCTCTACGCCCTGGGCAGCGCCGGGCAGCCCCTGCGCCTGCCGGCCCTGCAGCACCAGTACAAGGACTTCGTGCAGCACGAGGCCCAGCGCCTGGCTGGCCCCGAAGGCGCGGTGCTGGCCGCCTTCTGGGCGCAGGAGCTGCAGGGCGAGCTGCCGACGCTGGCCCTGGAAGGCGACCGCCCGCGCCCGCCCCTCAAGACCGAGGCCGGCCGCGTCTACAGCCGCACGCTGGACCCAGAGATCTCCGGCGCGCTGCGCCAGGCCGCCCGCGAACGGCGGGTGACGCCCTATATGTGGCTGCTGGCCGTCTACCAGCTGCTGCTGCACAAGCACACGGGCCAGGACGAGCTGATGATCGGCGCGCCGACCTCCGGCCGCAGCATGCCCGGCAGCGAGCAGGTGCTGGGCCATTTCGTCAACACCATCCCCCTGCGCTGCCGGCTGCAGGGGCTCGCGCGCTTCGACCAGCTGCTGGAGCAGACGCGCCAGATGATGCTGCGCGTGCTGGACCACCAGGACTATCCCTTCCCGCTGCTGGTCGAGCGCCTGCGCCCCGCGCGCGACGCCAGCCGCTCGCCGGTGTTCCAGGTCATGTACAACTGGAACCAGCTGCGCAAGGGCACGGAGGCCGTCCAGGAGACGCTGTTCGGCCCCGTGCTCGCCGCCTCCAGCACCGGCACCCGCGGCGCCACGCATGACCTGACCCTCAACATCCAGGACGATGGCCAGGACTACGTGGCCGCCTGGACCTACAACTGCGACCTCTTCGATGAGGCCAGCATCGCCGGCTTCGGCGCGCAGTTCGAGCAGCTGCTCGCGCAGTCCCTGCGGCAGCCGGACGGGCAGCTGGATCAGGCCCGGCTGCCCGCCGCGCCGGCCAGTGAGGCCCAGCCCCTGGTGCCCGCCGTGCTGGGCAAGACCTGGCACCAGGCCTTGCTGGACCGGGCCCAGGCCCAGCCTCAGCTGCCCGCCCTGCAGGAGGGCGAGGCCGATTGCACGCTGGCCCGCCTGGCCCGCCAGGCCCGCACCTGGCTGGCAACGCTGCAGGCCCAGGGCCTGCGCGAAGGCAGCCGCGTCGGCCTCGCGCTCAGCCATCCCGTGCAGGGCGCCCTGCTGTGGCCGGCCCTGCTGGCCGAGGGCGCGCAGGTCTGCTGGCTGGCAGCGGGCGAGACCGCCCCGGGGCTGGACCTGGTGGTGCGCGTGCCGGCCGGGTCCTCCCAGCTGCTGACGGACCTGGACTGCCAGCCTGGCGACGGCGCCACCGAGCGCGCGCCCGCCGAGGATCCGCTGCTGGGCCTGGCCGCCGGCGAAGCCCTGCGGCTGAGTGCCAATGACCGCCTGCTGCTGCCCTGGTCCCAGGCGCCGCGGCTGCTGGCCCTGGCCAGCGCGACCCTGGCCCTGGCCTGGTCGCGCGGCTGCACCGTGCAGCTGGCGAAGCTGTCCGGTGACCAGACGGCGCAGGCCCTGGCGGACGAGCTGGCCGAACGCGTCGCCACCTTCGCGCCCACGGCCCTGCTGCTGCCGACCCTGCTGACGCCCGCGCTGGCCCAGGCCCTGCGCGCCCTGCCGGCTGACCATCCCCTGCCCCGCCTGCTGGCCCACGGCGAGCAGGCCGAGCCCGTGCGACGCTGGCCGGGGGCCTCGCCCCGCTTCCTGCGCCTCGCGCCGGAGGCCGCCGCGTCTCGCCCCTGGGTCTTCGAGCCCGTGGCCCAGGGCTGGCGCTGGCTGCCCCTGGCGGGCTGCGGTGCGCCGCTGCTGCGCTCGGCCTCGGGCGAAGCGCCCGCCCAGCGCCAATGGGCCCTGGCCGATGCCGGCGGCGGCACGGCCCTGCGCCTGCGCGCCGTGGGCATGGACCTGCAGAGCCCGGACGCCAGCGGACGCCTGCTGATGCGCGCGGGCCGCCCGCTGGCGGCCGGCCCCGTCGAGCGCTGCCTCATGGGCCAGGCCGGCGTGGCCCTGGCCCTGCTGGCCGAGGTCCCCACGGCCCAAGGCCCGGCGCTCACCGCCTATGTGCTGCGCCAGTCCGGCCCTGCGGTGCTGGACGACGCCACGCTGACCCAAGCGCTGCAGGACCGCCTGCGCGCCGAGCTGCCCGAGCTGCAGTGGCCCCAGGCCCTGGTGCTGCTGGAGCAGTTGCCCCTGGACGCTGCCCTGCGCCCCGACCTCACCCGCCTGCCCGCACCCGATCTGCAGGCCGGCGGCCGCGCGGCCGAGGGCGCCGTCGAGGCCCAGCTGGCAGCGCTGTGGTGCGAGGTCCTGGGCCTGGAAAGCGTCACCGTGGACGACGACTTCTTCCAGCTGGGCGGCGACTCCATCCTGGCCGCCGTCATCGTCTCCAAGGCCGGCCAGCAGGGCCTCTACCTGCGGCCCAAGGACCTCTTCGAGCACCCCAGCATCGCCCGCCTCGCCCGCGTCGTGAGCAGCACGCCGGGCATCGAGGTGGAGCAGGGCCCGGTCAGCGGCGAGTTCCCCCTGGGCCCGGCCGCCCACTGGATGTTCGACAAGGTCGACCAGGACCTGGCCCACTTCAACCAGGCTCTGCTGCTGGAGCTGCACGAGGTGCCCGACCCCGCGCTGATGCAGCAGGCCCTGCAGCAGCTGGCCCGGCATCACGACGGCCTGCGCTCTCGCTTCGAGCGGCGTGAGGGCGGCTGGGTGCAGTGCATTGCCGCTGCGCCGGAGGACACGCCGGACTTCGCGGTGGTGGACTGCCGCGCACCCAATGGCCAGACCTCGCTGCCGCTGTGGCGCGAGGCCATTGCCCAGGCCCAGACCGGCCTGGACCTTGGCCAGGGCCCGCTGTGGCGCCTGCGCTGGCTGCAGGGCGGCAGCCTGCAGCAGAGCCGCCTGCTGGTGGTCATGCACCACCTGCTGGTCGACGGCGTCTCCTGGAACATCCTGCTGCAGGACCTGGGCCAGCTCTATGCCCAGCTCAAGTCCGGCAGCAGCTCGCCGCTGCCGCTGAAGACCAGCTCGGTGCGCGACTGGGTGCAGGCCTGGCAGGGCCGGCTGGCCGCCACGCAGGACACGGCCCTGGCCGCCGAACGCGCGCATTGGCAGCAGTTCGCCACCCAGCTGCAGGCCCGCATGGCCGAGGGCCAGGAGCGGCCCGCGCTGATGCGTCACGCCCTCAAGCCCCGCGCCCCTCGCCATGCCGAGGAGGCCCATGGCTGCTGCCAGGTACGGCTCAGCGCCGCGCAGACCGCCGCCTTCCGCGGCCCGGCCCACCAGGCCTATGGCACCGATGCCAACGACCTCCTGGTGGCTGCCCTGCTGGCCGGCTTCCAGCACTGGGGCGGCTGCCAGTCCCTGCTGCTGGATCTTGAGGGCCATGGCCGCGAGGCCCTGGCCGAGCAGCTGGACCTCAGCCGCAGCGTGGGCTGGTTCACCTCCATCTACCCCGTGCTGGTGGAAGGGGCGGACATCAGCGACCCCGGCCGCCTGATCAAGACCGTCAAGCAGCGCCTGCGCGAGGTGCCGGCCAAGGGTGACGGCTTCGGCGCCCTGCGCTACCTCGCGCCCGCCGGCGACCCCCTGCGCCAGGCGCTGGAGGCCATGCCGCCCTCGCCCGTGCTCTTCACCTACCTGGGCGTGGTGGAGCAGATGGTGGGCAGCAGCGCTCTCTTCACCGGCCGGGCCGAACCGGCCGCGGGCATCCGCAGCCCGCGCCAGGCACGCACCCACCTGCTGGATGTCTGTGCCTACATCAGCCAGGGCCAGCTGGTGCTGGAGTGCGCCTTCACCGGCGCCAGCGCCGTCGAGGAAACCATGGGCTGCCTGATGACTGACATGGCACAGGCCCTGGGCACCCTGCTCGACCACTGCGGGAGTGCCGAGGCCGGCGGCCTCACGCCCTCCGACGTGCCCGCCATCGACATCAGCCAGGACGGGCTGGACGCGCTGCTCCAGGAACTGGACGGCCTGCTCTCCACGCCGGCCTGAGCCCTGGCACCGCAAGCACCGCATCATGAATCCCAACGTCGACACCATCCACTACCTCAGCCCCCTGCAGCACGGCATGCTGCACCACTCGCGGCTGGACCCGCGCTCGGGCGTCTACGTCGAGCAGTTCTCCTGCCTGCTGCGCGGCACGCTGGACTGGGACCGCTTCTGCCAGGCCTGGCAGGCGGTGGCCCAGCGCCATGATGTGCTGAAGACGCTGTTCATGCGCCTGCAGGAGGCCCAGCCGCTGCAGGTGGTGCTGAAGTCGGTGCAGCTGCCCATCACGCAGCTGGACTGGTCCGAACTGGATCCGCTGCAGCAGCAGGTGCGCTTCGAGGACCTGCTGCACAGCGACCGCGTGCAGGGCTTCGACGCCGGCCGCCCGCCGCTGATGCGCCTGCACCTGGTGCGCCTGGGCGCGCAGCAGACCCGCTTCCTCTGGACCTACCACCACGCCATCCTGGACGGCTGGTCCATGCCCATCGTGCTCTCGGAAGTCTTCGAACACTACGCGGGCCGCGGGGCCGGCCAGCAGCGCCCGGCCCGGGACTACCGCCACTACCTCGCCTGGCTGCGCCAGCAGGACGTGCCCGCCGCGATGGACTTCTGGAAGGCCCAGCTTGCGGGCTACCGCCAGGCGCTGCGCTGGGCGCCCTCGGTGCAGCCGGCCGATGCCGACGCGCAAGGCCCGCGCCGCCTGGGCCACTGGCAGGGCACGATGCCGGCCGCCTGGGTCCAGGAGGCCCAGCAGCTGTGCCGCGGCAGCCGCCTCACCCTCAACACCCTGTGCCAGGCCGCCTGGGCTCTGCTGCTGGCCCTGCACGGCGGGCAGGACGACCTCTGCTACGGCATGGTGGTGTCGGGCCGCAACCCGGCGCTGGCCGGTGTCGAGCGCATGGTGGGCCTCTTCATCAACACCCTGCCCATGCGGGTGCGGCTCGAGCCCCAGGCTGCCGTGCAGGACTGGCTGCAGGGCCTGCAGCAGCAGTCGCAAGAGGTGGAGGCGCGGGCCTACAGTGCGCTGTCCGACGTGCTGGCCTGCAGCGAGCTGCCGCGCCAGCAGGCCCTGTTCGACGCCATCTACGTCTTCGAGAACTACCCTGGCCAGGCCGCCTTCCGCGACATGGTGGCGGCCCAGGGCCTGGCGGTGGACGATGTGCGCGCCGTCGAGGAGACCAGCTACGGCCTGGCCCTGATCGTGCTGCCGGGCGAGTCCCTGCAGTTCACGCTCAGCCATGACCAGGCGCTCTTCAGCCGCGAGGCCATCGCCAGCCTGGGGCAGCAGTTCCAGGCCCTGCTGGGCCGCCTGGTGGCCCAGCCGCAGGCAGCGCTGGGCAGCATCGGCCTGTTGCCGGCGCCCTCGCCTGCCGCTCTGCCCGCCACCGTACCGGACACGGCCACGCTGCTGGCCCGGCTGGAGGCGCGCACCCGGCAGCAGCCGCAAGACCTGGCCCTGCTGGCCCAGGGCCTGCGCTGCACCCATGCGGAACTGCTGGAGGCCTGCCATCAAGGCCTGGCCGCCTGGCAGGCCCAGGGCCTGCAGCCGGGCGACCGCGTCCTGCTGTGGCCCGACGAGCAGGCCCCCGTGCAGAGCCTGGCCATGCTGCTGTCCGGCCTGGGCGCCGGCCTGGACTGCCTGTGGCCGGCCGAAGAGACACCGGCCTGGCCGCCCCAGCTGACGCAAGACCTGACCCCACGTCTGGCCGTCTGCGCGGGAGCGCCCCTGCCCGCCGCCGCGTGGACCGCCTGCCCGCTGCGCCCCTGGACAGCCCTGCTGGCCGAGGGCCAGGCCCGTCCCGCTCCGGCGCCGTCGGCGGCCGCTGCAGCCGGCGCCTGCAGCCTGCTGGACGCGCCCGCCGGGCCCGCATCGCCGGGCCTGCGCCTGCTCCGCTACAGTCAGGCACAGCTCGTCCAGGCCCTGGCCCCTGATGCCGCCGGCGCCCCGGCACTGGCCGCCACGCGCTGGCTCACCGGGAGCGCCCTGTGGTCCGCGCTGGTCACCCTGCTGCAGGGCGGCACGCTGCACACGCTGGCCGCGCCAGAGCTTGACGCCCTCCTGCAGGGCCAGTCCACCGGGCCGCAGCCCTTCGATACCCTGCTGCTGAGCCCGCGCGAAGCCCGCCGGCTCGACCTGCTGCCCGAGCTGCCCGCCCTGCCGGCCCCCCTGGCGCTCGCCCGCTGGACCGTAGACGCCGCCGCCCTGAGCCCGGTCGGCCAGCAACGCCTGCAGCGCCTCGCCCCCGGGGCACAGGTGCAGCGGCACTGGCATCTGCCCGCCCATTCCCTGCCCCATGCCCGCGCGCTGGGGGCCGCCGCCCACCTCGCCCTGGAGGCAGCACCGGGCACCGTTCTGCAGCTGCGGGACCTGCATCAGCAGGCGGCCGGGCCCTTCGCCCGGGGCCTGCTTCAGGTGGCCGGCACCAGCGTGCCCAGCCTGCTGCGCACGCAAGGCCAGGGCCCCGGCGCCAGCGCCTGGCTGGCCGGCCAGCAGCCCCGGCTGCTGAGCGGCCTGCCCGCCTGGCAGGGGCCGCAAGGCCTGGCCCTGGAGACGCAGGCCCTGCTGGCCTCGCCCACGCGCGACCCCCTGCCCGGCAGCGCGGCGCTCGAACAGGCCTTGGCAGGCACGGCGGGTGTGCGCGAGCTGGCCTTGCTCGAAGGCGTGGACGACGCCGGGCGCTGGGCCTGCTGGCTGTTCGTCGTGCCCGAAGAGGGCCTGGCGGTGCCGGAGGCTCCGCTGCTGGCGGCTGCGGCCGCCCTGGGGCTGGGCCAGCCCCTGCTGCGCCCGCTGCCGGCCCTGCCACGGCGGGAGGGCGCGATCGATCGCGCCGCCCTGCTGCAGCTCACGCAGGCGCCCGCCGAGGCGCAGGACCACGTCGCCCCGCGGGACGCGCTGGAACAGCAGCTGCACGATCTGTGGGCCGCCCTGCTCAAGAGGCCGCAGATCAGCGTGCATGCCAACTATTTCGATCTCGGCGGCCAGTCCCTGCTGGCCTCGGTCCTGCTGTTCCAGATCGAGGAAAAGCTGGGCGCACGTTTGGGGATGGAGCAGCTGATGGCCGGGCCCACCATCGCCGAGATGGCCGAGCGCCTGCGCAGCGGCGAGACGGCGCCGGAGCCGGCGCCCCTGGACCTGCCCGGCGAAGCCGTGCTGGAGGCCGCCATCCGCCCCGCCGCCCCCGCCCGCGGCGGCGAGGCCCGCGAGATCCTGCTGACCGGTGCCACCGGCTTCCTGGGCGCCCACCTGCTGGCCGAGCTGCTGGCCAGCACCGAGGCGCGCGTGCACTGCCTGGTGCGAGCGCGAGACGCCCAGAGCGGCCACCAGCGGCTGGTCGAGGCCCTGCAGGCCCATGGTCTGTGGGACGAGCGCCACGCCGCGCGCATCGTGGCCCTGCCCGGCGACCTCGGCGCGCCGCAGCTGGGCCTGACGCCCGCGCTGCACGCGCAGATGGCCGAACAGCTCGACGCCATCTATCACAACGGCGCGCTGGTGAATTTCGTCTACCCCTACGCCATGCTCAAGCCGGCCAATGTGGACGCCACGGCTGACATCCTGCGCCTGGCCTGCGAGCACCACGCGAAGCCCGTGCACTACATCTCCACGGTGGGCGTTCTCAACCGCCGGGCCGAGGTGATCGGCGAAGACCTGGACGTCCCCTTCCACGAGCTGCTGCAAGGCGGCTACGAGCAGAGCAAGTGGGTGGCCGAGCAGCTGGTGGCCGAGGCCGGGCGCCGCGGCCTGCCGGTGTGCATCTACCGGCCCTCACGCATCGTGGGGCATTCCGTCACCGGCCGCATGAACACAGACGACCTCTTCAGCCGCCTCATCAAGGGCATCGCCGTCTTCGGCAAGGCGCCGCAGGACGTGGGTTTCGACAACATCCTGCCCGTGGACCTGGCCGCGCGGCTGATCGTGGAGGCCTCCCGGCATCCTGCCGCGCCGGGCCATGCCGTGCATGTGCTGAACCCGGACTGGAACTCACTGGACGAGGTGGTGGACCTGATCGAGGCCCGCGGCTTTGCGCTGGAGCGCCTGCCTTACGAGGACTGGCTGGCCCGACTCAGCGCGCATGTGCGCGAGGACAGCAGCCATCCTCTGGCCATGCTGATTCCCGTCCTGCACAAGCTCAATCCGGTGGCCGACCCGAGCGTGGGGGCCCGGCTGCCCATTGCGCTGGACCACCTGAAGGCCTGGGCGCCCCGGGCCCTCGCAGAAGGCCTGCGTCCGGCCGCCGAATGGCTGGACCGCTACTTCGAGCACTTCCAGCGCAGTGGCTTCCTTCCCCCCGCCGGCGGTGTGGCGCCGGCTATTCAATCGATTACTCAACAAGGAGGGTGAAATTTACCCAAATCGCGGGGCAAATTAGCATTGAGGCCCGTTTACAAACAGTGTCAGTCCTTACAGGTCTGAGCGTGTGTTCATGGGATATTTTCTCGCCGGAACGTCGCTTATCCTATTCAACACTGAGGCTGCCATTGTTGCCTTCAATGGTCAGCACAATTCGAAGCGATGGGCGCAGGTTTCTATCGCCAAAGAGAAAACCGCATAGTTTTCTCTATATTTCGCCGAGACCCACTCCGCCATCCACGGAGCCCGGGTCATCGTGTTGACACAGGAAAGCCTTCTGATCACAGCCGTGACGCAGCCCCGCCGCTGCCGGGCTGAGATAGGGAGTTATTTGTTCTAAGAGATTGGTATGTCTAATATTCACGCCACGACCGGAGAACTGGAAACCCTCTCGAAAATCATCAATGAAATCCGCCCTTCGGCAGATTTCATTGATCAGCTGGACCAATTCACCCAGCGTCTCAACGAGGTGATTCCATTCAAGCGCTGTCTGCTGCTCCACGAGCGCGAGGGCAAGTCTCTTTCCAGGGGTTTTGCCTATTACAACGGAGGACGGGACGAAGGGTTTGTCGGGCAATCCAAGCTGAGCAGTGCCATCGGTATCGAGGCCTACAGCGCGCGCTTTGCCAAATTCAACCAGATCGACCACGCCTTCCAGTGGGCCAGCCGGGACCACCTGGACCTGGGCGTGCCCGAGGGCTCCAATGAGCTGCTGGGCCGCATGCAGGGCCGCTCGGGCCTGGCCGCCAGCGTGCGCTCGGCCATCTCGGGCACGGACGACGTCCACACCTTCTGGCAGTTCGAATGCGACGAGGTCGGCGTGCAGCACCCGCTGCTGCTGAGCTTCGTGGCCTTCTACCTGCACTCCACCTTCACCCTGCACGCGGTGGACCACCAGGTGAAGGACGACTTCTTCGGCATCAACCTGACCAACAAGGAGCGCGACGTCCTGCGCTGGGTGGTGGAGGGCAAAACCTCCTGGGAAATCGGCCGCATCCTCTACACCTCGGAGCGGACGGTGAAATTCCACCTGAAAAACGTTTACGCGAAACTCAATGTCTCGAATCGGGCGCAGGCCGTGGCCGTGGTCAATCGGCTGAGGCTCATTTGATTCAAGGGCGCATGCGCTACGCTGCGCCCCCATGAGCAAGTCTTACGTCGATGCCAATTACCGCTTCATCGCGGCCTACCAGGAAGTCAATGCCCGCGTGACGCAGCGCCAGCAGGTGCTGGCGCTGTACGTCAGCCTCGTCGTGAGTCTGCTGGCCGCCCTGGTCGCGCTGCGGCCCGCGCCGGGGCAGACCGCGGCCCCCGTCGAGTGGCTGATCCTGGGCTTCCCTGTGGCCTCCCTGTGCCTGGCCTTCCTCAACGCCAAGGCCGAGCGCGCCATCACGAATCTGCGCCAGTTCCTGGCCCGGATGGAGCAGCTGGACGAGGCCCACCTGCGCCTGCCCAGCTACAACACCGACCCCCACTGGTCCGCCGGGGCCAACCGCGCGCGCCGCTTCCACGACTACACCGCCGCGGTGCTCGCCACCTTCGGCAATGGCGCGGGCCTGGGCGCCGCGCTGGACATCTACGGCCAACGCCTGCAGGGCCAGGCCTGGTCCGTCGCCTTGGCGGTGGGCCTGGCCGCCCTCTCCCTGCTGGTGCTGGTGCTGACACCGCGGTGGAGCTACCGGCCAGCCACGGCCTGAGCAAGCCGGTCCGCGACTGGCTGCGGGCCGCATCGCATTGCAGCGGTGCCTTCACATGCTTTGCACTTTTTCTTGGAGGACAGCGCCCGCGCCCCTCACAAGAATGAAAAGCGCATAACGAGAAGGCATTCCATGAATTTCCAGCAACTCCGATCCGTCCGCGAGGCCCAGCGCCGCGGCTTCAATCTCACCGAGGTGGCCGCCGCGCTGCACACCTCCCAGCCGGGCGTCAGCCGCCAGATCCGGGAGCTGGAGGACGAGCTGGGCATCGAGATCTTCATGCGCGCCGGCAAGCGCCTCACGGGCCTCACCGACCCGGGCCGCAATGTGCTGCCCATCGTCGAGCGCCTGCTGCAGGAGGCCGAGAACCTGCGCCGCGCCGGGGACGACTTCGCCCGCGCCGGCCGCGGCGTGCTGCGCATTGCCGCCACGCACAGCCAGGCACGCTACGCCCTGCCCCCGGTGGTGCGTGACTTCCGCCTCAGCCATCCCGAGGTGGAGCTGACCCTGCAGCAGGGCTCGCCGCAGCAGGTCGCCCGGCTGCTGCTGGACGGCGAGGCCGACATCGGCATCGCCACCGAGGCCCTGGCCCAGTACGAGGAGCTGGTCGCCCTGCCCTGCTACCGCTGGACCCATACCGTGGTCACGCCGCTCAACCATCCGCTGGCCGAGGCCCGGCGCCGCGGCGAGACGCTCACGCTGCAGCGCCTGGCCGACTACCCCATCGTGACCTACGAGACCGGCTACACCGGCCGCTCCCACATCGACCAGGCCTTCAAGGCCGCGGGCCTGGCCCCGCACGTGGTGCTGGCCGCCATGGACGCCGACGTGATCAAGACCTACGTGGAGCTGGGCCTGGGCGTGGGTATCGTCGCGGCCATCGCCTACGACGACGAGCGCGACCGCCACCTGGCCGCCCACGACGCCCGCCATCTCTTCGCCGACAACATGACCCGCCTGGCCCTGCGGCGCGACGCCTACCTGCGCGACTACGCCTACGCCTTCATCGAGACCTTCGCGCCGCCCTGGACCCGCGAGGCCGTGCAAGGCGTCCGTGAGGGTCAGGTCTTGCCCACCTGAGCGGCCGCAGCCTTCGGCGCGCCGCGCATGAGCTGCTGCGCTTTGCTTCCTTCCGCCCTTGCGCGGCGCTGCCTAAGCTGGAGCCCATGTCCTGCCGTGATTCCCGGGCCCATCGCCCCGCGGCAGCCGCTCACCGCCCATCATCGCCACACAGGAGCTTCCATGAGCATCACCGCCATCAATGTGCGCAACCAGTTCCGCGGCACCGTCAAGGAGATCATCGAGGGGCCGGTCGTGTCCGAGGTGGATGTGCTGACGCCCGGCGGACTGATCGTCACCTCCGTCATCACCACGCGCTCGATCAAGGACCTCGACCTGGCCGTGGGCCGGGAAGTGGTGGCCCTGGTCAAGTCGACCGAGGTCTCGATCGCCACGCTCTGAGGAGACCGCCATGGCCTACCGCGCCCCCCGCCTGCTCATCATTCCCGGCCTGCACGACAGCGGCCCCGCCCACTGGCAGACCTGGCTGCAGCAGCAGTACCGGGACTCGCGCCGCGTCGTGCAGCGCGACTTCAGCCAGCCCGACCTGCCGCGCTGGGCCGAGCGCATCCAGCGCACGCTGGAGAGCGCCTCGCGCGAGCAGGCCGGCGGCGAGTGGATCGCCGTGGCCCACAGCTTCGGCTGCCTGGCCCTGGCCCGCCACCTGGCCGACCATGCCGACACGCCCATCCGCCAGGTGCTCTTCGTGGCCCCGGCCGAGCCGGACAAGTTCGGCCTGGCCGAGGCCTTGCCCCACCACCGCCTGGCCGTGCCCAGCAGCCTCGTCGCCAGCCAGAACGACCCCTGGATGAGCGCCGCCAGCGCGCTGCGCTGGGCCAGCCGCTGGGGCGCCAGCTACAGCAACCTGGGCGCGGTGGGACACATCAACACCGAGTCCGGCTTCGGCCCCTTCCCGCTTGCCCGGCGCTGGGTGGAGGCGGCACGGGCCCGTGCCGCCCGCGAGCAGCGGCCGGCGCATGCGGCGATCCAGGAGTGGCGCTTCGCCGTCTGAGCGCCCGGACGAAGCACGCCAGCCTAGGCCGCGTAGGCCCAGCAGGCCTCGGCGGGCAGGTCCACCCAGTAGTCGCGGCCGGCCTCGCGAGGCTGCTGGCCGAAAGCGCGCAGGCGCAGGCCGCTGCTCTCGAGCAGGTACTCCCAGCGGTCGCCCAGGTACATGGACGTGATTAGGCGGGCCTGCATGCGGTTGGGCCCCGGCTCGTCGGCCACGCCCACGCGCTCCAGGCGGATGACCACCTGCGCCTTGTCGCCCACCCGCAGCGGGCTGCGGCTGCGGGCCAGCAGCGAGCCGGCCGGCCCCTGCAGGCGGACCTCGTCGGCACCGACCTGGTCCACGGTGGCCTCGAAGCGGTTGTTGCTGCCCATGAACTCGGCCGTGTAGAGGGTCTGCGGCGCGCCGTAGAGCTCCTGCGGCGTGCCCTCCTGCTCGATGCGGCCATTGCGCAGCAGCAGGATGCGGTCGCTCATGGCCATGGCCTCGGTCTGGTCGTGGGTCACGCACAGGGCGGAAAGGTTGAGCCGCACGATCAGCGCGCGCAGCCAGGCCCGGGCCTCCTCGCGCAGCTTGGCATCGAGGTTGGACAGCGGCTCGTCCAGCAGGATCACCGGCGGGTTGTAGACCAGGGCCCGCGCGATGGCCACGCGCTGCTGCTGGCCTCCGGAGAGCTGGAAGGGATAGCGCTCGCCCAGGTGGCCCAGGCCGAGGTTGTCCAGTGCGGCCTGCACGCGCGCCTTCACCTCGGCCGCCGGCACCTTGCGCAGCACCAGTCCGTAGCCCACGTTCTGCGCCACGGTGCGGTGCGGCCACAGGGCATAGGACTGGAAGACCAGGCCCAGCGAGCGGCGCTCGGCCGGCTGGTCGATGCCGCGGGCGGCGTCGTAGAGCGCCTCGCCGTCCAGCAGGATGTTGCCCTGGGAGGGGTGCTCCAGGCCCGCCACGGCGCGCAGCAGCGTGGTCTTGCCGCTGCCCGAGGCGCCCAGCAGCGAGACCACCTCGCCGGCCTTGAGCTTGAAGGAGACGCCCTGCAGCACCGGCACGGTGCCGTAGCCCAGGTGGATGTCATTGACGACGAGCTTAGTCATGGAGCTTCACCCCGAAACGCAGTGCCACGGCCAGACCCAGGCTGACCATGACGATGTTGATGACAGACAGTGCGGCGACCAGGTCCGTGGCGCCCGAGGCCCACATGGACACCAGCAGCGCGCCGATGACCTCGGTGCCCGGCGAGAGCAGGTAGACGCCGGTCGAGTACTCGCGCTCGAAGATCAGGAAGACCAGCAGCCAGCTGGACAGCAGGCCGAAGCGCACCAGGGGCAGGGTCACGTGCCGGCTCACCTGCGAAGCCGTGGCACCCACGGTGCGGGCCGCTTCCTCGAGATCGGGACCGACCTGCAGCAGCGCGCTCTGCACCACGCGCTGCCCGTAGGCCAGCCAGATCACGGTGTAGGCGATCCAGATGGCGAACATGGAGTTGCGCCATTCCTTGAGGCCCGGCACGAAGAGGAAGACCCACAGAAAGGCCAGGCCCGCCAGCAGGCCCGGCACGGCGCGCGGCACCAGCACCAGGTAGTCCATCAGCTTGGTGGCCAGGTCATTGCGGCGGTGGCCGGCAAAGGAGATGGCCGTGTAGCAGGCCACCGCCAGCGCGCCGCCGATCACGCCCATGCCCAGGGTGTTGAGGATGGCGCGCACCAGGTTGTCCTGCTCGAAGACATCCACGTAATGCTGCAGCGTGAAGGCCTCGGCCAGCGAGATGCCCTCGCCCCACTGCGACACCAGTGAGCGCAGCACCACGCCCGACACCGGCACGAGGACCGTGAGGAACAGCCACAGCCCGACGATGCCGATCGCCAGCCAGCGCCAGCCGCCCAGGCGCAGCGGCACCTGGCGGCCGCCCTTGCCCTTGATGGACACGTACTTGCTGGCGCTGCGCAGCAGGCGGCGCTGCAGCAGCACCAGGGGGAAGGTGACGAGCACGATCAGCACCGCGACCACAGCCATCAGGTGGTAGGACGGCGAGCCCAGCTTGCTGGCCAGCTTGTACATATAGGTCGTCAGCACCAGGTAGCCGTTGGGATCGCCCAGCACCAGGGGCAGGCCGAAGACCTCGAAGCCCAGGAAAAAGACCAGCACCCCCGCGAAGAGGATGGAGGGCATGACCATGGGCAGGCTCACGTCGCGAGCCACCCGCAGCGGCGAGGCGCCGGCCACGCGGGCGGCCTCCTCCACGTCGCTGCCCAGGTTGCGCAGCGCGGCCGAGGCGTAGAGGTAGACGTGCGGCACATGGGTGAGCCCCGCGATGACCGCGATGCCGCCGATGGAGTACACGTCCCACCACTCCGGCCCGAAGGCCTGGCGCCACCACAGCGTGTAGATGCCGCTGGGGCCGGCGGCCACCACATAGCCCAGGGCCAGCACCACGGCCGAGACGAAGATGGGCGTCAGCAGCAGCGGCTCGATCCAGCGCCGGCCCGGCAGGTCCGTGCGCACCATCAGGAAGGCCAGCAGCGCGCCCAGGGGCACCGCGATGCCCACCATGCCGCCGGCGATCAGCAGCGAGTTGCGCAGCGCGTACCAGAAGTCCGGGTCGTCGAAGACGAAGCGGTAGGCGTCCAGCGAGACCTCATGACGGGGCATGAAGAAGGGCGCGGACAGCAGGCTCTGGTACGCGATCATGGCCAGCGGCAGCAGCACCACCAGCACGGTGATGCCGATCACCAGGGCGCGCAGGATCGCCGGCCCGCCCGGGAATCCCGGGAGTCCTGCGAGTCCTGGCCATCGGGCCCGCTGGCGCGGCAAGGGTTGTGTCATGGGCATCACGGTCACTCCCGGGGGTCAGGTCTTCACTTGCGGGCGACGTAGGAGCGCCAGGTCTTGATGAACTCCAGGCGCTTGCCCTGCTCCAGATAGGTCAGCAGGCTCTGGTCGATGCCGATGGGGCGCAGGCTCAGACCCATCTCCTTCTGCAGCGTCTGGGCGGTCATCTCGCCTTCCACGTCCGAGCGGATCGAGTACAGCTCCGAGGCCGTGGACAGCGTGGTCTGGCCGCGCCGCGAGAGCAGGTAGTCCATCCACAGCCTGGCCGCGTTCGGGTTCTTCGCGCCCTTGGCGATGAAGGCCACGCGGCTCATCACCAGGGTGTGGTCCTTCAGCAGCACGTAGCCGATGTTGCTGTCCTTCTTGGCCCGGGCGTGGGCGTAGGAGGTGATCATGTTGTAGCCCAGCAGCTGCTCGCCCGAGGAGATGCGCTCCATCATCGTGCTGCTCGAGGACTGCAGCTTCACGCCTGCGCCGGCCATGGCCTTGACCACATCCCAGGTCAGGGCCGCGTTCACATGCACGTCCGCCGTCAGGTAGAGGAAGCCCACGCCGGCCTTCTCGATGTCGTAGGTCGTGACCTTGCCCTGGAAGCGCGGGTCGGCCAGCAGCTTGACGAGATCGGCATGGGTCTTGGGCAGGTCGGCCGCGGGCAGCAGGCGCTTGTTGTAGACCAGGCCCAGGGGCTCGAAGGTCGTGCCGTAGGCCGTCTTCTGGTAGACGGCCCAGGCCGGCAGCGCGCGGCTCTCGATGGACTCATACGGCTGCGCATAGCCGTCGGCCACCAGCTTGACGGCCTGGTCCATGGCGGAGTTCCAGACCACGTCGGCGCTGGTGGTGCCGGCCGCCGTCTCGCTGATGAAGCGGTTGAACAGCTCCACGCTGTTCATGTCCATGTACTCGACCTTGACACCGGGGTAGAGGCTCTCGAACTCCTTGACCAGGGGCTTGCCGGCAGCGGCGTCGGTGGGCGTGTAGATCGTGACCTTGCCCTCCTTCTTTGCCGCGTCGATGACGGCCTGGTAGCTCGCCGGGTAGCCGGCAGGCACCTGGGCCAGTGCAGCGCAGGACAGGGCCGTGGCGGCCAGGGCCAGGCAGGTGCGTCGGATGATGCTGTTCATGAATGACTCCTCGCAGGGCGGGCTTCAGAAGCGGTGCTGGATGCCCAGGCCGAAGCTGGACTGGGTGTCGGCGAAGGCCGGGTCGTCGCGCGAGACGCTCACCACGCCGCTCTTGGCGCCGGCGCTGGCGGCCACGGCATACAGCCAGGTGCGCTTGGACAGCGCGTACTTGGCGCGCAGGGCCAGCAGGTGCGGGTTCTCCGGCGTGGCGGGGCCGCTCTTGATGGACTGGAAGTAGTAGGCCGGCGTGAGGTCCAGCTGCGGGGTGACGGCCCAGGTGACGCCGACCCAGCCGAGCGTGCTCTTCTGCTCGACACCGGTGGTGGGCGTCTTCTTGTACTGGCGCAGGCCCACGAAGTACTTGACCGGCTTCAGGTCGTAGCTGAGACCCAGGTGGGCGGTCTGCTCCTTGCTGGTGGCACCGGTCTGCTGGTCGCGCTGGTCCAGCACCAGCACGGCGGCCAGGCCATTGGCCTCGTAGACGGCGCCGAGGGCGGCATAGCGGCCGGTGGAGGCCCCCTCGCCCGCGGCCACCGTGGCACCCAGCTTCACGGGACCGAACTTGCCTTCGTACTTGATGAGGTTGGGCGCGCCGGTGATCATGCCGTCCTTGCGCGTGCCGGCGGCGCCGGCCGAGGTGGCCCAGGAGTAGAAGGGCGCATAGCCCATGGGGTCGAAGGGCAGCAGGAAGTCGTAGGCCGTCGTGTAGGACCGGCCGGCGACCACGCGGCCGAAGGCGCCCTGCAGGCCCACATTGGCCTGGCGGCCCCAGAAGTTGGAGCCCGCCGCGCCGGTGTCCATGCCGACCTCAGCCTCCAGGTTGAACACGGCGCTCAGGCCGCCCCCCAGGTCCTCGCTGCCACGCAGGCCCCAGCGCGAGGTGTTCATCCCGCCCGAGGTCACCGAGGTCCGGCTCCCCCCGCTGGCGGCCATGTGGTTGCGGTGCTCGACCAGCACGTCGGCAATGCCATAGATGCTGACCGCGCTCTGGGCCGCGGCGCTCAGCGGCGCGGCGAGGAACAGCGTGGCCAGGCCGGCGGCCGCCAGGGGAAGGGAGGGCTTGTTCATGGGTATCTCCAGTGCTTTCAGTGCTTATCGAAGGGTCAGGGGAAAACTCAGGCAGGACAGCGGGCAGATGAAGGGAAGAACAGGAAGGGTCAGGACGACGGCTGGCCAGGGATCGGCAGGCAACAGCCGTCCCCGGCCTCCCCGTGTGGGCAGGTCCGATGGATCGGGGGGAGAGGCTTCAGCCGCCGGTCATCGGTGCAGCCCGAATCGCTCGGCGATGTCGGCAAAGCGCCGGCTCTGCTCGTCCAGGTAGGCCTGCAGGGCGGGCCCGGTCATGGCCAGGGGGAACAGGCCATGCTCGGCCCGCAGCTTCTCGAAGGCCGCACTGGCCATCAGCTGCTCGAAGCGCTGGCTCCAGGCCTGGAAGGCGGCATCCGGGACCTTGGGCCCCATGTAGAAGCCGCGCACGCTGGGCCAGACGATGTCCACGCCCTGCTCCCGGGCCGTCGGGACCTGAGCCAGCAGGCCCGGCAGGCGCTTCTCGGACATCACGGCCAGCACCCGGAAGGGCCCCTTGGGCGGCAGCTTGTCCGCAACCTCGGAGGCATCGCCCGCATAGACCTGCACATGCCCGGCCTTCAGCGCCGCCGTGGCCTCGCCGCCGCCCTCGAAGGCCACGAAGCGCATGGCCTTGTGATCCACGCCGGCCGCCGCAGCCACCAGGGCCGACTTGACCCAGTCCTGGCTGCCGATGGTGCCGCCAGCCGCGAAGGTGACCCGGGCCGGGTTGTCCTTCAGCGCCGCCAGCAGCTCCGGCAGGGTCTTCCACGGGGACTGGCTGCTCACCAGCACGATGCCGTAGTCCGCCCCGATGGCGGCCAGCCAGCGCACATCGCGCAGGCTGTGCCGGCCGAAGCGGCCATGGACCAGGTTGAGCAGGGAGCCGCTGGAGAAGGCGACCAGGGTCTGCTCCTCGGCGGGGCGGCGGGCGGTGATGGTGTCGAAGGCGATGGCCCCGACGCCGCCGGGCATGTAGCTGATGTGCAGCGGCGCCAGTCCCATGCCGGCCTGGCCGAAGGCCGCCCGCGCCAGCTTGCAGGTCAGGTCGAAGCCGCCGCCGGGCTTGGCGGGGGCGATGCACTCGGGTGCCGGCGTCGGCGTCGGCGTGGGCGTCTGCGTCTGGGCCCGGGCTCCTGGCGCAAGCACCAGGATCGCCAGGACCAGGGCAGCCATCCATGGGAAGGCTTTGAGCATGTCGTCTCCATGCGGTGATCTGTGCCGTCCCCCGGAGGCCGGGGCCATGGGGAACGGTCTGCCACCTGCTATGGCTGCACTCTACGAAGTCGCGCCTTTCAGTCGCCTTTCAGTGGCCGGCAGCCTGCACCGGCAGCCGCAGGGACACCGCGGTGCCCCGCTCGCCGCCGTCCGGCGAGAGCTGGGCCGCTGAGATCTCCAGCCGGCCGTGATGGCGCTGCATGACGGCCCGGACGATGGCCAGGCCCAGGCCCGAGCCCGGCTGCTCCACATTGCTGCCGCGGAAGAAGCGCTCGCCGGCCCGGGGGCGTTCGGCGGCGGGGATGCCGGGGCCGTCGTCGACCACGCGGACGCAGGCGCCCTCGGCGTCGGCGAACACCTGCACCGTCACCTGGCCCCCGGGCTGCACGTACCGCAGGCTGTTATCCAGCAGGTTCAGCAAGGCCTCGCGCAGCTGGCCGGCATGGCCCAGCACCGTGACGGGCACCGGCGAGGGCTCCAGGCCCAGGTCGACGCCGGCCGCCCGCGCCGCCGGCCAGCTCTCGCGCGCGCAGCGCTCGGCCAGGGCGTTCAGCGCCAGCGGTTCCATCTGCACCTCGGCCGTGTCGGCGCGGGCCAGGGCCAGCATCTGGTTGGTGCGCCGCACCGTGTCCTCGATCTGCGACTTGAGCGCCGCCAGCGCCTCGGAGACCCGCGCCGGGTTCTGCTCGCGCAGGGCATAGCCCACCAGGGTGGACAGCGTGGCCAGCGGCGTGCGCAGCTGGTGCGAGGCGTCGTCCACGAAACGGCGCCGGCCCTCGATCAGCTCGCGCTGGCGCTGCAGATGGTGGTTGATGGCGGCGACCAGGGGCGCGGCGTCGGCGGGCACCTGGGTCTCGTCGACGGGGGAGAGATCGTCCTCGGAACGCGCCTCCACCTCGCGCCGCAGCCGCTCCAGCGGCTGCAGGGCCCAGCCGATGACCAGGGCCAGCGTGGCCATCACCACCACGATGGTCAACGCATCCCGGGCGATGGCCTGCAAGAGCAGGCCGCGCGAGAACTCGTTGCGCGAGGTGGTGGACTCGGCCACCTGGATCACCAGCCGGCGCCCCGGGCGTTCCGGGTCCAGCTCGCGGGACAGCGCCCCCACGCGCACCGGCTCGCCGAAGTACTCCGCGTCGATGAACTGCGGCACGCCCAGGGCCAGGCCCTTGGCCGGCAGGGGCAGGCCCGCATTGCCGATCTCGACCAGGCCGTCGTCCGTGCTGACCCGGAAGAAGACCTGGCCGCTGGCCGTCAGCTCGAAGAACTCCAGCAGGCGGTAGGGCAGCTCGACCGACAGGCCGGTGTCCGTGGACACATTGCTGTCGATGGCCTTGATGGCACCCAGCAGCGAGCGGTCATAGGCCGCGTTGGCCGCCTGCAGGCCCGTCTTCCAGGTCAGGGCGGACTCGATGCTGACCATGACCAGCATGATGGGCAGGGCGAGGGTCAGCAGCGTCCGCCGCACGCTGAACCGGTGCCAGGCCGTTGGCAGGTGCGGCAGCGTCAGCGGCCAGCGCACGCTCATGCAGGCTCCAGGACATAGCCCAGGCCGCGCAGCGTGGTGATGCGCACCTTGCCCGACTCCAGGCGCCTGCGCAGCCGGTGCACGAGCACCTCGACCGCCTCGGGCCGCACGTCCTGCTCGTCCGAGAACAGGCGCTCCAGGATCTCCTGCTTGGAGAGCGGCTCGCCGCTGTGCTGGATGAGGGTGCGCAGGACCGCATGCTCGCGCGGGGACAGGGCCAGGGCCTCGCCGTCCAGCGTGAACTGCTTGCTCGCGGCGTCATAGCTCAGCGGCCCGCAGCTGAAGCGCGGCTGCTCGCGCCCGCGCGAACGGCGGATCAGGGCCACGAGCCGGGCCTCCAGCTCCTGGATCTCGAAGGGCTTGGCGAGGAAGTCGTCCGCGCCCTCGTGCAGGGTGCTCACGCGCTCGGCGAGCGAATCGCGCGCCGTCAGCACCAGCACGGGCACCCGCGAGTCGGCCTTGCGCAGCTGGCTCAGGACTTCATGACCGCCCAGGCCCGGCAGGCCCAGGTCCAGGATGAGGGCGTCGTAGCGCGTGGCCTGCAGCTGGCCGGCCACCAGGCGGCCGTCGTCGACCCAGTCCACGACGAAGTCGCTCTGCCGCAGGGCGCGGACCAGCCAGTCGGCAAGGGCACGTTCGTCTTCGGCAAGGAGCAGGCGCATGGCGGCAATGCTAGCCGAGGCGTGGAGCCGGCCCAAGCCAGGGGCCGCATCTTCAGCGCCAGGCCGAGGGTACGGTGCCCTGCCCGGCTTGCGGGGCGGCCAGGCCGGCGCCCGTGTCGCCGGCCTCCGCGCGGATGAGCCCGTGCCGCTTGAGCAAGGTCCGCAAGATGGAAGCGATGGGGCTGCGAGGGAAGGAAGCAGGCCGAGCATGCATATGCCGTCGGCGCAGGATGACCATCGCGCTCAGGGCCGCGGCGCGCCGGCCTTCTCGATGCTGGCCTGGATGTCGCGATGCAGCGCCGTGGCCGGCGGCACCAGGTCCAGCTCGCACAGGGCGGCGGCATCGGCGGGCTGCTGGCGGTAGGCTTGGACGGTGGCCTCGTGGCGCTCCAGGGTCTCATAGGCGCGGGCGAGTCGGCGCCAGCCTTGCACATCGGCCGGCTGTGCGGCCAGGCGGTCGGCCGGGCGCTGGACCATGGCCTCGATGTCGGGGCGGCTGGCGGTGCGGCCTGGGCGCGACGGCGCGGGCCCGCCAGAGCAGCGCGCTCTGCTCCGTCTGCTGATGGCTCAGGGTGGCGAGGGTCGCAACCAGCAGCAATGCCGCGGGCAGGCGCCAGGCCGGCGGTCCGATGGCGCCCATGGGAGCTGGTCCTCGGTCACGTCCGCCCGCGCATTCACCGGCGAGCGCAGCTGCCGGCCCAGCAGCAGCAGGGCCGGCCCGAACCACAGCAGGCCGGTGCGGACCTGCAGACGCGGCCGGTACTGATCCGGCCCATGTTCCGGCTGCGGCCGTCCCGGGGCCGCCTTGACGAGGCTTCACCCGGCGTGGCCCGCAAGACCGGCGAGGCCACGCACCGCCTGGCCCAGGCGCTGCCTCTTGTGCTGGCCCTGGCCCTGGGCACGGCCGCCGGCCTGTACAGCTGGGAGCGCCCGCCGCCGGCCTCCACCGGCGTGGCCGAGTGAGGCGCGGCGGCGGCTTGCCTCACCAGAAGCGGTACTTCGCCGCCAGCTGGAAGAAGCGCCCCAGCTGGTTGTGATAGGCCGGGTTGAAGCCCTGGAGGTAGGCGATGCGGTCGGCGTCGAAGGGCGCGGCCCGGTCCTCCAGGTTGCGCACCGACAGGCTCAGCTCCAGGTCCTTGAAGCCGCGGTAGGACACATAGGCATCGGCGGTCGTCCAGGCGCTGATGCGGCAGTAGTCCGGGCGCGGCGTGCCTTGCGAGGCATAGCTGCAGTTCACGGTGGCGTCCGCGACCTGCGCATAGGCCCCTGTGTAGTTCCAGTTGAGGTTCAGCTGCCAGGGGCCGCGGCTCCAGCCCAGGCCGAAGCGCATGCGCTCCTTGGGCATCAGGTAGAAGCCGGCGTTGTCCCGCAGCTCGGCACCCGGCGCCTGGGCCTGCTCGTAGCTGGACAGGCGGTTGTAGGTCCCGCTGAAGGTGATGCGACCGCTGTCGGCGGGCAGGTCCCACTGGATGCGGCCCTCCACGTCCAGGCCCCGCACGCGGGTCTCGGCCAGGTTGGTGGCCGTCAGGAAGATCTTGTCGATCTGACCCGAGGCCGCGCCGCGGACGACCTTGTCGGCGAACTCGGCCTCGTGCTCCAGCAGGTAGTCGGTGCTCATGGACGTCACCTCCCCCTTGCGCCGGATGTCGAAGGCATCGATGGCCAGGCTGCTGTTGCGCGTGGGCTGCAGCACCAGGCCCAGCGAGTGGCTCTTGGAGGTCTCGGCGCGCAGATCACCCGAGGTGCCGTAGACACCGACGACGTAGCGGACGCAATCGGGGTTCTCGGCGTCGTAGCTGGGGCAGCGCTTGGGATCACGCACCTTGATGTAGTAGGTCTGCGTGCCCATGTGCTGCTCGGGCAGCGTGGGCGCGCGGAAGCCTTCGGCGTAGGTCCCGCGCAGCAGCAGCTGGGGCAGCACCTGCCACTTCAAGCCGAGCTTGGGCGTGCTGGAGCGGCCGAAGTCGCTGTTGTCGTCCATGCGCGTCGCCAGGGACAGCTCCAGGGTCTTCAGCAACGGCGCCACGGCCTCCGCGTAGACCGCGCTCACCCGGCGCGAGCCGGTCGCGCCCTGCGAGTTGTAGAGGGAGATGGCCCCGGAGGACAGCAGCGCGTCCGGCACCGCGTCCACCTTCTCGCGGCGGTACTCCGCGCCAACGGACACCCCCAGCTTGCCGCCCGGCAGCGCCCACAGCTCGCGGCTGGCGCGCAGGTCCAGGGTGTCGGTGCTGCTCGTGCCCTTGTTGACCATCTGCGGATACAGACGGGCCATCAGCGCCGGATCGTTGGCGGCCGCATTGCCCAGGATGAAGCTGTTGCGGACCTTGCCCTTGGCGTCCAGCACCTCGTTGGTCAGCACCGCGTCCTGCAGGAAACCCACCAGGGTCGTGTTCGTGCGGGCGCGTGACAGCATCAGCGCGGCCTCGACGTCCCAGCCCGCGTACTCGCCGCGGATACCGGCGGTGTAGCGCTGATTGAGGGTGTCGCTGGCCATGGTCGAGGGCACGTCGTTGAACAGGTAGTGCACGCCCACATCACCGGTGCTGAGCGGGTTCTGCGGATGGCCCGCCGGCAGGATCAGGTAGTTCACCTGGGCACCCGGTGCATTGCCGTACTCGCCCAGCTTGTCCACCAGGTCGTAGGTGTAGTAGCCATAGGCATTGGAGCCGTAGCTGAAGCTGCGAGTGTGGTAGCGGCTGCGGGTCAGCGAGAGGTCCCCGAAGAGCTCGAAGCCCTTGGGCAGGGCCAGCACGCCGGCGCCATAGAGGCTGTCGGAGCGCCAGCCGGCCACGAGGTTCACGGCCTCGGTGTTGTCGTTGAGGCAGCGGCCGTTGAGGCTGGGCTTGCTGCTGACAGCCGGGGTGCAAGGGGTGTCGAGCCCGGTGAGCGGCGCGATGAAGTTGGCGTTGCTGTTGTAGGGGCCCGAAGTGGGCGTCAGGCGGTAGACGTTGCGGTAGTAGGGCGAGCGCGCGTCGTACAGGTCGAAGCGGGTGAAGTCACCGTCGCGTGTGCGTTCGCGGTCCGTGGCGCGGACGGGGTCCTGCTGCCGGTGCGACAGCGTGGCGAAGACGTTGTAGCCGTCCTGGCTCAGCTGACCCCGGCCGTAGGTGAAGGCGAAGCTCCTGCTGCCGCCGTCGCCATGGCTGGAGACGCCCGCGTCGACGCTGCCCGTCAGGCCTTCGAAGTTCTTGCGCAGGATGATGTTGACCACGCCGCCGATGGCATCCGCCCCGTAGATGGCGGAGGCGCCGTCCAGCAGCACGTCGATGCGCTCGATGGCGTCGACGGGGATGGAGTTGGTGTCAACGAAGGAGGCGGTGCCGAAGCCGAAGGGCGCCACGCGCCGGCCGTTGATCAGCACCAGGGTCGAGCCCACGCCCAGGCCGCGCAGGGAGATGCCGGCGGCACCGAAGGTGGTGTCAATGGGCCCGTCGCTCGAGATGCCGCCCATATTGCCGGCGGCCACATTGCGCAGCACGTCGGACACCGTCAGGGCGCCGGATTTGGCGATGTCGTCGCGCGTGAGCGTCTGGATGGCCGAGGCCGTCTCCGCTTCCAGGCGTTTGATGCGGGAGCCTGTCACCTCGACGCGTTCCAGTTTCTGCGACGCCTCGGGCGGCGCCTCCTGGGCCAGCAGCGGCAAGGCGGCGGTGGCGGCGCAGGCCACGGCGGCGGCTCGGACAATCGGGCGGATAGGGGGCATGAGGATCTCTCTCGGTGTTGGCATGGGCATCGCCGGGCGGCCTTCTTGTGCCTCGGCGACGGGGCGCAGCCGCTGGATGGGCGGCTGCTGCGGCGCCGCCCTGGTCGGGCGGCGGCCAGCGCGCGTCGAGACGCGCCCGGGGTGCCGGGCCGTCGCCATCAACGGCGCTCACGGTGCGATTCTTGGAAATCGGCCGCGGCGCGGCGCCTCAATTCCTGCGCAACTTGCACCGTCCTGCTGCTTCCCAGCAGCTTCGAGGGAAAGTCCCAGGGTCAGGTCTTGCTTCGATGCAACTGCCGGTAGCGTGCCGGGGGCATGCCGTAGCGCTGGGCAAAGGCCCGGGAGAAGTGGCTGGGGTTGCTGAAGCCCAGCTCCAGGGCGATGTCCACCATGCGGTCCTCGCTGCCGGTCAGCGCCTCGCAGGCGCGCTCCAGGCGCAGCTTCATCGCATACTGGTGGGGCGGAAGGCCGGCGGCCGCATGGAAGGCCCGCGAGAAGTGCGCCTCGCTCATGCCGCAGTGCCGGGCCATTTCGGTGATGGGGATCTCCCGGGTGACGTTGTCCGCGATGAAGGCCAGCACCCGGCGCAGACGCGCGCCGTCCAGCGCGCCCTTGCCGGCCGGCGCCTGGCGCGAACCGCCATGGCGCTCCAGCAGATAGCACAGCAGGGCCGTAGCCAGGCCGTCGCAGTACTGCGCGGCCAGCGCGCCGGCCGAGGCCTTGGCGTCCAGCATCTTCCAGGTGAGGTCCAGCACCTGGCGGTCCGCCGAGAAGGGGGTGTCGCACAGGCCCATGCCTTCGGGCAGTCCGGCCGCCTGGCTGAGCCGCTCGACCGTCTGGACCGGTACGAAGAGGTTGACGATGTCGCAACCACTCAGCTGCCGCCAACGGCCCGGCGAGCCCGGCGCGCAAATGCGGAAGCGATTGGCCCCGATCACACCACCCCAGATGGCCTGGTCACCCACCCAGATCTGCGACTCCAGCGGCTCCAGCATCACCGCGATCCGGTAGCTGCCCGGATGCGGGCTGACCGGCTTCACGCCCCCGTCCGCCTGCCGCCGGGACCACCGCGCCAGCGACACCCCCGTCGCGGGAAACGGCCCCTCGCAGGCATCCAGCGGCCCGGTCACGCCGCTGCGGCGGAACCAGTCCAGGAGGGCGGCGCTGCTGTCGATGGCGGGGGAACTCATGACGGGGCGGGGGCTGGGGAATGGCGAGGGATGCTAACCCAAGCCGGCGGGCGCGGATTCAGCGGAGCAGTTCGGCGGGGCGGGTGACACTGCTGGATGAGCGCCCCGGGCGGCGCTACGCTCGCACCACCATTCACTGCACAAGGGAGTCAGCGCCTATGGATGAATCGTCCCCCCAGGCGGGCCCGCCAGCCGGGCAGACGCCGGAGCTGCGGAGCCTTCGCCTGGCCCAGCAGCTGCTTGAAGCGCATGGGCAGCTGGCAGCAAAGGCCGGCACCTTCCTGGGCCTGCTCATCACCGCGCTGTACTTCATCAAGGCGGGCGCCATCCCCCTGGACAGCCTGTCGAGCCTGGGCGCCCTGGCCGTCGTCGTCGCCCTGATTGCCCTGTTTTCCGCGCTGGCCTTTCTGGTGCTGTGGGTCATGCCGCCGGCCGTGGCGCTGGCATTCCAGGCGGAAGACCCCCACGGCTACCTCAAGCACTGGTTCCAGCGGAGTGCCGAGGGTCAGGTGTTGCCGAAGGCCCGACAGTGGCGCAGGGTGTTCCTCTTCTCCTTCGTGATGGGGGCCGTTGCCTGGATGTGGTTTGCCACCAGGGCCCTGCCTGGCCTGTTCAACGGCGAGTGGCTGCGCTGGGGCTCGCTCGCGGTGAGCGCTGCCGCGGCAGGGATCCTGTGCTGGAAGTTCACCACCCATCCCTTGCCGGAATCGGACGCTCAGTCCCCGGCGGGAAGCCGGCTTGGGGCCTTCTTCAATCGGCTGCTCTTCGTCCTCACCTATGCCGGCATGTGCGTGGGCCCACTGCTGCTGTTCCTGACGCTGCTGACGGCGTCGGACCTTCCCCAGCACACCCAGGCGCCCGCCTTGTGGGCCTTGCTCGCTGCCGGCTTCGTGCTCGCCTCCCTAGCCAATGGCGTGGGCCTGGGTGCGTTTCAGCAGCTCAGCCGGCCCCGCGCCTTCGTCGTGCTGGCCTGGGTGGGCATCTTCACCCTGGCGGGCATCGCCGTGCCGCTGGGCTCATCGCATCAGCTGCTGAACGGGGTGATGCAGATGTCCACGATCCGGATGGCGAATGTGTCCCTCGCCCTGGACGACAAGAACTGCGCCACCGCGCAGATGCTGGGCGTGCTCACCACCCCGGCCCCCGCAGCCAGCAGCCCCGCTGACGGCCACTGCCTGCTGGAGAACGTGACCGTCATCTCACGCGTGGGCGAGCGATGGGTGATTGCCTGCGACCGCGACGCCCCCGCGACGGACCAGGCCCGCTCGCCCAAGCGCCGGAACTTTCGGATCGAGGCCAAGGGGGTGGTTGGCGAGGTGGACACGAGTGAGGCGGTGAGGGAGCGGACGGGGAAGGTGGGGGTGTGCGGGTGAGGCGTCCGAAACAGGGGGGCAAACAGGAGGATCAAACAGCAGGGGGGTCAGATACCGTCTTGAACGTCAAGCTTCGGCATAGCCATATTGATGTCGAATGGCTCACCCTCGCTGTCGTCAACCCCAGTTCGCGTCCGATCTGGGTCATGGTCATGGCGGACTTTGCGTGCGCGAGCCAGAGCGCCTCCTCGCGCGTGGCCGATTCGGCCAGGTACTGGCTCAGCGCCCTTCCCTGCTGCTGCCGACGCCGGGCCGTGGGAATGTCCTTGCCTCGCTTGAGCCCCGTGCTCTGTTGGCGCCAACAGACAGGCGCAGAGCGCCGACGAACACGGCCCCAAGGGGCAGGAACATGGCAGCAGCTCCTGGCCACGGCCGCTCAGGCAGGGCCTTGCGGCGGGAGCACGACGAGGTAGCGCGTGCCGCCCTCAGCCCCCTCGGTGACCAGCCATTCCCGCACCGCCAGCGGCCTCGCCCCCTCGGACGCGGCTTCGGCCATCGCCTGCGCGGCATCGCTGCGGCACAGGCTGAAGTGCCAGGTCCGTCCATGGCGCAGCAGGCGCAGGTGAACGGCTGGCCAGTGGCTCGGCAAGAGCGGGTCGAAGCGCAGGCGAGAGCCGTTCAGCTCCAGGCCGCAGAGGGACTCCAAGGCGAGCCGGTACATCCCCGCCGCCGAACCGCTATACCAGCTCCACCCACCGCGTCCTGCCAGCGGCGGCTGGCTGCAGACATCCGCCGTCACCGCATAGGGCTCCATGCCGAAGCGGGGCCCCAGCACGGGGTCGGCGCTTCGGTGCGCCGGACTGCAGCACTGCCAGGCCCGCCACACCGCGTCCGCCGAACCCAGCCGCGCCCAGGCCATGCCCGCCCAGATGACCGCATGGGCGTACTGGCCACCGTTCTCGCGAACCCCAGGGGGATAGGCCTGGATGTAGCCCGCCGCCGGCTGCTGCCGCGACAGGGGTGGGTCCAGCAGGCGCAGCAGCTGCCACTGGGGGTCCCACAGCAGGCGCTCCACGGCCGCCATGGCCTGGCGCTGGCGCTCCGGGCGGGCGACGCCGGACAGAACACTCCAGGCCTGGCTGATCAGGTCGATGCTGCATTCACTGCCGGTCGGCATGCCCAGCGCCGTGCCGTCATCGAAGAAGGCGCGCGCATACCAATGGCCGGCCCAGGCCTGACCTTCCAGCGCCAGACGCCAGCCCTCCGCGGCCGCCTGCCATCGCGCCACGCGCTCGATTTCGCCGCGCCGCGCGGCGAGCGGCGTCATGTCGGCGGCAATCCGGCAAAGGAACCAGCCCAACCAGACGGATTCGCCGCGTCCGCCGGCGCCCACGCGGTTCATGCCGTCGTTCCAGTCACCGCTGCCCATCAGCGGCAGTCCGTGCTCCCCCACCTGCAGACGGGCATCGAGGGTGCGCGCGCAGTGCTCGTACAGCGTGGCGGTTTCGGAGGTGCGCTCCGGCGTGGTGTAGGCGTCGTCCTCGCTTGGGGCCAGCGGTGCCCCTTCGAGGAAGGGCACCTGTGCCTCCAGCACCGCGCTGTCCTGCGTGGCGCCAACGTAGTGCAAGGTGGCATGAGGGAGCCACAGCAGATCGTCGCTGCATCGCGTCCGCACGCCGGCGCCGCTGTGCGGATGCCACCAGTGCTGCACATCCCCCGCCGTGAATTGCCGCGCCGCGGCGCGGAGCAGGTGCTCCCGCACCAGCTGCGGTGCCGTGGCCACCAGCGCCATGACGTCCTGCAGCTGGTCACGAAAGCCGAACGCCCCCCCGGCCTGGTAGAACCCGGCCCGCCCCCAGAGTCGGCTGGCGGTGACCTGGTGCAGCAGCCAGTGGTTGACGAGTACGTCGAAGAGCGGGTCGGGGCTGTGCACCTGGATCGCATCGAGAGCAGCGTGCGGCGGTGAGGGGGCCGCCGCCAGCGCGTGCGAAGCCAGCGCCAGAGCCGTCTCGGCCGTGGCGCCGTGCCCCAGCAGCACCTCGAAATGGCAGCTGCTGCCGGCCGCGCACGCCAGGCGCAGTCCTGCCGCGGCGCAGGGATCGATGCCCAGTCCGGCTCGCCCCTCGAAGCGCGAGGGCCAGGCCTGGCGCCCCTGCCGGTCAATCAGCTCGCGGCGATCGCAGGTCCAGTCCAACTCGCCCGCGGGCCCGCCCGCGCCCTCCGCGCTCTCCGCCCTCTCATGCGGCCGGCCTGCGTCGACGGGCCTGCAGGCACGCAAGGCCCAGAAGGCTGTCTTGCCGCCGTCGCCGTCATGGGCATCCAGCTGTGTCGCCAGCAACGCGTCGAGCGACTGCGCGTCGGGCGTGACCAGAGAGACATGGGTGGTGAGCACGGACTGTCGGTCGACCAGCACGGTCCCCATCAGCCATTCGATGGCCCCGAGCAGACGCAAGCGCCTCGGATGGGCACCGTGGTTGCTCAGGATGATCTGCAGGCGGCGCAGCGGCAACACGGCATCCACCCGCCACGCCATGTCCACCGCCAGGTCGCCGAGGGCCAGGGCGATGCGGGTGCCTTGGGGCTGGTGCTGGACGTAGCGCTCGACGCTGTCCGGCCCATCACCCCCGGCGAGCCGCCAGACCTCGCCCGTGTCCAGGTCCTGCAGCGCGTAGTGCTCGCGCGCGGCGTCGGTCAGCGGGTCGTTGCTCCAGGCGCTGAGCTGATTCAACCTGCTGTTCCCGGCCCAGGTCCATCCGGCGCCTCGCTCAGAGACCATCGTGCCGAAATCGGCGTTGGCCAGCACGTTCACCCAGGGATGCCAGGGCGGTGAGTCGTCGGAAGTGGCGAAGGCATAGGCGCCATCGCTCTGGCGAAAGCCCTCATCGGGCCGCTGCCGCGGTGGAGGCAATAGGCGCTGCGGTGGGGATGGTGGCGCAGCCATCCGTGATACCTCTGGGTTGCGCAGGCTTTCATGCCAGGCCTGGATGTCCGCCACATGGCGGGCCAGCGGGCGCCCGTCGGCGTTCAATCTCAGGCGAGCCAGCAGGTGCAAGGTGCTTCTCTCGACCGGCCCCAGCTCATCGAGGGCAAGCAGGACCACGCCGCCCCGGCTGGCCGCCGGCCCGTGCAGCAGATCCAGCGCGGAGGCGTCGGTCAGCGCTCTCAGGGCCTGCGCCACAGGCTTCAGGTAGGACAGGGGTTCGCCGTTGATCAGCACGAGATCCACGCCGATTCCCCCCTGTGACCAGTTGCGCAGGGCCTTCAGCAGGGTTTGCACGAGGGGCAAGCCCGGCAGGGAGGACACCGTGATCACCAGCAGGGGCCGCTCGCCGGACAAGCCCAGGCGCCACAGGCTGCGACGGTCGCAGGCCTGCGCCGCAGGGACGGGGCGGGAATGCAACAGGACCAGGAGGCTGGTCAGCGCCTGGATCGCGCGCCGTTCGTCGTCGTCCCCCTGCGCCTCGCCCTGGCGCAGGCCGTGCAGGGTGTCGCTCAGCTGCGAGGCCCGGTCGACGGCACCGGGCTGGCGGTGTCGGTCGACCAGCGCGATCAAAGAGGCCATGTCCGTCGCCGCGGCCGTGGCCCAGGTGCACTGAACGGTGCCGTGCGCGGCGAGCGTCAGCGGCACGCTCATCGCGGCAACGGGATCCAGACCGGTGTCCAGTGGACCGCTGGGGCTGGGAGCGTCATCGAAGGCGGCCCGTGGAGCCCAGGCCGGATGCAGTCGACCCAGCCAGCGCGCCCGGTCGGCGAGCACGGTCGCGCCTGCCGGCCCGGCGGCATCGGTCTGCGCGATGAAGTGAACCACGTGCAGCGCCTCTTCGTCAGCGGTGCGCGGGCGCCTGTCCAGGTAGAGTGCCTGAGCGTCGGCGTCCCAGCGTGCATTCACGAACAGCTTGGCGAACGCCGGGTGCATCTCGTCCGCGCGAGCGGTGCTGAGGCTGGCGTCGAAGGCCGACATCAGCGACAGCGTGAGGGCGCGGTTGGAGGTGTTCCACAGTTCGACGCGACGGAACTCGACGTCATCTTCCGGGCAGACCCAAACGGTGCAGCGCGCATGCAGATCGGGCCAGAGGGCGTCAAAGCACACGCGATCGCGGAGAAAGCGCGCCGAGTAGACGGCCTGAGCGCACGGCGCAGGACGTTGTGTCAGCGACACCGGCGCGGGCTCCCCCGGCCGGCGCAGGTAGAGGAAGTGCCCCTGCGAGTCGCGCAGGGCATCGTCCCGCCAGCGGTTGATGTCGACGCCGCCGTAGCGGCTCCAGCCCGCGCCGTTGGCCCGCAAAGCCACGCTGTAGACCGGGCGACATGAAGATCCCGGTGAGCCCGCCTCGCGATAGCCGGCGTTGCTGAGGAGATGGGTGCGCGCGAGCACCTCCTCGCCGGGCCGGACGGCGCGCTCCGTCGGTGCGGTGTCCGGCGCCTCGTCCTGCACCCGAAGGTCCGGCGGGGCGCGCCGGCGCCGCGGCACCTCCCGCGGCACGGGCTCCTGCAGGAGCACCTTCATGGCCGCCAGTCGGGCATCCGACAGCGCCCACCGGCGGGGCTGGCCGTCCAGCAGGACCTGTGCCAAGGCCACGAGGGTCATGCCCTGATGATGGGCCATGTAGGTCTGCACGCGGGTGCTGGTGTTGCCGCCTCGCTGGCGACCGGGGGTGAAGTCCAGGGACTCGTAGAAGCCCCAGCAGGTGCGCATGTGCAGGGCCTGCAGTCGGGCCAGGTTGCGGGTGGCGGCCGCTGCGTCCCACATGGCGGCCATCGCGCTGGCATAGGGGGCCACCACGGACTCCTGCACGGGGGTGCGACGCTGGGCCAGACTGGCTATGCCCTGCGGGGCGTACTGGTAGGCCAGTGTGCGATCGGTGGCGGCATAGGCTGATTCACTGACACCCCAGGGCTGGCCACGCATCCGCGCATCGCGACGCTGCTCGGCGATGGCCAGGCGGGCGGCGCATCCCAGCACGCTCCCGGGCGGCTCGGCCAGCACCAGCTGCGGCATGAGGTACTCGAAGAGCGAGCCCGACCAGGATCGCAAGCCGACGTCGCAGCCCACCGCCATGAACGGTCGCCCCAGCGCGGCCCAATGTGCGGGCGGGACGTCACCCTTCGCAATGGCCCACAGGCTGGCAAGACGGGACTCGCTCGACAGCAGGTCGTAGTGACCGGGGTCCAGCCGCTGCTCGGCGACTCGCCAGCCCAGGTGCAGCAGGCGGCGCTTCGGGTCATACAGAAAGCCGAAGTCGGTCGCCTCGGCCAGATTCCGACAGCGGCGGGCCTGCGCCAGAAACCCTCGCCGCAGTGCCGCCGGCTCCCCGCCATCCTCCTCTGCTTCCAGGTCCTCGGGACACTGGGCCGTGCCGAGCGCCTCGCAGGCACCAGCCACGGCAATCAGGTGGCCGCAGAGATTGCCGCTGTCGACCGTGGAGACATAGGCCGGCATCAGCGGCTCGAGGGTGTCGGTGGCGATCCAGTTCATCAGGTGGCCCCGCTCCATCGGCAGCCGTTCGAGCGTGTCCAGCGTCGCGCACAGCCTGCAGAGCAGCTCTTGTGGCGTCAGCCAGCCGAAGGCCTGCGCACAGGTCGCAGAGAGCAGGTACAGGCCAATGTTGGTCGGCGAGGTCCGCTGGGCTACGACGACGCGCGGCAGGGTCTGCACGTTGTCCGGGGGCAGGTGGTGGCTGCGCTCGTTGACCTGGTCGGCGAACCACGCCCAGGTCTCCCGAGCGACGGCCAGGAGGTAGCGCCGATCCTCCGGGTGGAGTGGCGCTGGCGAGGGCGCTGGCAGGCGGGAGGTCAGGGCGATCCACACCGGGGTGGCGGCCCAGCTCAGGCAGAGCGCCAGGCTCAACGCCGGCGCCGGCGTTCCCAGCGCCCACAGAGCGACGCCCAGGCCGGCCGCCAGGAGCGTGATGGGCGCCTTGTCTGCGAGCTGAGCACTCAGCGCGCGCGAGGCGCGCCGCTCGGCGTCGGCAGCGGTCGTCCAGGCGAGCAGCCCCCTGTGGCTGACGCCGTTGCGCCAGAGCGTGCGCCCGATCGCATCGAGGGCGAGCTGGGCCTGCTGAAGCCAAAGGGCCAGGTGCCAGGCGACCGACAGCGCAGTACGCAGCAGCTCCCGCAGCGCCTGCCGGCCGAAGGGGACCAGGGCGACGTCATCCCGGCTCGGCGCCAGTCCGGCGACGGCACCGAGCAGCGGGGCGAGACCGAAGGCGCATGCGGCCAGGCCCAGGGCAGCCCAGGGTGACAGCGGTGCGCCGCCCAGTGCCAGCAGCAGCAGCATCAGACTGGCCGGCGCAATCAGGCTGCGACGGAGGTTGTCGATCAGCTTCCACTGGTCCAGCAGGGACAGGCCGTAGCGGCTGGGCTGGCGCATCAGGGGCAGCAATTGCCAGTCGCCCCGTGTCCAGCGGTGCAGACGGGCGCTGGCGACGTCGGCATGCTGGGGCGCTGGCTCCAGGAAGCTCACGTCGTTGACGCTGCCGCAGCGCGCGATGCAGCCCTCAATCAGATCGTGACTCAGGATCTGGGCGTCAGGCAGCCGTTGTCCGAGCACCTGGTGGACGGCGGCCACGTCGAGCAGCCCTTTGCCGCAGAAGCTGCCCTCGTGGAAAAGATCCTGGTAGACGTCCGAGGCGAGTCCGCCGTAGGCGTTGTGGCCAGCGAGAGCGCCGGCGAAGAGCTGATGGAACAGGCTGCCGTCCGCCACCGCAGGCCACAGCGCCTGCAGCCGGGGTTGCAGGATCGCGTGACCCGCCATCACGCGAGCCGGCTCCCCGGGGCGCTGACCCAGCCTGGGCCGGTTCAGGGGATGGGCCGCCACGGCTACCAGCTCGCGCAGGGCGCCTGGCGGCATGACGGTGTCTGCGTCGAGGGTGACGACATAGCGCGTGCCTGCCGCACATCGGGACATCGCCCCGAGGTCGAGGAAGGGGGAGGCGCCGCCCGTGGCAAGCATCGAGACCAGGGCTTCGAGCTTGCCGCGCTTGCGCTCCCAGCCCATCCAGCACTCCTCTCCAGGGCTCCAGCGTCGCTTGCGCTGCAGCAGGAGAAATCGCGGCGGCTCGTCGGCGGCGCCGGGATGTCGCTGGTTGAGGGCCAGGATCCGCTCCTTCGCATGGGCGAGCAGCCCCGCGTCAGCGCCGGTCTCCGCTGAGGTCGCATCGGCGAAGTCCCCCAGGAGTCCAAACTGGGCAAAGTCCTCACGGTTCGCCAAGTGGTGGCATTCCAGCTGCCGGACAAGTGCATCCAGCGTGTCGAGGCTGTCCAGCAGGACCGGCATCACCACGAGCACACGGCAGGTGACCGGGATGCCGGTCTCGAAGGCCTGCCGCGGCAGACGCTGCGGGACGATGGACTCGCTCAGCACCCGGTTGACCAGGGCGCCCGTGATCTCGCTGGCGGGGAACAGGGCCAGCGCCGCCAGGAGCAGCCACAGGCCGGGACCCACAGGGCCCTGGAGAGCGCCGTGCAGGAAGCCCAGCGCGAGCAGGAGACTCAGTGTGGCCAAGGCCGTGAGAAGGGCCGCCACGCGCATCGCCGGCGAGCGGCGCACGGCACGGCTCCGCAGGCCCAGGCGCGCCTGCAGGAGAGGGGCCCCTCGGCCTCCAAGCCAATAACCCAGCGACTCGACCGGTTCCCCGTCGGGTGCGGGTGGCGTTTGCGTAGCCAGTGCGAGCAGCTGCTCGGCGACCTGCGCTTGCGTGCAGGCGCTTCGCCGAGCCAGACGCTCGATCTCGTGAAGCGTCCGATCCTGTGTCCGGACGTCCTCAGCGGCAAAGGGCGGCCAGTCCGACAGCTGCCGCACCAGCGGGCTGCACCGCGTGATCATGGTGCGCCAGTCTGCTCTCGCCAGCTCGTTCAGCGCACCGATGCTGCGACTCACGCTGAGAGAGTCAGCCGCTGCATGCGCCAGAAGGGACTCCAGGGCCGCGGCGGGATCGGGCAATGCCGCCTCCAGCAAGGCGCGCAGGGCTTCCCGGCCCGCGGCCCCCTGCACGGAGCCCGTGTCCGAGTCTGCATGCAGCCGCTGCAGAACCTGCAGCGCAAAGGTGTCGGCGGTGCCGCGCTGCTTCATCCAGGTGAAGCAGGCCAGCGGTGCCTGGGCCGGGGCGGACTGCCGGAGGACATCGCACAGTCGATGCGCCAGACGGCGGGCGGCGGCATCGGCAGCCACCCGTTCGGAGAGGCGCCTAAGGTTCTCGGTGAGCAGCACGCGCAAGGTCGTGGGCAGCGCCCACAGCTCGGCCAGCTGCAAGGGGTGCACCTGCTGATAGGCGTTCAGCAAGTCGCCCAGCAGGGACAGGTCGACTTCTCCGTCGGCATGGGCCAGGTAGTGCCAGGCGATGGCGTAGATGCGCGGAAGCCCTGACTGCCCCTCCACCCGCAGCGCGGGCAGATCCTCGTAGTAGCTCCGCGGCAACTCCATGTGCAGCGCCTGTGTCTGGGCAATCACATCCAGGAGGTTGTCTTGTAGCCAGGCTGCGGCAGGCCCCTCTGCCGCTTGTCCGTCGGACTGGATCGCGAGGACACGCTGCGCGTGGCGCAGGACGCGCAGGTTCTCCTGCAGGCGGGGCACGAAGGCGAAACTGGAGCCCGGCTCATGCGGCGGGCCGTGCGAGCGCGCGAGGTGGTGCCCAAGCTGCGTGAAGCCTTCGCCGCCCAGGACTTCCGCGCGGATGGGCTCGGCCAGGAGCCCGGCGGAGGGGTCGAGCAATCGCCAGTCGAGCGCACCTGCTCGACCGGGGAACAGGGATCTCAGGCCAGCCACAGGGCCGCCGTGACCAGCAGCAGGAGCAGCAGCAGCGAGGAATGCAGGCGCGGCCGGAGGAAGGCGTGACAGGCATGGGCGCCCCCGGCCAGCCGATGGCGGGCCCCTCGCGTGTGGCGGCAGGCCTGCAGATGCTCGCACAGCGCCTCAGGGACCACGCGGTTGCAGCTTGTTCGCATGGTTCAGCGTCCCGACCTCAGGCCCAGGGCCAGCGCCATGAGCGCCAGCAGGCTGGCCCCGACGGCCAGCTGGCGGGCGAGGCTGCCCGCCTCACCAGGCATGGCCACGAGCCCGAGTCCCCCAGCGACGAGGGACACGAGAAAGAAGAGCAAGGCGTAGTGCAGCATGGAGACTCCGATGGCTGGACACAGGGATGTCGCCTCATGGTCAGCGCCGGCGGCAGCCCCGTCTGTGCGCCATCAGACAGTCAGCCTCAGACGCCGCGTCGAGGGCGCGGCCACCGCCGGTCACCGGTACGAAAGATGGGGTCCCAGAGGGCACTCGTGACCCCATAGTGGCCGGGCCTGCGCGGATCGCTGCAGGCGGACGAGACCCGCTGGTGGTGCCGCGCGTGCCAGCGGCGCTGCCGGAGTAGCAGGGAGCGCCATGGCCGGACAGCGTCCCAGCCACCAGCCCATGGGCAACAGCAGAAGCGTGAACAGGCAGGCCGTCAACAGCGTTGGGGCGGAAATGCGGGCGCCGGGCCGGCTGTGGTGCTCGGCATGCCAATCCCGGAAGGGGCTCAGGCCATGCAGCACGAAGCGGTGCAGCAGGTACTCCAGGAGCGTCCAGGCTGCGACGCCCGCCGCCACCCAGCCAAGCAGGGCGCCATCCAGCCAAGCAGGGCGCCATCCAGCGGGTGCGTCAGCAGGGCCAGCCCCAGGAATGCCAGCGTGGTGGCATAGCGGAGGAAGTCTGCGCGGTAGACCGCCGGCCCTGGCTCAAAGTTCAGCAATCGCATGGCGGGGCGCGCTTGCAGACCTGCAGGTCGAAGGGGCGGGAGGGAGGGGATGTCGCATGAGCAGGAGGAGGTGCAGGCAGCAGCGCTTGCCGCTGTCGAACGCCCAGCCTGCGGATACCGCCGTGTTCTGTCTGTTCGACACCGCACCAAGGGGCCGGCGCCCCGCTGATCGCTGGCGCCTGGGTGTGGCACCGAACCGAGCCCCCTGGTGCTGGCGGGCGATGCCATGCGACATGCCGGAGCCCAAGGCATCGAGGCTTTGCGGCATGCGTCGCAGACCAGGCGGGCACGACGCTTGCCGTGTTGGCGGTCTCAGCGGGTCAGGGACATGAGCGCCCGCTGCGGTGCTATGTTCGCATGCGCACATACGCCGGCGCTCCGAAGCGCGAGGGTGTCCGCCCCATCTATCCATGCGATTCAGGAGCCGCCATGGCGATACCGCAAGAGCCCCGCGATCCACTGGCGAATCACCTGCTGGCCGCCCTTCCTCCCAGCGAGCAGGAGCGCTGGATCGCCCAGATGGAGTACACCCCTCTTCAGCTGGGACAAGTCCTGTACGAGTCCGGCCGCCCCCAGACGCACGTGTACTTTCCCACCACCGCCATCGTGTCCTTGCTCTATGTGATGGAGGATGGCGCATCGGCCGAGATCGCCGTGGTGGGATGCGAGGGCGTGGTCGGCGTCGCCATTTTCATGGGGGGTGAGACTACGCCCAGCCGTGCCGTGGTGCAGAGCGCTGGGGGGTGCCACCGGCTGAGGGCAGCAGCGCTGAAGACCGAGTTCAACCGGTACGCGGAGGGCATGCATCTGCTGCTGCGCTACACCCAGGCGCTGCTGACGCAGATGGCCCAGACCGCTGTCTGCAATCGGCACCACCTCCTGGAGCAGCAGCTGTGTCGCTGGCTCCTGCTGAGCCTGGATCGCATTCCCGGGGACGAGCTCGTGATGACGCAGGAGCTGATCGCCAACATGCTGGGTGTTCGGCGGGAGGGTGTCACGGAAGCGGCACTGAAGCTGCAGCGGCAGGGCCTGATCGAGTACACACGAGGGCATATCAAGGTGATCGACCGTCCAGGTCTGGAGGGTCGGAGCTGCGAATGCTACGCCGTGGTCAAGCGCGAATACGATCGGCTTCTGGCTCCGCGCCCGCCCGGACGGAACTAGCGACGCCCAGGTGATGCGTGCGCTGGCGCACAGTGGTGCTGCACGACTCGGACCACACTGCGCCATGCATGCAAACCACCTGCTCGATCACCTGCCCACCCAGGAACTGAGCCGATTGCTTCCCATCGGATCATCGGTCCAACTGCGCACCGGCCAGGACATCACGCTTCAGAACCAGCGGTGCAGTGGCATCCACTTCCCCCTGCAAGGCTGCATCTGCCTGGTCACAAGACTCGAATGCCACGCATCGCTGCAGCTGGGCATGGTTGGAGCAGAAGGGGCCGTCGGGGCTCACCTGCTTCTGGGCCAAGCAGTCTGCCTTGTGGGAGCTGTGGTGCAGGAAGGGGGAGAGGCCTGGCGCCTGCCAGCTACAGCCCTGCGCAGAGCCCTGCTGGAGAACCCCGGGCTGCGGCGCTTGCTGTCGCGTTACCTGATGGTTCAGATGAGGGCGACGGTCACGATGGCGGCCTGCTTGCATTTCCACTCGCTTCGGGCACGGCTCGCCAGGTGTCTGCTCATGGTCCTGGATCGGGTAGATGGCCGCGGTTTCCAGGCAACACACGAGCTGCTGGCGCAGTTGCTGGGCGTTCGTCGCGTGGGCGTGACCGTCGCGGCCGGCAGCCTGCAGGATGCCGGCCTGATTCAGTACCAGCGTGGTCGCGTTGATGTCCTGGATCGTTGGGGCCTGCAGGAGGCGTCCTGCAGCTGCTATGAGGAGGACCGTGAGATGTACCTACAGGGCATGCGCTTTGCACCCGCTGCACGATCTCGCCAGGGGTGACCCTCGTACCGCTTGCCCACTCGATGGAGGAGCCTGCATGATGATCGATTCGAACTCCGGCAAGATCATGAACGGCGCCGCTGGCCATGGCGTCCTCCCGCCCGAGGCTGGAGCCGAGGCTTCCCTGCGTCGGCAGCTGGAGGAGGCGCATCAGCACCTGCGGGTCCTTGAGCGCCACTGCGATCGTCTGGAGCTGCAGCTCCGCGATGGTCTGCGCAGAGAGCAGCGGCACAAGCACCGTGCCGAACATGACGACCTGACGGGCCTCCTGAACCGGGCGGCGTTCCGGGAGCGTGCGACCCGGGCGCTCCAGACCCCGGGCGGACACGCCGTCCTGCTGTTGGACATCGACGACTTCAAGCAGGTCAACGACCGCCTCGGGCATGCCGCCGGAGATGATGTGTTGCGTATCGTGGCGGCGCGCCTGGTGCATGTGCTCAGGGCAGGTGATCTGGTCAGCCGCCTGGGTGGAGATGAGTTCGCCTGCCTGCTGACGGGTATCGCAGACGCTCAGCAGCTTTCCGTGCTCGACGCCAAACTCGGAGCGGTCTTTGCGGCGCCCATGCAGCTGGCGGCACATCGAATCACCACGTCTGCCAGTCTGGGCTTCGCACGATGCCCTGAGGACGGAGCAGACCTGGACACGCTGCTGGCGCGCGCCGATGCGGCCATGTATCTCGCCAAGCGGGCGCGGCTGAGCTGCGGACAGCCCGCTGCGCCCTCCTCGCCCGTGGCGGGCGGCCCCTGAGTCACGGCGGCGGCTCCGGGCGTCCGGCGTGCCCCTGCTGAGCTGCCACTGCGCTCAAGGCTGGGGTGCAGTGGCGGCCCCATCGTGCGCCGGGCCGTAGAGGTCTCGCCGACCTCCCGAACGGCGAGCTCGCGCCGGGATTCGAGCCGGGCGACCCAGTGACGCAGGGTCAGTGCGTAGTGGCGTCGCAAGGCCTCGACATCGTGGATCTCGAATCCGGCACGCTCCATGCCGAGCTGGAGGTTGCTGAGGCAGTCGAACTCGCCATCGGGGAAGACGTAGCGGTTGGTGGATCGAGCTTCTGCCGTTGCGCCTGTTCCAACAAAGAGCGCCCGCCGGTCTCGCCAGGGGATCGTCAGCCGTTCGAAGTGCGCCTTGAGCGTCAGCGCCACATACTGGCCCCGCCCACATCAAGAGAACCCAGTACGTACGCATCCACCAGCGACAGCGGACGGCGTGTGGTCACCAGATGGTGCAGCAGTCCCGTGTCCTTCAGCAGCAGCGCAAAGATGGGGGCACCGCAGCCTGCACGCAGGGCCTGTCCACTTTGCTGCCTGACTTCTGCACGCACAGGCAGGTCCCGCAGCAGGCGGGCCAGGATTCGCAGGGCGGATGGCCGGCTGCCCAGTTTGCCGGGCCTTGCCGAGGATGGGCTTGATGGCGTGTCTATGGCGTCCCCTTGGGCGGGCGATAGGGCTGGCTTCGCGTCGGGCTGGGCCAGCATGGGCCCGCCGTTGGCATCCGTCTGAAGCCTGGATTCACCTCAGCAGAATCAGGCAGCCGTCCGCACGAGCGTTCAGAACGTCTGTTGAGCGCAGGTCGGTGCAGCGCTGGCCGCTGGCGCCCCAGATGATGGAAACCCGGTGGCCGGGCAGAGGCTCGACCAGGCAAGGGCCGCAGGGAATGACACGGCGGCGTCCGTCGTCACCCAGGTAGGGAATCGGACGGGCGATGCGGGCGGGGCAGCAGGTAACCATGGAAGGCTCCTCCGTGGAAGATGGCAAGGTGCAGGCGCGGCATCTGGTCCGGAGGCGCTGCCGCGTTGGTTTCCGTGGTGGGAACGAGGCTGTAGAGCTTCGCCAACGTTGTCCTCACCGCCGACCGGCAACTGGCGTTCCCAAACGCCCTGTCGCTACCGCGGCCTCGCCTCGATGCCGGCGTGTTCCCATGCGCGCCACCTGCGCGGGAGCGCTGAGGTTCGGATGGCCAGGGTTATCCGGTGGAGCGCCCGTCGCGTGCAGTTCATCTGGGTAGCGGGCTGTCATGGCGCCGATCCTGCCAATGACCGGAGCCCCTGACAGTGCGCCACCGCACAATCGGTATGACGCCCGCCGCGCCTCGCGTCGCCGGGCGCGGGTCGCCCGCTTTCAGAAAACGGGAGGGCTCTCAGGCGTTCCGGAATTCGGCAATGGCATCAGCTGTGTCCAAGGGCGGCGACTTCCCGTGCAAGTCGGATTTGGCGCTCAGGCTTGGGCGCAGGAATTGCCGGGTCACTACGGCCGATGCTGGCCACTAGCGGACAATTTCTCTGAATAAATCAACAACATATATGCGCATACGCATACCGCTGCAGCCCCCTACGGAAGGCGCTCCGCTTTCCGATGCAGAAACGAGCGCACGCTGTCTACGCCGCGTAGACAGCTCCCAACTGCTTCCGAGGAATCCAAAAATCGAGAGAACCCCGATGGATATTGGTAGGCCGTACAGGACTTGAACCTGTGACCAAAGGATTATGAGTCCTCTGCTCTAACCAACTGAGCTAACGGCCCCCGTGTTTTCAGCGCCGGGAGGCGCCTTCAGACAACCCGGCGGGGAGCCGGGAGCGCGGATTGTACGGGGTGGATTTCGAAGGCCCGGCTACTTCTGAGACAAGGCGTTGGACACCATGCGCGAGGTGATGTCCACGATCTGGATCATGCGGTCGTAGGCCATGCGGGTGGGGCCGATCACGCCCAGGGTGCCCACCACCTGGCCGTCGACCTCGTAAGGCGCGGACACGATGGAGAGCTCCTCGTAAGGCACGACCTGGCTCTCGCCGCCGATGAAGATGCGCACGCCCTCGGCGCGGCTGGAACCATCCAGCAGGCGCATCAGCTGGGTCTTCTGCTCGAAGAGGTCGAAGAGGCGACGCAGGCTGTTCATGTCCTGGCTGAAATCCTGCACGGTCAGCAGGTTGCGCTCGCCGCTGATGATGACCTGCTCCTCCTGGGCGCTGGCCTCGGTGCCGACCTGCACGGCCGCGTTCATCAGGAGGGCGATCTCCCCGCGCAAGGCGTCGACCTCGGTCTTGAGCTTCTCGCGCACCGCCTCCAGACTGAGGCCGGCGTATTGCGCGTTCAGGCGGTTGCTGGCCTCGGCCAGCTCACCCTGGTTGTGGTCCTGGGCGGTGAAAATCACGCGATTCTGCACGTCGCCGTCCGGGGAGACCATGATGACCAGCACGCGGCGCTCGCCCAGCCTCAGGAACTCGATGTGGTGAAAGACGCTGGGCTTGCGCGGCGCGGTCACCACGCCCACGAAGCTGGACAGATTGGACAGCAGCTGGGCGGCGCTGGTGATCACGCGCTGGGGCTGGTCGGGTTGCAGGTGGGCGTCCAGGGCGATGGGCTCGGCGCCCAGCAGGCCGGGGTTGGCCGTGAGCATGGTGTCCACGAACAGGCGGTAGCCGCGCGGCGTGGGGATGCGCCCGGCGCTGGTGTGGGGGCTGGCGATGAGGCCCAGCTCTTCCAGGTCCGCCATCACATTGCGGATGGTGGCCGGAGACAGCTCCAGCCCCGAAGCCTTGGACAGGGTGCGGGAGCCCACGGGCTGGCCGTCCGCGATATAGCGTTCGACCAGGGTTTTCAGCAGGGATTTGGATCGCTCGTCGAGCATGGTTTTCATTGTACGGACATGGGCGAACCCGTCATTCGGCCCGGGAGCCCTGTGGTGTAATTCTGCGCATGGCCAAACGATTCCAACATGTGGCGATTGTGGGCAAGCACCAGGCACGCGGCATCCGGCCGGTCCTGGAGGAGATTGCCCAATTTGTGGCCAGTCAAGGCCTGGAGGTTTCCCTGGAGCGCGACACGGCGCTCAACACGGGGATCACCGCCTATGACGCGCTGGACAACGACGAACTCGGCCAGCGCTGCGATCTGGCCATCGTGGTCGGGGGCGACGGCACCATGCTGGGCTTCGCCCGCGAGATGGCCCGCCACGGCACGCCGCTGGTGGGCATCAACCAGGGCCGCCTGGGCTTCATCACCGACATCTCCATCGAGCACTTCCGCGAGGCGCTCTCCCCCATCCTGGCCGGCGACTACGACGCCGAGCAGCGCGCCATGCTGGAAGGCGAGGTCTGGCGGGACAACGCCATCATCTTCGAAGGCGTGGCCCTCAACGACGTGGTGGTGAGCCGCGGCGCCACGGCCTCCATGGTCGAGCTGAGGGTGGACGTGGGCGACGAGTTCGTGGCCAATATGCGGGCGGACGGCGTCATCGTGGCCTCGCCCACGGGCTCCACGGCCTACTCGCTCTCGGCCGGCGGCCCCATCCTGCACCCCAGCATCGCCGGCTGGGTGCTGGTACCCATCGCCTCGCACACGCTCTCCAACCGGCCCATCGTGCTGCCGGACCTGGGCGAGGTGAGCCTGGAGATCGTGGCCGGCCGCGACGCCAGCGTGAACTTCGACATGCAAAGCCTCGCCAGCCTGCTGCACGGCGACCGCATCACGGTGCGGCGCTCGGCGCACAAGGTGTCCTTCCTGCACCCCAAGGGCTGGAGCTACTACGCCACGCTGCGCCGCAAGCTGCGCTGGTACGAGGGCGTGAGCTGAACGCCCTTCCCTCATTGACTGACACCCCGACTGACACCACCGACTGAGCCCGCCCGATGCTGCGCCGCCTGAGCCTTCGAGATTTCGTGATCGTGCCCGCGCTGGAGCTGGACTTCGGCACCGGCTTCGCCGCCCTGACCGGGGAGACCGGCGCCGGCAAGTCCATCCTCATTGATGCGCTGCAGCTGGCCCTGGGCCAGCGCGGTGATGCCGGTGTGGTGCGTGAAGGTGCCGCACGCGCCGAGATCAGCGCCGAGTTCGACCGCCCCGCCACGCTGATGGCCTGGCTGGAGGAAGGCGGCTTCGAGCCGGAGTCCGACACCCTGCTGCTGCGCCGCGTGATCGACGCCCAGGGCAAGAGCCGCGCCTGGATCAACGGCAGCAGCGCCACTGTGGCGCAGCTGCGCGAGCTGGCCGACCACCTGCTGGACATCCACGGCCAGCACGCCTGGCAAGGCCTGACCCGTGCGGCGTCCGTGCGCGAGCTGCTGGACGGCTACGCCCAGGCCGACACCCGCGCCGTGGCCCAGGCCTACGCCGCCTGGCGCCAGGCCCACGAGGCCCTGGAGACCGCCCGCAGCCAGCAGGCCCAGTTGTCCAGCGAGCACGAGCGCCTGAGCTGGCAGCTGGGCGAGATCGAGCGCCTGGCGCCCGGCGAGGACGAATGGGACGGCCTCAACGGCGAGCACCAGCGGCTCTCGCATTCGCAGTCGCTGATGGACGCCGCCCGTCAGGCCCTGGAGGCCCTGGGCGAGGCAGAGATCAATGCGGAGTCCCTCACCCAGCAGGCTCTGGACGGTCTGCAGGACGTGCTGAGCTATGACGCCAGCCTGGCCCCGGCCGTCGAGGCCCTGCAGGGCGCACAGGCCCAGCTGCAGGACGCCGCCCATACCCTCAGCACCTATCTGCATGGCGCCGAGCTGGAGCCCGAACGTCTGCAGCAGCTGGACGAGCGCCTCTCGGCCTGGGTGCAGCTGGCGCGCCGCTACCGCCGCCAGCCCGCCGAGCTGCCCGCCCTGCAGCGGGAATGGAAGGACGAGCTGGCCCGCCTGGACGCCGCGACCGACCTCGATGCCCTGGAGCGCCAGCTGGCCGCCGCCCGCAAGGCCTACGACGCCCAGGCCGCTGCGCTGAGCAAGACACGCAAGGCCGCTGCGCCCAAGCTGGCCGCGGCCGTCACCCAGGCCATGCAGCAGCTGGGCATGGCCGGCGGCGCCTTCGAGATCGCCCTGCTGCCTCAGGTCGATCCGCAGAGCTTCGGGCTGGAGTCCGCCGAGTTCCTCGTGGCGGGCCATGCCGGCAGCACGCCGCGCCCGCTGGCCAAGGTGGCCTCGGGCGGCGAGCTCTCGCGCATCGCCCTGGCCATTGCCGTGACCACCTGCCAGCACAGCGGCGGCGCGGGCACGCTGATCTTTGACGAAATCGATGCCGGCGTGGGCGGCGCTGTGGCCGAGACCGTGGGCCGCCTGATGAAGCAGCTGGGGCGCGACCGCCAGGTGCTGGCCGTCACCCACCTGCCCCAGGTGGCCGCCTGCGCGGACCAGCATTTCGTGGTGTCCAAGGCCCTGAAGGACGGCGCCACCTGCTCGGACGTCCGCCCCGTGGCCGGCGAGCAGCGCGTGGCCGAAATTGCCCGCATGCTGGGCGGCGAGCGGCTCTCGTCCACCAGCCTGGCCCATGCGCAGGAGATGCTGGAGCTCTCCGCCCAGGCCGCCCGGCCCGGCACCGCCAGCCCACGAAAGGCCAAGCCATGAAGAAAGCCAAGCCCGAGGCCCGCGAGCAGAGCGATGTGGTGCTGGTCACCGGCGTGTCCGGCGGCGGCAAGTCCATCGCCATGCATGCGCTGGAGGACGCCGGTTTCTTCTGCGTGGACAACCTCCCGCCCGAGCTGCTGCTGGACTTCCTGAAACTGGAGCAGCAGCGCGGCAAGCGCCGCGTGGCCATCGCCGTGGATGTGCGCAGCGCGGGCTCCCTGCCCCATCTGCTGCCGTTGATCAAGCAGCTGCGCAGCGAGGGCGTGGCCCTGCGCTCCATCTTCCTGGACGCCAACACTGAGACACTGATGCGGCGCTTCTCCGAGACGCGCCGCCCGCACCCGCTGCGCCAGCACCCGGCCGTGCCCGGTCCGGCCGGCGAGAGCGGCGAGGACGAGCACCGCGCCCTGCTGGACGCCATCCACCTGGAGCGTGAGCTGCTGGCGGCGGTGCGGGTCGAGTCCACCGTGATCGACACCAGCCAGCTGCGCCCCGCCCAGCTGCGCGCCTGGGTGCGGGACCTCGTCGTGGTCTCGGGCGATTCGCTGACCCTGGTCTTCGAGTCCTTCGCCTTCAAGCACGGCGTGCCCAGCGACGCCGACTTCGTCTTCGATGTGCGGGTCCTGCCCAACCCCTACTACGACCGCGAGCTGCGCCCGCTCAACGGCCGCGACGAGCCCGTGGCCCGCTTCCTCGAAGCGCAGCCCGAGGTGCGGTTGATGCTCAGCCAGATCAGCGCCTTCATCGCCCAGTGGCTGCCCAACTTCTCGGCGGACCAGCGCAGCTACCTCACCGTGGCCATCGGCTGCACGGGCGGGCAGCACCGCTCGGTCTACCTCGTCGAGACCCTGTGCAGGCAGTTCGCCTACCACGGCCAGGTGCTCAAGCGGCACCGCGAGCTGGACGCCAAGTGAGCCCGCGCGAAGGGACGCCAGTGCCATGGGCAGCCTGAGCTGGCTGATCACCAAGTACCTGATCACCGCGGGCCTGGTGGTGGGCATCTCCGAGCTGGCCAAGCGCAGCGACCGCCTGGGCGGCCTGGTGGCGGCCCTGCCCCTGGTGACGCTGCTGACCCTGGTCTGGCTCTATGTGGAGCGCCAGCCGGCCGAGCGCATCGCCAACCACGCCTGGTACACCTTCTGGTACGTGCTGCCCACCTTGCCCATGTTCCTGGCCTTCCCCTGGATGCTCTCGCGCTGGGGCTTCTGGGGCGCGCTGGCCGGCTCTGCCGTGCTCACCGTGCTGTGCTTCGTGCTGACGGCCTGGGCGGTGCGGCCGCTGGGCATCCTCCTGCTGGACTGAGCTCCCGGGCCGGCGCCAGGCCGCCGATCAGCGGGCGCGGGGCGGCTGTCCGGCGTCGGCCGATTCGGGTGATTCGCCCGCGGCGCTGCTGAGCAGCACCATCGCCACCACCGACACCCCCGGGATCAGCACCATCGCCACCGTCCAGGGCCAGACCGAACGCCCGGCGCGGTGAAGGCCCACGCCCACATAGGCGATATGGGCGATGTAGCCCACGCCCATGCCCATGCCGCCGAAGATGGCGCGCACCGCGCTGCCCGAATCCTCGGCGGACAGCACCAGCCACAGGCACACCGCAAAGACCAGTGCGGCCAGCAGGGCGGACTCAAGGGCGTTCTTGACCTGGGCGTTCATGGTGGATGGCGTTTCCTGCGGATCGGGCGGGGCGCAAGCATACGCGCATTCGCCGGGCGCAATCAAAGGTTTGGGCGCGCCTGGCCCTAGGGAAAGGCCTGATCAGCCCAGCAGCTTCTTCAGCGGTGCGGGCAGGGCGTAGCGCGGCAGCTCCTCGCGCGCCACCCAGGCGCCCTCGCCCGGCCGGGCCGCCTGCTGCAGGGGCAGGCGGCGCGGGTGCAGCACCCAGTCGAAATGCGTCAGCGCGTGCTCGATACGGGGCAGCGGCTCCGGCGCCTGCGCCGACAGCAGCCGGGCCTGGCTCAGCAGCTGAGCCTCGTCCTCGAACAGCGGCAGGGTCCACAGCCCGGCCCAGACGCCGCGCGCCGGGCGCTGTTCCAGCCAGATCCGGCCCTCGTGCTCCAGCCACAGCCACCAGTGCTCGCGGCGGCTGCGCTTGAGCTTGCGGGTCCGCACCGGGAACTGCTCGGCCGTGCCGCGCCGCCGGGCCTCGCACAGGTCCTGCACGGGGCACAGAAGGCACTGCGGCGAGCGCGTGCTGCACAGGCTGGCGCCCAGGTCCATCAGACCCTGGGTGTAGGCCGCCATGTCGGCCTCCGCGGCGGGCAGCAGGGTCTCGGCATGACGCCAGAGCCGCTTTTCCTGGGCGCTGGAGGCCAGGTCGCCGTCGAAGGCCAGCAGGCGGCCCAGCACCCGCTTCACATTGCCGTCGAGGATGGCCGCACGCTCGTCAAAGCAGAAGGAGGCAATGGCCGCCGCCGTGGAGCGGCCGATGCCGGGCAGCCCGGCCAGCTGCGCCGCCGAGGGTGGGAAGGCACCGCCGTGCTGGTCGCGCACGGCCTGGGCGCAGCGGTGCAGATTGCGCGCACGGCTGTAGTAGCCCAGGCCCTGCCACATCGCCAGCACCTCGTCGAGATGCGCATCGGCCAGCTCGCGCACGGTCGGGAAGCGCTCCAGGAAGCGCTGGTAGTAGCCCAGCACCGTCGTCACCTGGGTCTGCTGCAGCATGATCTCGGAGAGCCACACGCGGTAGGGGTCGCGGGTCTGCTGCCAGGGCAGGGCGTGGCGGCCGTGCTGGCGCTGCCAGGCCACGAGGCGCAGGGCGAAGTCGGGCGCCAGGGCGGTGGCGGTGGCGGCTGAGGTGTCGGGGGTGGGCGTCAAGATCGGCTCAGGAACGGGTCTGGCAACGGGGGCAGAAGAAGGTCGAGCGCTGGCCCTGGACCAGGCGGCGGATGGCCGTGCCGCAGTGCCGGCAGTCCTGGCCTTCGCGGCCGTAGACCTGCGCCTGCATCTGGAAGCTGCCGGCCACGCCGTGGGCGTCCTTGAAGTCGCGCAACGTAGTGCCGCCCGCCTCCAGGGCCTGGGCCAGCACCTGCCGAATGCTGCCGGCCAGGCGCTCCGCACGGGGCCGGCTGATGCGGCCGGCCGGGCTCGCCGGGTGGATGCCGGCCAGGAACAAGGCCTCGCAGGCGTAGATGTTGCCGGCGCCGACGACGATGTCCCCGACCAGCAGCGCCTGCTTGATCGCCACCCGCCGGCCCCGCAGGCGTTCGTGCAGGTAGGTGCCGGTGAAGCGCGCATCGAAGGGCTCCAGGCCGAGGCCTGCCAGCAGCGTGGACACGGGCGGCGCATCCAGCCCCGTAGACCAGACCACCGCACCGAAGCGGCGCGGGTCATGCAGGCGCAGCAGGCCGCGGTCGGTCTGCAGCTCGAAATGGTCATGCGGCCCGGCGGGCCCGAGGTCGCGACCGAAGGCCAGCGAACCGGACATGCCCAGGTGCAGCAGCAGGCCCTCCTCGCCCACGGGCAGCCAGAGGTACTTGCCGCGGCGCTGGGCCAGGCCGGCGCGCCGCCCTACCAGGTGATCCACGGCGCAGCCCAGAGGCCAGCGCAGGGGCTTGCCCAGGCGCAGGGCCAGCACCGTCGCCCCGTGGATGGCGTCGGCAAAACTGCGGCGTGTGACTTCGACTTCGGGCAGCTCGGGCATGGCCGGCATGATACGCAGCCGCCTCGGTGCCCGCCGGCGCAGGCGCCGGACGAGCCCGGGCGGCAGGGCCGCTCAGGGTGTCCTAAGGGATGGGCCCCCCGCCATGCCTAGAATGGGTCGGCAGCCCTTCCCGGGGCGGCCTGCGTCCTCTGGAGATTTCATGCCTCGTTCCTTGTTCCCGCTGCTTCGCCCTTCTCGGCTGGCCCTGGCTTGCGCCTTGAGCCTGGGCACCCTCGCCCTGTCGGCGCATGCCGACGAAGCCGCGGCCACGGCCCCCGCAGCCCCTGCCCTGCCGGTCCAGAACTCCACCATGGACGCCCCCATGTTCTACCAGCTGCTGGTGGGCGAGATGGAGCTGCGCTCGGGCGAGGTCGGCGTGGCCTACCAGGTGCTGCTGGATGCGGCCCGGCGCTCACAGGACGAGACCCTCTACAAACGCGTCGTGCAGATCGCCGTGCAGGGACGCGCCGGCGAGCAGGCGCTGGTCGCCGCCAAGGCCTGGCGGGACGGCGTGCCGGGCTCTCTGGAAGCCCACCAGACCACGCTGCAGCTGCTGGCCCTGCTGAACAAGCCCCAGGAGCTGGCCGGCCCCGTGCAGAGCCTGCTGAAGCTGGGCAGCGAGTCGCAGTCGCAACATCTGCTGCGCACGCTGCCGGGGCTCTTTACCCGCGCGCCCGAGCCGCAGCGCGTACTGGACGCCCTGCAGCCGACGCTGCAGACCGCCGCCCGCAACCCGGCCCTGCGCCAGGGCGCGCAGCTCTGCGAGGCACGGCTGCAGCTGGCCGCCGGCCATGCAGCACCGGCCTGGACGCTCACCGAGCAGGTGCTGCAGCAGGAGCCGGCCCAGGAAGAGGCCCTGGGCCTGGCCCTGGACCTGATGGACCGCCAGCCCGCGGCCGAAGCGCCGGTGCGAGCCGCCCTGGCTGCCCGGCCTGATCACCACGGCCTGCGCCAGGCCTACGCCCGCGCGCTGGCACGCTCGCAGCGCCTGGTCGAGGCCGCGGCCGAGTTCCGCCGCCTGACGGTCGAGCAGCCGGATCAGCCCACGCCCTGGTATGCCCTGGGCTCCCTCGAGCTGGAGCTGCGCCACCCCGAACGCGCCGAACCCGCGCTGCTGACCTTCCTGAAGCGTCTGGAGGAGTCCGCCAGCAGCGGCGAGCTGACCGAGTCCGGCCGCGAGGCCCGCCAGCAGGCCTGGCTGCTGCTGTCGCGCGTGGCCGAACAGCGCAAGGACTGGAAGGCCGCGCAGGCCTGGCTGGACCGCATCGAGGTAGCCACGCCGCGCGCCGACCTCAGCTACCGCAAGGCCCTGCTGCTGGCCCGGCAGGGGCGCCTGGACCAGGCCCGCCAGCTGATCCACGAGCTGCCCGGCGAGACCGACGAGCAACTGCGCACCCGCTTCATGGCCGAGTCCCAGCTGCTGCGCGACCTGCAGCAGTGGCCCGCCGCCTACGAGCTGCTGGGCCAGGCCACCGCCCGCCTGCCGGCCGACGCCGACCTGCTGTACGAGCAGGCCATGATGGCCGAGAAGCTCAACCGGCTGGACGAGATGGAGCAGCAGCTGCGCCGCACGATCGAGATCAGCCCCAAGCATTTCCATGCCTACAACGCGCTGGGCTATTCCCTGGCCGATCGCAAGCTGCGCCTGGACGAAGCCCGTGAGCTCATCGTCAAGGCCCTGAGCCTGGCCCCCAAGGAGCCGGCCATCGTCGACAGCATGGGCTGGGTGGAATACCGCCTGGGCCGCCTGCAGGAGGCCGAGCGCTGGCTGGCCGAGGCCTACGCCAGCCGCCCCGATGGCGACATCGCCGCCCACCTGGGCGAGGTCCTGTGGCAGGCCGGACAGAAGGACAAGGCGCGGCAGGTGTGGGCTGAGGGCCTCAAGCGTGAGCCGGGCAATGAGGCCATCCAGGAGGCCCGCCAGCGGCTGCAGGCGGCACCCTGATGCGTGCTCGCCTGCGTGCCTTGTCGCATGCCCTGATGCGTGCCCTGCCCCCGGCGGCCTTCGCCGCCGCGCTGGTGTCGGCGCTGGGCGCCTGTGCTCACGGTCCGCGCCACGCGGACGTTCCGCCGGCCCAGGCAAGACCTGACCCTGGCGCCGTACCGGCGCGCAGCTTCAGCGGCAAGCTCAGCGTGCAGGTGCCGGCGCAGCCGGGCCAGCGCGTCGCCCAGGGCGGCAGCGGCAGCTTCGAGCTGCTGGGCGATGCCGGCGAGGGGCAGCTGGAGCTGTCGACCCCCACCGGCTCGCTGCTGGCCCGCGTGCGCTGGAGCCCCACCAGCGTCAGCCTGGAGCAGCCCAGGGAGCAGCGCAGCTTTGACAGCCTGGATGCGCTGACCCTGGAGTTGCTGGGCGAAGCGGTGCCCGTGGCCGCCCTCTTCGACTGGCTGCGCGGACGCCCCTGGGCCGGCGCCGCCACGGCGACGCTGCCGGCGCCTGCGCAGGGCTTCGAGCAGCTGGGCTGGCGGGTTGAGACCGACCGCCTGGCCGAGGGCCTGCTCGTCGCCCAGCAGCAGGGCGGACGCGCCGCCACGCTGCGGGTGAGACTGGCTCGCGAAGACTGATCGCTGATCGGCGAGCCGGCATACTGCTCGCCTGGCGGCCTCCTTGGCCTCCCCTTCTGCTCCCGACCCCATGCAAGCGCTCTACGACGTCCCGGCCCCGGCCAAGCTCAACCTCTTCCTCCATGTGGTGGGCAAGCGGCCGGATGGCTATCACCTGCTGGAATCGGTCTTCGCCTTGGTGGACTGGGCCGACACCCTGCATTTCGAGCGGCGCGGCGATGGCCTGCTGCAACGCCATGACCGCGGCGACGCCCTGCCCGCAGACGATCTGTGCCTGCGCGCCGCCCGCCTGCTGCAGGCCGAGAGCAGCTGCACACTGGGAGCGGACATCCACATCGAGAAGCGCCTGCCCAGCGGCGCCGGCATGGGCGGCGGCTCCTCTGACGCGGCCTCGACCCTGCTGGCGCTGAACCGGCTGTGGGGCCTGCACTGGCCGCTGTCGCGCCTGCTGCCCCTGGGACTGAAGCTGGGCGCCGACGTGCCCTTCTTCCTGGGCGGCCGCAATGCCTTCGTACAGGGCATCGGTGAAGACCTGACCCCCATCGAGCTGCCGGAGCAGACCTTCGCCATCGTCAAGCCCGACGTCAGCATCCCGACCAAGGATATTTTTTCGAGCCCCCTCTTGCAGCGCTCCGAAAGTCTGGCTATAGTTGCGGTCTTTCCTGAGCACGGCAGCAAAAAAGGCACCGAGCCAAGTGAGAGCAACAGCAAGCTTGTTGCCGGCACTTCGCAAAATGCACAAAAATCTGCTTCGCGAGTGGAACTGAACGCTGAAAGTTGTGCTAGAATCGCAGGCTTTCTGGAAATCAACAGCAAGTTGAACAACGCGCTGCGAAATGATCTCCAGAAACCCGCTGAGCAGTACAGCAGTCAAGTGACGCAGGCCCTCGCCCTGCTCGAATCGAGATTCGGCAACAGCCGGATGACAGGTTCAGGCAGTGCGGTGTTCGCTACTGTTCAAGGGAAAGATGGCATGTCGAACCAGCCCATGGCGACATTACCGGAGCTGCCTCCGGGATGGGTTGGCAAGGTGTGCCGCAGTCTGGCCCAGCACCCGCTTCGCGGATGGGCTGAAGACTGAAGAGTACAAGGGTGTTGCAGCTCTGCAGCGTCCTGTGTAGGGGAGTCGCCAAGTTGGTTAAGGCATCGGATTTTGATTCCGACATGCGAGGGTTCGAGTCCTTCCTCCCCTGCCAAATTTCATTGCTTACCTCCCGGACCCGCTGGGTAGGCCACGGGGCCACTGACTCAAAGGATGGCCTGTGCTGCTGAATACCGTCCTCTTCACCGGCAACGCAAACCCGGTGCTCTCCCAAGAAATCGCCACCCATCTGGGTCTGGAACTCGGCAAGGCTTCGGTCGGCCGTTTCTCTGATGGCGAAGTCGCGGTCGAGATCCAGCAAAACGTCCGCGCCCGCGACGTCTTCGTGGTCCAGCCCACCTGCGCCCCCACGAACGACAACCTGATGGAACTGCTGGTGATGGTCGACGCGCTCAAGCGCGCCAGCGCCCGCCGCATCACCGCCGTCATCCCCTACTTCGGCTATGCCCGCCAGGACCGCCGTCCGCGTTCCACCCGCGTGCCCATCTCGGCCAAGGTCGTCGCCAATCTGCTGGAGACCGTGGGCGTCGAGCGCGTGCTGACCATGGACCTGCACGCCGACCAGATCCAGGGCTTCTTCGACATCCCCGTCGACAACATCTACGCCAGCCCCGTGCTGCTGTCGGACCTCAAGGCCCGCAACTACAGCAATCTGGTGGTGGTGAGCCCGGACGTCGGCGGTGTGGTCCGCGCCCGCGCCCTGGCCAAGCAGCTGGGCTGCGACCTCGCCATCATCGACAAGCGCCGCCCCGCCGCCAATGTCTCCGAGGTGATGCACGTCATCGGTGACATCGACGGCCGCAACTGCGTGATCATGGACGACATGATCGACACCGCCGGCACCCTGGTGAAGGCCGCCGAGGTGCTGAAGGACCGCGGCGCCAAGCGCGTGTTTGCCTACTGCACCCACCCCATCCTGTCCGGCCCGGCCATCGATCGCATCACGACCTCGGCCCTGGACGAAGTGATCATCACCAACACCATCCCGCTGTCGGAGGCCGCCAAGGCCTGCGGCAAGATCCGACAGCTGTCGGTCGCCTTCCTGTTCGCCGAGACCATCCGTCGCATCTCCGACGGCGAATCGGTGACCTCGCTGTTCTCCGAGCAGAACAACAATTTCTGATCTGATGCCGGGCGCTCCTCGCAAGGGAGCGCCCGCTTGTTTGTGACCGGCCCGTCGGGCCGGTTTTTGTCAGCGGCCTTCGGGTCGCATCCACGGGTGCCTGGTCGCGGGCATCCATCCATTTTTGGAGAAACCTATGAAATTCGTCGCTTTTGAGCGCAAGCTGCAGGGGACCGGAGCGAGCCGCCGCCTGCGTATCGCTGGCAAGGTGCCTGGCATCGTCTACGGCGCTGGCGAACCCGCCACCATCGAGCTGGACCACAACGCCCTGTATCACGCCCTGAAGAAGGAAGCCTTCCACAGCTCCATCCTCGAGATGGAACTGAACGGCACCGTGACCAAGGTCCTGCTGCGTGACTTCCAGATGCACCCCTACAAGCCGCAAGTCCAGCACATCGACTTCCAGCGCGTGGATGCCACCACCAAGATCTCCAAGAAGGTGCCCCTGCACTTCGTGGGCGAAGCCGAGTCCCCGGCCGTCAAGACCGACAAGTGCACGGTCAACCACGTGATCACCCAGCTGGAAATCAACTGCCTGGCCGAGCAGCTGCCCGAGTTCATCGAAGTGGACCTGAGCAAGCTGACCCTGGGCCACTCGGTGCACGTGAACGACCTGGTCGTGGCTTCCCACGTCAAGATCGTGACCCACGGCAAGCCGAACCCCGTGGTCGCCACCGCCGTGGCCCCGGTCGTGGAAGAGATCGTCGTGGCTGCCGCTCCGGCCGCCGACGACAAGAAGGGCAAGAAGGGCAAGAAGTAATTCTTCGCCGCCTTGCGCAAGAAGCCCCGCCCTGGCGGGGCTTTTTTTCGTCTGTACGGCCGGGCTGCGACGGGTGGTGAGCGCCCATCGCACGGTCGTCCTGACATCGTGAATCCTTGGCGGCCCCGGCAGGCCTCTGGAGGCTGAGCGCCGGCATGTCGCCGGTGTCCAAGCCAAGGAGCTTTCCATGTTCTTCCTTCCGGTGCTGGGCTCCCAGCACGCCCGTGTCAATGACCCGTTCGGTACACGGGGTCAGGTCTTGTCCTACCGTGGCAGCATCGCCGAACATCGGCGCCAGCACACGCATTCGCAACAGGGAGACCTCCGATGAGCTCGAGCTACCAGACCCCCGAAGACCTGCTGCTGGCCCGCCAGCTCGCCGAGAAGGTGCCCCTGGAGTCGCAGGCCTGGCTGGCCTTCGACCATGCCGTCTTCCGCGAGGGCGGCCGCATCGGCGCGAAGGAGCGCGAATGGATCGCCCTGGGCGTGGCCCTCGCCACGCAGTGCGCCTACTGCATCGACGTGCATGTGCGCGGCGCGCGGCGCCAGGGCAGCACGGCCGAGGAGCTGGCTGAGGTGGCCGCGGTGGCCGCGGCCGTCAAGGGAGGGGCCACCCTCGCCCACGGCCTCATGGCGCTGCGCCTGCACGAGTCCCTGGGCGCGCCTGCCGCAGGCGCGGCACCGCAGGCCTGAGCAGCTCTGCGGATGCGGGGCGGACATCGGGGCTGGGATAATCAGCCCCATGATTCGACTCTTTGTCGGCCTGGGCAACCCAGGCCCTGAATACGAGGACACCCGCCACAACGCCGGCTTCTGGTGGATAGACCAGCTGGCCCGGCGCCTGGGCGGCAGCCTGCAGCTCGACAAGAGCTACTACGGCATGGTGGCCCGCATCAACAACGCCCCCGGTGCCAGCGGCCCCATCTGGCTGCTGCAGCCGCTCACCTACATGAACCTCTCGGGCAAGTCGGTGGCGGCGCTGGCGCGCTTCTTCAAGATCACGCCCGAGGAGATCCTGGCCATCCACGACGAGCTGGACCTCCCCCCCGGCGAGATGAAGATGAAGCAGGGCGGCGGCACCGGCGGCCACAACGGTCTCAAGGACATGCAGGCCCAGCTGGGCTCGGGCAATTTCTGGCGCCTGCGCCTGGGCATCGGCCATCCAGGTCACAAGGGCGAGGTGGCCGCCTATGTGCTGCGCAAGCCGCCGGTTGATGAGCGCATCGGCGTCGAGCAATGCATCGCCAAGAGCCTGGATGCCGTGGAGCTCATGCTCAAGGGCGACATGGCCAAGGCCCTGACCCAGATCCATGCCAAGCCGCCCCGGCCCAAGCCACCGCGCCCCGCCCCCGCCGAGGGCGCACCCGCAGGGTCCGGCGCACTGTCGGCGCCGGGCAGTCCGGCGCCAAAGGCCGCAGCCTCATCGGCAGTCGTGGCCGGCCCGCAGCCAGGCCCACAGCCGACGTCCCCCGCAGCTTCGGCGGCACCTTCGCTGGCCACGGCACTGCCAGCTTCGCCCGCAACGTCTTCCCAGACCGCGCCGACAGGCACGCAGGCGCCAGCCGCAGGGGCCGCCCCCCGCACCGCCCCGTCCCCGGCCAAGGCGGCGGGGGCGCTGTCCTCCGCCTTGTCCTCCGCCCTGGCTTCGGCCCTGGGCAGGAACAAGACCTGACCCCGCTGGCCGGGGCCGCACCATGCAGACGATGCCGCCCCGCGCGATCCTGGCCCTGCTGCTCGGCACGCTGGCGTTGGCCCCCCTCGCGGCGGTGAGCCAGGCTGGCCCCGGCCAGCTCACCCTCTACCGGTGCGGGCCACAGGGGCGCGAGCTGCGCAACACGCCCTGCCCTCAGGAGCCCGGCGCCAGCCAGGTGCTGCACTACGACCCTGGCGATGCGCAGGCCGCGGCGGCCGCGCAGGAGCGGATCCGCCGGGAAGGCCTGCTGATCGAGCGGCAGGCCCGCGAACGCGAAGCGCGGGACCGTGCCGAGCGCCGCGCCGTGGAGCGAGCAGACCCAGGGGTGTCGATGGGGTCCAAGGCTCAGCCCTTGGGCGCAGCCACAGCGGCGCCGGCACCGCCAGCCCCGCAACGCCGGGCCGGGGCCCGCCACGGCAGGCCGCTAGGCAAGACGCCCAACAAGACGCAGCACAAGCCGGAGCCGCTGCCACCACCGCAGAAGGGCGTCGAGCCGGCACCGCAAGGCCCTGCCGCGCAAACGCCCTAGCGCCCTGCGCGGCCCGGGGCCGCGGCGACGGGCAGACGGGCAGACGGGCAGACGGGCAGACGGGCAGACGGGCAGGCCCATGCCCATGCCTCGGGCCTTCGTCCGGGCGCTGCCCATGCGCATGCCCACGGCATGCGCAATGCACCCCCTTCATCGCGCTCCGTCACCCCTGCCCGGGGTCACACACCGGCCCCTACGCCTCGACCGTCGCCGGCGCCCCCGAGTGCTCCTGAGTGCTCCCGGGTGCGCCCGCTGCGGAGGTCCCGCCGCAAGGCTTGACGGCGCCCGGCCCGTGGCGCCGGGGCGGCTTGAGCCCGGTCAAGCCACGCTTTCAGCGATCACTCGGCCAGCCTGGACTAGAATGCGCGCTGTTGGTGCTCGCCCCGACCCATCGGTCAGGGCAGTTAAACGGGAATCAGAAAGGAACGCCTCCACGAGGCCGCCCCAACCTGAGCTGTCCCCGCAACGGTAAGCGGACAAGGCTGCAAGGCCTTCAGTTGCTGCACATGAATCCACTGGTGCCCCGGCACTGGGAAGGATGCAGCGACGCGATCCGCCAGCCCGGATACCGGCCAACGGGTGAGGTGCCTGCGCAAGCAGCGCCTCGTTTTCACAGGAGCCTGCGGGGAAGCTGGCACCTGGACCGCCTCGTAGTCCCGTTTTTCTCATGTCCGCTTCCTTCTTGCGTGCTGCACGCCAGCCTTCGCCTGCGCGCCTGCCTGCCTCCGTCCGTCCCTCCTCCACCCTGAACATGATCGCGCTGGGCCTGCTGGCCCTGTCGGCACAGACCCAGGCGCAGGAAACGCCCAACAAGCTGGGCCAGGTCCAGGTCACCGCCACCCGCTCCAAGCTGGACCTGAGCCAGGTGCTGGCCGACGTCACCGTGCTGACCCGCGCCGACATCGAGCGCCAGGGCTTCGGCAATCTGGTGGACCTGCTGGGTCGCCAGTCTTGCGTCGAGCTCGTGCGCAACGGCAACCCCGGCACCAACACCAGCCTCTTCCTGCGCGGCGCCAACACCCAGCACACCCTGCTGCTGGTGGACGGCGTGCGCATGGACACGCAGTCCGGCTCCGGCGGCGCTGCCTGGGAAGCCATTCCCCTGGCCCAGATCGAGCGCGTGGAGATCGTCCGCGGCGCGGCCAGCAGCGTCTATGGCTCGGATGCCGTGGCGGGCGTGATCCAGGTCTTCACCCGCAAGGGCAAGCGCACGCCCACCGTCGAGATCGGCGCCGGCGTGGGCAGCCTGGGACTGGTCAAGGGCGACCTCAGCGTCAGCGGTGCCGCAGGCGCCCTGGACTACGCCCTGAGCCTGGCCCAGGAAGTGGCCGACGGCTTCAACATCCGCAAGGTCACCAACGATCCCGCCTACAGCCCCGACGTCGACGGCTGGCGCACCCACAGCGTCAACGCCCGCCTGGGCTACCAGCTGGACGCCGGCCAGCGCCTGGAGCTGGTCAACACCTACAGCAGCCTGGACAGCGACTACGACGCCTCGGCCAAGCCCAAGGTCGGCGTGCGCGACCGCAATCTGCATGACACCCACGCCAGCCGCGCCCTCTGGAGCGCCCAGTGGAATGCAGACTGGCAGACCGAAGCCAGCATCGGCGACTCGCGCGAGCGCTACGAGACGCTCAGCAACAACGCCTCCACCTACCTGACCGAGACCCAGGTCCGCCAGTACACCCTGGGCGGCACCGTCAAGCTCCCCGTGGGCCAGCTCAATGCCGTGCTGGAACGCCGCGAGGACAAGCTGATCAACTCCGGCCTGCTGCCCACCACCGGCGGCCAGGTCAAGCGCCACCAGAATGCCGTGGCGGCCAGCTACCTCTACAGCAACAGCAGCATCGACGCCCAGCTGCACCTGCGCCATGACCAGGACAGCGCCTTCGGCGGCATCAACACCGGCACCGTGGCCGCGGGCTGGCGCTTCCTGCCGGGCCTGCGCGCCTGGGCCAGCGCCGGCACCGCCTTCCGCGCCCCCACGCTCTACCAGAGCTTCAGCGAGTACGGCCCCAAGCCCGGCGTGGCCGCCCTCAACCCCGAGCGCGGCCGCAACACCGAGCTGGGCCTCAATTGGAGCCAGGGCGACAGCGAGCTGGGCCTGACGGTCTACAACAACCGCATCCGCGAACTGATCTCCTGGGACAGCAGCTTCGCGGCGAACTGCGTCTCCACCTACGGCGGCTGCTACGGCAACCTGGCCAAGGTGCGCCTGCAGGGCGTGAGCCTGCAGGGCGAGACGATGGTCGCCGGCCTGCGCGTGCAGGGCTCCGTGGACTTCCAGAACCCGCGCGACCTGACCACCGACAAGCTGCTGGGCCGCCGCGCCAAGAAGCACGCCAGCCTACGCCTGGAGAAGACGCTGAACCAGTGGTCCGGCGGCCTGCAGATCCAGGCCCATGGCAGCCGCTTCGACGACAACGCCAACACCAAGCCCCTGGGTGGCTACAGCCTGGTCAATCTGGACCTGAGCTATCGCGTGAACTCGCAAGTGCGCCTGCAGGCCAACATCGACAACGCCTTCAACAAGGACTACGAGACGGCCAAGGGCTATGCGCAGGCACCGCGGACCTTCTTCATCGGCGTGCGCTTCACCCCCACGCTGTAAGGACTCCCCCTGGGCGCTTCGTGCGCCCTCGAGGGGCCCGATCCTGGCCGGAGGGCGCCCTGCGGGCTTCTTCCGCCTGGCGAAGAACCGGGCCTCACGGCCCACCGCGGGCGTCGCTCGGTGAAGGCAGATTGATGCGAAAAGGTCCACGAGCATGAGCACGCAGTCACACACACTCATCGTTGGCGGGCAGCGCAGCGGCAAGTCGCGGCAGGCCGAGCGCCTGGCGCTGGACTGGGCCCGCGAGCCTGGTCACAGCGTCTGCGTGATCGCCACGGCCGAGGCCCATGACGAGGAGATGCGCCAGCGCATCGCCCGCCACCAGGCCGAGCGCCCGGCGGGCTTTGCGACGGTGGAAGCCCCCCTGCATCTGGCCGAGGCCCTGCGCTCGGCGGCGGCACCGGGGCGGCTGCTGATCGTGGACTGCCTGACCCTGTGGCTCACCAACTGGCTGATGCCCATGGACGGCCAGCCCCGGCGCGAGGCCTGGCAGGCCGCCTGCGATGCGCTGCTGGCCACGCTGCCCACACTGGCCTCGCCCGTGGTCTTCGTCTCCAACGAGGTGGGCTGGGGCGTGATGCCCCTGGGCCGCGAGGTGCGCGAGTACGCCGACGAGCTGGGCCGCCTGAACCAGGCCGTGGCACGCCGCTGCACGCAGCTGACGATGATGGTGGCGGGCCAGCCCTGGACGCGCCCCGTCGAGAACCTGGAGTCCTGAGATGAGCAAGCCCATGGGCAAGACCCGACCCTTTGCTGCCGCGCTGCTGTGCCTGGCCGCGGCCCTGTGCGGGCACGCCGCGGACGCAGCCCCGGTGCAGATCAAGGATGACCGCGGCGTGGGCGTCACGCTGGCGGACGTGCCGCGGCGCATCATCAGCCTGCTGCCTTCGCTGACCGAGTCCGTCTGCACGCTGGGCGAATGCGCGCGTCTGGTGGGGGTGGACCGCTACTCCAACCACCCCGCCTCCATCCAGTCCCTGCCCAAGCTGGGCGGCATGGATGACACCAGCATCGAGAGCATCGTCACCCTCAAGCCCGACGTGGTGCTGGTGGCCATCTCCTCGCGGCTGACCGACCGGCTGGAGGCGCTGGGCCTCAAGGTCATCGCGCTGGAGCCCAAGACCCATGCCGATGTGCAGCGCGTGCTGGGCAAGATGGCCTTGCTGCTGGGCAAGCCGCAGGCCGGTGCCCAGGTCTGGCAGCGCATCGACGAAGGCATCAAGGAAGCCGCCGCCAGCCTGCCGCCGGCGGCCCGGCAGCTGAACGTCTATTACGAGGTGGACAGCGCGCCCTACGGCGCCGGCACCAGCTCCTTCATCGGCGAGACGCTCACCCGCCTGGGCGCCCGCAACGTCATCCCCGCCGAGCTGGGGCCCTTCCCCAAGCTCAACCCGGAGTACGTGGTGCGCGCCAACCCGCAGGTGATCATGGTGGGCCAGCGCAGTGCGCCGGGGCTGCCACAGCGCCCGGGCTGGAACAGCATCCTGGCGGTGAAGAACCAGCGCATCTGCGTCTGGACGCCGGACGAGTCCGATGTGCTGGTGCGCCCCGGCCCCCGCATGGCCGAGGCCGCCGCGCTGATGGCCCGCTGCCTGCGCCAGGCCGCCGCCGGCCCGGTGCCGCTGCCCACCACGCCCTTCAACGCCCCGCCCGGCGGCATGAGGTAATGGACCACCCCGTACTGGCTTCGCCAGCCCCCTCGAGGGGGCGCACCCGCAGGCCCGGCGAAGCCGGATCCTCGGGTGCCACTCAGACCCCGGCGGGACGGTCGGCCCAGACGCAGCGGCCCGTCACCGAGACCCCGCGGCCCGTTCATGGAGGCCTGTCGCAATGAAACCCTGGACCCTGCTGCTGCTGCTGACCCTGATCGCCACGGGACTGTGCCTGGCCGGCGTGGCCGTGGGCAGCACCGGCTTCACCTTCGACATCCTCGCCAGCCAGGACGCCATGCAGGAGCAGATCCTGTGGCAGATCCGCTTCCCGCGCTCCATCGGCTCCCTGCTGGCCGGCGCGCTGCTGGGCCTGGGCGGCGCCATCGCGCAGGGCCTGTTCCGCAATCCGCTGGCCGACCCCTACCTGCTGGGCGCCTCGGCCGGCGCCTCGCTGGGCGTGGCCGCGCTGCTGGTGGCCATCGGCGTGAGCCCGGCGGCCGTGGCGCTGATGCTGCGCATCGGCCTCACCGGCACCGCCTTCATCGGTGCCCTGGCCGGCGTGAGCCTGACCCTGCTGCTGGCGCGCGGCGTCGAGCAGTCCATCCGCCTGCTGCTGGCCGGCGTGATCGTGGGCGTGGTGCTGTTCGCCCTCACCTCGCTGCTGACCCTGATGACGCCGGACATCATGCGCCCCATGCAGGCCTTCATGCTGGGCACCAGCGGCTTCCTGAGCTGGGCCTCGGTGTGGGTGCTGGCCCCCGCCCTGCTGCTGTGCCTGATGGGCGCCGTAGGTGCCAGCCGCGCGCTGGATGCGCTGACCCTGGGCGAGGCCACCGCCCGCTCCCTGGGCGTGCGCCTGTCCCTGGTCCGCCTCTTCCTGATCGCGCTGCTGGCCCTGGCCACCGGCGCGGCCGTGGCCCAGGCCGGGCTGATCGCCTTCGTGGGCCTGGTGGCGCCGCACCTGGTACGCAGCCGCGTGCTGTGCACCCACGGCTGGCTGCTGCTGCTCTCGTCCCTGGCCGGCGGCTGCCTGCTGCTGTCCGCCGACATCGTCGCCCGCTGGGTCATCGCCCCGCAGGAGCTGCCGGTGGGCGTGGTCACCTCCCTGCTGGGCGGGGCCTATCTGCTCGTGCTGATGCATCGCGGACCCTTGTCGGAGAAAAGATCATGAGCCGAGGCCTTCACCTGCCCATGGCCTTCGAGGTCGACCTGCTGGGCCTGCAACTGCAGGGCCAGCCCGTGCTCAAGACCCTCTACACCGCCCTGCCGCGACAGCGCTGGACGGCCATCGTGGGGCCCAATGGCGCGGGCAAATCCACCCTGCTGCGCGCCATGGCGTCGCTGCTGCCCGCCCAGGGCCGCATCGACTTCCTGGACCGGCCCCTGGGTGACTGGGGACCCAAGGCCCGCGCCCGCAGCCTCTCCTGGCTGGGCCAGAACGAAAGCGGGGGCGATGATCTCAGCGCCTACGAGGTCGTGATGCTGGGCCGCCTGCCCCATCAGGCCTGGCTCTCTCCGCCCAGTGCCGAGGACCACGAGGCCGTGGCCCAGGCCATGCGCCAGACCCAGTGCTGGGACTGGCGCGAGCGCCGCCTGCAGCGCCTCTCCGGTGGCGAGCGCCAGCGCGTGCTGCTGGCCCGCGCCCTGGCCGTGCAGGCCGAGGTGCTGCTGATGGACGAGCCGCTGGCCCACCTGGACCCGCCCCACCAGGCCGACTGGCTGGACTGCGTGCGCCACCTCACCGCCCAGGGCCGCACCGTGATCAGCGTGCTGCACGAGCTCAACATCGCCTTGCAGGCCGACGAGCTGGTGGTGATGGCCGCCGGCCAGGTCCACCACCAGGGCGCTCCGGCCGATCCGGCCACGCACCGCGCCCTGCAGGCCGTCTTCGACGACCGTCTGCAGATCCTGCAGGTGCAGGGCCAGTGGCTGGCCCTGCCCTTCAGCCCCGCGCCTGCCGCCCCGCCGCCGGCCGCGGGCGACCTCGCGCCCGTGCTGCCCCTGCGACGCCCCGCCTGACGCCTTCCTCGACACCCGGTCCGACCATGCCCTCCTGCCCCGCCCTCATGATCAGCGCCCCGGCCTCCGGCCAGGGCAAGACCAGCCTCACCGCCGCCATCGCCAGCCAGGCCCGCCGCCAGGGCCGGCGGGTGCGCGTCTTCAAGACCGGGCCGGACTACCTGGACCCCATGATCCTGGAGCGGGCCAGCGGCGCGCCGGTCTATCAGCTGGACCTCTTCATGGGCGGCCTGGCCCATTGCCAGGCCCTGCTGGCGCAGGCCGCCGCCGAGTCCGACCTGATCCTGGTGGAAGGCGTGATGGGGCTTTTCGACGGCGATCCCAGCAGCGCCGACCTCGCCGCCGCCTTCGGCCTGCCGGTGCTGGCGGTGCTCGATGCCTCGGCCATGGCCCAGACCTTCGCCGCCCTGGCCACCGGCCTTGCGCGCTACCGCAGCGACATCCGCGTGGCCGGCGTGGTGGCCAACCGCGTGGGCAGCGAATCGCATGCCCGCATGGTGGCCCAGGGCCTGCCGCAAGACCTGCCCCTCGTGGCTGCCCTGCGCCGCCAGCCCGAGCTGAGCCTGCCCGAGCGCCACCTGGGCCTGGTCCAGGCGCTGGAGCTGCCCGGGCTCGAAGCTCAGCTCCAGGCCTGGGCGGACGCCTGGGAAGCCGGCTGCGCGCTGGGCCAGGGCCTGGAGGCTGCGCTGGCGCCCATCGATTTCCAGGCCCCCGCCCGGGCCGACCTCGGCCAGCCCCTGGTCGGCCGCCGCATCGCCATCGCCCGCGATGCCTGCTTCAGCTTCATCTACCCCGCCAACCTCGACTGCCTGCGCGAACTCGGTGCAGCGCTGTGTTTCTTCTCGCCCCTGGCCGGTGAGGACCTGCCCGACTGCGACGCCCTCTGGCTGCCCGGCGGCTATCCCGAGCTGCATGCCCAGGCCCTGGCCGCCCACCCCCGCTTCTTCGCAGACCTGCGCCGCCACCAGGCCGCGGGCAAGCCCCTGCTGGCCGAGTGCGGCGGTCTGCTCGTGCTGCTGGAGCAGCTGGTCGATGCCGATGGCAAGACCTGGCCCCTGGCCGGCCTGCTGCCCGGCAGCGGCCACATGCAGACCCGCCTCTCGGCCCTGGGCCTGCAGTCCATCGTCTGGCCCGAGGGTGAGCTGCGCGGCCACAGCTTCCATTACTCCACGATGGAGACGCCGCTGCCCGCCATCGCCCAGGCCGCCAATCCCAATGGCGGCAAGACCCGCGAGCTGCTCTACCAGCAGGGCGGTATCCGGGCCAGCTACATACACCACTACTTCCATGCCAACCCGGCCGCCGTGGCGCAGTTCTTCCGCGCCTGAACCTTGAAGCTTCCACCATGCTGATCGAATCCGGATTCGCCCAGATCACCCAGGCCCTGCTGTGGCCGGTGCTGATCCTCGTCGCCCTGGGCTTTGCCTACGCCCTCTGGACCGCTGGTGTCACGCTGATGGACGCCCTGCTGCGCCGCCGCGGCCGCCGCCTGCTGCAGGCCACGCCGGAATGCCGGCTCGAGCAGCTGGAGCTGCAGGTGCTGCGCCAGCTGGAGCCTGCACGCCTGCTGGGCCGGGTGAGCCCGCTGCTGGGCCTGATCGCCACCATGGTGCCCCTGGGCCCAGCCTTGCAGCAGGTCGCCGCCGGCCAGGGGCACCAGGCCCTGGCCGTGTTCGGCTCCGCCTTCTCCGGCGTGGTGCTGGCCATGACCGCCGCGGCCATCGCGCTCGTCGTGTACTCCGTGCGCCGCCGCTGGCTGCTCGCTGAGCTGCTGGACATCAAGAAGGAACGGGGTTGGGCATGAGTGGTCACCGCCTGCACATCCTCGCCGAGGAGGACGACGACCCCATGCTCTCGGCCGTCAACCTCGTGGACGTGTTCCTGGTCCTGGTCGTCGCGCTGCTGACAGCCGTGGCCCTGCAGCAGCAGTCCCAGGCGGACGAGACCGTGATCCGCCGCGCCGGTGAGCCGGACATGGAGATCGTGGTGCGCAAGAACGGCCAGGAGATCAAGTACCGCGGCAACGGCGGCAGCAGCGAAGGCCAGGGCGTGAAGGCCGGGGTGGCCTACAAGCTCAAGGACGGGAGTGTCATCTACGTCCCTGAAGAAGGTGCACCGGATGCGCGTTGACCGGCTGCTGCGGCACGCCCTGCTGCTCGGACTGCTGCTGGGCCTGCTGACGCTCGCCAGCCTGGCCCAGGCCCAGCTGCTGTGGATCTCCACCGACGTGACGCCCGCGGCCCGCGAGGCGCTGCTGGTGCGCGAGGCCCAGGCCGCCGGCATCTCGCTGCAGCGCTGGCAGGTGCCGCTGCAGGCCGAGGCCCTGGGCGACAGGGAACGCCAGGCCCGCCAGCGCCAGCTGCAAGGCCTGGTGCAGGCCGCGCGCTGGGTGTGGATCGACGCGCCCCATGCCGTGGCCGAGACGCGCCTGCGCGGCCTGCTGGCGGACCTGCCCGGCCTGGATGCGCGCCCGCCGCTGTGGATTCCCGGCGGCGAGCCGCCCGCCACCGAGCGCAGCCTGCGCGCCCTGCTGCAGGCCGGCGGCGCGGCCAATACGCGGGCCGCCCTCCAGGTCCTGAAGGCCCAGGCCGACGGCCGCAAGATGGACATGCCCCTGGCCCAGCGCCTGCCCCTGCGCGGCTTCTACCATCCCGACGCCCCAGCCCTGCTGCCGGATGCCGACGCCGCCCGCCGCTGGGCCGACCAGCGCATCCACGGCGGCGTGCGGAAGCGGGTCGTGATCCTGCTGCACCGCTACCACTTCGTCCAGGGCCAGACGGCCTGGCTGGACGCCTGGCTGCGCCAGTTCGAGGCCCAGGGCCTGCAGGCGCTCGCGGCCTTCGTCAGCCCCCTGGACGAGACCCAGCTGCAGGCCCTGCTGGCGCCTGAGGGTCAGCCCCTGCACGATGTGCTGGTCACGCACACGCTGATGCCCAAGGCCGGCTCGCTGCAGACCCTGTTCGAGCGCTGGGGCAGGCCGGTGCTGGCCACGCTGCCCTTCCGCCAGGGCGACAGCGCGCAATGGGACGCCGGCAGCACGGGCCTCGCCCAGAGCGACATCCCCTTCTACCTGGCGCAGCCGGAGAGCGCCGGACTGATCGACCCCGTGCTGGTCGTGGCCCATCCCGCGGGCGGCGCCGAGCCGCAGCTCATCGAGCGCCAGTCCGCCGCCGTGGTGGCCAAGGCGCGCCGCCTGATCGCCCTGCAGGACAAGCCCGCGGCGGACAAGCGCCTGAGCCTCTTCGTCTACAACTACCCCGCCGGGGCCAGCAACTTCGGCGCCAGCTTCCTCAACGTGCCCCGCAGCCTGGAGCAGCTGAGCCGGGGTCTGCAGGCCGCGGGCTATGCCGTCGAGCCGCGTGACGAGGCCCAGTGGCTCCAAGGGCTGCAGGGCCTGCTGGCCGCCTACTACCCGGGCGCCGATCTCGACGCCCTGCTGCGCAGCGGCCAGGCCGCCGCCCTGCCCGTGGCGGACTACCAGCGCTGGTTCGACACCCTGCCCGCCACCGTGCGCCAGCCCCTGCTGCAGCGCTGGGGCCCGCCCGCGCAGAGCCGCTACGTGCGTCAGCATCAGGGCAAACCGGTCTTCGTGATCCCGCGCCTGCAGCTCGGGCACCTGGCCGTGCTGCCCCAGCCCCCGCGCGAAGAGGACCAGCACCTCGGCCGGGATGCGATGCAGCATCGCAGCAAGACCCCGCTGTCCCATCACTACCTGGCCGTCTACCTCTGGGCCCGGCAGGCCGATGCGCTGATCCACTTCGGCACCCACGGCACGCAGGAATGGGCCAATGGCAAGCTGCGCGGCCTGGACGTGCACGACGACGCCCTGCTGCCCCTGGGCGATGTGCCCGTGATCTATCCCTACATCGTCGACAACCTCGGCGAAGCCCTCACAGCCAAGCGCCGCGGCCGCGCGCTGATGGTGAGCCACCGCACGCCCAGCTTCGCGCCGGCCGGCTTCAACGCCCGCATGGCCCGCATGCACGAGCTGATGCACGAATGGGAGACGGTGGACCCCGGCCCCACGCGCCAGGGCCTGGAGCGGCAGATGGTGGAGCAGTTCGTCGAGCACCAGTTGCACAAGGACCTGGGCTGGACAGCCGAGCAGATTGCCGCCAATTTCTCCGGCTTCCTGGAGCTGCTGCACCCGTACCTGGACCGCCTGGCGCAAAGCTCCCAGCCCCAGGGCCTGGCTGTCTTCGGCCGCGTGCCGGACGAGGCCCAGCGCCGCGGCACCCTTCTGCAGATGCTGCGCGCGCCCCTGATCGAGGCCCTGGGCGAGGACATCGACGAGGCCTTCCTGATCGACTACGAGCGCGTGGCCACCGCACGACCCGCGCGCTGGCTGGACCTCGCGCTGCAGGACGCCCGGGCCGCCAGCGAGCTGGACCTGCGCCCCGCCCAGCCAGACGGCCCGGTGCCCAACCACGCCGCCCGCAAGCCCATCGACAGCGCCGCGCTCTACCAGCTGGCCCTGCGCGCCCAGGAGATGGAGCGCCGCCTCAGCCACGAGGGCGAACTGCCGGGCCTGCTGGCGGCGCTGGAAGGCCGCTTCGTGCCCGCGGCCTATGGCGGCGACCCGCTGCGCAATCCCGACAGCCTGCCCACCGGCCGCAACCTCAGCGGCCTGGACCCGGCCCGCCTGCCCACGCCCCAGGCCTACGAGGCCGCCCAGCGCCTCTTCAGACAGTGGTGGGCCGAGCAGGTCAAGGGCCCGAAGCCGCCGCAGCGCCTGGCGCTGTCGCTGTGGGCCGGCGAGACCCTGCGTCATCAGGGCCTGATGGAAGCCCAAGCCCTGGCCGCGCTGGGCGTCGAGCCTGTGTGGGACGAGAACGGCCGGCCGACGAAGCTGCGCCTCATCCCGCTGGCAGCGCTGGGCCACGCCCGCATCGACGTGCTGCTGTCCATCACCGGTTCCTACCGCGACCAGTTCCCCGGCCTGATGAAGCTGCTGGACGAGGCCGTGGCCCTGGCCGCTTCGGCTGCGGAGCAGGAAGGCGACAACGCCATCACCCGCCACAGCCGCGAGGTCGAGCAGGAGCTGCGCCGGCAGGGCATGAAACCCGCGCAGGCGCGCCAGCTGGCCCAGGCCCGGATGTTCGGCAACAGCGCGGGCGCCTACGGCACGGGCGTGGCCGAGGCCATGCAGGCCGACGCCCTGAAGCGCGAGGACCCGCGCCTGGGCCAGCTCTTCCTGCAGAGCATGAGCCAGCCCTATGTGAAGGGCGAGCCGCTGGCCGTCGACGAGCGCACGGCGCGCAGCGCCTTCGCGGCCCAGCTCAAGCGCACGGACGCCGCACTGATGTCCCGCAGCTCCCACCTCTACGCCATGCTCAGCTCGGACGACCCCTTCCAGTACCTGGGCGGCCTGGCCGCAGCCGCCAAGGCGGCCGGCCGCAAGGAGGCCCTGCAGCTGCACGTGAGCCAGCTGCAGGACGCCGCCGAGCAGCAGACCGAGAGCGCCAGCCGAGCCATCGCCCTGGAGATGCAGGGCCGCTACCTGCACCCCGGCTGGCTCAAGGCCCAGCGCGACGAGGGCTATGCCGGCGCACTGCAGGTCCTCAAGACCGTGCAGTTCACCCTGGGCTGGCAAAACATGGCCCCCGAGACCGTGCGCCCCGACCACTGGCAAAGCCTCTTCGACGTGCTGGTGCGCGACAAGCACCAGCTGCAGCTCCCGCAATGGCTGGCCCAGCACAGGGAGAGCTATGCCCAGACGCTGGCCGGTCTGGTCCGCGCGGCCGCGCAAGGCCACTGGCAGCCCGACGCCGCCACCCGCCGCGAACTGGCCCAGCGCTATGCCGAGCTGCGCAGCGCCCGCAGCCGGCCCGACGAGCTGGCCGGCGTGCAGCGCTGGGTGCAAGGCCAGCTGCCCAAGCCGGCTGCGCCCGCGCCGCGCCCTGCCACGCCCAAGCCCCACCAGACGAACGAGCGGTCCCAGCCTCCCGTGGTGCGCGGCCTGCAGCTGCAGCCCGTGCCCCAGGTCCAGCCGCCGCGCCTTGCCGGCCCCTCGCCGCTGTCCACCGCCCTGGCCTGGGTGCTGATGGGCCTGCTGATGGCCTGCGGCGCCAGCTGGCGCTGGTTCCGCGCAGCGCCTTCTCTCAACTCCACTGGCGCTGCTGCGCTGCCTGCATGAAACTGACCCGAGTCCCGTCCCGCAATCCCGCCCGCCCGCTGCCCTGGCTGCTGGCGCTCTGCTACCCCTTGGTGCAGCCATTGCATGCGCAGGAACTGGAGAAAGTGGAGCTGCAAGGCCGGGCCGTGCTGGGCAGCGCGGAGAGTGCCTCGCAGGGCGAGGTCGGCGCCGAGCGCCTGGCCTACAAGCCCCTGCTGCGCCCGGCCGAGCTGCTGGAGGCCATGCCCGGCATGATCGTCACCCAGCACAGCGGGGACGGCAAGGCCAACCAGTACTTCCTGCGCGGCTTCAACCTGGATCACGGCAGCGACTTCGCCACGATGCTCTCGGGCATGCCCGTCAACATGGCCAGCCACGCGCACGGCCAGGGCTATATGGACCTGAACTTCCTGATGCCCGAGCTGGTGGACAGCCTGCGCTACCGCAAGGGCGCCTTCGCCGCCGAAGACGGGGACTTCGCCACCACCGGCGCCTCGCGCATCGCCTATGTGCGCGAGCTGGCCCAGCCCTTTGCCGAGCTGGGCCTGGGCCCGCACCACTTCCGCCGCGCCCTGCTGGCGGGCAGCCGCCCGCTGGGAGGCGGACAGGCACTCGCGGCCCTGGAGGCCAGCCGCAACGACGGCCCCTGGGACCAGCCCGAGGGCCTGCAGCGGCGCAATGCCGTGCTGCGCTGGTCAACGGGCGACGAGCGCGAGGGGCTGTCGGTCAGCCTCATGGGCTACACCGCGCACTGGAAGGCCAGCGAGCACGTGCCGCTGCGCGCCATCGAGTCCGGCGAGATCGGCCGCTACGGCACGCTCTCGCCCGATGACGGCGGCATCACCCACCGCCACAGCCTCAGCCTGGACTGGGCCACGCGCTGGGGAAGCTGGCAGCAGCAGGCCACGGCCTATGTGATCGACTACGGCCTGCAGCTCTACTCCGCGCCCTCCGGCTTCATCAGCGGCCCGGACGGCGACCAGCACGAGCAGCTGGACCGCCGCAAGGTGCTGGGCTTCGCCTGGCAGGCCCAGCAGCCGCACCTGGCCCTGTGGCAAGACCTGGCCCCCGCCCAGTTCAGCTGGGGCCTGCAGTGGCGCCAGGACCGCATCGCCACCCTGGGCCTCTACGACACCGTCGATCGCGTGCGCCAGCGCACCGTGCGCGAGGATCGCGTGCGCCAGGACGCCCTGGGCGCCTTCGCCGAGCTGCAGCAGGCGCTGACGCCAGCCTGGCGCGCCGTGCTGGGCGCGCGCTGGGACCGCGTCCAGGCCAAGGTCCAGGCCCTGGACGGCGAGTTCAACGCCGGCAACGGCGGCACGGCCAGCGACAGCCGCCTGAGCCCCCGCCTGGGACTGGTGCACCGCTGGAATGCCGAGACCGAGCTCTATGCCCACTGGGGCCGCGGCTTCCGCTCCAACGACGCCCGCGGCGCCACCAGCCGCTTCAACCCGCAGGACGGCAGCGCGCAGGATCCCCTGCCCCTGCTGGCCGGCACGCGCAGCCAGGAGCTGGGCCTGCGCCACCGCTTCGGCCCGGGCTGGCAGGCCAGCTGGAGCCTGTGGCAGGCCGACCTCGATTCGGAGCTGGTCTTCGTGGGCGACGAGGGCGTCACCGAGGCGCGCGGCGCCTCTCGCCGCATCGGCCTGGAATGGTCCAACGACATCCGCCTGGGCCGCGACTGGCTCATCGATGCCGACATCGCCTGGTCCCGCGCCCGCTTCGTGCAGGCCGAGAACGGCGGCCGCCAGGTGCCCAACGCCGTCCCGCTGAGCACCTCGGTCAGCGCCAGCTACGACCCGGGCGGCGCCTGGAGCGCCGGCCTGCGCCTGCGCTACATCGGCCGCTACGCGCTGGAGGAAAGCGGCAGCGAGCGCTCCGGCGGCGCCTTCACCGTCAACGCCAAGCTGGCCTGGCGCCCCGCGCCGGGCTGGGAGCTGGGGCTGGACCTGCTCAATGCCCTGAACACGAAGGCGCATGACATCGAGTACTGGGGCCATGCCTGCACGCGCCGCGAGGGCGCGGCCTGCGGCGGTGGCGAAGGCCTGGCCGGGCGACTGGTCCATCCCATGGAACCGCGCAGCCTGCGCTTCAGTGTGCGGGTGAGGCTCTGAGGTCCGCATGTCCCTGATCCCGCCCTTCACCCCCGAGCAGGCCGCCACCATGCGCCAGGCCATTGCCCTGCGCCGCGACTGCCGGCACTTCCTGCCGGGCCCGCCCCTGCCGGACGAGCAACTCACGCGGCTGCTGCAGGCCGCGCACCAGGCGCCCTCGGTGGGCTTGATGCAGCCCTGGCGCTTCATGCGCCTGTCCACGCCCGCCTGGCGCGAGCGCCTGGCCCCGCTGGTGGAGGCCGAGCGCCAGGCCACCGCGGCGGCCCTGGGCGCGCGAGCCGACGAGTTCCTGCGCCTCAAGGTCGAAGGCCTGCGCGACTGCGCCGAACTGCTGGCCCTCATCCTGCCGCCCGACGACGGCACCGTCTTCGGCCGCCGCACCCTGCCGCAGGAGATGGCGCTGTGCTCGGCCGGCGCGGCGGTGCAGAACCTCTGGCTCGCCGCCCGCGTGGAGAATCTGGGCCTGGGCTGGGTGTCCATGTTCGAGCCGCAGGCCCTGGCGCGCGTGCTGGAACTGCCGGACGGCGCCCTGCCCCTGGGCCTGCTGTGCCTGGGGCCGGTGCCGGCCTTCTATGAACAACCCCTCCTGGAGCAGGCGGGCTGGCGCCAGCGCCGCCCGCTGCAGGATCTGCTGATGAAAGCCCCCGATCATGGAAATTGAGACCCCGCCCGTCGACCGCGAACGCGTCATCCCCACCGCCGAGCGCCGCGGCCTGATCCTCGTCCACACCGGCGATGGCAAGGGCAAGAGCACGGCCGCCTTCGGCCTGGCCCTGCGCGCCCATGGCCGCGGCAAGGCCGTGAAGATCTACCAGTTCATGAAGGTGCCCTCCGCCCGCTTCGGCGAGCACCGGCTGTTCGAGCAGCTGGGCGTGCCCATCGAAGGCCTGGGCGACGGCTTCTCCTGGAAGAGCAAGGACCTGGACCACTCCGCCGAGCTGGCCCGCGAGGGCTGGGCCCGGGCAGAGGCGACGATACGCGCCGGCGAGCACTTCCTCGTGGTGCTGGACGAGATCATGTACCCCCTGCGCTACGGCTGGCTGCCGCTGGAGCCGGTGCTGCAGGTCCTGCGCGAGCGCCCCTCGCATGTGCACGTGGTGCTGACGGGCCGCCGTGCACCGCAGGAGCTGATCGACCTGGCGGACACCGTCACCGAGATGACCCTGGTCAAGCACCACTTCAAGGCCGGCGTGCCGGCCCAGCGTGGCATCGAGGACTGATGCGGGCCTGATGTGGACGCCATGAACACGGTCTGGCTCTTCCCCGCCGCCATGGCCCTGGCCCTGCTGGTGGACCACCTGCTCGGCGAGCCGCCCCTGTGGGCGCACCCGGTCGTGGCCATGGGCCGCTACCTGGGCGCCTTCAAGCGCTGGCTGCCGGGCCTGGCCGCCGCGCCGGCCTTCACCTGGGGCGGGCTGCTGTGGCTGCTGGGCGCCAGTGTGAGCGTCCTGCTCGCGCTGCTGGCCGAGCAATGGCTGTGGCAAGGCCTGCGCCCCTGGCAGAGCCCCCTCCGGTGGGGGATGGCCTTTGTTTTCATGGGCCTGCTCTTGAAGCCCTTGCTGGCCTGGCGCATGCTGCGCGAGGAGGTGATGGCCGTGGAACATGCACTGCAGACATCGCTGGAGGCCGGCCGGGAGCAGCTGTCCCGCCTGGTCAGCCGGGACACGCGGCCGCTGAGCGCCGCCCAGGTGCGCGAGGCCGGCATCGAGACCCTGGCCGAAAACCTCAACGATTCCGTGGTGGCGCCCCTGTTCTGGTTCGCCATCGCCGGCCTGCCGGGCGCGGCACTGTACCGATTTGCCAACACCGCCGACGCCATGTGGGGCTACCGCGGCCCCTGGGAATGGGCGGGCAAGTGCGCGGCACGGCTGGATGACCTGCTGTCCTGGATTCCCGCCCGCCTCACCGGCCTGCTGATGACGCCCCCGGCGCAATGGCCGGCCCTGTGGCGGCAGTCCGGCCTCACGCCCTCGCCCAATGGCGGCTGGCCCATGGGCGCGATGGCTCTGCGCCTGGAGCGGCGCCTGGGCAAGCCGGGCGTCTACCTGCTGAACGCCCCCGGCGCCGAACCCGCGGCCGGCGACATCGCCCGGGCGGTGACGGTAGCCTGGCAAGGCCTGGCCCTCGCCGCCCTGCTGCTGATGGGACTGGCCCTGGGTCTGCGCGGAGGCCTGGCATGGTGAACACGCCGCTGCTGGAACACGGCGGACCCGACGGCGGGCCGCCCGTGCTGCACGACTTCTCCAGCAATGCCAGCCCCCTGCCCACGCCCGAGCCGGTGCTGGCGGCCCTGCAGGCCGCGGACCGCCGCCACTATCCCGACCCGGCCTACGGACAGCTGCGCGAGCAGCTCTCAGCCCTGCTCCAGCATCCTGCCGAGCTGATCCTGCCCAGCGCGGGCGGCGCCGAGGCCATCCGCCGGCTGACGTTGTGGGCGTCGCTGGAAGGGCTGCGCCATGTGTGGGTGCCGCAGCCCGGCTTTGGCGAATATGCCGCCGCGGCCCAGGCACTGGGCCTGCGGGTCCATGCCTACGAGGACTTCACCCAGCTCGCCCGCGAGCTGTGCGCCCAGGAAGACGGCCTGCCCATGAAGAGCCCGGCCCTGGTCTGGGCCTGCGATCCCCTGAACCCCAGCGGCAGCAGCCCCTCCGCCACCGCCTGGCAGGGCGTGGCCGACGCCCTGGTCAACAGCGGCTCCCAGCTGGCCATCGACCTGGCCTACGAGGCGTTGCGCCTGGACGGCAGCAGCCAGCTGCCCCAGGCCCTCGCAAACCAGGCCTGGCGCCTGCGTTGCCCCAACAAGGCCCTGAGCCTCACCGGCGTGCGGGCGGGCCTGCTGCAGGCCCCGCTGAGCGCGCATGAGGCCGCCCAGCGGCTGCGGCAGCTGGCGCCCAGCTGGGTGCTGTCGGCCGAGGGCGTGGCCCTGCTGGGCGAGGCCTGGCGCCCCGACACCCTGCAGGCGCTGAAGCAGCAGCGCGATCGCCTGCGCCCCTGGCGCCTGGCCCAGCACAGCGCCCTGCACCTGCGCGGCTGGGCGGCCCGGCCCAGCGTCTGCAACTTCGCCCTGTGGCGCCCGGGATCGGGCACCCACATCCCCACCCTGCTGGCGGCCCTGCGCCTGCGCGGCATCAAGCTGCGCAATGCCGAATCGCTCGGCGCGCCGGGCTGGCTGCGGCTCTCGGTACAGAGCCCCGACAGCCAGGACGTGCTGCTTCAAGCCCTGATGGACCTCGAATGCCTCTGAACGACAAGAACAGGCGCGCACGCGCCGTGATGGTGCTGGGCACCACCAGCGGTGCTGGCAAGAGCTTCCTGGCCACGGCCCTGTGCCGCTGGTATGCGCGGCAGGGCTTCAAGGTGGCGCCGTACAAGGCGCAGAACATGAGCAACAACGCCCGCGTGGTGCCTGGACTGAACGGGCACATGGGCGAGATCGGCTCCGCTCAATACTTCCAGGCCCTGGCCGCACGCTGCCGGCCCGAGGTCCGCATGAACCCGGTGCTGCTCAAGCCGGAGGCCGACACCGCCTCGCAGGTCATCGTGCTGGGCGAGGTCGACGAGGCCCTGAGCCGCGCGCCCTGGCGCGAGCGCAGCGAGCTGCTGTGGCCCCATGCCCGCGCGGCCCTGCATGAACTGATGGACGAGAACGAGGTGGTGGTGATCGAGGGCGCGGGCTCGCCGGCCGAGATCAATCTGCATGCCAGCGACTACGTCAACATGCGCACCGCCCGCGAGGTGCAGGCCGCCTGCCTGCTGGCCACCGACATCGACCGCGGCGGCGCCTTCGCCCATCTCTACGGCACGCACCAGCTGCTGCCGCCCGAGGAGCGGGCGCTGTTCCGCGGCTATGTGCTCAACCGCTTCCGGGGCGATGCCCGCCTGCTGGCGCCCGGCCCCGAGATGCTGCAGCAGCTGACCGGCGTGCCCACGATGGCCGTGCTGCCCATGTGGCGCCACCACGGCCTGCCGGAGGAGGACGGCGTCTTTGACGAGCAGGCGACCGGCCAGGGCCTGCGCATCGCCATCGTGGCCTATCCGCGACTCTCCAACCTCGATGAATTCCAGCCCCTGCGCCAGGTGCCCGGCGTGCAGCTGGTCTGGGCCCGCGATGCCCGCACGCTGCAGAGCGCGGACTGGATCATCCTGCCCGGATCCAAGGCCGTGGCGGCGGACCTCGCCTGGCTGCGCGAGCAGCGCCTGGATGCGGCCATCGCCGCCCATGCCGCGGCGGGCAAGCCGCTGATGGGCATCTGCGGCGGCCTGCAGATGCTGGGCGAGACCCTGGTGGACCCGCATGGCATCGACGGCAATGCGCCGGGCCTGGGCCTGCTGCCGCTGGTGACGCGCTTCGAGCGGGAGAAGCTGCTGAGGCCCGCGGCATTGTCCTTTGCGAAGGCGATGGCGTCACCCTGGTCGGCCTTACAGGGACTTGATCTGGAAGGTTATGAGATTCACCATGGCCGCACCGTCCAGCATCCATCGCTGGGCGCAGCACAAGAGATCCTGCATGAGCGGGACGCAAGCGTCGTGGGTTGGCAGCAAGCGAACGTGCTGGGGCTCTATGCCCATGGCCTGTTCGAGCAGCCTGCCTTGCTGAAGGCCCTGTTCGGGGTCGACGCAGGAGGGTTGGAGCCGGTGTTCGAAGGTCTGGCGGATTACGTGGACCGCCACTTCGCACCGGGTGCCCTGATGCAATTGCTGGAACCCTCCGCATGACACTCCTCGCCCCTCTGACTCCCGCGCTGTCCCCGGTCCTGTCCACGGCTCCGGCTGTGCCTGGCGCCCCGCAGCGCATCGCCTGCCTCTCCACCGAAGCCGTGGAGGTGCTCTACCGCCTCGGTGCCCAGGACCGCGTGGCCGGCATTTCCGGCTACAGCGTGCATCCGCCCGAGGCCCGGGCCGAGAAGCCCAAGATCAGCGGCTTCTCCAGCATGAAGCTGGAACGCATCCTGGCCGTGAGGCCGGACCTCGTCATCGGCTTCTCCGACCTGCAGAAGCCCCTGCTGGCCGAGTGCGAGACCGCCGGCCTGCCCACCCTGTGGTTCGACCAGCGCAACATCGCCGGCATCCATGCCATGGTGCGCCAGCTGGCCGCCCTGGTGCAGAAGGAGGTGGAGGGCGAAGCCCTGTGCGCCGGCCTCGTAACCCAGGAGCTGCGCCTGGCCGAGGCTGCGGCCGCCCTGCCCTGGCGGCCGCGCGTCTTCTTCGAGGAATGGGACGATCCCCTGATCTGCGGCATCGGCTGGGTCAGCGAGATCATCCAGCTCTGCGGCGGCCACGACATCTTCGCCGGCCGCGCCCGTGCCGGCTTCGCCAAGCAGCGCATCGTCAGCCATGAAGAGGTGCTGTCGCACGAGCCGCAGCTCATCCTCGGCTCCTGGTGCGGCAAGAAGTTCGTGCCTGAGAAGGTGCTGGCCCGGCCCGGCTTTGCCGAGCTGGGCGCGCGCCTGGCGGAGATCAAGTCCGCCGACATCCTCGCGCCCGGCCTGGCGGCCCTGGAGCGGGGTGCGCCCCAGGTCCTGGCCGCCATCCAATCCACCGTCCTGCAGTAGACCCATGACCGACCTGATCCCCCACATCCCCAGCCTCCATGACGACGCCCTGGCCCAGCGCCTGCAGGCCCGCATCGACAGCAAGACCAAGCCCCTGGGCTCCCTGGGCCAGCTCGAGGCGCTCATGCAGCGCCTGGGCCTGATCCTGGGCAGCGAGACGCCCCTGCTGAAGCAGCCTCAGCTGATGGTCTTTGCGGGCGACCACGGCCTGGCGGCGCGCGGCGTCTCGGCCTTCCCGCCGGACGTCACCTGGCAGATGGTGGAGAACTTCCTGGCCGGCGGCGCGGCGGTCAGTGTGCTGGCCCGCCAGCACGGACTGGCCCTGACGGTGGTGGACGCGGGCGTGCGCCATGACTTCGCCCCGCGCCCCGGACTGATCCAGGCCAAGGTCGCGCCCGGCACGGCCGACGCGCTGGAGCAGCCCGCCATGACGGCCGACCAGTGCGCGACCGCCCTGGGCGCCGGCCGCGAGCTGCTCGCCACTCAGCCCGGCAATGTGCTGATCCTGGGCGAGATGGGCATCGGCAACACCTCGTCCGCGGCCCTGCTGCTGGCCCGCCTGGCCGACCTGCCCATCGCCGACTGCGTGGGCCGGGGGACAGGTCTTGACAACGCCCAGCTGGCCCGCAAGACCGAGATCCTCGGCCAGGTGCTGGCCCGTCATCCGCAGGCCCGCTCGCCGCTGGAGGCGCTGCAGGCCTTCGGCGGTTTCGAGATCGCAATGATGGTCGGCGCGGTGCTGCAGGCCGCGCTGGAGCGCCGCGTGATCCTGGTCGACGGCTTCATCACCAGCAGCGCCATCCTGGTGGCTGCACGGCTGCAGCCGGCCGTGCTGGAACGCTGCGTCTTCGCTCACCGCTCCAACGAGCAGGCTCACCGCCTGATGCTGGAGCAGCTGCAGGCCCAGCCCCTGCTGGACCTGGGCCTGCGGCTGGGCGAGGGCTCGGGCGCGGCGCTGGCCTGGCCGCTGCTGGAGTCGGCCTGCCGCATCCTGGTCGAGATGGCCAGCTTTGCCTCTGCGGGCGTGAGTGAGCGACAGTCCTGAAGCACGGAAGGACCGCGCTGAGCGGCCGGACTTCCTACCAGAACTGAGGCAGGCGCGCGACAGCGCTCGCGCGCCTGCCCGGCGAAGTTCCCGCAGGCCGGAACAGCTGCACGCTTTTCGCCAACGACCTGCCACTTCCCCGCCACAGCCGGTCCCGCGGCCCGCCCCACAAGGGCAAGACTTGCCACCATAATGAGCCCAGCCTCAGCACATGGGAGCCAGTGATGTCCGACTTGGTGTTTGCCGACGAACTGCCTGAGGAAGTGACTCAGGGACGCACGAAGGCAATCGACCCCTGGGTAGTGATGATCGTCGACGACGACCCCGCCGTGCACCAGGTCACGCAGCTGGTGATGGCGGACTTCGAGTTCGCCGGCCGACGCCTGCAGTTCCTGGACGCCTACAGCGCCACCGAGGCGCGCGAGCTGCTGCAGACCCGCCAGGACATCGCCCTGGTGCTGCTGGATGTGGTGATGGAATCCGAGCATGCCGGCCTGGACCTGGCCCGCTACATCCGCGAGGAGCTCGAGAACCACCATGTGCGCATCGTGCTGCGCACCGGGCAGCCGGGGCAGGCGCCCGAAGAGCATGTCATCAAGACCTACGACATCAATGACTACAAGGAGAAGACCGAGCTCACCAAGCGCAAGCTGATCACGGTCTTCTACTCGGCGCTGCGGTCCTACCGCGACATCATGATCATCGATCAGTCGCGCCAGGCCCTGCGCCGCTCCATCGACGCCATCACCCGCATCTACGACAGCCAGAACCTGCGCCGCTTCGCCTCGGCGGTGCTGGAGCAGGTGGCGCATCTGCTGGGCTACGAGGCCCAGGGGCTGTGCGCCAGCCGCATCTCGGCCTATGCCGCTTCGCACATCGAGGGCCGGCTCAAGGTGCTGGCGGCCACCTCGGAATACTCCAAGCTGCTGGTCGACGAGGAGGTCGACAGCCTGCCCGACGAGGTCCGGACCTCGCTGGACCGGGCCCTGCAGGACCAACAGAGCCACTTCGAGGACCTCTGCTTCGTCGGCTACTACCGCACCAGCAGCGGCAACGAGAGCCTGCTGTACATGGTCTTCTCCGAGCCGGTCGATGCCGAGGCGCGCGAGCTGCTGGAGATCTTCTGCGCCAACGTGGCCATCACCTACGAGAGCCTGCTGCTGCGCGAGGAGATCGCCGACACCCAGCGCTCCACCGTCTACATCATCGGCGAGGCCGTCGAGAAGCGCTCCAAGGAAACCGGCGCCCACGTACGCCGCGTGGGCGAGCTCGCCGCCCTGCTGGCCGAGCTGGTGGGCATGAAGGCCGGCGACGTGGAATTCATGCGGCAGGCGGCGCCGCTGCATGACGTCGGCAAGATCGGCATCCCCGACCGCGTGCTCAACAAGCCCGGCAAGCTGGACGAGGAAGAGTGGGAGGTCATGCAGACCCATGCGCGCATCGGCTACGAGCTGCTCAGCAAGTCCGACAAGCGCATCCTGCAGCTGGGCGCCATCATCGCCCACGAGCACCACGAGCGCTGGGACGGCCAGGGCTACCCCCGCGGCCTGGCCGGCGAGCAGATCCATGTGGCCGGGCGCATCGTGGCCCTGGTCGACGTCTTCGACGCCCTGGTCAGCGACCGCTGCTACAAGAAGGCCTGGAGTTTCGACGAGACCCTGGCCTATGTGAAGGCGCAGGCCGGCACGCAGTTCGACCCCACGCTGGTGGAGCTGCTGCTGAGCCACCTGGATGCCGTCCAGGAGATCTACCAGCGCCTGCCCGACCGCAGCTGAGTGGCCGCCATGAGCAGCACGCCGGGGCCGAACATCGAGCAGGCGCTGCGCGCACTGAACCTGGCCATCGGGGCGCTGCATGGCGCGCCCTTCTTCGAGGCCGTCAGTGCCAGCCTGGCGCACGAGCTGGGTGTGCAGGCCTGCTTCATCGGCAAGATCGAGCACACACCGCCGGGCCTGCGCGCCCAGCTGCTGGCGTTCTGGCAGGGCGGCCGTCACCTGGCGCCCTTCAACTACTCCCTGCAGGGAACGCCCTGCCGCAACGTGGCCGACGGTGCCGTCTGCTACCACGCCAGCGGCGTCCAGCAGGCCTACCCCACCGACACCCTGCTGGCCGAGATCGGCGTGCACAGCTACCTGGGCCTGCCGCTGGTGGACGGGGACGGCCTCGTCATCGGCCTGCTGTCCATCATGGACTGCGCCCCCATCCCCTGGGAGCGCCGCCTCTTCGCGCTGGAGCTGATGCAGGCCCTGGCCGGGCGCTGCAGCGCGGAGCTGCTGAACCTGCTGGCCCGCGAGCACGAGCAGCACCTGCTGATGACGCACGGCCAGCGCGAGCTGCGTGCCACCGGCCGTCTGATCGAGCAGGAACGCATGGCGGCCCTGGGCAGCCTGGTGGCGGGCATGACACATGACATCGCCTCGCCCATCGGCGTGGCGGTGACCGCCTGCTCGGGGCTGGACGAATTCGCGCAGCGCCTGCTGCAGGGCCTGCGCGGCGGCAAGCTCACCGCGGCCGAGGCCGCCGAGCTGGCCCAGCGCATCGCAGACGCCAGCCAGCTGGCCGGCGCCCACCTGCGCCGCGCCTCGGACCTGCTCTCGGGCTTCAAGACCTACGCCGCCGACCAGGCCCAGCAGAAGGTCAGTGCCTTCGACCTCTGCGAGTACCTGCGCAACATCCTGCGTGTGCATGGCGCCCTGCTCAAGGGCGCGCGCGCCCGCCTGGCGCTGGAGCTGCCCGAGGCCCTGCCCGTGGTGATGTGTGGCGGGCAGCTCTCGCAGCTGCTGGCCAAGCTGCTGCGCAACAGCTGCGCCCATGCCTTCGAGGGCATCGGCGACCGCCGCATCACCCTGAGCCTGCAACGCGAGGGCGACGCGGCCCGGCTGCTCTACCGCGACAACGGCCGCGGCCTGCCGCCCCCTTTGCGCGAGCAGCTGCTGCAGGGCTGGGACGCCGTCCAGGACCAGGGCCTGGGCCTGCACCTGGTGGCCCGGCTGTGCCAGATGATGCAGGGCCGCATCCGCCTGGACCCCGATCCGCGGCCGGGCACCGCCTTTATCATCGAGCTCCCCCTGAACCCGCCCGAGCAGGGCTGAGCGCACGGCTCGCGGCCGGCGCGCCCGGCCACCTCCACGCATGCACCGCCTGCTGCACGAACTCCGCCTCTTCTTCATCGCCCTGCAGTTCTTCACCCGTGTGCCGATCCCGGCCTGGGTGGGCTTCGAGCCGGCCTGGCTGCAGCAGTGCGCGCGCTATTTCCCGGCGGTGGGTGCGCTGGTGGGTCTGTTCAGCGCGGCGGTCTTCGGCGGCGCCCTGCTGGTCTTCCCGCCGCTGATCGCCGGCCTGCTGGCCATCGCGGCCAGCGTGTGGCTCACGGGCGGCTTCCATGAAGACGGCTGGGCCGACACCTGCGACGGCCTGGGCGGTGCCGTGAGCCGCGAGAAAGCCCTGCTGATCATGAAGGACTCCCGCCTGGGCAGCTACGGCGCGCTGGGCCTGATCCTGCTGCTGGGCCTCAAGGCCGCGGCCCTGGCCGCCCTGGCCGAGCGCGCGCCGCTGCTGGCCGTGCTGCTGCTGGCCTGGGGCCACATGGCCTCGCGCCTGGCCCCGCTGCTGCTGATGCGCAGCCTGCCCTACGCGGGCGATGCCGAGCACGCCAAGGCCAAGCCCCTGGCCACGCAGATTGGCGCGGGCTCGCTGGCCGCCGCAGCGCTGATGGCCATGTGCCTCACGCTGCCGCTGCTGGCCGGCCCCTGGCCGCTGGGCGATGTCCTGCTGATGCTGGCCGCACAGATCGGCGCCGCAGCCCTGACGCTGCTGTGGATGCACCGCTGGCTGCGCCGCCGCCTGGGCGGCTACACGGGCGACAACCTGGGTGCCAGCCAGCAGCTCAGCGAGCTGCTGCTGCTGCTCGCCGCGCTGGCGATGCTGCCCCACCTGAGCCTGGGCACGACCTGACCCCATGGCTGGCCCCAAAGGCATCACGGTCTGGCGCCATCCCCGCCCCGAGGGCGTGAAGGGGCGCTGCATCGGCGCACGCAGCGACGTGCCCGTGCACTGGCGCCGGGCCAAGCGCCTGGCACGGCGCATCCAGGCTCATGCGCGGCGGCATCGACTGCCGCATGAGATCTGGACCTCGCCCCTGCAGCGCTGCGCCGACGTCGGCCGCTGGCTGCGGCGCTGGGGTTGGACGCATCACACGCGAGACGACCTACGGGAGATGGACTTCGGCGCCTGGGACGGCCGTGCCTGGCACGACATCCCCAAGGCCGAGGTGGACGCCTGGGTGGCCGATTTCCTCGGCTTCGCGCCCGAGGGCGGCGAATCCCTGCAGGCCCTGCTCGATCGCGTGACGGCCTGCGCCCTGCCGGCGGGCGCCCTGGCAGTCAGCCACGGGGGCTGGATGCTGGCCCGGCGCTGGCGGCACGAACAGCCGCAGCGGCAGCCCTCGGCAGACCGTTGGCCCCGGCCGCCGAACTATGGCGAGGCCTGGCGCGTGGACTGAGTCAGGCCGCTTGCGTCAGCCGCACGAACTTCTGCATCAGCGTCTCGCGGCTCTCCACGTGCTCGGGATTGACCGGGATGCAGGCCACCGGGCACAGCTGCACGCACTGGGGCTCGTCGAAATGGCCCACGCATTCGGTGCACTTGCCCGGGTCGATCTGGTAGAACTCCTCGCCCATGGAGATGGCCTCGTTGGGGCATTCGGGCTCGCAGACGTCGCAGTTGATGCATTCGTCGGTGATCATCAGTGCCATGGCGCTACTCCTGCCTTCTGCCTCAACCCTGCTTGGCCACGCGGTCCGCGAGGCGGGCGCTGACCGAGGGCGAGACGAATTGCGAGACGTCGCCGCCGAGCTTGGCGATCTCGCGCACAAAAGTGCCGGAGACGAACTGGTACTGGTCCGAGGGCGTCAGGAAGACGGTCTCCACGTCGGGCATCAGCTTGCGGTTCATGCCGGCCATCTGGAATTCGTAGTCGAAGTCGCTCACCGCGCGCAGGCCGCGCACGACCACCTTGCCGCCGTGCTGGTGCACGAAGTCGCGCAGCAGGCCTCGGAAGGCGATCACCTCCACATTGGGGTAGCGCGCGGCCACCTCGCGGGCGATCTCCAGGCGCTCGTCGGGCGAGAACAGCGTGTTCTTGTGATGGCCGGCGGCCACCGCCAGGATCAGGCGTTCGAAGAGCTGGCTGGCGCGGCGCATCAGGTCCTCATGCCCGAGGGTCATGGGATCGAAGGTGCCGGGATAGACGGCGGTCAGCACGGTGGCAGAGGTCAACACGGGCTCCTGGCCGTCGCCAAGGTGGCGGAAACTGCAAGGGGCAGCGACGGCGGCCCGATTATCCCCTGCCCGGTGCAATCGGCCCGCGGCAGGGGTCTCAGCCCTCAGCCCTCGCGGCGGAACAGGGCGTAGTGCACGGCGCCGGCCTTGCCGCTGCGGTGCGGCAGCAGGCCCAGCTCGGGCGCTGGCGTCAGCGCCTCGGGCGCCTCGACGTAGAGATAGCCGCCCGGCACCACCAGGGGCGCGGCGGCGCGCAGGGCGGGCTCGAAGAGGCCGGCGTCGAAGGGTGGGTCCAGCATCACCAGCTCGAAGCGGGCCGGCGCGCTGCGGGTCATCCAGGCCAGGGCGTCAGCGGCCTCCACGCGCAAGGTCTCAGCCTTCAGGCGGACCTTCGACGCGTTGAGGCTGCGCGCCAGCTCGGCATCGCGCTCCAGCAGCAGCACCTCGTCTGCGCCGCGCGAGGCGGCTTCGAAGCCCAAAGCGCCGCTGCCCGCGAAGGCGTCCAGCACGCGCCAGCCGCTCAAGTCCTGGCCCAGCCAGTTGAACAGCGTCTCGCGCACGCGGTCCGGCGTGGGGCGCAGGCCCGGCTTGTGGGCCACGGGCAGCTTGGAGCGCTTCCACTGGCCGCCGATGATGCGGACCTCGGCCTGCGCCAGGCGCGGCGCGCCCTGAGGCTTGGCACGTGCGGCCGGAGCGGGCTCGGGTTTCGATCGGGACTTCACTGCCGCACCTCGATGCCGCGCGAGGCCATCAAGGCCTTGGCCTCGCCCACCGTGTGCTGGCCATAGTGGAAGATGCTGGCGGCCAGCACCGCATCGGCACCGCCGATCTGGATGCCCTCGACCAGGTGCTCCAGCGTGCCCACGCCGCCCGAGGCGATCACGGGCACGGGCACGGCGTCGCTGACGGCGCGCGTGAGCGGCAGGTCGAAGCCGATCTTGGTGCCGTCGCGGTCCATGCTGGTCAGCAGGATCTCGCCGGCGCCGAACTCGGCCATCTGGCGCGCCCACTGCAGGGCGTCGAGCCCGGTGTTCTTGCGTCCGCCATGGGTGTAGACGTCCCAGCCCTCGCCGCGCGCGGCGAGATCATCGCCCTGGCGGCGCTTGGCGTCGATGGCCACGACGATGCACTGCGAGCCGTACCTCTCGGAGGCATCGCGGATCAGCTGCGGATTGGCCACCGCGGCGGAGTTGAAGCTGACCTTGTCCGCCCCTGCATTCAGCAGGCGGCGCACATCGGCCACCGCGCGCACGCCGCCACCCACGGTCAGGGGGATGAAGACCTGGGAGGCCACGGCCTCGATGATGTGCAGGATCAGGTCCCGGCCATCGCTGGTCGCCGTGATGTCCAGGAAGGTGAGCTCGTCCGCGCCCTGCTCGTTGTAGCGGGCGGCGATCTCCACCGGGTCGCCGGCGTCGCGCAGGGATTCGAAGTTGACACCCTTCACCACGCGACCTCCGGTCACGTCCAGGCAGGGAATGATGCGTTTGGCCAGCATGGGGCGGGTCTTTCAAGAACAAGGGCCGCTGCGCGAGCGGCCCCGTGATGGAGTCGGGCGGGATCAGGCCTGGGCTTCGGAGAGCTCGTCGGCCCGCTTCTGCGCGGCGGCGAGGTCCAGGTCGCCCGTGTAGATGGCGCGGCCGCAGATCACGCCCTCGACGCCTTCGCTCTCGACGGCGCACAGGGCCTCGATGTCGCGGATGCTGGAGAGGCCGCCCGAGGCGATCACCGGAATGGACAGGGCCTGCGCGAGCTTGACCGTGGCCTCGATGTTCACGCCGCTGAGCATGCCGTCGCGGCCGATGTCGGTGTAGATCACGCCCTCGATGCCGTAGTCCTCGAACTTGCGGGCGAGGTCGATCACCTCATGGCCGGTGAGTTTGCTCCAGCCGTCGGTGGCGACCTTGCCGTCCTTGGCGTCCAGCCCCACGATGATGTGGCCGCCGAAGGCCGAGCAGGCATCCTTCAGAAAGCCCGGGTTTTTCACCGCGGCGGTGCCGATGATGACGTAGGACAGGCCGTCGTCCAGGTAGCGCTCGATGGTGTCGAGGTCCCGGATGCCGCCGCCCAGCTGGATGGGAATGTCATCGCCCACCTCGCGGATGATGGCCTTGATGGCCGGCTCGTTGACGGGCTTGCCCGCGAAGGCGCCGTTGAGGTCCACCAGGTGCAGACGCCGGGCGCCGGCGTCGACCCAGCGTCGCGCCATGGCCGCGGGGTCCTCACCGAAGGTGGTGGAGGCGTTCATGTCGCCTTGTTGCAGGCGGACGCATTTGCCGTCTTTCAGGTCAATGGCAGGGATCAGCAGCATGGCCGAGATGCAGGTGGTGGGAGAAGGTTGAAGGGGAAGACGGGGCGGGGAAAAGCGGTGCTCATGCAGGGGCGGGAGACCGGCGGCGTCCTCATGGCTTCCAGTGCAGGAAATTGCGGTACAGGGCCAGGCCCATCGCGGCGCTTTTCTCAGGGTGGAATTGGGTGGCGAAAATATTATCCCGGGCCACGGCGCAGGTAAAGCGGTCCCCGTACTCGGTCTCGGCGGCACGGTGGGCGGAGTCGGTGGGGGCCGTGTAGTAGCTGTGCACGAAGTAGTACCAGCTGCCGTCCGGCACGCCGGCAAAGACGGGATGCGGCCGGGTCTGGTACACGCGGTTCCAGCCCATCTGCGGCACCTTGTAGCGGCTGCCGTCAGGTTGCAGGCGGCCCTGCAGCTGGAAGCGCTTCACCTGGCCGGGGATCAGGCCCAGGCCGGGGGTGTCCTGCTCCTCGCTGTGCTCCAGCAGCATCTGCATGCCCACGCAGACACCCATCAGCGGCTTGCGCGCGGCGGCATCCAGCACCGCCTCCTGCAGGCCGGAGTCGCGCAGCTCGCGCATGCAGTCCCGCATGGCGCCCTGGCCCGGCAGGACCACGCGCTCGGCGGCGTAGACCTCCTCCGGCTTCGAGGTGATCAGCACCTCCACGCCCTGGCCGTCGGCGGCGTGGATCACCGCCTGGGACACGGAACGCAGATTGCCCATGCCGTAGTCAACGACGGCCACGGTCCGGTGGGCCATCACAGGGTCCCCTTGGTGGAAGGGATCACGCCTGCAGAGCGCGGATCCAGCGTCATCGCCATGCGCAGCGCGCGGCCGAAGGCCTTGAACATCGTCTCGCACTGGTGGTGGGCGTTGTGGCCCTTGAGGTTGTCCACGTGCAGGCTCACCAGGGCGTGGTTGACGAAGCCCTGGAAGAACTCGTAGGTCAGCTGGGTGTCGAAGGCGCCGATGCTGCCGGCGGTGAACTTGACGTCCATCTCGAGGCCCGGGCGGCCGGAGAAATCGATCACCACGCGCGACAGCGCCTCGTCCAGCGGCACATAGCTGTGGCCGTAGCGGGTGATGCCCCGCTTGTCACCGATGGCCTGGGCCACGGCCATGCCCAGCGTGATGCCCACGTCTTCCACCGTGTGGTGGCCGTCGATGTGCAGGTCGCCCTGGGCTTCGATCTCCAGGTCGATCAGGCCGTGGCGGGCGATCTGGTCCAGCATGTGGTCGAAGAAGCCGATGCCGGTGGCGAGCTTGGCCTCCCCCGTGCCATCAAGGTTGACGCGGACGCGGATCTGCGTCTCCTTGGTGTCGCGGCGGACTTCGGCGATGCGTGCGGCGGTGCTCATGGTCTGGACTTCGGCAGGTTCAAGGCAGGTTCAAGTCGATGAGGGTGGCTTGCAGGGCGCTCAGCAGGGCCTGGTTCTCCACCGGCATGCCGATGGTGATGCGCAGGCATTGCCGCAGCAGCGGGTGCAGGCCGGAGACGTTCTTGATCAGCACGCCGCGAGCCTTGAGGCCCGCGAACACGGCGGCGGCATCCGGCACGCGCACGAGCAGCATATTGCCCTGGCTGGGGAAGACCTGCACCCCCCTCAGTTGCTGCAGGGCGGCATGCAGGCGCTCGCGCTCGGCGCGCAGGGCCGCCGCCTGCTCGGCGTAGACGGCCTCGTGCTCCAGCGCAAAGAGCGCCGCCTCGGCATTGAGCACGCTGACATTGAAGGGCGGGCGCAGCTTCTCGACCTGGTCCACCAGCTCGCGGCGGCCCATCAGGTAGCCGATGCGCACGCCGGCCAGGCCGAACTTGCTCATGGTGCGCATGACCAGGACCTTGGGATGGCGCTGCATCAGGCCCAGGCCGTCGCGCTCGGCAAAGGGCTGGTAGGCCTCGTCCAGCACCACCAGGCCCGGTGCGGCCTCGATGAGGCGCTCGATGACCGCCTCGTCCCAGAGATTGCCGGTGGGATTGTTCGGATGCGAGAGGTACAGCAGGGCCGGCCGCTCGGTGGCGATGGCGTCCAGCATGGCGGCCTCGTCCAGCTCGAAATCGGGCCGCAGGGGCACGCCCACGAAGCGCAGGTGCTGGTACTGGGCCGAGATGCCGTACATCACGAAGCTGGGCAGGGGCGACATGATCACCGCGCCGGGCCGGGCCACGGCCAGGCTCAGCAGGGAGATCAGCTCGTCCGAGCCATTGCCCAGCGTCAGGGCGTAGCCCTCGGGCGGCAGGCTGGCGTGGCGGGCCAGGGCGGCGGCCAGCTGCTGCGTGCCCTCGGCCGGGTAGCGGTTCAGGGCCACGCGGCCCAGGCGCTCGCCCAGTTGCTGCTGCAGGGCCTCGGGCAGGCGGTAGGGGTTCTCCATCACGTCCAGCTTGACCAGGCCGGCGCCGGACTGCACCGGGTAGGCCTGGGTCTGGCGCACGTCCTCGCGGATGCAGGAGAGGGCTTGGCTCAGTTCGTCCGTGGTGTTCATGCGCGTTCCGGGGTCAGGCCTTGCCTGCGGCGAACAGGGCGTCCGGCGCGGCCTGCAGGGGATTGAGGATCTGCACGCTGTCCAGCTGCAGGCCGTGGGCCAGCTCCAGGCTCAAGAGCCATTCGCAGCCCTGGGCCTTGGCGGCGGCCACGACCAGGGCATCCATATAGGCCAGGCCGAAGCGGCTTTCGATGGACCAGGCGCTCTCCACGGTCGCGTGGTCGATGGCCCAGGGTTGCCAGCGCTGGTAGCGGCGCACCTCGGCGCGGGCGTCGCCATTGGGCATGGCGGGCTGCAGCCGGGTGGTGACGAGGCGGTAGAAGTCGTTGAGCACCTGGGTGGAGACGCGGCCGGCGCGGCGCTGCCAGAGCTCGCGCAGCCAGGCCAGGGCCTGGGCCTGATCGGCGGGGCGGGCGCCGTCCTCGCTGAGGATCAGCACCGAGGTGTCGACGAAGACCAGGGGCGGGGCGCTCACAGGGCGCCCCGCGCGGGATAGGCCTGGCCATCGCTGGACCAGCTGCGTTCGCGGTGCAACCAGTCCTGCATGGCGCGCTCGTAGGCGTCGTCATGGCGCATCTTCTCGGCCAGCAGCTCACCGACCAGGCGCGAGACACTGGTATTGCGGCGCGCCGCCTCCAGCCGGGCCCATTCGGCCACGCTGTCTTCCATGGTCACGGTGACGTTCTTCATGAGGCGAAGACTAACACGAAGTTCGTGCAACACGAACTTCGTGTCTTCAAGCCACCATTCGCGGGCGCCGAATGCGGGGCCAGCGCGCCCGCCCGCTCAGGCCGTCTTGAAGCCCGAAACCGCCGCGCTGAGCTGGGCCGCCTGGTCCCGCAGCGATTCCGCCGCGGCACTGGACTCCTCCACCAGCGCCGCGTTCTGCTGGGTGACCTCGTCCAGCCGGTTCACCGCCTGGCCCACCTCGGTGAGGCTGACGCTCTGCTCCTGGGTCGCCCGGCTGATGTCCTCGATGATGTGGCTGACCCGCTGCACGGCCTGCACCAGCTCCTGCATGGTCTGACCGGCCTCGGCGACCAGGCGGGTGCCGGCATCGACCTTGTCGACCGAGGTCCCGATCAGCGCCTTGATCTCGCGCGCCGCCTCCGCGCTGCGCTGCGCCAGGGAGCGCACCTCGCCGGCCACCACCGCGAAGCCGCGGCCCTGCTCGCCAGCCCGCGCGGCTTCCACCGCGGCGTTCAGCGCCAGGATGTTGGTCTGGAAGGCGATGCCGTCGATCACGCCGATGATGTCGCTGATCTTTCGCGAGCTGGTGTTGATCTCCTCCATCGTGCCCACCACCCGGCCCACCACGGCCCCGCCCTGTTCGGCCACCGTGCTGGCATCGCGAGCCAGGCTGGTGGCCTGGCGCGTGGCATCGGCGTTCTGGCGCACGGTCTCGCTGAGGGTCTGCATGGTGGCCGAGGTCTCCTCCAGGCTGGAGGCCATCTGTTCGGTGCGGGCGGACAGGTCGCTGGAGCCTGCTGCCACCTCGCTGCTGGACAGGGCGATGCTCTCCGCACTGCTGCGCACCGTGCCGATGGAGCGGTTCAGGGACTGGCGCATGTCCTCCAGCGCGGTGGCCAGGCGGCCGAACTCGTCGCGCCGCGAGGTGTCCACGTCCACGCCCAGGTCGCCGCCCGCCACCCGTTCGGCCACGCTGACCATGCGCTGCAGGGGGTCGACGGTATTGCGTGTCAGGAACATCGCCACCAGGCCGCCCGCCACCAGTTGCAGCACCAGCAACACGATGAGGGTGAGCCGCACGCTGCTGTAGGTGCCCTTGGCTTCGACGTAGCTGGCCGCGGCGCCGTCCTCGTTGATCTTGATGACTTTGGCCAGCGCGACCGAGGCCTCGCCCACGGACTTCAGCGAGTCCCCCACCACGAGAGCCTGGTACTCCGCCCGGTTGCCGGCCTTGCGCTGTTCGATCAGCCGGTCCTGCACCGCCAGGTAGGCGTCGACACGGGCCTTGGCTTCCTTCCAGGCCGCCTCTTCCTCGGGGCTGGAGATCAGGGAGATGTAGGCCGCCTGCAGCTGCTGCAAGTCCTTCTCGCGCTGAGACTTGATGGTCTCCATCGTGCTCTGCACGTCCGCCACCGTCTCGATGATGCACATGCGCAGCTCGAGGCGGCGGATCTCCTGCAGCTTGTCCTCGATGGAGGCGATGGCCTTGATGCTGGGCATCCAGTTCGTCGCCAGGTCACTGACATTGGCCTGGATCAGGCCCAGCCGCGAGATCGAGAGCAGACCCAGCAGCCCCGACATCAGCAGCACGGCCGCGAAACCCAGGCCGATGCGCATCCCCACCTTCATGTCCGACAGTCTCATCACGAGCCTCCGCAGGATTGGCGATGGGCCATCCTAGGGCAAGTGGTCCGCGGCTGGCGAGTCCCTGATCCATGAAGAAAGCCCGGGCAGGCCGGGCTTTGCAGAGCGAAAACAACACCGTCGCACGGACGGCGCGGTCTCAGGTCTTCAGCCGATACTCCGCCGCCAGCGCATGGCCCTGCAGGCCTTCGCCATAGGCCAGGGTTGCGGCGATGGGGCCCAGCTTCTGTGCGCCGGCCTCGCTGACCTCGATGAGGCTGCTGCGCTTCTGGAAATCGTAGACGCCCAGCGGCGAGGAGAAGCGCGCCGTGCCCGAGGTCGGCAACACGTGGTTGGGCCCCGCGCAGTAATCGCCCAGGGATTCGCTGGTGTAGGCCCCCAGGAAGAGCGCGCCGGCGTGGCGCAGCAGGGGCTCCCAGCGATGGGGCTCGTGGCTGGAGACCTCCAGGTGCTCGGGCGCGATGCGGTTGCTGATCTCGCAGGCCTCTTCCATCGAGCGCGTGAGGATCAGCGCGCCACGGCCCTCCAGCGAGGCGCGGATCACCTCCTGGCGCGGCATGGTGGGCAGCAGGCGCTCGATGGCCGCGGCCACCTGCGCGATGTAGCCGGCATCCGGGCACAGGAGGATGCTCTGCGCCAGCTCGTCGTGCTCGGCCTGGCTGAAGAGATCCATGGCGACCCAGTCCGGCGGCGTCGTGCCGTCGGCCAGGACGAGGATCTCGCTGGGCCCGGCGATCATGTCGATGCCCACCTGGCCGAAGACATGCTTCTTGGCGCTGGCCACATAGGCATTGCCTGGGCCGGTGATCTTGTCTACGCGCGGCACGGTGGCCGTGCCGTAGGCCAGCGCGGCCACGGCCTGCGCACCGCCGATGGTGAAGGCGCGGTGCACACCGGCCACATACGCGGCGGCCAGCACCAGGGCGTTCTTCTCACCGCCGGGGGTGGGCACGACCATGATGATCTCGGGCACGCCCGCCACCTGGGCCGGGATGGCGTTCATCAGCACGCTGCTGGGGTAGGCGGCCTTGCCGCCCGGCACATAGATGCCCACGCGGTCCAGTGGGGTCACCTTTTGCCCCAGCAGGGTGCCGTCCTCGTCGCGGTAGCTCCAACTCTCGCCGCAGGCGGCCTTCTGGCGCTCGTGGTAGCTGCGCACGCGGCGCGCGGCGGCCTCCAGGGCCTCGCGCTGGGCGGCCGGCAGACCGTCGAAGGCGGCCTTGAGCTCCTCGCGGGTCAGCTCCAGCGCACCGAGCGATGCGGCCGTCAGCCGATCGAAGCGGGCGGTGTACTCCAGCACCGCGGCATCGCCACGGGCGCGCACATCGGCCAGGATCTCGGCCACGCGGGACTCGATGGCGGCGTCGGTGTCGGCGGACCAGTGCAGCACGCGCTGGAACTCGGCCTCGAAGTCGGCGCCCTGGGTGTTGAGTTGTCGCAGCTTCAGCATCTCATTCCCCTCAGGCGGCAGGCGTAGCGGAGGCGAAAGCGTCGATCAGCTGGCGCAACGGCTCGCGCTTGAGCTTCAGCGCGGCCTGGTTGACGACCAGGCGTGAGGAGATCTCCATGATGTGCTCCACCTCCACCAGGCGGTTGGCCTTGAGCGTGCTGCCGGTGGAGACCAGGTCCACGATGGCGTCGGCCAGGCCGGTCAGCGGGGCCAGCTCCATGGAGCCGTAGAGCTTGATCAGGTCCACGTGCACGCCCTTGTCGGCGAAATGCTGGCGGGCGATCTCGGTGTACTTGGTGGCCACGCGGATGCGCGAGCCCTGCTTGACCGCGGCGGCGTAGTCGAAGTCGTCGCGCGTGGCCACGCTCATGCGGCAGCGGGCGATGCGCAGGTCCAGCGGCTGGTAGAGGCCCGCGCCGCCGTGCTCGATCAGCACGTCGCGCCCGGCCACGCCGAGATCCGCACCGCCGTACTGCACATAGGTGGGCACGTCGGTCGCGCGCACCAGCACCACGCGCACCTCGGGCTTGCTGGTGGGCAGGATCAGCTTGCGGGAGGTCTCGGGGTCCTCGAGCACCTCGATGCCGGCGGCCTTCAGCAGCGGCAGGGTCTCTTCGAAGATGCGTCCCTTGGAGAGGGCCAGGGTGATCATGGGCGTCCTTTGCGGTCTGGATTTCTAGACTCGGCGGACGGCAGCGGGATCACCGGGAGCGGCACCACACCGCCACCCGCCCGGTATCAGGCGGATGGGGTGTCAGGGATGGTGATGGCCGGCAGCGGCCGGCTCGGCCCCGTGCTCGGCCGGCGTCAGCGTCTTCATGGACAGGGCGTGGATCTGCTCGCGCATGCGCTCGCCCAGGGCCTGGTAGACGCGCTGGTGGCGGCGGATGCGGGACAGGCCCTCGAACTCCGCGGAGACGATGGTGGCGAAGAAATGGCGGCCGTCACCCTCGACCTGCAGCAGCTGGCAGGGGAGTCCGTCGGCAATGTATTGCTGAACTTCAGCGGGAGTGGGATCGGCCATGATGGGCGGGATTCTACCGAGACGCAGACCGCCCCGGCCAGGCCGGGGCTTCTGAGTTGACGCAAGCGGGCTTCGCGGGCGCTGTTGCGGCGGGCCTCAGCCGCGGATCTTGTAGCCCCGCTTGAGCAGCCCCAGCGCGATGGCGGAGACCGCCACGAAGCTCGCGCCCACGATGGACAGGCTCAGCCAGGGCGAGACGTCACTGACGCCGAAGAAGCCGTGGCGGAAGCCGTCGATCATGTAGAAGAAGGGGTTCAGGTGGCTCACGCCCTGCCAGAAGGCCGGCAGCGAATGCACCGAATAGAACACGCCCGAGAGGAAGGTCATGGGCATGATGATGAAGTTCTGGAAGGCCGCCATCTGGTCGAACTTCTCGGCCCACAGGCCGGCGATCAATCCCAGCGCGCCCAGCATGCCCGCGCCCAGCAGCGCGAAGACCAGCACCCACAACGGCTGCGCCAGCCCCGGCGGCGCGAACCAGGCGGTCACCAGGAAGACGCCCAGGCCCACGGCCAGGCCACGCACCACCGAGGCGCCCACATAGGCCAGGAACCAGGCCCAGTGCGACAGCGGCGTCAGCAGCACGAAGACCAGGTTGCCGGTGATCTTGCTCTGGATCAGCGACGACGAGCTGTTGGCGAACGAGTTCTGCAGCACGCTCATCATCACCAGCCCCGGGATCAGGAAGGCGGTGTAGGCCACATGGCCGTAGACCTTCACATGGTCCTCCAGCACGTGGCCGAAGATCAGCAGGTACAGCACGGCGGTCAGCACCGGCGCGGCCACGGTCTGGAAGCTCACCTTCCAGAAGCGCAGCACTTCCTTGTAGAACAGGGTGCGGGCACCCTCCAGGCGAATGGCGCTCATGCCTGCGCTCCTTGCATGATCTCCAGGAACACGTCCTCCAGGTCGGCACGGCCGATCTCGAGGTCCTCCACCGGCACGCCGGCCGCGCGCAGGCGGGCCAGCACGCTCTCGACCTCGGCCGCGTCATGCGCCTTGATCTGCACGATGCGGCCGGTCACCCGGGAGAGAGGGGTCAGGTCTTGCGGCAGCGCAGCGTCGGTCTTGAAGCGCAGCATGGTGGAGGCCTTGCCGGCCAGCAGGTTGCTGGTGCGGTCCAGGGCCACGATGCGGCCGGTCTTGAGCATGGCGATGCGGTGGCACAGCGCCTCCGCCTCTTCCAGGTAGTGGGTGGTCAGCAGGACGGTGTGGCCTTCCTTGTTGAGCCGGGCGATGAAGGCCCACAGCGTCTGGCGCAGTTCCACGTCCACACCGGCGGTGGGCTCGTCCAGCACGATCACCGGCGGGCGGTGCACCAGGGCCTGGGCCACCAGCACGCGGCGCTTCATGCCGCCCGAGAGTTGGCGCATGTTGGCGCGGGCCTTGTCGGCCAGGCCGAGGTTCTCCAGCAGCTCGTCGATCCAGGCGCCGTTGTTGCGCACGCCGAAGTAGCCGCTCTGGATTTCCAGGGCCTCGCGCACCGAGAAGAAGGGGTCGAAGACCAGCTCCTGCGGCACGATGCCCAGGCACTTGCGGGCGGCGGCGTAGTCGTCCACCACGTCATGGCCCAGCACACGCACGCGGCCGCTGCTGGCCTTCGAGAGGCCGGCGAGGATGGAGATGAGGCTGGTCTTGCCGGCGCCGTTGGGGCCCAGGAGGCCGAAGAATTCGCCGGGCTGGATGTCGAAGGAGACCTGGTCCAGGGCCTTCACCTGGCCGCCGCGGTAGGTCTTGGAGACCGCCTCGAAGCGAAGGGCCGGGTGCTCGCGGCCTGTGGGGGCGGCCGCTGCAGGGGTGGGGCTTTGCATGGCGGCGGATTGTAGGGAGCGTGCCAAATTCCTGCTGGCGCTGGAGCCAAACCCCTAGAGTAGGGACTCGTCTTGGTGCCAGAATCAGCCGAGACAGCCACTAAAAGCATTCCATGGCCACCAAGAAGCCGCGGCGCACCGCAGAACGCATCCTCGAAGTCACGCTGGACCTGTTCAACCGCTTCGGTGAACCCAACGTCTCGACCACGCTCATCTCGGCCGAGCTCAACATCAGCCCCGGCAACCTCTACTACCACTACCCCGCCAAGGACGAGCTGATCAACGCCTTGTTCGCGGCCTACGAGCGCGAGCTCACCGAGCTGCTGGGCGCCTCGGACAACGTCCGCAACGTGGAAGACGCCTGGCTCTTCTTCCACATGCTCTTCGAGCTGATCTGGAAGCACCGCTTCCTCTACCGCGACCTCAACGACCTACTCTCCAAGAACCGCAAGCTGGAGACGCACTTCCAGACCGTGCTGGCGCACAAGGGCCAGGCCATGCGCGCGGTGCTGTCCGGCCTGCAGCATGGCGGCGCCCTGCGCATGGAACCCCGCGACGCCGGCCCCACGGCCGAGGCCATGGTGGTGCTGCAGAGCTACTGGCTAAGCTACGAATACGTGCGCGACCCGCGCCACGCCCTGGAGCCCGAGCGCGCCGGCAGCGCGCTGATGCGCGGCGCCTTCCATGTGCTGAGCACCCTGCTGCCCTATCTTGAACCCGGCTCGCGCGAGCACCTCTTCACGCTGGCCGGCCGCTACAACGGCTAGCCGGCCGCCAGGCGCAAGACCTGCCCCCGGCGGCACACCCCACACACAACACGGAGACATCGATGGCCAAGTGGACTGCCTTCCCCTACGACAACGCGGCCTTCCAGTACGACGCCGCCAGCCTGAAGAAGCACTGGGCCCGCCTGCACGCCGGCGACGCCGAGCCCTTCCCCAAGGACGCCGCCGTGCAGCAGGCCTGGATCCATTTCCACGCCGGTGAGTTCCAGAAGGCCTACGAGGCCGGCCTGGCCGCGGGCAGCGCCGGCATCACCGTGGCCAACAAGGCCCAGGCCATCTACGCCAACTACCTGGAGAAGAAGGAAAAGGCCAAGCTGGAGATGTTCCTGGAGGTCGCCGAGCGGGCCGAGAGCCTGCAGGAGACCGAGCCGAAGAACGCCAACGCCTGGTACTGGCAGGCCTATGCCCTGGGCCGCTACAGCCAGGGCATCAGCGTGGCCAAGGCCCTGGCCCAGGGCCTGGGCGGCAAGGTCAAGGCGGCGCTGGAGAAGGCCATCGAGCTGGCCCCCAAGCATGCCGACGCCCACATCGCCCTGGGCGCCTTCCATGCCGAGGTGATCGACAAGGTCGGCAAGCTGCTGGGCAAGACCCAGGGGGCCGACACGGCCACCGGCCTCAAGATGTTCGAGCAGGCGCTGAAGCTCAACCCCACCAGCGCCATCGCCATGATCGAGCGTGCCAACGGCCTGGTCATGCTGGAGGGCGACAAGCGCATGGCCGTGGCCGAGCAGCTCTACGCCGACGCCGCCGCCTGCGAGCCCATGGACGCCATGGAATGCCTGGACGTGGAGCTCGCCAAGGAAGAGCTGGAGGAGTGAGGCCTCGCGCGGGGAGGCCCTGGATCCGGGGCTTCCCGGCCCCCCGCAGCCGCGGGGGCACCCCCGGCGATTCGTGGGAAAGCGCACGGATTTCGCCCCTGCTCGGTGGATGCCCTCAATGGTCATCAGGCCTGCGGGCCGCTAAGCTGTGTGCACTTTTACCGCCGGGCGGGTCCACGAGGCCCGCTCCGCACCGTCTCACCGCATTCGTCGCAAAGGTTGCATCATGAAGAAGTTCCACCTGATCGCCCTGGCCGCCCTGCTGGGCACCTCCCTGGCCCAGGCCGCCAAGCCGGCTGAAAACCGCGAAGTGCAGGCCCTGCGTGCCGAATGTGCCGCCCAGCACACCGTGAGCTTCGACACCGCCCGTGACGACAACGAATACCGCTTCGTCTACGCCAAGGGCCAGCTGCGCGGCGAGTACACCGAAGGCAAGGCCCTGAAGTGCACCGAAGCCCAGTACGTGGCCTACCTGGACAACGCCGATCCCGCCCGCGTGATGTCGGCCTACCCGACCGCCGCCGGCCGCCCCAAGGCCCAGAAGTCCAAGTGAGGATCCGGGCCGGCGCCATGCCGGCCCTGCCCATAAGAAAAGAGCCAGGCCCGCAGCCTGGCTTTTTTCATGGGCGCACGCGGCGCGCCGCTCAGGCGCCGTCGACGTCCGACAGCTGCTCGTCGCCCCAGGGCAGCATCAGGGCCAGCATCAGCAGTTGGTTGAACTCAGGCGCGAACTGGTCGATCACGGCCTGCGGATGCGGGCACAGCTTCTCGTCGGTGATGAGGCCGAACTGCACCTTGCCGGCGTAGGTCAGGATGGACACGCCCACGCCCATGTCGCCGGACTGCGGCACCCAGAACATCACGCGGTCCACGGTGGCACCGCAGAACTTCAGGGCCTCCGCCGGGCCGGGCACATTGGTCATCACGGCCGTCGCCTTCTTGGCGAAGATGTTGAGCATGGCGTGCTGCACCGGCTTGATCAGCAGACCCGCCACCGAGAGCAGGCCGAAGGCCATGATGGGCTGGAAGCTGCCCTTGAGCTCCTGCATGCGGGCGCGCACCGCGTAGAGCCGCTCCACCGGGTTGGCAATGCCGATGGGCAGCACCAGCGGCACCAGGCCGAAGCGGTTGCCCAGCTGGTAGGCCTTCTCCAGCGGGCGCAGGTTGACCGGCACCATGGCGCGGATCTCCTTGCCATCCACCGCCTCCCCCCGCGAGCGCAGGTAGCGGCCGATGGCGCCGGCCACGCAGGACAGCAGCACGTCGTTGACCGAGCAGTTGAACCCTTTGCCCACGGCCTTCACCGCATCCAGCGGCAGGCCTTCATCCCAGGCCACGCGCTTGACGGTGCCGGGCTTGCCCTTGAGGCTGGTGGGCGAGTCATCGGACATCAGCGCGAAGGCCGCGACGTCGCTGACCGCCTGATAGCCCAGCTTGGCCGCATGCAGGGAATGGTCGATGGGATGGTCGGCCGCCAGCATCAGGTCCACGCCCTTGGACATGGCCGCGCCCGAGACGCCGATGGCCTTGATGGTGAGGTCGGTGATGGGCTTGAGCAGGGCGTCGGTCAGCCAGTCGTGGTCTTCCTCGACCACGGGCTCGTGGCGGCGGCGCTTGGGCGGAGGCTGGCCGCCGTCGGTGATGGACAGCATCACCGCGATCAGCGCGACGCCGTCGGCGATGCAATGGTGGATGCGGGCGATCAGCGCGCTCTCCCCGTCCATGTCCTCGACCAGCTCGAACTGCCACAGCGGATGCGCCGGATCCAGCGGCTCGGCACACAGCGCACCGACGCGCTCCTGCAGGGCCTGCTGCAGGGACTGGCCGCGCGCGGGCTTGAGCGTGCCGGGCACGACGTGGCGGGCGATGTCGAAGTCTTCATCGTCGACCCACTGCGCGCCCAGCGCGTCCTCCACCACCTTCTGGCGGAAGCGCCGGTACTGCAGCAGGCGTTCCTCGACCCGCTGGCGCAGGTCCTGCAGCGAGAGCCGCGGCCGCAGGGTCCAGATCCCGACGATCATCATCAGGTTCTGCTCGGTATCCATCCGCAACCAGGCGGTATCGACCCGGGACATGCGTTCTGCTGCGGCCAAGGCGTGCTCCTCGTTCTAGAGTGTCTGACCCAGACATTGCTGGGTAATATGCTCGGTGTCCATCCCGATTGTCACCAAACTTTGGTGCCGAAAAACCCAAGGAGACGAGATGAGCCTCAAAGAGCAATTCGACGCCGCAGTGGCCGATTCCAAGAACCTGCCCGAGCGCCCCGACAACATGACCCTGCTCAAGATATATGCCCTGTTCAAGCAGGCCAGCAGCGGCGACGTGGAAGGCTCGCGCCCCGGCTTCACCGACATGGTCGGCCGCGCCAAGTACGACGCCTGGGCCGCGCTGAAGGGCACGAGCAATGACGAGGCGATGCAGCAATACATCGACCTCATCAATGATCTGAAATAACCCCCCTACTCGCTTCGCGAGCCCCCCTGGGGGGCGATCGTGACGGCCCGGCAGAGCCGGATCCGCACGATCCGTGCGGGGGCGCGGGCTGCGCCGCGCAATACAAACCAGGTGGCCTTGAGCGACCGTGCGGAGAAACAGCCAGGCTTCAGCCTGGCTGTTTCTTTTGGTGGGGTCAGGTCTTGCTGGCGATGGGCCGGCGCAGTGGGATCCGCACCATGCGTGCGCTGCGCGGGCTGCGCCGCCGGTCGTCAGCCGGCCTTCTTCTTTGACGGCTTCTTGCCGCCGCCGGACTGGGCCAGGAGCGTGTCGAGTTCCTTCTGGACCTCGGCCTCGATGGTGGACTTGAAGGCGCCCAGCAGGAAGCCGAGCTTGGCCTCGAGCTCGAAGTGGTCGCCGGTGACGATCAGCTGGCCCTTGACGCCGGAGCGCTCGAACTCCACGGTGTCGCTGGTGTCGCCCTCGATCACGGTGCACTCCATGTCGAACTTCTGCTCGACCTGCTCGGCCCAGGCCCAGGCCACTTCGCGGGCCTTCTCGAGGCCCAGTTGATGGTCGCGGTGGATGTGGATGTCAGCCATGGTGAGGGGGTCGCAGCAGCGTCATTCGGAAGAGCCCAACTCTAGCCGACGCTGGGCCTTGGGCAAGGCCGCCAGGCGCTTCACCTCGGCATGGAAGCGCGGCCAGTCCGAGCCCTGGGCCACGAACAGGCGCTCGAAGGCCGGCACCAGGCCGTGATAGGCGGCCAGCACGCCGAAGGCGGCGTTGTTGGCGCGGGCGAACCAGCCGTCATAGCCCGCCCAGCCCTGCCAGGGCCCGTCGCGCCACCGGCGGTAGTCGGCCTGGATGGCGGCCATGGCCTCGCGCTTGGCGGCCGCGCGCCCCTCGGGGGTCAGGTCTTGCCCGTAGACGCCGGCCAGGCGCTCCCGCCCGCGCAGGGCGAGGGCCAGGAACTCGTCCCGCCGCTGACGCTGGCGCTCATAGGCCAGCGCGGCCTCCGCACTGCCATGCTCAGCCAGCCAGCGCCGGGCGCCCATGCGCTCCACGGCGGTAGCGTAGCTCTCGTTGAACTCCGTGTCGTCGGCCGCATAGGCCTGCTGGTGGGCCAGTTCGTGGAAGATCAGGCCGGCGAGCTCGCCCTCGCCGTCGCGGATGAAGGTGTTGAGCAAGGGGTCGCCGCCGAGCCAGTTGCCCCAGCCCAGCGTCGAGTAGGCGGGCACGGGATAGACCTGCAGCTCCCAGCCCTCGGCCTTGAGCTGCTCGGCCAGGGCCTGCGCCGCGGCGCGGTCGAAGAAGCCGCGATAGCCGGCGCAGCCCATCAGCGGATAGCACCAGGTCTTGAGCTGCAGGCTGTAGGGCGGGGCCGCGACCACGTTCCAGACGGCGGCAGGCCGCCCCAGGTCGGCATAGCGACGGTAGCTGGCGTTGTCCGGCAGAGCCAGGGTGCCGGTGGCGTAGTCGCGCAGCCGCTGGCTGAGCAGCAGGCGCTCCCTCAGGGCGGGGTCCAGGTCCGGCTGGCTCAGCCATTGATCCACGGGCCGGGCCGCCTGCACCAGCTGCAGATGGCCGCTGACGGCCTGCCCCAGATAGCCCAGCTGGGCACAGCCCGTCAGCCAGGGCAGCAGCAGGGCCGCCCACAGACCGGCACGACCCGGGGCCCGGATCCGCCCCCCCATCAGACGGCCGCGATCTCGACCAGGCAGTCGTAGAAGGTGGCGCCGCCGCCGATGTCCGTGAGGCCTTGCTGCGTCACGGCATTGACGTTCTCGCCGCCCGGCGAGAGCTTGCGCCACCACACGCCAAGGCCGTTGACCACGCCGGGCCGTGCGCGCTCGCTGATGTGCAGGCGGCATTGCAGGCTGCCGCGGTCATTGAAGATGCGCACCATGCGGCCATGCTCGAGCCGGCGCGCCGCGGCGTCGTCGGCATGCATCTCGACCAGGGGCTCGCCCTCGATGTCGCGCAGGCTCTTCACGTTGACGAAGCTGCTGTTGAGGAAGTTGCGCGCCGGCGGCGAGATCATGGCCAGCGGGTAGCGCGCCGCGAGCTCCGGGCTGCTCAGCCGGCTCTCGCGATTGGGTACGTGGTCCGGCAGGCCGTAGCGCGGCGAGACGCACTGCACCCGCCCCGTGGGCGTGGGCCAGCCGCCCTCGGCAAAGGGCGCCTCGGGCACATCCAGGCTCACGAAGCCCTGGGCCTTGAGCTGGTCCTGGTCGATGGCGTCGGTGAAGGCCTGGGCGGCGAGCTGCTCGTCGGTCTCGCGCAAGCAGGGGTCGTCCAGGCCCATGCGGGCGGCCAGCTCGCGGAAGATCTGCGTGTTGGGCTTGGCCTGACCCAGTGGCGCGACGGCCGGCTCGTTGCGCAGCACATCGGTGTGGCCGTAGCTGGTGTGCACGTCCAGGTGCTCCAGCTGCGTGGTGGCAGGCAGCACGTAGTCGGCCTGGTCGGCCGTATCGGTCATGAAGTGCTCCAGCACCACGGTGAAGAGGTCCGGGCGCTGGAAACCGCGCAGGACCTGGGCGGTGTCAGGCGCCACGGCCACGGGATTGCTGTTGTAGACGATCAGGGCCTCGATGCGCGGCCCGAACTCGGGCGAGGCCTCGCGCAGCAGGGCCTCGCCGATGGCGCTCATGTTGACCATGCGCGGCTGGCGGCCCGCCAGCAGGTCCGGGCGCTCCAGGGCCTGGCTGTTCTTGACCCGTGCCGCCCAGCCCGAGGCCGACAGCAGCAGGCCGCCGGCACGGTGCCTCCAGGCGCCGGTCAGGCAGGGCAGCAGCGCGATCAGTCGCACTGCATTGCCGCCGCCGTGCACGCGCTGCATGCCGTAGTTGAGGCGGATGGCCGCAGGGGCCGTGGTGCCGTACTCGCGGGCCAGCTGGCGCACTTCGTCCGCCGTGATGCCGCAGACCTCGGCCGCGCGCTGCGGCGGCCACTGCAACGCCCGCTCGCGCATCGCGGGCCAGTCGTCAACATGGCGGTCCAGGTAGTCCTGGTCCAGCCAGCCATTCACGATCAGCTCGTGCATGAGGCCCAGGGCCAGGGCGCCGTCGGTGCCGGGCAGCAGGGCGATGTGCTGGTGGCACTTGTCGGCCGTCTCGGTCTTGCGGGGATCGATGCAGACCAGCTTCGCGCCATTGCGCTTGGCCTGGTTGGCGTAGGTCCAGAAATGCAGGTTCGAGGCGATGGAGTTGCTGCCCCAGATCAGGATCAGCCGGCTCTCGGCGAAGAAGCGCAGGTGCATGCCCACGCGGCTGCCGTAGGTCGCATTGAGCGCCTCGGCCCCGGCGGAGGCGCAGATGGTGCGGTCCAGCCGCGCGGCGCCGAGCGCGTTGAAGAAGCGCGCGGCCATGCTCTCGCCCTGGATCAGGCCCATGGTGCCGGCATAGCTGTAGGGCTGGATGGCCTGGGGGTCGCGCGCGGCGATGGCGCGCAGGCGGCGGGCGATGTCGTCCAGGGCCTCGTCCCAGCTGACCGGCTCGAAGCGCGGCGCCTCATGCTTGGCGCTGACCCGCTTCATGGGCTGCAGCAGGCGTTCGGGATGGTAGGTGCGCTCCGGGTAGCGGGACACCTTGGTGCACAGGGCGCCGTGGGTGGACGGGTGTTCCGCCCTTCCCTGGACCTTGACCACCCGCTCGTTCTCGACGGTGATCTTGAGGGCGCAGGTGTCGGGGCAGTCGTGCGGGCAGGCGCCGTGGACGACACGGCTGGCGATGGCGGGCTCGGGGGCGTTCATCCGAGCACTATTGCACAAGCGCCCTGCCCGAGCCTTTCGCAAGGGCGAAGTTCGGCAATTAGTTACAGGGTAAACCCTAGATTTGCGATACGCTCCGCGGCTTTTTGCAGTCCCGTCCCCGCCCATGAACCGCCGCCTCGCCCTTGCCCAACTCGCCAGCCTGTCCGCCCTGCCCCTGTGGAGCCAGGCCCAGGACCAGAAGAAGATCGTGCTGGGCCAGTCGGCACCGCTGAGCGGCCCCGCGGCCCAGCTGGGCCTGCAGATGCAGGCCGGGGCGAAGCTCTACTTCGACGGCGTCAACGCCAGCGGCGGCATCGGCGGCCTGCCCGTGGAGCTGCGCACCCTGGACGACGGCTACGAGCCCGAGCGCTGCAAGGCCAATACCGAGCAGCTGATCGCCGGCCATGCCTTCGCCCTCTTCGGCTATGTGGGCACGCCCACCTGCCTGGCCGCCCTGCCCCTGGTGCAGCAGGCCAAGATCCCCTTCTTCGCACCCCTGACTGGCGCAGAGGCCCTGCGCGATCCGGCCAATCCGTGGGTGTTCCACCTGCGCGCGTCCTACAACGACGAGACGGCCCTGATCGTCCGGCAGCTGACCCAGCTGGGGCTCAGCAAGATCGCCGTCTTCCACCAGGACGACGCCTACGGCAAGGCCGGCCTGGACGGCGTGGTGCGCGCCCTGATGCAGCGCAAGCTGACTGTGCATGCCACCGCCACCGTGCAGCGCAACAGCGTGGACGTGGCCGAGGCGGCCCGCAAGCTGGCGGCCTCCCAGCCCGAGGCGGTGGTGCTGGTCAGCGCCTACAAGAGCTGCGCGGCCTTCATCCGCGAATCGCGCCGGGCCGGCTACTCGGGCCAGTTCTTCAACGTGAGCTTCGTGGGCACCCAGGCCCTGCTGGACGAGCTGGGCCGGGAGGCCAACGGCATCGTGGTCAGCCAGGTCATGCCCTATCCCTTCGGCATGGCGTCCGGAGTCGTGGCCGAATACCAGGCCGCCGCGCAGAAGGCGGGTGGCAGCCACGTGCTGAACTACACCGCCATGGAGGGCTTCCTGGCCGCCAAGGTCATCAGCGAAGGCCTGCGCCGCATCAATGGCAAGGGCAGCCGCGAGGCCCTGGTCAGCGCCCTGGAGAGCCTGCAGAACTACAACGCCGGCGGCTTCCCGGTGAAGTTCGGCCCCGGCCGGCGCGTAGCCTCCAACTTCGTCGAGCTCTCCATGCTGACCGGTGACGGCAAGGTCAAGCGCTGAGCGGTCGGTCGGGGCTCGACGGGTACACTGCCCCGGGACCGGTCCCGCACCGGCGCCTGGAGCCTGTCCATGAAACTCATCCCCGACATCCTCGCGGACGCCGCGGCCCTCACCGCCCTGCGCCGCGACATCCACGCCCACCCCGAACTCTGCTTCCAGGAAGAACGCACCTCGGAACTCATCGCCCGGCAGCTGACGGCCTGGGGCATCCCCGTGCACCGCGGCCTGGGCAAGACCGGCGTCGTGGGCATCCTGAAGAACGGCAGCAGCACGCGCACCCTGGGCCTGCGGGCGGACATCGACGCCCTGCCCATGACCGAGCACAACACCTTCGCCCATGCCAGCCAGCATGCGGGGAAGATGCATGCCTGCGGCCATGACGGCCACACGGCCATGCTGCTGGCCGCGGCCCAGCATCTGGCCCGCCACCGCAACTTCGACGGCACCGTCTACCTGGTCTTCCAGCCCGCCGAGGAAGGCGGCGGCGGCGCGCGCGAGATGATCAAGGACGGCCTCTTCGAGCAGTTCCCGATGGAGGCCATCTTCGGCATCCACAACTGGCCGGGGATGAAGGCCGGCGAGTTTGCGCTCAAGAGCGGGCCGGTCTTCGCATCCAGCAACGAGTTCAGGATCACCATCCGCGGCAAGGGCTGCCACGCCGCCATGCCGCATCTCGGGATCGACCCGGTGCCCGTGGCCTGCCAGATGGTCAATGCCTTCCAGGCCATCATCAGCCGCAACAAGAAGCCGCTGGACGCCGGCGTGATCTCGGTGACCATGCTGCGGGCCGGCGAGGCCACCAATGTCGTGCCCGACCACGCCGAGCTGCAGGGCACGGTGCGCACCTTCACGCTGGAGCTGCTGGACCTGATCGAGCAGCGCATGGAGAAGGTGGCCCGCGCCACGGCCGAGGCCTTCGACTGCGAGGTCGAGTTCCATTTCCGCCGCAACTACCCGCCCACCATCAACCACCCGGCCGAGACCGCCTTCGTGCGCGGCGTGCTGGAAGACCTGGTGGGCCCCGCGAACGTGCAGGAGTTCGAGCCCACCATGGGCGCCGAGGACTTCAGCTACTACCTGCAGAAGATCCCCGGCTGCTACTTCCTGATCGGCAACGGCGACGGCACCCACCGCGTGGGCGGCCACGGCCTGGGTCCCTGCACGCTGCACAACCCCAGCTACGACTTCAACGACGAACTGATCCCGCTGGGCGGCTCCATGTGGGTGCGTCTGGTGGAAAGCTGGTTCAAGCCTTGAGCCCTGATATGGACAAAGACCAAGTGATCAACCAGACCCGCGCCTGGGTCCAGAAGGCCGTCATCGGCCTGAACCTCTGCCCCTTCGCCAAGGCGGTCGAGGTGAAGAAGCAGCTGCGCTACGTGGTCAGCGAGGCCACCACGCCCGAGGAGCTGCTGAAGGAGCTGGCGCACGAGCTGCTGCTGCTGCGCCGCACGGATCCGGAAGAGACCGAGACCACGGTCCTCATCCACCCCCTGGTGCTGACCGACTTCCTGGACTTCAACGACTTCCAGGGCGCGGCCGACGCGCTGGTCGAGGACCTGGAGCTGGACGGCCTCCTGCAGGTCGCGAGCTTCCACCCGGACTTCCAGTTCGAAGGCACCGAGCTGGACGACATCAGCAACTTCACCAACCGCTCGCCCTACCCCACCCTGCACCTGCTGCGCGAGGAGAGCATCGAGCGCGCCGTGGAGTCCATGCCGGACACCGACGCCATCTACGAGGCCAATATCGCCACTCTGGAGAAGCTGGGCCTCGAAGGCTGGAAGGCCCTGGGCCTGAAGACGCACGGCTGAGGCCGGGGTCAGATCCGGACACCGGCGATGGATGTCCGGATCTGACCGAAAGCGGTCCGCATGCGGCGCGACGCCCGGACGCCGCCCCGGCACCATGAGCACATTCCCAACCACCGCAAGGAATGCACTCATGAACACCGCCCTGATCTTCATCGACGTCCAGGAATCCTTCCGCCACCGCCCCTACTGGAACGAGGCCGAGCTGCCCGCCTACCTGGAGCGCAGCAACGCCCTGCTCCAGGGCGCGCAGGCAGCGGGCATCCCCATCGTGCGCATCCTGCACAACGACGGCCCCGAGACCGCCGACAACGCCTTCGCGCTGAAGTCCGGCCATGTGCGCCCGCTGGACGGCCTGGTGCCCTACGAAGCGGCGGTGGAGTTCATCAAGCACCGCCACAGCGCCCTGGTGGGCACGGGCCTGGCCATCTGGCTGCACCAGCAGGGCATCCAGCGCCTGATCGTCGCCGGCATCCGCACCGAGCAGTGCTGCGAGACCACCACCCGCCATGCCAGCGACGAAGGCTGGCTGGTGGACTACGTCACCGAGGCCACGCTGACCTTCGCCATGCAGCACGACAGCGGCGCGGTGCTGAGCCCGGCGGACATCAAGCTGCGCACCGAAACCGTGCTGAAGGACCGCTTCGCCCACATCTGCACGGTGGAGCAGGCCCTGCAGCGCGCCAAGGCCATGTCCTGATCTGACAGGCATACTCAGCGCCATGCGCCCGCCCGACACCCTCATCGACGCCGTCTTCCTGGTCCAGCCCCGCGCCCTGCTGCTGGACCTGGCAGGCCCGGCCGAGGCCCTGCGCCTGGCCAACCAGGCCCTGCAGCGCCAGGGCCTGGCGCCAGCCTTCCGCCTGCGCTACGTGGCCGCGCAGCCGCAGGCCGCGAGCTCGGTGGGGCTGATGGTGGGCGGCCTCGAGCCCCTGCCCTCGACCCTGACGCCGGACAGCTGGCTCTTCCTGCTCGGCTGCCGCCACATGCAGCCTGGCGAGCCAGCGGCGGGCAGCGCCGAGCGTGCCGACCAGCTGCGCACCCTGCGCTGGCTGCACGAGGTGGGCGGCACGCTGCTGGAGGCGGGGGCCGGCCGCGTGATCAGCATCTGCTCCGGCGCGCTGCTGGCGGCCGAGGCCGGCCTGCTGCAGCAGCGGCGCTGCACCACCCACCACGAGCTGCTGGACGAGCTGCGCGAGCGCGCCCCGGCCGCCGAGGTGGTGGACAACCGCGTCTTCGTGCTGGACGGCCCCCTGGCCACCAGCGCCGGCATCACCGCCGGCATCGACCTCACACTGCACCTGATCCAGGCCCGCTGCGGGGATGCCATCGCTGCCAGCGTGGCCCAGACCATGGTGGTCTACCTGCGGCGCAATCCCCAGGACCCCGAGCTTTCTCCCTTGCTGGCCCACCGGCACCACCTGCATCCGGCCCTGCACCGGGTGCAGGACGCCATCAGCGCCCGTCCCGCCGAGGACTGGAACCTGGACCGCATGGCCGCCGTGGCCCATGTGACCCCGCGCCACCTCGGACGGCTGTTCGGCGAGCATGCGGGCACCACCCCCCTGCGCTACCTGCAGTCCATCCGCCTGGAACTGGCCGAGCGGGCCCGCCAGAAGGGTGCCAGCCTCTCGGAGGCCGCACGCCTGGCCGGATTCAGCTCGGAGCAGCAATGGCGCCGCACCCGTCATGCGCTGGCGCATTGACGCCCCTCGGGTCAACTAGCACAAAGTGCCATGTCCGTAGTCAAGCAGGCGCCATTGCCATCTGTTAACTTGGCGAACCACAACAATCAGAGGAGCCCCCCTTGAACAACTGGCCGCAGCGACTGGAAGCACTGGACCGCGAGCGACTGCAAGGCATGCGTCGCGGCGTGGAAAAGGAAAGCCTGCGCACCGCGCCGGAGGGTTCCCTGGCCGCAACGCCGCATCCGCTGGGCCTGGGCTCGGCGCTGACGCATCCGCATGTCACCACCGACTTCAGCGAAAGCCAGCTGGAGCTCATCACCAGCGTGCACGCCACGGCCGAGGCCTGCGAGGCCGAGCTGACGGAAATCCACCAGGCGGTCGACACCCTGCTGGGCGAGGAAACCATGTGGGCCTCCAGCATGCCCTGCTTCCTGCCCGCCGACGAGACCATCCCCATCGGCCGCTACGGCTACTCCAACATCGGGCGGGCCAAGAGCGTCTATCGCATGGGTCTGGGCCACCGCTATGGCCGGCGCATGCAGACCATCTCGGGCATCCACTACAACTGGTCCCTGCCCGGCATCACGAGCGAGCAGTACTTCGACCTGATCCGCAATTTCCGCCGCCACAGCTTCCTGCTTCTGTTGCTGTTCGGGGCCTCGCCGGCCCTGTGTTCGAGCTTCGTCGAAGGCCGGGACCACGGCCTGCAGCCCTTCCCCGCGCCGGCCCAGGGCAAGGCGCCCTGCGGCACCCTGCACCTGCCCTACGCCACCTCGCTGCGCATGGGCCGTCTGGGCTACCAGAGCGATGCGCAGTCCACGCTGGCCGTCAGCTACAACAGCCTGGAGGGCTATGCCGCCTCGCTGCAGGACGCCCTGCTGCGGCCCTATCCGGCCTACGAGGCCATCGGCATCATGAACCCGGGCGGCGAGTACAACCAGCTCTCGACCAGCCTGCTGCAGATCGAGAACGAGTTCTACGGCACCATCCGCCCCAAGCGGGTGATCCGCAGCGGCGAGCGCCCCCTGCATGCGCTGCGCGAGCGGGGCGTGGAGTACGTGGAGGTCCGCTGCATGGACCTGGACCCCTTCGAGCCCGTCGGCATCAGCGCATCGACCATGCGCTTCATCGACCTCTTCCTGCTGCACTGCCTGCTGTCGGACAGCCCGCCGGACACGCCCGCCGAGATCGCCGCCCTGGCCCGCAACCAGCAACTGACGGCCTCGCGCGGCCGCGAGCCCGGCCTGCAGCTGGAGCGCGCCGGCCAGCCCGTGCTGCTGCGCGACTGGGCCGCCGAGCTCCTGGAGGAGCTGGGCCCGCTGAGCGCCCACCTGGACCGTCAGCTGGGCGGCGAGGCCTATGCCCAGGCCCTGACCGTGGCCCGGGAGCGCTTCCAGCATCCCGAGCAGCTGCCTTCCGCCCGCGTGCTGGAGACCATGGCCCGCGAGTTCGGCCATTCCCACATCCGCTTCATCGGCCACTGCTCGCAGCAGGCGCGCGCCCATCTGCGGGCCCAGCCCCTGAGCGCCGAACGGCAGGCCGCCTTCGCGGAAATGGCCCGCCAGTCCCTGGCCGAACAGGCCGCGGTCGAGGCCGCGGACACCCTGTCCTTCGAAGAGTTCCGGCAGCAGTACCTGGCCCCGGCCCAATTGCAGGCCTGAGCCCCGGCGTCAGGACAGCAGGCGGATCAGGACATCCGGGTGCAGGCTGCCGCCCATGAGCCCGGCCAGCCCCATGGCCAGGCCCTCGGGATCGATGTCCATGCCGCCCTCCTCGGCAGCGGTGCGAAAGTCTCGGAAGCGCTCAGAAGCGCAGGCCCAGTGAGACGCGCGTGGCGTCGCTGCCGGAGAAGTTCTGCTTGGGGTCGCGCGCCAGGCGCAGGAACAGGGTCTGGCCGTCCAGGCCCAGGGTCCAGCCCCAGGCGCGCACGGGGCCGGTGTCGCCCTGCCCGGTCTTGCGCAGCAGGTCCACGAGCACGCGCTGGCCGGCCACGGTCCAGCGCCCGCTCAGGTGCAGGTGGCGCTGCCCGGTGTGCAGGCGGTCGTCGGCGATCCAGGTAGCGGACCAGAGCCCGCCGTGTTCGTCATGCAGGCCGGCGCCCAGGGTGATGGCGTCATTGGGATCGAAATTGAGGTTGTAGTAGGGCCGCAGATTGGTGCGCCCCCAGCCCACCAACCCGAACCATTGGCTGCCCCACTGCAGGTTCACGCTGCCGCCGACGAAGCCGCCGGTGGCCGCCTGAAGCGAGGGCTGCAGGGACCAGCCCCCGCCCAGGTCCAGCGAGGCGTCGCCGCCGATGCGGGCCTGACCACCGAAGACCGGGTCGCGGTAGTGGCCGAGCCAGAGGCTGTTGTCGCCCTTGCGCCAGCGCAGGTTGAAGTCGGTGCCGGCGCCCTGGTCGCTGTAGTGGTAGTGGTAGTGGTAGTGGCCCAGTGTCAGTTTGAAGGCCGGGGCTGGCTCGGCATCCGCGCGGGCGCCGGTCGCGGCCATCAGCGCCAGGCAGGCCAGCAGGCCCGCGGCCAGCCCCTGCGGGCGGCGGCGTGCATCGTTGGTCATCGACATGTCGGGGGCTCCTCCAAAGGTCCCGCCGCTGCGCCTCGGCGGCTGCGGGCCTGCGCATGCTACGCCCGGACGGGGCGGGCCAGCGCCGCGTTCTGCCCTGTCTTCAGAGCGAGGCCGGCGGCCACGGGTGGTCTGTGATCCGGCAGGCCGGCGACTGCGAGGCCGGCACCGCCTGGGCGCGCAGCACGGCGCCCGCGGGGGTCAGGTTCTGGATGAAGAAGCAGGTGTAGTCGTCGTAGAAGTGGTTGGAGACCTTGTCGAGCTGGGCCCGGCCCACACGGCGCGGACCGTACTGGATGCCCACCGCCGCCCGCTGCTGCGGCGAGGGATTCAGGGACAGGAAACGCGCCGCCAGCGCCGCGCCAAAGTTGGGGTGGTGCTCGTCGAAGCAGCCGCTGTCTGCCACGGCCGGGTAGTCGGTCGCCGGCGGTTCGTAGCAGACACCGCCCTTCATCGGGTCCTGGCCCTCCGGTGCCACGCGCGAGCCCAGCGGTACCACGGCGAGGTTGCCATGGTCCGTCGGGGCACGCTCGTAGCGCATCCAGAAGGGCGGGTCCGTCAGGTCCAGGGCCGCGAGGGCGCTGCCGGGGGCGATGAAGGGCGGGTCGTTGCGATCCAGGTAGGCCCGGTAGTCGAAGCCCGGCTGCGTGAGGGGCGGCACGGGCACGGTGGCGCGCGGCAGGATGAAATCGTCGCGCAGCTCGGCGTGCTCATAGCTGGTCTGGGCCTGCACCACGAACACGGCGCTCGGCCGTGAGGACTGCGCATGCCAGTCGGGACTGCTGCGGTTCTGCAGGTCCGGCATGAAAGCATTGAGCAGGGCCAGCGAGCCGCGGGACTGCCCGAGCAGGAAGATGTTGTCCCCGTCCACGCCCAGGTCCGCCGCCCGCGAGCGCACCCATTGCACTGCCTGGGCGATGTCCGTGTGGGGCACCCGGGGATTGAAGTTCTCCGGCTTCACCGACTGGCTGGCCCTCGGGTGCCGGAACTGGATGGACATGAAGGCGAAGCCGGCATGGACGGCCGGCACCACCAGCTTCTCCATCAGCGGCGAGGTCTCGTCCGGCCGGGCATTGCCCTCGATCATCACCTGCGAGGGGCCGCTGGGATGCGCCCAGATGATCAGCGGCAGCGCCTGCCGCTTGGGCAGGGCATTGCTGCGGTACATCTCATAGCGCTGGTCATAGGGCGCGTCCTGGTCGGTGCCGTACTTGCGTTCGATCCAGGGCGTGCCGTCGGCATAGCACAGGCCGCGCGACTGCCACATCGTGCTGCCATAGGCGCCCGGCGCCGCCTTCAGATGGGACGCGAAGTCATAGTGGCCGTTGGCCTGCAGCGGCACCTGAGTGCAGGCGGTGCCTGCGAAGGCGCCGCCCGCCGTCATGCACAGAAGGCCGGCCATCAGGCGATGGGGCCAGGTCTTGCCTCTTGTCATCCTCAGTCTCCTCGTTGAATGGGAGACCGCATGCTCCAGGGGCCCATTTGCGGGAACTTTGCGCGGACGTTGAGCGCGCGGACACAGTCGCAAGCAGGCGTATCCGCGGGCCGGCCTTGTGCCAGTTCATCCACGCCGGCTGTGGACAAGTGTGTGGGTGGCCCGGTGAGGGCCGCGCCAAGCCCTTGATTCAGAAGGCGCCGGCAGACTTTGCCTCTTTTTTGCGCAGCGGCGGAGGCGGTGGCGCACCGGCGAGGTTGTCGATCAGCTGGGCCAGGGTGGCTTGCAGGGTGGGGCGCACCTGCGCCGCCGCCACCTCCCATTGCGGCAACTGCCCATCGATCTGCATGCGCGCCAGGCCATAGGCCATGGCCCGCAGCCCAAGTGCCACCTGCTCGGGAACGAGACCCGCGAAGTAGCCGGCCGCCTGGGCCTGATGCACGCGCTGCAAGGTGTGGCTGCGCAGGGCGGCGAACTGCGCACGCAGGCGCTCCGAACGGTCAAAGCGGTAGAGGCGCCGGGCCGAGGTCAGGCGAAAGGCTGTCGGGTGGCTCAGGGCCCAGTCCAGAAAGGCGGCGCCCAGCGCCTTCAGCGGCGCGAGTGCCCCGGGACCCAGCCCGTGCTGCTCGCGCTCCAGCTGCAGGCGCAGGCTCTCCAGCGCCTCCTCGGCGATGGCCTGCATCAGGGCCTCGTGACTGGCGAAATGCCGGAAAGGCGCACCGGAGGACACGCCCAGGCGCCGGGCGATCTCGCGCAGGCTGACGCGGTCCTCGCCCGTCTCGCCCGCGATCTGCAGGGCCATGTCGATGACGGCCCGGCGCAAGCGGCCATGGTGGTAGGGGCGCTGGGGCGATGTCACGGTGTCGGGCTCCGGCCAATGTAAGCACTGCGCATTTTGAATGGTGCGCGGGAAGTCGGCTTCCTAGCATCCGCCCACCTCGACTCCCGGACCAGACGCCATGCCACGCCCGAGCCCCTCCACCGCCGCCCTGCCCGCAGGTCCTCTTGATCCCCGCGCTCAACGCCCCGGCCGCCGCTTCGGCCCGGGCTCGGCCTGGGGCACCTGGGGACTGGGCACGGCCGCCCTGCTCCTGCTGTGCGCCTGGACGCTGGGCCTGTCACCCGATGTCGACAGCGTGCGGCTGCAGATCCGCGCCACCGCCCGCAGCTCGCTGTGCTTCTTCCTGCTGGCCTATGTCGCCTCGTCGTGGCGGATCCTCCATCCGGGGCGCTTCAGCGACTGGCTGCGGCAGCGCCGGCGCCAGTGGGGCCTGCTCTTCGCCACCTCGCACGCCCTGCATGCGGCCGGCCTCGTGGTGCTGCACCACATGGCCAGCCCGGCGCTGTGGGCGCAGCTGACCTCGCTGCCCAGCTGGATCCTCGGCGGCTCGGGCTATCTGGTGCTGACGCTGATGGCTCTCAGCTCTCATGACGCCGCCGTCCGGGCCCTGGGCCCCGCCCGCTGGTCCCGCCTGCACCGCCTGGGCCTGCACGGGTTGTGGACGCTGTTTCTGCTGTCCTGTGCCAAGCGGGTCGGTGGCGATCCCTTCTACCTGCTGCCCGTGAGCCTCTTGCTGGGGGCGCTCGCAGCACGCTTGTGGGCTCACCTCTTGAAACGCCGCGGGTCATCCCTATAATCCTTTCCTGCTAGCACTCTCATATGTCGAGTGCTAACAACCCGGAATTCCTCCGGTTTGTCCCGATGTGATGGCTGGGGCGCCCTCCCGGCGTCCGGCCCGCAACGACCCAAGACTCTCAGCAAGGAGATGTGATGAAACTGCGTCCTCTGCACGATCGCGTGATCGTTAAGCGCCTGGAAAACGAAACCAAGACGGCCTCCGGCATCGTCCTCCCTGACAACGCCGCCGAGAAGCCCGACCAGGGTGAAGTGCTGGCCGTGGGTCCTGGCAAGCGCAACGACAAGGGCGACTTCGTGGCCCTGAACGTGGCCGTGGGCGACCGCGTGCTGTTCGGCAAGTACTCCGGCCAGTCCGTCAAGGTGGACGGCGAGGAGCTGCTCGTGATGCGCGAAGAAGACCTCTTCGCCGTCGTCGCCAAGTAAAGCTACTGCGCGTCACGCTGGCGTCGTTGGGCGCTGCTCGAAATCCTCACGACCCGCTCGGTCGTTCCGGTTTCTGCGCTCCTTCCGCCTAGCCAGCGCGCCGCTCGCTACGCTTTCCTTGGCGCCGCCTGAGCGGCTTGGAAACGTGGCAGATCCCAATTCAAGAATTTCGGAGAAATCAACATGGCAGCAAAAGACGTGGTCTTTGGTTCCGACGCCCGTGCCCGCATGGTCGAAGGCGTGAATGTCCTGGCGAACGCCGTCAAGGTCACCCTGGGCCCCAAGGGCCGCAACGTGGTGCTGGAGCGTTCCTTCGGCGCCCCGACCGTGACCAAGGACGGTGTGTCCGTGGCCAAGGAAATCGAGCTGAAGGACAAGCTGCAGAACATGGGCGCCCAGATGGTCAAGGAAGTTGCTTCCAAGACCTCGGACAACGCCGGTGACGGCACCACCACCGCCACCGTGCTGGCCCAGGCCATCGTGCGCGAAGGCATGAAGTACGTGGCCGCCGGCATGAACCCGATGGACCTGAAGCGCGGCATCGACCGTGCCGTGGCCGCCCTGGTCGTGCAGCTGAAGGCTGCCTCCAAGGCCACCACCACCTCCAAGGAAATCGCCCAGGTCGGCACCATCTCCGCCAACAGCGACTCCGACGTGGGCGAGATCATCGCCTCCGCCATGGACAAGGTCGGCAAGGAAGGCGTGATCACCGTTGAAGACGGCAAGAGCCTGAACAACGAGCTGGACGTCGTCGAAGGCATGCAGTTCGACCGCGGCTACCTGTCGCCCTACTTCATCAACAACCCGGAAAAGCAAGCCGCGATCCTGGACAACCCGTTCGTGCTGCTGTTCGACAAGAAGATCAGCAACATCCGCGACCTGCTGCCCACGCTGGAAGCCGTGGCCAAGGCCGGCCGTCCGCTGCTGATCATCGCTGAAGACGTCGAGGGCGAAGCCCTGGCCACCCTGGTGGTGAACACCATCCGCGGCATCCTGAAGGTCGTGGCCGTCAAGGCTCCGGGCTTCGGCGACCGTCGCAAGGCCATGCTGGAAGACATCGCCATCCTGACCGGTGGCAAGGTCATCGCCGAAGAAGTCGGCCTGAGCCTCGAGAAGGTGACCCTGGCTGACCTGGGTCAGGCCAAGCGCGTCGAAGTGGGCAAGGAAAACACCACCCTCATCGACGGCAACGGCGCTGCCGCTGACATCGAAGCCCGCGTCAAGCAGATCCGCATCCAGATCGAGGAAGCCACCAGCGACTACGACCGCGAAAAGCTGCAAGAGCGCGTGGCCAAGCTGGCCGGCGGCGTGGCCGTCATCAAGGTCGGTGCTGCCACCGAAGTCGAGATGAAGGAAAAGAAGGCCCGCGTGGAAGACGCCCTGCACGCCACCCGCGCTGCCGTGGAAGAAGGCATCGTGGCCGGTGGTGGCGTGGCCCTGCTGCGCGCCCGCCAGACCGCTGGCGAGATCAAGGGTGACAACGCTGACCAGGACGCCGGCATCAAGCTGATCCTGAAGGCCATCGAAGCCCCGCTGCGCGAGATCGTGTCCAACGCCGGTGGCGAGCCCAGCGTCGTGATCAACAAGGTCCTGGAAGGCAAGGGCAACTTCGGTTTCAATGCCGCCAACGACACCTACGGCGACATGATCGAGATGGGCATCCTGGACCCGACCAAGGTGACCCGCACCGCCCTGCAGAACGCCGCTTCCGTCGCTTCGCTGATGCTGACCACCGAGTGCATGGTCGCTGAAGCCCCGAAGGACGAGTCCGCTGCCCCGGCCATGCCCGGCGGCATGGGCGGCATGGGCATGGACATGTAAGTCCAGGCCCCCGGCAGTCCCTGCCGGTGCCTCTCTGAAACCCGCGACGGCCCCCGGCCTCGCGGGTTTTTTCATGGGCGGCCGCGGCGCCTCTGTTGCCAATCCCCCTCACATGAAGGGGCCTTGCCGCCCGGGTGCGCACTCTGTCGCTCAAATGGCAGGAGGCGGACCGCCCGTCCCAGGTTCCTGTGTCATGCCGGCTTCATAATGCGGAACATCATGTCCAACGCCCCGAGCCTGCAATCCCTGGTTGACGAGGTCATCGTGCAGATGCCCTCGATGAGCCACTCCGTGGCCCACCAGATCCAGGACGACCTCAAGGCCGATCCCCTGCTTCACGCCCTGCAGTACGCCTGGGCCGTCAACAAGGGCCGCTTCGCCACCGATTTCCAGGCCGCGCTCCAGCCCCTGCTGGAATCCGCCCGGCGCGGCGAGGACCCCCTGCAGCGGCGCAGCGGCTCGCTGGGCCTGCAGTCGCTGAGCCTCGTGGACGAGAAGCAGGCCCTGCAGGACGTGTCCATCGCACACGTGGTCTCGGCCGTCGAGGAGCATTCGCGGCCCGAGCTGCACCAGCTGGTCAATTTCTTCGCCGCGCTGCGGGGCATCGCCCGCCCCATGAAGCAGGACAACCCCCTGCGCCCGGCCGTCTTTGCCAATGCCCTGGTCACCGCCATCCAGAACATGCAGCTGGATGGCGAGGGCTGCTACGCCATGACCAAGGTGGCCACCCCTCATGTGACACAGGCCCTGAGCCTGATCTACCAGCGCCTGTGCGACCAGATGCGCAGCGCTCAGCTCGCGCCGCTGGTGGAAGGCTATGGCATCGGCAGCACGCGCGACATCGAGACCCGGCTGCGCCAGGCCGCCGTGCCCGGCGTCAACCCCACGCTGGACACCCTGGCGCGACGTGTCGATGCCATCAACTCCCGGCCCCAGGCCCTGCGCAGCGGCTCGAGCAATTCCCAGGCCCTCGGCCCCAACACCCTGCTGCGCGGCGGTGGCGATCTGCTGACGCGCCTCTACGACCAGATCCTGGCCGACCCCAAGCTGCTGCCGCCGGTCAAGGCGCTCATGTCGCGCCTGCAGGTGGCCGTGGCCCGGCTGTCCCGCACCGACCCCAGCCTGCTGCGACGCCAGGACCACCCGGTGTGGAGCCTGCTCAACCGCGTGGCCGCCCATGGCGCCGGTTTCCAGCGGGCCGACGACGAACGCCTGCGTCAGTTCCTGGACTTCATGAACGGCATCGTCCAGCAGCTGGTGGAAGCCCAGTTGCTGACCGGCCTGCAGTTCCAGCAGGCCCTGGGCCTCGTCGACCAGCACATTCGCGAACAGGCCAGCCGCCACGGCGAGCGCAGCGCCTCTGCCCTGGCCGCGCTGGAGCGTGAAGGCCAGCGCGTGGAGTGGCTGGAGCTGCTGCAGGGCCAGCTGCGGGAACAGCTCTCCGACACCGCCCTGAGCCCCACCCTGCGCAAGTTCCTGCTCAAGCCCTGGGTGGAGGTCATCGTGCAGAACATGGTGCTGCACGGCCGCGAGGCGCCCGAGGCCCAGGCCAGCATCGAGCTGGTGGACGAGCTGCTGGACAGCCTCCAGCAGCGCCAGAGCGAGATCGCCCGCACCCAGCTGCGCAGCCGCCTGCCCGGCCTGATCAAGCGCATCGAGGCCGGCATGGACCTGATCGCCTTCCCGGCGGACAAGCGCCAGGTCGTGCTCCAGGACCTGATGAACCAGCACGGCCGCGTGCTGAGCGGCCTGCCGGCCCATCACCACACCGCGCCGCAGGACCGCGCACCGGTGCCGCGCCGCGACCTCAGCCCCGAGGAGCTGCTGCAGCAGCTGCTCAACGAGCGCGAGTCGCAGATGCCCTCGCGCTGGGCCCATGACCAGGTCAACCGGGGCGAGCTGCCCACGGTGCCGGTGGGCCTCTATTCGGAGTCCAGCTCGCCGGATTCACGCATCGCCCTGCAGGCCTGGATGGGCAATCTGCAGGTGGGCAACTGGTACCACATGTTCGTGCAGAGCCAGTGGATCACCGCCCAGATCGCCTGGATCAGCGAGAGCCGCCAGTTCTTCCTCTTCGTGGGCCAGGACGCCGACGAACGCCACTCGCTGACGCGTGGCGCCATCGAGCAGCTGCTGGCCAATGGCCTGATCACGGCCCTGGAAGAGGACACCCTGGTGCAGCGGGCCGTTTCGTCCCTCATGCAGGACCTGGACGACGCCCCCTGAGCCGGTGAAGCCCCGCATGCAGCCCCGCCGCCCCGGCACCGCCGCCCGCCACATGTCCGGGCGATCCGCCCTGCTGCGCCCCCTGGTGCTGCTGGTGCTGGCCCTGCCCCTGCAGGCGGCCCGGGCCGAGTCCCTGCCCCCGCCCCGCGCGCCCGAGCTGCCGGCGCCCGGCATGTTGCAGCCGCAGGTCGTCCGCCCACGTCTGGGCCTGGTGCTGTCCGGCGGCGGCGCCCGTGGCCTGGCGCATGTGGGCGTGCTCAAGGTGCTGGAGCGGGAGCACATCCCGGTGGACGTGATCGCCGGCACCTCCATGGGCGCCATCATCGGCGGCCTGTACGCCAGCGGCATGAACGCCAGCGCACTGGAACGCGAGATGCAGCAGATCGCCTGGGACCGCATGTTCGCCAGCCGCGTCGAGCGCCAGCAGCTCTCGCAGCGGCGCAAGGAGGAGGACTTCGAGTTCTCCGCCGTGCTGGAGCTGGGCCTGCGGGGCGGCGAAGTGCGCGTGCCGCAGAGCACCCTGTCCAGCCGGGGCCTCGACGCCCTGCTGCGCCGACTGACCCTGCCCGTGCGCGGGGTGGACCATTTCGACCAGCTGCCCACACCCTTCCGCGCCGTCGCAACTGACATGGAAAGCGGCGCCCAGGTCGTGTCCGAGTCCGGCGACCTCGCCCAGGCCCTGCGCTCCAGCATGAGCGTGCCCGGCGTCTTCGCCCCGGTCGAGAGCGACGATGGCCGCATCCTCGGCGACGGCGGCCTGGTCAACAACCTGCCGGTGGACGTGGCCCGGCGCATGGGCGCCGAGCGCGTGATCGCCATCAATGTGGGCACGCCGCTGTCCGGCCGCGATTCGCTGAATTCGCTGGTGGGCGTCACGGCCCAGATGATCAACATCCTCACCGAGCAGAACGTGCAGCGCTCCATCGCCAGCCTCTGGCAGGAGGACCTGCTGATCACGCCGCAGCTCAACGGCATGGGCTCGGGCAGTTTCGAGCGCAGCAAGGACTTCATCGCCCTGGGCGAGGCGGCCGCCGAGCAGGCCCTGCCCCAGCTGCGCGCCTTCGCCATCAGCCCCGAGGCCTATGCCGACTGGCTGCTCGCCCGCACCCACGCCCAGCCTCCCGCGCCCGTGCTGGCGGGCATCAGCTTCGTGGGCAGCGACGTGGCCAATCCGGAGCGTTTCAAGGACCAGCTGGAGGCTCGCCCCGGCCAGGTCTTCGATGCCGAGCGTGCCGAGCGCGACGCCCGTTTCCTCGCCTCCTCCGGCGACTTCGTGCGCGTCGACTACCACGTCGAGGAGCACAGCGAGGGCAACCAGCTGGTCTTCATGATGGAAGACAAGCCCTGGGGCCCCAACTACTTCCGCGCCGGCATCGACCTCAGCACCGACTTCAACGGCGAGAGCGCCTTCAACCTGCGCATCAGCCACAACAGGCACTGGCTGACCCCGCACGGCACCGAATGGCGCAACCAGCTGACCATCGGCCAGAGCCCGCGCCTCTACACCGAGCTGTATCACCCGCTGATCCAGAAGCTGGGGACCAGCAATGACTGGTTCGTCTCCAGCTGGGGCGAGATCGAGCGGCACAACCTGACCCTCTACAACGCCGAGACCGGCCAGGGCCTGGCGCGCCTGGGCCGAAAGAGCCTGCGCTATGGTCTCGATGTGGGCCAGCCCTGGGGTCGCCTGGGCGAGGTCAGGCTGGGCCTGGTGCGCGAGCACTGGCGCGTGCACCCGGACCTCATCACCGTGGATCCCAGCCAGCTGGGCGACGCCGACCAGCAGCGTCTCAACAAGACCTGGACCGAGACCGGCCTGCGCCTCAAGGTGGTGGTGGACCAGCTGGACTTCGCCAACTTCCCGCAGCGCGGCTACCGCACGACCTTCGAGCACACGGCGGGCAAGCAGAACCAGCCGGGCGGTCGCAGTGACGCCTTCAGCCGCACCGAACTGCAGGGCACCCTGGTGGGCAGCTGGGGCCGCCATACGCTGAACCTGCACCTGCGCGGTCTCAATGCCCATCAGCCCGAGGACTCGGCCCAGGGGCCCTACAGCCTGGGCGGATTCCAGCAGCTCTCCGGCTACCAGCCCGGGCAACTGACCGGCAACACCCTGCTCTTCGGCCGCCTGAGCTACTACCAGCGCCTGGCCCAGACGCCGGTGCTGACACGCGGCTTCTTCGTCGGCGGCTCGCTGGAGGCCGGCAATGCCTGGGACACGCGCCAGAACGTGAGCCTGCGCGGCCTCAAGCTGGCGGGCAGCCTCTTCATCGGCGCGGACACCGGCCTGGGCCCCCTCTACCTGGCCCTGGGCAAGGGACGAACGACAGACACGGCGGTCTACCTTTTCATCGGCCGCCCCTGACGCCGCGGACGATGCAGAATTCGGGCATGCGGCCCCGCACCCCTCTTCTGCGTCGAATGCTGCTGCCGGCCCTGCTGGCGCTGGCCCTGGCATCGAGCGTCAGCGTGGCCGGTGCCGCCTCTGCCTCAGCGCCCGCCGCAAGCGCGGCCGCCCGCGAGCCCACGCTCAGCCTGGCCACCGGCACCGACGCCCAGAGCAGCGACGGCCGCTGGCTGCGCCGCACCTTCACCGAGGCCCTGCACCGCCTGGGCTGGCGCCTGGTGGTGCAGGAGATGCCGGCCCGGCGCGCCGAGCTGGCCATGCAGCGCGGCGAGGTCGACGGCGAGATGGTGCGCACCGCCGCCTATGGCGAGCTGCACCCTGAGCTGCAGCGGGTGGACGCGCCCCTGATGCAGGCCTCTTTCGGCATCTACGGCACCGGCACGTCGGGGCGCCCGCAAACGCTGGACGAGCTGCGGCGGACCGAGGGCGTGGTGATCTACCGGCGAGGCGTGGTGGTCTGCGAGCAGCGCCTGCGCGAGCTGCTGCCGCCGGAACGGCTGGTCGAGATCTCGGCAGCCGACAACGCCGTGCGCATGCTGGCCCGCGGCCGGGCCCGCTTCGTCTGTGACATGGACAGCACCTTCGTCCTGAGCCTGGCGCATCTGGGCGAGACCCGCTCGCCGCCCCTGCACCGCCTCTTCGAGCTAGGCTCGCCCATGGCGCTGTATCCCTATCTTCATGCCCGCCATGCGGCGCTGGCACCGCGGCTGGCCGCGACGCTGCAGGCCATGCGCGCCGAAGGCTGGCTGACGCCGGCCCCGAACGCGTCCGTCGGCGGTCATTGATTGCAGGCCACCGGCGGTGCGGGCGCCTGGACGGCGCTCGGCGTGCGGCGGCCGAGCTCAGCGCAGGTCGGCGTCGCCCGCCGCGCCCGGGCCCGCGGACGGGTCTTCGGGCAGGTCGTCCAGGTCCGGCATGGCCGGCACGACCGGGGCCTGGCGCACCCAGTCGTAGAGGATGTGGGCCACATCGGCCACGCCCTGCTTCTTGAGCGCCGAGAAGAGGGTGATGGAGACATCCGACTCCTCGGTGGCCATGGCCCCCAGCACCTCCTGGGTGGCGGCCAGCGCGGCCTGCGCCTCCTTGCGGTTGAGCTTGTCGGATTTGGTCAGCAGCACCAGCAGCTTGACTTCGCCGTTGGCCACGCGCGTAGCGACGAAGTCCAGCAGCTGGCGGTCGAGATCGGTGAGGCCCAGGCGGGAGTCCACCATCAGGACCACGCCCGACAGTGAACGGCGCACCTCGAGGTAGTCGGCCATGACCTTCTGCCAGCGCAGCTTGGCATCGCGGGCCACGGCGGCATAGCCGTAGCCGGGGAGGTCGGCGAAGAGCGCATCGGGGGCGTCCTTGGGTCCCAGATGGAAGAGGTTGATGTGCTGCGTGCGGCCCGGCGTCTTGGAGGCGAAGGCCAGGCGCTTCTGCTGCGCCAGGGTGTTGATGGCCGTGCTCTTGCCGGCATTGGAGCGGCCGACAAAGGCGATCTCCGGCAGCTCGCTGGCTGGCAGGTGATGCAGCTGGCTCGCCGTGGTGAGGAAGCGGGCAGTGTGGGTCCAAGCCAACACAGTCTTGTCCGAAGGGGCGGTCTCGGCCGCTTGCGGCGCTTGGCTGGGGTTATTGCTGCTCATGTTGATCCAGTGGGCTGAGTTTGCCATTGTAAAATCCGCCGGTTGCGCTTACAGACCCCCTTACTCATGAAGAATGCTGCTTTCCTGTTGATGGGCCTCGTCTTCACCGTTGCCGCCAGTGCATCGGAAGCTCCGGCGCCGGCCAAGCCCGATCTCAACAAGGGCCAGGCCATCTCGGCCCAGGTCTGCTCGGCCTGCCACACGGCCGATGGTTCGCGCGGCAGCCCGGCCAATCCCATCCTACAGGGTCAGCACGCTGACTACCTGGCCAAGCAGCTGACCGAGTTCAAGTCCGGCAAGCGCGACAACCCGGTGATGAAGGGCATGGCCTCCACGCTGTCTGAAGAAGACATGAAGAACGTCGCCGCCTTCTACGCCTCCAAGCAGGCCAAGCCCGGCTTCGCCAAGGACAAGACCCTGGTGACCCTGGGCGAGAAGATCTACCGCGGCGGCATCGCCGAGCGCCAGATCCCCGCCTGCGCCGGCTGCCACAGCCCCAACGGTGCCGGCATCCCCGCCCAGTACCCCCGCCTGGCTGGCCAGCACAGCGACTACACCGAGCTGCAGCTCAACAGCTTCCGTGCCGGTAAGCGTGGCAACAGCCCGCAAATGGTGGCCATCGCCGCCAAGATGAACGACCGCGAGATCAAGGCCGTGGCCGATTACATCGCCGGTCTGCGCTGATCCGCAGCCGGCCCGGGCCGTAGCGCCCGAATTGATCCATGGCAAGAGGCCGGCGCTTTGGCGCCGGCCTTTTTTCTTGGCCCCGGCCTTTGCCGGCCGCTGCGACGACAATTCGGTTCATGAGCGACTCCATCAGCGACTCCTTCAGTCCCACCACGCCCGAGGCGCCACCGCCCGCGCGGCCGCAGGGCCCCGGCGCCGGCCGCGAGTTCATCGAGCTGCTGTCCTCGATGCGCTTCGCCATCGCCCTGCTGACGGTGATCTGCATCGCCTCGGTGATCGGCACCGTGGTGCGTCAGCGTGAGCCGCTCAACAACTACGTCAACCAGTTCGGGCCCTTCTGGTCCGAGGTCTTCGGCAAGGTGGACCTCTACACGGTCTACAGCGCCTGGTGGTTCCTGCTGATCCTGGGCTTCCTGGTGGTCTCGACCACCCTGTGCATCGCCCGCAACACGCCCAAGATCCTGGCGGACCTGAAGAGCTACAAGGAGCAGGTCCGCGAGCAGTCGCTGCAGGCGCACAAGCACAAGGCGCTGGGGCAGCTGCCGCTGTCGCTGGAGGCCTCGCTGCAGCAGGTCTCGCAATGGCTGGACGGCGGTGGCTGGAAGGCCCGCGCCCAGGTGCGCACCAACGGCATCATGATCGCTGCGCGCAAGGGCGCGGCCAACAAGGTCGGCTACCTGGCGGCGCACTCGGCCATCGTGCTGATCTGCCTGGGCGGGCTCTTCGATGGCGACCTGCTGGTCAAGGCCCTCATGTGGACCCAGGGCAAGAGCGTCTACCAGGGCGGCGGCTTCATCAGCGAGGTACCGGCCCAGCACCGGCTGTCGGACCGCAACCCGAGCTTCCGCGGCACGCTCTCCGTCACCGAGGGCTCGCGCAACGGCACGGCCGTGCTGAGCATGACCGACGGCGTGCTGCTGCAGCCCCTGCCCTTCGACGTCGAGCTCAAGAAATTCAAGGTCGAGTACTACAACACCGGCATGCCCAAGCTCTTCGCTAGCGACGTGCTGATCCATGACCGCGACGGCAAGACCACCGCCGCCACCATCAAGGTCAACGAGCCCCTGATCCACGAGGGCATCGCCATCTACCAGAGCGACTTCAGCGACGGGGGCTCCCTGCTGAAGCTGCGCGCCATCCCGCTCGACGGCGCCGAGCCCTTCGTCCTTCAGGGTCGCGTGGGCACCAGCACCGAGCTGCAGCAGGGTGCACAGCGCCTGGGGCTGGAGTTCAGCGGCCTTCGGGTGATCAACGTCGAGAACATGGGCGGCAATGCCGGCGCCCCGAACGCCGAGGGCGGCACGGACGTGCGCAAGGTCGACCTGGTCGATTCGCTGCAGGGCCATCTGGGCAGCGGCGCCAAGACCCGGACCGAGAAGTCCCTGCAGAACATCGGCCCGTCCTTCAACTACAAGCTGGTGGACGCCAGCGGCCAGCGCCGCGAGTTCAACAACTACATGGCCCCGGTGCTGCTGGACGGCCAGCGCGTCTTCCTGCTGGGCATGCGCGAGTCACTCAACGAGGGCTTCCGCTACCTGCGCGCCCCGGCCGACGAGAACGGCTCGCTGGACGGCTGGCTGCGTCTGCGCCAGGCCCTGCAGAAGCCGGAGCTGCGCGAGCGCGCCGCCAGGCTCTACGCCGAGGCCGCCACGCCGACCGACAAGCCCCAGATGCTGCCCCAGCTGACCGCCACCGCGCAGCGGGCCCTGGGCCTGTTCTCCGGGGCCGACACGGTGCGGCCCGATGACAAGAAGCCCGCCAACGGCTGGGGCGGCCTGATGGCGCTCTCGCAGTTCGTGGACCGCGAGGTGCCCGAGGCCGAGCGCTCGCGGGTCTCCGAGGTGCTGCTGCGCATCCTCAACGGCAGCCTCTATGAGCTGCTCAAGATTAGCCGCGCGCAGGCCCAGCTGCCGCCCCCCGCCAATGACGCCGCGACCCAGGCCTTCATGACGCAGGCGGTGCTGTCCTTGTCCGACGCCGTCTTCTACCCCGCCCCGCTGCTGCTGCAACTGGAGGACTTCCAGCTGGTCCAGGCCAGCGGCTTCCAGGTCGCCCGTGCGCCGGGCAAGACCCTGGTGTACCTGGGGGCGATCCTGCTGATCATCGGCGTCTTTGCCATGCTCTACATCAAGGAGCGCCGGCTGTGGATCTGGCTCGAGGCCGCCCCCGGCCAGGGCGAGGAGACGCGGGTGCGCATGGCGCTCTCGTCCACCCGCGAGTCGCCCGACACCGCCACCGAATTCGACCGCCTCAAGTCCGAGCTGCTGAAGGACACCGCATGAACACCACCACCGCCCCCCTCATCGTCGGCCGCCGCGGCTGGCTGGCGCAGCGCTCCCCCCTGGACTGGGCCTTCGCAGCCCTCATCATGCTGGGCGGCGGCTTTGCCTTCAGCCGCTATGGCGCCTCGATGGACGGCTACGAAAAGGGCATCCTCACCTTCGCCATGCCGTCCCTGGTGCTGCTGGGCTGGTTCTGGCGTCCCCTGCGCCTGCTGAGCGTGCTGGTGGGCGGCTTCAGCCTGCTGGCCATCAGCCTGTACCAGCGCAAGCTGGACGACTTCGGTGCGGACCTCAGCGCCGTGGACCAGGTCTTCCTGCTCAAGTACATGCTGGCCAGCCAGAGCGCCATTTTGTGGATGAGCCTGCTCTTCTTCCTCAGCACCCTGTTCTACTGGCTGGGCTTCTTCCGTCGGGGCAGCGGCACGGCCGAGCTGATCGGCTCCAAGCTGGCCTGGGGCGGCGTCTTCATGGCCCTGCTGGGCACCCTGGTGCGATGGTTCGAGAGCCACCAGATCGGGCCCGACATCGGTCACATCCCGGTCAGCAATCTCTACGAGGTCTTCGTCCTCTTCTCCTGGATGACGGCCGCCTTCTACCTCTACTACGAGGACCGCTACCGCACCCGTGCCCTGGGCGCCTACGTGATGCTGGTGGTGAGCCTGGCGGTGAGCTTCCTGCTCTGGTACACGGTGGCCCGCGAGGCCCATGAGATCCAGCCCCTGGTGCCGGCCCTGCAGAGCTGGTGGATGAAGATCCACGTGCCGGCCAATTTCGTCGGCTACGGCACCTTCGCGCTGGCGGCCATGGTGGCCCTGGCCTACCTGCTCAAGACGGCCTCGCCGCGGGCCCTGCAGATCGGCCTGATCGCCCTGCCCGCCGCGCTGGTGGGCGTGCTGGTGCTGGCACGCGTGGGCATGACGCTGCAGCCCGAGACCCTGGCCGGCCTGGACGGCTGGATCCGCAAGATGGGCGGCGTGCTGGCCTTCTTCGTGGTCTGCGTGCTGCTGCGCGAGCCGCTCACCGCCCGCCTGCCGCCCCTGCAGACCCTCGATGACCTGATGTACAAGGCCATCGCGCTGGGCTTCGCCTTCTTCACCATCGCCACCATCCTGGGCGCCTTCTGGGCGGCCGAGGCCTGGGGCGGCTACTGGAGCTGGGACCCCAAGGAGACCTGGGCGCTGATCGTGTGGCTCAACTACGCCGCCTGGCTGCACATGCGCCTGATGAAGGGCCTGCGTGGGGCGGTGTCGGCCTGGTGGGCCCTGGGCGGCCTGCTGGTCACGACCTTCGCCTTCCTGGGGGTCAATATGTTCCTGAGCGGCCTCCACTCCTACGGTACGTTGTGATCCCCTGCCCCCGGCCCCGGCAACTGCTTTCGGGCCTGGGGCTCGTCCTGCTCGCATCGGCCGTGCCGGCGGCCACCGTGCGCATCGCCACCGGCGAGCTGCCGCCTTACGCGACGGCAGAAGCAAACGACTCGGGCACGGCCCTGCAGATCGTGCGCCGCGCCTTCGCGCTGGCCGGCCATGAGGTGCGCTACCAGTTCATGCCCTGGCAGCGGGCCCAGAACGAGACCCGCGCCGGGCTCTGGGACGCCTCTGCGTACTGGGGGGCCAACGAGGAGCGGCAGCGCGACTTCCTGCTCAGCAACAACGTGATGAGCGAGCAGTGGGTCTTCGTCCACCGCCGGGACAAGGCCCTGACCTGGCGCAAGCTCGGCGACCTCAAGCCCTACACCCTGGGCGTGATCAAGGGCTACACCTACACGCCCGAGTTCTGGAGCCTGGCCCGCAAGGGCGAGCTCAGGACCGACGGCACGCCGGACGACCTCGCCGGCCTGCGCAAGCTGCTGCTGGGCCGCCTGGACGCCATGCCCATGGAGCGGGGCACCGCCTGCTACCTGCTGCTGAGCCATTTCAGCCCCGAGGAAGCCCGGCAGGTCGACTACCACCCCCGCCTGCTCACCGACAGCTTCACCACCCACGTGATCTTCCCCAAGGACAAGCCCGCCAGCGCCCAGCTGCTGGAAGACTTCAACCGCGGCCTGAAGCAGCTGCAGGCCAGCGGCGAGTACCAGCGCCTGCTGCGCAGCGTCGCCTGCCCGCCGCACTGGCAGGAAAGCCCCGGCCGGCACTGAGCGGGGCAGAAGCCGAGTCCGCACGCGGGCATTGGCACACAGCGTAAGCTTTTCGCACACGGGACGACCAAGACTCGTCACCGATTCAAAAGGACGCGCTGCCATGCATTTCCACCCCGACCGCGGCCACGGCCGCTCGCTGGCTTCTGAAGTCACGCCCCAGGCCCTCTACGAAGGCCGGCGCGAGTGGCTGCGCCTGATGGGTTCCGGCGTGGCCGGCGCCGCCCTGGCCAGCTGGGCCTCGCGCGAGGCCCTGGCCCAATCCGCCGACAAAGCCCGCCTGGCCGCCGCGAAGAGCCGGCTGCCCGGCGCGCAGGTGATGGACAAGCCCACCCGCTACGAGGACGCCACCCGCTACAACAACTTCTACGAGTTCAGCACCGACAAGGCGGAGCCCGCCCAGCTGGCCCACACCCTGCAGACCCGGCCCTGGACCGTCAGCATCGAGGGCGAGGTGGCCAAACCCGGCGTCCACGACATCGACGCCCTGCTCAAGCTGGCGCCCCTGGAGGAACGGCTGTACCGCCTGCGCTGCGTCGAGGGCTGGAGCATGGTGATCCCCTGGATCGGCTATTCCCTGGCCGAGCTGATCCGCAAGGTCGAGCCCACGTCCAAGGCCCGCTACGTCGAGTTCACCAGCCTGGCCGACAAGGCCCAGATGCCTGGCCTGCGCTCCGGCGTGCTGGACTGGCCCTATGTCGAGGGCCTGCGCCTGGACGAGGCCATGCACCCGCTGACCCTGCTCGGCTTCGGCATGTATGGCGAGGTGCTGCCCAAGCAGAACGGTGCGCCCGTGCGCCTGGTCGTGCCCTGGAAATACGGCTTCAAGTCCGCCAAGTCCCTGGTGCGCATCCGCTTCGTCGAGAAGCAGCCCGTCAGCTCCTGGACCCGGGCCGCCCAGCAGGAGTACGGCTTCTTCTCCAACGTCAACCCGCAGGTCGACCACCCGCGCTGGAGCCAGGCCAGCGAGCGGCGCATTGGCGAGGACGGCTGGTTCAGCAAGAAGCGGCCCACCCTGATGTTCAACGGCTACGGCGAGCAGGTGGCCTCGATGTACAGCGGCATGGACCTGCGCAAGTTCTTCTGAGGGTCGGCCGTGCCAAGACATTTCCTGCTGCATCCGGCCGCCAAGCCCCTTCTGTTCATCGCCGGCCTCGGGCCCCTGGCCTGGCTGCTGGCGGCCGCCGTGCAGGACCGGCTGGGCGCCAACCCGGCCGAGGCGATGATCCGCGGCCTGGGCGACTGGAGCCTGCGCCTGCTGTGGCTGACCCTGGCCGTGACACCCCTGCGCGAGGCCCTGGGGCTGCCGGCCCTGGCCCGCTTCCGCCGCATGCTGGGCCTCTTCACCGCCTTCTATGCCAGCCTGCACCTGCTGGCCTATGGCTGGCTGGACATGGGGCTGGACCCGGGCGAGATCGCCCATGACATCGCCAAGAGGCCCTTCATCCTGGTGGGCTTCCTGACCTGGCTGGGCCTGCTGCCCCTGGCCGCCACCAGCTTCAACCGGGCCATCAAGGCCCTGGGCGCGGCGCGCTGGCAACGCCTGCACCGCCTGGTCTACGGTCTGGCCTTGCTGGCACTGCTGCACTTTGTCTGGATGCGCGCGGGCAAGCACAACTTCGCCGAACCGGCGGTCTACGGCCTGCTGCTGGCGGCCCTGCTGGGCTGGCGCGTGGGGCGCCGGTGGCGTCGCCAGACCGCGCTGGCGTGAGGTCCTAGACTCGCGTCAACAAAGGCTGTTGCTCAAGAAAAGGGCGGGACGGCGATAATCGCGGGTTCGGCCGCCGGCAAGGCGGCTGTCCCCGCCTTGTGCCAACCCCACGCCGCGGCCTCCTAACACCCCGCCAACACCCCGCCAACGAGCGCCCATGAGCTCCAACGCCAACGCGTCCACGGCCCCCTGCGGTGACCCCACCGCCGACGGCCACACCGACAGCACGACCGACATCGCCATCCTGGGCGGCGGCCCGGCGGGCTGCTCGGCCGCTTCCTGGCTGGCGCAGCTGGGCCTGCGCGTGGCCGTGGTCGAGCGCCAGGGCCAGCTGTGCGCCTCGCTGCAGGCTCTGCAGTTCCCGCAGGACTGGGTGCTGGGCCATGCGGGCGAGGACCTCGCCGCCCTCGGCCGGCAGTTTGCGCGGCAGCTGCAGGCGCAGACCGGCGTGCAGCTCCTGCTGGACCGCAGCCTGCAGCATGCCGACTGGCAGGCGGGCGCGGGCTGGCGCCTACAGCTCTCGGACGGCGGCTGCCTGGCGGCCCGCGCCCTGATCCTGGCCACAGGCCTGCGCCCCCTGCGCCCCGAGCCCTTCTTCCCGCCGGGCCGCCCGCATGAGCGGGTGCTCGATGCCATCGACCTCACCGCCCGGCGCGAGTCCCTGCCGCCGGGCCGCATCCTGCTGCTGGGCGGCGGCGACAACGCGGCCGAGAACGCCCTCTTCCTGCAGGCCCGCGGCCACCAGGTCACGCTGTGGTCGCGCTCGGACTGGCGGGCCCAGCAGATGCTGGTGGACCGCATCCAGGCCCAGCCTTCCATCGTGCAACGTCCGCGCTGCCCCATGCCTGCCGAGTTGCTGCCGGATGCCTCGGGCGTCACGGTGCGCTCGCGCGAGCACGGCGAGGAGCGCTTCGACCACGTGGCCGCGCTGCTGGGCTACGAGGCCGAGCCATCGGCCTGGCTGATCATCGGCGACGCCCTGCAGCGAGCCGGCATCACCGCGCCTTCCCACCCCTTCCGCGACGAGCCCCGCTTCGCGCCCCTGGGTCTTTTCGTGGCCGGTGACGCCAGCGGCCGCCAGCATCCCTGCGTGCAGACCGCCCTGGGTGATGGCGTCGTGGCTGCCAAGGCCGCCGAGGCCTTCCTGCGGCCGCTGAAGGAAGGCCAGCCCACGCTGGCCCTGCGGCGCAACAACCGCCAGATCATCCATCTGCAGGGCCTGCGCTTCGGCGCCAACCTGGGCGTGCTGGACTTCGAGCGCGAGGGGCCGCAGCCCATCCAGGTCGATGCCGAGGTGAACCTGGGCGCCCAGATGATCGTCTCGCGCGATGCCGACATCGGCCACGTGCTGGACTACCGCCGCGTGCGCCAGATCATCATCGACGAATGCACGGCCGAGCACACGGACCTGCTGGAGGCCCTGCTGGGCAAGCTCTGCACGCGGCTGATGAAGCTGGCCGGCGTGGTGGGCGTGCGCATCAAGGTGACCAAGCTTGAGATTTTTGAGGATTGCCAGGTGGCGATCAGCGCCGAATGTGGCCAGTGGTGACCCCACGGTCAGGAGTTGACGAGGTTGACATGACGAACGAAACGATGGAACTCGACAGCGCGAGCAGCGCTGATGCCGCCACCCTGGCTGCGGACAAGAAGCACGCCCACGAGATGAACAAGCTCTCCAAGCGCCTGCACCGCCTGGTAGGCCAGGCCATCGGCGACTTCAACATGATCGAGGACGGCGACAAGGTCATGGTCTGCCTCTCCGGCGGCAAGGACAGCTACGCCCTGCTGGACATCCTGATCAACCTGAAGCAGCGCGCGCCGATCAAGTTCGACATCGTCGCCGTCAACCTGGACCAGAAGCAGCCCGGCTTCCCGGCCGAGGTGCTGCCCACCTACCTCAGCGGCATCGGCGTGGACTTCCACATCGAGACGCAGGACACCTACTCCATCGTCAAGAAGCTGGTGCCCGAGGGCAAGACCACCTGCTCGCTGTGCTCGCGCCTGCGCCGCGGCATCCTGTACCGCGTGGCCAAGGAGCTGGGCGCGACCAAGATCGCCCTGGGCCATCACCGCGATGACATCGTCACCACGCTGATGCTCAACATGTTCTTCGGCAGCCGCATGAAGGGCATGCCCCCGAAGCTGGTCAGCGACGACGGCCAGAACGTGGTGATCCGCCCCCTGGCCTATGTGCGCGAGAGCGACCTGGTCACCTGGGCCGAGCACCGCCAGTTCCCCATCATTCCCTGCAATCTGTGCGGCAGCCAGGAGAACCTGCAGCGCGCCACGGTCAAGGCCATGCTGCAGGACTGGGACAAGAAGTTCCCGGGCCGCGTCGACAACATGTTCACGGCCATGGGCAATATCGTGACCTCGCACATGATGGACCGGAACCTCTTCCCCTTCCAGACCATCAAGGCCACCGGCGTGCCAGACGCCAACGGCGACATCGCCTTCGACGAGGACGAGAGCTGCGCCGAGCCCAAGCCGGCCACCATCAGCATCGTGCGATGAGGCGCGGGCTGGCCGTGCTGCTGGGCCTGCTGGGCCTGCTGACGACCCATGCCAGCCAGGGCGCTACGCCGCCGGCGCCCTTCCAGCAGCGCTACGGCGACTGGACTGTGGCCTGCGACAACGTCCTCGCCTGCTCGGCACAGGGCTACCGGGTCCTGGCCCCGGACGAGGATGAGGGCCAGAGCGACTCGCAGGTGCAGGCCGGCCTCTGGCTGTCCCGCGACGCCGGCCCGCAAGGCGCCGTGCATCTGCAACTGCACCTCGGCAGTCGGGACGGCCAAGATGCGCCAGAGGGCAGCCGGGTCGACGTGCGCATCGGTGGGCGCGACTTCAGGCAACTGCCACTGGACGCCGACCTGCCGCCGGCCATCGCCCAGGTCCTGGTCAGGGCCATGGTGGAGGCACCCCGCATGCGACTGTCCGGACGGGACAGCGAGGCCACGGTATCCCTGCAAGGCCTCAAGGCCGCGCTGCTGAAGATGGACGACACCCAGGGCCGGGCCGGCACGGTGACGGCATGGGTGGCCAAGGGGCAGGCCACCGCGGCCCGGGTGCCGCTGGCGCCGCCCCTGCCGGTGCTGGTGCCCGCCACGATTCCCACAAGGCTGCCGGCCGACGCGGACGCGGTCTTGACCCGTCAACTGGTCCACCACCCGGCGGTGATCCAGGATTGCTACCTGCTTCAGGAAGCCCCTCGCGAGGCGGACAGGCTGCCGGAGACAGCGATCCACCAGATCCGTCGGAAGGAGTACCTGGTGCTGATGGAGTGCGCCCGTGCGGCCTACCAGACCAGCTACCGGCTCTGGCGCGTGAAGCAGGGCGCCAAGGCGCTCGATGTCGCGCCTGAAGTGCTGCCAGACCTCCAGGAGCCGGCACTGGACCTGATGAATGCGGAATTCAACGCGGGCAAGCTCAGCACCTGGCACAAGGGGCGCGGCCTGGGTGACTGCGGCGGCAACCGGGAGTGGGTCTGGACCGCCTCCGGCTTTGCGCTGCGCCTGGCCAACGAAGCCCCGGACTGCAACGGTATCTATGGCGGCGGCCCTGGCCTGACGCTATGGCAGGCGGAGGTCCAGCCAGTGCCGAAGCCGGCCATCCGGCCTTGACCTGCCGAACAGGCCTGCACCGCAGTCACACGCCACAATGGAAACGAGCCCCGCGGGGCTCGTTTTTCATGGGACTGTGCCCCGCCTTCAGCGCGGGGGGCAGACTCACTCGCTCAGCGGCGAGGTCCAGGCGATGTCGTAGTGGTTCAGCGCCAGGATCTTGGTCTCGACTTCCAGGAAGCGGTTGGCTTCTTCCTGGCCGATGGCCTTGACCATCTTGGGGTGGTACTTGCGCAGCAGCTTCAGCTCGGCCTCGGCCAGGGCCAGGGAGTCCTTGGAGGCCTGCTTGGCCTGGGCGCCGGTCAGCTTGTCGCCCTGGTTCACGGATTCCACGACCATGCGGGTGCGCTGGCGGGCCAGCTCGCCGGCTTCCTTGGAGTAGGCCTCGTAAACGGCGTTGAACTTGGCGGTCTGGGCAGCATCCAGCTTCAGGTTGTGCAGCACCACGGCCTTGCGGTCCGTGCGCAGCTTCTCGCGGACGGCCTGGACGCGCGCAGCATCCGGGCCGGGCGTCGATTCAGCCGCCAGGGTGGGCAGGCTCAGGCACAGGGCCAGGCCCAGCAGGGGCAGCGTACGCAGCAGGGGCTTGCGGACCAACATCAGAACTCTCCTCAACTCAAAACAGAAAAACCCGAGCGAGTGTTTCAGTGGAAACGCTCATCGTCAACATGGTTTTCCTCAGCGCGGCCCCAGGGTGGCGGCCCTGCGACGCAAGCAGCGTCCGGAGCTCGCCCAGCACCTTCACCAAGCTTTGCAATGTGGATGGGTCATCGCTTGCCCGGCTCCCTAGAATGAAGCCATTCGGCCTGAGCCGAGAGAGGAGCCACCATGGACCGCAGTCACTGGATGCTGGGATTCGCCGCCAGCGCCCTGCTGGGCCTCAGCGCCTGCAGCAGCACCTATGTCGTCAGTGCGGACGTCAGCAGCTTCGGCAGTTGGCCGGAGGGCCGCAAGCCGGCAAGTTATGCCTTCGACCGCCTGCCCTCGCAGCAGCAGGAGTCCGAGCGGCAGGCCGCCCTGGAGGCTGCCGCCGCGGCCGCCCTGGGCAAGGCAGGTTTCAGGCCCGCGGCCGATGCCAAGAGCGCAGACGTGCTGGTCTCCATCGGCATGAGTGTCAATGCCAATGACCGCGCGCCCTGGGATGATCCGCTGTGGTGGCGCTGGCACGGCAGCTACGGCGGCTGGCGCTACGGCAGTTACTGGCGCGGCGGCCTGGGCCCCCTGTGGATGGAACCCCGCTACGAACGCGGCGTGGCCCTGCTGCTGCGCGACCGCAGCAGCGGCGAGCCGCTCTATGAGGCCCGCGCCAGCAACGAAGGCATGACCCAGGGTGATTCGCGCCTGCCCGGCGCCCTGTTCGATGCCGCGATGAGCGACTTCCCGAGAACCGAGCCCAAGCCCCACCGCGTCAGCGTCCAGGTCAGCCGCGAGGCCCCCTGAACCCGGGCCGGGCCGGGCCCCGCCGACAGCCATAATCGCGGCTTCTTTCCAAGACGCGTCGCGATTTTCGACATGGCACTGAACATCGTCATCATGGCTGCCGGCAAGGGCACCCGCATGAAGTCGGCCCTGCCCAAGGTCCTGCACAAGCTGGCCGGCCGCTCCCTGCTCCAGCACGTGCTGGATTGCACCGAGCCCCTGGCCGCCAGCCAGCGCATCGTCATCACCGGCCACGGTGCGGCCCAGGTGGAATCGGCGGTCGCCGCCAGTGGTGCGGCCTTCGTGCGCCAGGAGCCGCAGCTGGGCACCGGCCATGCCATCCAGCAGACGGTGCCCGTGCTGCCGGAGAACGGCACCACGCTGATCCTCAATGGTGACGTTCCCCTGATCCGCACCGAGACCGCCCGCCGCCTGGCCGAGGCCTGCGACGGCCGCGCCCTGGTGCTGCTGACCATCGACCTGGCCGACCCCACCGGCTACGGCCGCATCGTGCGCGCGGGCGGCCAGCCCGAGGGTGCCGTGCAGGCCATCGTCGAACACAAGGACGCCAGCCCTGAGCAGCGCCTGATCCGCGAGGGCTATACCGGCATGATGGCGGCGCCCACGGCCCTGCTGAAGCGCTGGGTCATGGCCTTGTCCAACAACAATGCCCAGGGCGAGTACTACCTGACCGACATCGTCGCCATGGCCGTGGCCGAAGGCGTGCCGGTGCTGGGCGTCAAGGCACCCAACGAGACCGAGGTCCTGGGCGTCAACAGCCCCCTGCAGCTGGCCGACCTGGAGCGCCGCTACCAGCGCCAGCAGGCTGAAGGCCTGATGGAAGCCGGCGTGCGCCTGGCCGATCCGGCGCGCTTCGACGTGCGCGGCACGCTGCAGTGCGGGCAGGACGTCGAGATCGACGTCAACTGCCTCTTCGAAGGCCAGGTCAGCCTGGGCGACGGGGTGCGCATCGGCGCCAATTGCGTGATCCGCAACGCCAGCATCGCGGCCGGCGCCCGCATCCATGAATTCACCCACATCGACGGCGAGGCCGCCGGCGCGAGCGTGGGCGAAGGCGCGCTGATCGGCCCCTTTGCCCGCCTGCGCCCGGGCGCGCAGCTGGGCGCCGAGGTGCACATCGGCAATTTCGTCGAGGTCAAGAACTCCACCCTGGCACGCGGCGCCAAGGCCAACCACCTGGCCTACCTGGGCGATGCGACGGTGGGCGAGCGCGTCAACTACGGCGCCGGCTCCATCACCGCCAACTACGACGGCGCCAACAAGCACCGCACCGAGATCGGCAACGACGTGCACGTGGGCTCCAACTGCGTGCTCGTGGCCCCGGTCAAGCTGGGGGCTGGCGCCACCATCGGTGGGGGCTCCACCATCACCAAGGACGTGGCCGAAGGCGAGCTGAGCGTGGCGCGCGGCAAACAGGTGGGCATCAGCGGCTGGCAGCGGCCCGTGAAAAAGCGCTGATCCGGCAACAGTTTGCGTGACAAACTTCATCCGCCTGCCTAGGATGGCGCCATGTCCCCCTCTTCAGGGGGCGCCAAATGCGCCGAGCCTGCCTAGCATTGCGCCAGCAGGTGGAAGAAAGCAGTACCCCATGGCACACACGCATCTTGAGCCTTTGATGACCGAACCGCAGCACGCCGAGGCCGACAGCCTGGCCGAGGCGGAGCGCAGCCAGTTGCTCGCTGGCCTGGATCCCATGCTGGACGCCCAGGCCGAAGCCCTGGCCGACGAGCAGGCCCGGGCCGAGGCCCTGGAGCGCATGGCGCTCTACCATGCCCGCTGCGACGACGCTGCCAAGGCCTGCTGGTACCTCTGCCGCAGTCTGGGCCTGGCACGCCAGGAACCCGGCGAACCCAATCTGGACCTGCTCTTCGACCTGCTGGGCGCCCTGGCCGACCTGCCGGCCGAGGTGGCTGCTGCCCCGCAAGCCGAGACCGTGGGCGATGCCGATGGTCTGGGCGTGTTCGAACTCTGCAACCAACTGGCCGCCGCCCGCGAACTGACCCAGGAAGCGTGGGAAGAGGCGGAGGCGCAGGCCTTTGTCAGCGCGCCCTGCCCGACCGGCGCTGCGCACGCCCTGCACTGAGCCCGGCAGCCCCGCAGAAAGAAGGCACCGTCAAGCGGTGCCTTTTTTTTCATCAATCCAGGGGTTGGCCTTGCCGTTCAAGCACTTGGCGTCACTACCGCCAGCTTTTGCACGGACTTGTCCACAGCGGACGGGGACAGCCCCCGGCAGGGGCTCGGTGAAGACACCGGACCGTCGCCCGGCCTTCAGTGCTGATGCCGCTGGCGCTCGTGCCCCGCGATCAGACGGCTGACCCGCGACACCGACAGCCCCAGCTCCTTGGCCAGGCCGGTCATGGACAGGCCGCCCTCGGTGTGGGCGCGGTACAGGGCCTCCTCACGGCTGCCGGCTTCGTGCAGCCAGTCGCGCCAGGGCCGGGATTTCAGTGAAGCGCCGCCACGCGCGGACTTGCGCGCAGTGGCCCCCTGGCCCTTGAGCTGCCCCTTCAGGCGATCGACAAAGGCGGCGTCGCCCAGGTAGATCTGCTGGCGCAGGTGCTTCCACAGGTCCAGGCCACTGGCCTCGGCGACCAGCTTCTCGTAGCGCTGCGCCGCCTTGCGGCGATCGGCAGCGCCTTGCAGGGGCCGACCCATCACATAGGCATGCAGGCCTTGCACATCCAGCCAATCCGGCGCCTCGACCTGCCCGATATGGGCGGCATAGCTGGACCAGGGCCACTGCGCCGGCGAGGCCGCCATGCCGCGGCGCACGCCACCCAGCTCGACATAGCGGCAGGCATCCAGCAGGAGCTGTTCGCGGTCCACCAGCACGGCCTTGAAGCGCCCCTGGAACAGATGCCCCACGGTGCCGTGCCGCCTGTTGCTGCCTTGCGTGTAGACGCCGTTGATATGCCGCATCAGGCGCGAGAGATTGGCCTGGCGGGTGAAGAGCAGGAGCTCGTAGGAGTCGGGCTCCAGGCAGTAGGCCAGCACCTGGGCGTCGAAACGCTCCATGGCCTGCGCGATCACCGCGAGCAGGGCTCGGCGGTCCGCGTCATCGTGGAACACCACCGCGCCCGCCTCGGCCTTGGAGCTGAGGTGGTAGACGGCGCCCGCAAATTCGATCCGCAGTGGTCTGGCCATGCTGCAACTTAGGCCAGCAGCCCGCAAAACGCAAGTGCCAGGCAAGGCCTGACCCCCATGGAAAGGGGACGCCCCCAAGGAAGCCTGTCTCAGTCATGGGGCCAGGTGTTGCGTCCCCGCCAAGGAGCGAGGCACGCAGGGCCGCAGGGTCTCAGTGCTTGAGCCCGTCGAGCACCTTGAGCACGGCGTCGTCGCCCATGTTGCGGGCATCGGCCAACTCGCCGCCGCTGGTGGCGCTGAGCACCTGCCCGTCGCGGCCCAGCACGGCCACCGCGGGGATGCCCTTCTTCAGCGGCACGCCCATCTGGGCCGCCAGGTCGGTGTTCTTGTCGAAGCGGCCGACATTGACCTTGAGCACCACGAAGCGCTTGGCCACCGGGCCGGCCAGCGTGCCGCCGGAGAACTTGCGGTCCAGGGCCATGCAATCCCCGCACCAGTTGGCGCCGAAGACCACCAGCACATTGCGCTGCTGGGCATTCGCCTGCGCCAGGGCCTGGTTGAGGTCGGCTCGGGCATCGGCCTGCTCGTTGTAGACCTGCGGCTTGGGCGCGTCCTCGGCCAGGGCAGGGACCAGGGCGGCTGCCAGGCCCAGGGCCAGCGCCGTGCTGCGGAAGAAGGTGGCGACGGTGTTCATGGGGCGCAGTGTGCCGCAAGTCATTTCACCCTGCCGGAATGCATGCCCGTCCGGCCCTGGCGGGATCCTGATGCGAGATCATGTACAAAGCAGGTTTTTCAACTTCGTGCCCATCATGGCCTCGACCCTTCTCGCCCTGCTCGACGACATCGCCACCCTGCTGGACGACGTCGCCGTCCTCTCCAAGGCTGCCGCCCAGAAGACCACGGGGGTGCTGGGGGATGACCTCGCGCTCAATGCGCAGCAGGTCAGCGGCATCCGCGCCGAGCGCGAGCTGCCGGTGGTGTGGGCCGTGGCCAAGGGCTCGCTGCGCAACAAGGCCATCCTCGTGCCGGCCGCGCTGGCCATCAGCGCTTTCGTGCCCTGGATCGTCACGCCCCTGCTGATGCTGGGTGGCGCCTACCTGTGCTTCGAGGGCGTCGAGAAGCTGGCGCACAAGTTCCTCCACAAGGCCGAGGAGGAAGCCGAGCATGCCCAGCAGGTCCAGGCCCTCAGCGACCCGGCCGTGGACCTGGTCGCCTTCGAGCAGGACAAGATCAAGGGGGCGATCCGCACCGACTTCATCCTGTCCGCCGAGATCATCGTCATCACCCTGGGCCTGGTCGCCGGCTCGTCGCTGACCACGCAGGTCCTGGTGCTCAGCGGCATCGCGGTGCTGATGACGGTGGGCGTCTACGGCCTCGTGGGGGCCATCGTGAAGCTGGACGACCTGGGCCTCTACCTCAGCCGCAAGGCCGAGTCGTGGAAGCAGTCGCTGGGCGGCCTGCTGCTGGTGGCCGCGCCGCGCCTGATGAAGACCCTGGCCGTGGTCGGCACCGCCGCCATGTTCATGGTCGGTGGCGGCATCCTGGTGCATGGCATGCCGCCGGTGCACCATGCCATCGCTCACCTGGCGCAATCCATGCCAGGCGCTCCTGTGCTGCCCTGGCTGGTCGCGACCCTGGGCGATGTGCTGGTGGGCATTGCCTGCGGCGCCGCGGTGCTGGCCGTGGTCGAGGGCTTCGGCAAGCTGCGCGGCCGCTGATCAGCTGGCATCGCGCTGGTAGGGCGGCAGGGGCGCGCCGCAGTCGCGGCAGTAGCGCGCCTCGGCCAGATGGCCTTCGCTGAGGCATTGCGGGCAGCTGCGGGTGGTGGGCGTGCCGCTGCGCCGCTGGGCCGTCATCTCGGCCGTCACGATGCCCGTGGGCACGGCCAGCACGCCCCAGCCCAGCAGCATCATGGCCGAGGCGATCAGCCGGCCCAGGTCCGTCTTGGGCGTGATGTCGCCGAAGCCCACCGTGGTCATGGTGGTCACGGCCCAGTACATGGCGGTGGGGATGTTGACGAAGCCATTGGCCGGCCCCTCGACCACATACATCACCGTCCCCATGATCAGCACGGCCATGATCACCACCGACAGGAAGACCAGGATCTTGCGCGCACTGGCCTGCAGCGCGCTGCCCAGGCTGCGGAACTCGTGCAGGTAGGCGCTGAGCTTGAAGATGCGGAAGATGCGCAGCAGGCGCAGCACGCGAACGTCCACCAGGGCATAGGCCTCGGGCAGGAACAGCGCCAGGTAGGTGGGCAGCACCGCCAGCAGATCGACGACCCCATAGAAGCTGCGCACATAGCGCCAGGGCTGCGGCACGCAGGCCACGCGCAGCAGGTACTCGACGGTGAACAGCGCGGTGAAGAAGTACTCGGCGATGTCGAAGGCACGGCCATGGCGCAGGCGCCAGTCTGCGACGCTCTCGGCGATCACCAGGGCCACGCTCAGTAGCACGGCCACGACCAGGGCCACGTCGAAGGCCTTGCCGGCGCGCGTGTCCGCCTCGAAGATGATGGTGTAGCAGCGGGCCCGCCAGCCGCTCAGCACGGCGGGGCCTTGGGCAGGGGCTGGATGCGTCATCCTGCCAGCCTAGCATCCGCCGCTGCGCCGCGACGAGGGACAATCAAGACATGAAGACACACACCATCGAAGTCCAGAAGTTCAAGGCCGCGGGCAATGCGCACGGCCTGATCATGCTCAAGGTGGACGCATTGGTCGCGCCCAAGGCCAATGTCGAGGGCATCGAGCCCAGCTCCATCCTGAGCATGACCGAGGCCAATGCCCGCGTGCTGATGTCGCTGCTGAAGGCTCAGATCGCCGAGCTGGACACCAAGAAACCCAAGAGCCGGCACGGCCGCCACGGCTGAGCCCTCACTGAAGCCCCACCATGGAATATCCCAGCTACAACCCCGCCTCCGACTACCTGCCGCTCAGCGACGAGGAGCTGTCGACCCTCGACGACATGCTGAGCAAGCTGTCCAGCGACGCCGCGATGAACATCGAGGCCCTGGACGGCTACCTGACCGCCCTGCTGCTGAGCCCGCAGCCCCTGGCCGGCCTGCCCGGCGCGGCCTGGCTGCCCGAGGTCTGGGGCGGCGATGGCGCCGATGGCATCGCCCCCTTCGTCAGCGGCAAGCAGAAGAAGCGCGTGATGATGCTGGTGCTGCGCCACGTGCACAGCATTGCCGTGCAGCTCAAGAACAGGCCCGACGCCTGGGAGCCGATCTTCAGCATAGCCGTCGATGAGGACGGCACCGAGCTGACCGACGCCGAGGACTGGTGCATCGGCTTCATGCTGGGCGTGGACCTGGCCGCCGACGACTGGGCCACGCGCTTCGAGGACGAGACCCAGGGCGCCCTGCTCTCCCCCATTGCCCTGCTGGGCGGCGACGAGAGCCAGCAGGACCCGCAAGACCTGGCACAGCTGGCCAATGCCCAGCTCAAGGATGCCCTCAGCCGCGAGATCCCCGACGCCGTGCTGGCCCTGGCCGGGCACGGTGGAAACGGCTGACACAGCCCTCGTGCCCATGAAAAAAGGCGACCCGCGGGTCGCCTTTTACTTGGCCGGGACCGCTTACTGCGCGCGGCCCAGGTGCTGCAGCCAGAAGGCCTCGTACTTGCGATGCCAGCCAGCGGTCTTCACCACGCCGCCCATGCCGTGCTCGCCGTCCGGATCCAGGAAGAGCTCGACCAGCGACTCCTTGCCCGAGTCCAGCAGGGCACGGTAGACGTTGACCGTGTCCTGGTAGAGCACGTTCGGATCCATCATGCCGTGCACCAGCATCAGCGGCTTGCGCAGGCCACGGGCCATGGGCAGCAGCGAGTACTTGCGCAGCACGGGCTTGCTGCGGTCCACCTTGCCGATGGTGCGGCCGCTGTACCAGCTGTTGTAGTTCTCCCATTCGGTGGGGCCGGCACCGGCGATGCCGGCGGCGAACACATCGGGCTGGGTGTACATCGTGTACTGCGTCTGGAAGCCGCCGAAGCTCCAGCCATTGAGGCCGATGCGCTGGGCGTCCACGCCGAAGTGGGCCTTCATGTGGGCGACCAGGTCCAGCAGGTCCTCGGTCTGGGGCAGGCCGACCTGCTCCCAGTTGGCGTCGGCAAAGCGGCGGCCGTAGTTGGAGTGACCGCGGGTGTCGATGGACACCGTCACATAGCCATGCTTGGCCGCCATGTACATGCCGAACATGTAGCCGGTGGGCTGGAAGCTGTCGGTCTCGATGGTGTGGCGGTCGTTGAGCGGGCCACCGTAGACATAGACCACGGCCGGGCGGCGGTCGCTGGCCTGCCAGCCCTTGGGCTTGAAGACATAGGCGCTGAGCACGTCGCCATGGCGGTTCTTGAAGCTGAAGCGCTCGGGGCGCAGCACGTGCACGGCGTCGAAGGCCGGGTCATAGCTCTGCGTCAGCACCTTGGGCGCCCGAGCCTCGCCCTGGCCCGCGATCAGCTTGAGCTCGGGGCGCTGCGACCAGTGCCCGGCGTTGGCCGCCAGCCAGCGCCCGTCGTCGGAGACCACGGCATTGCGGTGGTAGTCGGGCGACTGGCCCAGGGCCTGCATATGGCCCGTGGCCATGTCCACGCGCCAGAGGTTCATGGCGGCAAGGTCGTCCCGGTTGCTGGCCACGAACATCTGCTTGCTGTCAGGCGTGAAGCCCAGCACGCGGTGAGCCTCGAACTCGCCGTTCACCAGACGTTTGAGCTGCTTGCTGGCCAGGTCGTAGGCATAGGGCTGGCGCCAGTCGTGGTCGGCCAGGACCAGGACCAGGGTCTTGCCGTCCGGCGTGAAGTCCGGGGCCATGACGTTGACCAGCTCGTGGTGCACGTCGCCGCGGCGCTCCAGGATCATCTCGGGCTTGGCGCTCTCGTCGGCCTTGCCCAGGTAGACGCGCAGCAGCTCCTTCTCGCGCTCGAAGGTCACGAAGGCGTAGTGACTGCCGTCGCGAGCCCAGGCCACGGGGCTCATCTCGAACCAGACGTCACCGCCCTTGTGGGTGAACACCGGCTGCGGCTGGGCCGTGGGCGCTGCACCCTCGGCCGCGACCTTGCGGATGTACAGCGCCAGCGGCTGCTCCATGCGCTTGTCGTCCGAGACCTCGCGCTCGACCTTCTTGGCCGTGGCGAAGCGGGTGTTGTAGTCCATGATCTCGACCATGCGGCCGGGCTTGGGCGCCGGGCCCTTGCCATCGGCGGCCGTCAGCGGGGCCTGGGCCAGCAGGGACATCCAGCGGCCGTTCTCGCTCAGGCGGGTGTCGCTGATGCGGTACTTCTTCTCGGCGTCATCGTCATGGATCAGCTCGCGGTTGAGCACCTGCACGCCGGCGGCGTTGAAGCGGCTGCGCAGCACGCGGGTCTCGTCCTGGTAGATGAAGCCCTGGTCGTCCGGCGTGTAGGCCACCATGCGCAGCGAGCGCTGCGTGCCCAGCAGAGGCTGGACCTTGCCGTCCGCAGCCTGCCAGCGGAACAGACTGCCGCGGTATTGGAAGACCAGCTCCTCGCGATGGTTGGCCCAGACCACCTGGCTGACGCCGGGGTAGAGGTCGCCCGGCTTGAGCTTGTTCTTGGCTTCCTTCTTCTTCAGCTCGTCGCGCAGCTCCCAGAGTTCCTTTTCCTTGTCCTTGTCCTTTTCGGCGGACTTCGCGGCGGCGCTGGCCGCCGAGGCTGCCGGAGCCGCCGCCTCGGCCACGGGCTTGCCGCTGCGCTTCGCGGTCAGGGCCTCAGCGGCTTTCTTCTCGGCCTCGGCCTCGGCCTTGTCGGCGGCCTTCTCGGCTTCGTCCTTCGCCTTCTTCTCGGCCAGCTCCTTCTTCAGCTGCTCCAGGGCGCGGGCCTCGAACTGGCCCAGGTCCACGTTCTCGCCGCGCAGATAGGCCTGCTGCAGTTCCTCGCGCTGCTGGCGCTCGTTCCACTCGGTCTGGCGCTGCTGGGCCTTGCGGGCGAAGCGGGCCAGGTCCTCAGGCGCCTCGAAGGCGGCCATGGCGGCCGGCGAGGTCACGCGCAGGGTCTTGCCGGTCTGGGTGTCGTGGATGTAGAGGTCGGTCCCCGGCTCGCCGAAGGGGTTCCACAGATAGGCCAGGTAGCGGCCGCTGTGGCTGAACTGGAGCTCGCGCGCCGATTCACCACGGTAGGGCTGGGCGCGGAACAGGCTTTCCAGGCTCAGGGAGGGGGCGGCCACAGGGGGGGGGGCGGTGGCGGTGGCGGCCTGCGTCTGCAGGCTGGTCGCGGCGGCACTGAGGGCCAGCGCAATGGCGCAGGCGACCGAGGCGGGTTTCCAGGCTTTCAAGGGGATCTCCTCAACGCCTCCGGGTTCTGGAGGCGGCGGGATTCTAGGGAGCGGGGCCGGGCTTGGGTCTGCCCCGACGGGGCTGATGCGCTGGACGACGGAATCGAGCCCCCCAAGTGCGGAGAAGCGAGGCGGCAAACGCCCGGGAATGCGCAGAAATACGGGTTTTGTTCGAAGCCATGATGACAGGGGCTGCGCTACCATCGAAGCACCGATGCGCCAGGGTCAAGCCTTGCGCGAGGCAACCGGGGGCCCATCGTGGCTGTCACGCTCCAGAAGATCATCGCTGCGTTCGGACTGCTCTGCGTGCTGTGGATGGCAGCGCACATGATGCTCGGCGCCCGCCAGCGACAGGCCCTGGAACGCTGGCCCCGCGCCAGCTGGCGCTGGCTGCAGCGCTACTTCCTGTGGCGATTCAACACCCGCGAACGCCGCCGCCTGGCCCGCGAGGAAGCCCTGGGCGCCATCCAGCGCGCGAAGCGGGCCGCCAATGACGATGGTCTCTGGGAAGGCAACGTCTACCGCCCCAAGAAATTCGAGAAGCCGAAGAAGTGACCCCCCCTACCGGCTTCGCCGGCCCCCCCAGGGGGGCGGAGCCGGATCAGCGGCACCTGTTGGGGCGCGATGCGCTTCGCGCGATCGCGGTTTGATTTGCGTGTTCCTTACCGAGTACCCCCCTACCGGCTTCGCCGGCCTCCCAGGGGGCGGCGCCGGCTGACCGGCAGAGCCGGGTCAGCGGCACCTGCTGGGGCGCGATGCGCTTCGCGCGATCGCGGTTTGATTGGCGTGTTCCTTACTGAGTACCCCCCTACCGGCTTCGCCGGCCCCCCAGGGGGCGGCGCCGGCTGACCGGCGGAGCCGGATCAGCGGCACCTGCTGGGGCGCGATGCGCTTCGCGCGATCGCGGTTTGATTGGCGTGTTCCCTACCGAGTACCCCCTACCGGCTTCGCCGGCCTCCCAGGGGGCGGCGCCGGCTGACCGGCGGAGCCGGATCAGCGGCACCTGCTGGGGCGCGATGCGCTTCGGGCGATCGCGGGCAAGCTGGGCCGGCATTTTTCCGACGCCGAATCGATCCAACTTGTCACTGAGCGCGGCCCCCGAAGCTCAAGCTCACGACATGAGCGAGTCCACAGCCTGCAGTCCCTCCAAGGCCCCGCAGGCCAGGCCCAGGTCCAGCCGCCCCGGCACCTGCCATTCGCGCGGATTGATGCGCAGGAGCCGTCCTTTCAGCCGCTGCAGCACATGCTGGCTGAACATCCGCACCGAGGGCACCGCCGTGCCGGCGCCCAGCTCGATCACCAGCGGCCGGCGGGCGGCGGCCAGGCGGGGGGCGATGCGGTGGGCCTGCGCGCGCTCGCGGGCGGCCACCCAGGCCTCGTCGCCGAACATCAACACATTGGGCCGGGACAGCGCGCCACAGTGCGGGCACAGGGGCCAGGTGTTGCGCAGCTCGCAGCGCTCCTCGTCGACATCGGGCAGGAAGTCCTCCGCCGACCAGACCGCATCCCTGCACGGCCGGCTGCACTGCAGGTGGCGCAGCGAGCCATGGCATTCCCAGACCTGCGCCTCGTCGACACCCGCCTGCTGAAACTGCCCGTCCACATTGCTGGTGTAGACCACGCCGCCCAGAGGGGCCTGCGCCATCCAGCGCTGCAGGATGGCAAAGCCCGCATGGGGCTCGGTGCGGCGGTACAGGGCCAGGCGGTGGCCGTAGAAGCCCCAGGCCTGGGCCGGGGCCTCGACGAAGCGCGCGGGGTTCGCTGCCGCATAGAAGTCGATCCCGCTGCGCGCCAGGGCCGGGTAAGCCTGCCAGAAGCCCTCGCGGCCGCGGAAGTCCGGCAGGCCGGAGTCCACGCCCATGCCCGCGCCGGCGGCAACGACGATCAGGTCGGCCTGCTCGACCAGCTCGGCCGCGTGCTGCAGCAGCGCCGGCTCAAGCACGCTGGAGCACCGGCGCCAGCGCGCGGCCCGTGTGGCTGCCCGAAGCCACCACCGCTTCGGGCGTGCCCGCCACCACGACGCGGCCGCCGCCCGTGCCGCCCTCGGGGCCCAGGTCCAGGATCCAGTCGGCCTCGGCGATCACGTCGAGGTCGTGCTCGATCACCACCACCGAATGCCCGCCCGCCACCAGGCGGTGCAGCACGCGGATCAGCTTCTCCACATCGGCCATGTGCAGACCCACGGTGGGCTCGTCCAGCACGTACAGCGTGTGCGGCGCCTTCTGGCCGCGCCGCGTGACGTCGTCCCGCACCTTGACCAGCTCGCTGACCAGCTTGATGCGCTGCGCCTCACCGCCCGAAAGCGTGGGGCTGGGCTGGCCCAGCGTGAGATAGCCCAGGCCCACGTCCTGCAGCAGCTTCAGCGGATGGGCGATGGAGGGCATGGCCGCGAAGAACTCGACGGCCTCGTCCACCTCCATGGCCAGCACGTCGCCGATGCTCTTGCCGCGCCAGCTCACGCCCAGGGTCTCCGGGTTGAAGCGCTGGCCGTGGCATTGGTCGCACAGCACCTTCACATCCGGCAGGAAGCTCATCTCGATGGTCTTCATGCCCTGCCCCTCGCAGCCGGGGCAGCGGCCCTCGCCGGTGTTGAAGCTGAAGCGGCCGGCGGCATAGCCGCGCGCCTTGGACTCCAGGGTCTCGGCGAAGAGCTTGCGGATGGCGTCCCAGAAGCCGATATAGGTGGCCGGGCAGGACCGCGGGGTCTTGCCGATGGGCGTCTGGTCGACCTCCAGCACGCGGTCCACCTGCTCATGGCCCGTGACCGACTCGCAGCCGATCCAGCGCGAGGGCGACTTGCGCAGCGGCACGGCCATGGCCATATTGGCCAGCAGCACGTCGCGCGCCAGCGTGGACTTGCCCGAGCCCGAGACGCCCGTCACCGCGACCAGACGCTGCAGCGGCACCTCCACCGTCACGCCCTGCAGGTTGTGCAGGGTCGCGCCCTGCACTGTCAGCTTGGGGCCCTCGCCCGTCCAGGAGCGGCGCTCCTGCAGCGGGTGGCGCAGCGGCTGAGCCAGGAAGCGGCCCGTCAGCGAATCCGCATGCTGCGCCAGCTCGGCCGCCGTGCCCTGGGCGATCACGCGGCCACCGCGCTTGCCGGCGCCCGGGCCGATGTCGATGATGTGGTCGGCGCGGCGGATGGTGTCCTCGTCATGCTCGACCACGACCAGGGTGTTGCCCTTGTCGCCCAGCGTGGCCAGGGCGTCGAGCAGGATCTGGTTGTCCCGCGGGTGCAGGCCGATGGTGGGCTCGTCCAGCACATAGCAGACGCCCTGCAGATGGCTGCCCAGCTGGGCCGCCAGCCGGATGCGCTGCGCCTCGCCGCCGGACAGCGTGGGCGCTGCGCGCTCCAGCGTGAGGTAGCCCAGGCCCACCTGCTCCAGGAACTCCAGGCGGCCGCGGATCTCGCTGACCACGTCGCGGGCGATTTCGGCGTCACGCCCGCTCAGGGCAAGACCTGACACCCATTCGCGCGCCTGGCTGACGCTCCAGCTGGCGACCGCCGCAATGCCCTCGCCTTCGAAGGTGACGGCCCGCGCGGTGGGATTCAGGCGGGCACCGTGGCAGTCGGGGCAGGCCTCGTCGGCCAGGCCCTCGACCTCCACCTCGGCGTTGAAGCTCTGCTCGCGGCCGCGGTTGTCCTTGTCCTGCTGGGAGTCGTCCAGCAGCTTGCGCTGCTCCTTGCTGAGCGCCAGGCCCGTGCCCACGCAGCTGCTGCACCAGCCGTGCTTGGAGTTGTAGCTGAACAGACGCGGGTCGAGCTCGGGATAGCTCTCGCCGCAGGTGGGGCAGGCGCGCTTGGTGGAGAACACGCGCACCGCACCCAGGCCGGCCGTGGAGTTGCCACTCTTCAACGCGGCCTCCAGCCCGTCCAGCGGGCTCAGCACATGCAGCACGCCCTTGCCGTGATCCAGCGCCTTGAGCAGCAGCTCGCGCAGGACCGCCTCGTTCTCGGGAGTGACGACGAGGTCGCCCACCGGCAGCTCCAGCGTGTGCTCCTTGAAGCGGTCCAGCTTGGGCCAGGGCGCGGTGGGCAGGAACTCGCCGTCCACGCGCAGATGGCTGTGGCCGCGGCCCTTGGCCCATTTGGCGAGGTCGGTGTAGAGGCCCTTGCGGTTCATCACCAGGGGCGCCAGCAGGCCGATGTGCTGGCCGCGGTAGTCGCGCATCAGCTGGGCCAGGATGGACTCCAGGCTCTGCGGCCTGACCGGCGTGCCGTCATGGCGGCAGTGCTGCACGCCCAGCTTCACATAGAGCAGGCGCAGGAAGTGCCAGACCTCGGTGGTCGTGGCCACCGTGCTCTTGCGGCCGCCGCGCGAGAGCCGCTGCTCGATGGCCACCGTGGGCGGGATGCCCCACACAGCGTCCACCTCCGGCCGCCCTGCCGGCTGCACGATGGAGCGCGCATAGGCATTGAGCGATTCGAGGTAGCGGCGCTGGCCCTCGTTGAAGAGGATGTCGAAGGCCAGCGTGGACTTGCCCGAACCCGAGACGCCGGTGATCACATTGAACTTGCCACGCGGGATGGCCACGTCGACCGACTTCAGGTTGTGCTCGCGCGCGTTGACGATGCGGATGGACTCCTCGGCCTGCGCACGCCGGGCACGCACCACGCTCTGCAGCGGGCGGCCCTCCTCCACCTTCATGGCAGGGCGGTCCATGTGCAGCGCGTACTCGCGCAGGGCCTCGGCGGTGTGCGACGTCGGGTGCTCGCGCACCTCCTCGGGCGTGCCCTGGCAGACGAGCAGGCCGCCGTCCTCGCCGCCCTCGGGGCCCAGGTCGATCAGCCAGTCGGCTGCGCGGATCACATCCAGGTTGTGCTCGATCAGGATCAGCGAATGCCCGGCACTCAGCAGCTTGCGCATGGCGCGCATGAGCTTGGCGATGTCGTCGAAGTGCAGGCCGGTGGTGGGCTCGTCGAAGAGGAAGAGCGTGCCCTTCTTCGCGACCGCCTGGCGGCTCTTGCTGGCGCTGGTGGCGGCCTCGGCCAGGAAGCCGGCCAGCTTCAGGCGCTGGGCCTCGCCGCCGGACAGCGTGGGCACAGGCTGGCCCAGACGCACGTATTCCAGGCCCACGTCGAGGATGGGCTGCAGCTTGAGCAGCACCTCGCGGTCGTAGCGGAACAGGTGCACGGCCTCGCTGACGGTCAGCTCCAGCACCTCCGAGACCGAGAGCTCGCGCTCGTCGCGGATGATCTTCACGTCGAGGATCTCGGCACGGAAGCGGCGGCCGTCGCAGTCCGGGCAGCGCAGGTAGACGTCGGAGAGGAACTGCATCTCGACGTGCTCGAAGCCCGAGCCGCCGCAGGTGGGGCAGCGGCCGTCGCCCGCGTTGAAGCTGAACATGCCCGGGCCGTAGCTGCGCTCCTGGGCCATGGGCGTGGCGGCGAAGAGCTTGCGGATCTCGTCGAAGGCGCCCACATAGCTGGCGGGGTTGGAGCGCGCCGTCTTGCCGATGGGGGACTGATCCACGAAGACGGCACCGGCCAGCCAGTCCGCGCCCAGCAGGCGGTCGTGCGCGCCCGGGGCCTCGGTGGCCTGGCCGAAGTGGCGGGCCAGCGCGGGGTAGAGCACGTCCTGCATCAGCGTGCTCTTGCCCGAGCCCGAGACGCCGGTGACCACCACCATGCGCTGCAGCGGGAACTCCACGCTGACGTTCTTCAGGTTGTGCTCGCGCGCGCCTTCGAGGATGAGCCGCGGCGTCGAGGCGTCCACCAGGCGCTTCAGCCCCATGCCCACCTGCTTGCGCGCGCCCAGGTAGGCGCCGGTGAGCGTGTCCGCCGAGCGGATGGCCTCCGGCGTGCCGTCGAAGACGATGCTGCCGCCCTTCTCGCCGGGGCCCGGGCCCATGTCGATGAGGCGGTCGGCGGCCAGCATCACGGCGGGATCGTGCTCGACCACCACCAGCGTGTTGCCCGCGTCGCGCAGGCGGTGCATGGCCTGCACGATGCGGTTCATGTCCCGCGGGTGCAGGCCGATGCTGGGCTCGTCCAGCACGAACAGCGTGTTGACCAGCGAGGTGCCCAGGGCCGTGGTGAGGTTGATGCGCTGCACCTCGCCGCCCGAGAGCGTGCGGCTCTGGCGGTCCAGGGTGAGGTAGCCCAGGCCCACGTCGCAGAGGTACTTGAGGCGGTTGCGGATCTCCTCCAGCAGCAGCTTCAGGGCTTCGTCCAGCATCGTGGAAGGCAGCTGCAGCTCGTCCATGAAGCGGCGCAGGCGGTGCATGGGCAGCTGCATCAGGTCATGCAGGTGCAGGCCGGGCAGGGACTCCAGCTGCGCGCGGCTCCAGGCCGTGCCGCTGGGCAGGAAGCGCTGCTCGCGCGGCAGGGCGGCGTCGGCCAGCGCGGCCGAGCCCACGCGCCACAGCAGGGCCTCGGTCTTGAGGCGCGCGCCGCGGCAGTCCGGGCATTCGGTGTAGCTGCGGTACTTGGACAAGAGCACGCGGATGTGCATCTTGTAGGCCTTGCTCTCCAGGTACTCGAAGAAGCGGTGCACGCCGTACCACTGCTGGTTCCACTTGCCCTTCCAGTTGGGCGAGCCGTTGATGACCCAGTCCTTCTGCGCGGGCGTGAGCTGGCTCCAGGCGGTGTCGCGCGGGATGCCGGCATCGCCCGCATGGCGCATGAGGTCGTCCTGGCACTCGGCCCAGGCCGGCGTCTGCAGGGGCTTGATGGCGCCGGCGCGCAGGGTCTTCTTGTCGTCGGGGATGACCAGGCCCAGGTCCACGCCGATCACGCGGCCGAAGCCCCGGCAGGTCTCGCAGGCGCCCATGGCCGAGTTGAACGAGAACAGCGCGGGCTGCGGGTCCTGGTAGCGCAGGTCGCTGTCCGGGCAGTGCAGGCCGGTGGAGTAGCGCCAGACCTCCGGCGCCTGCTCCTCGCTGCCACCCGCATAGACATTGAGACGGCCGCTGCCGCGCTTCAAGGCCAGCTCGATGGCCTCCATGGCGCGCTGGGTGTCGACGCCCTGCATGCGGAAGCGGTCCGCGACGACGTCCAGGATCTTGCGCTCGCCGGACTCCCGTTCGGCCTGTATCCGCGTGAAGCCGCTCGCCGCCAGCCACTGCTGCACCTGCTCGGCGCTGGTGTTGGCCGGCAGCTCGACCGGGAAGGTCAGCACCAGGCGGGGATCATCGGCCAGCGTGCGGGCCTTGAGCTCCGCGAAGATGGTCTGGGCCGTGTCATGGCGCACCGGCTGCGCGGTCTGGCGGTCGTAGAGCTGCGCCGCGCGTGCGAACAGCAGCTTCAGGTGGTCATTCAGCTCCGTCATCGTGCCGACCGTGGAGCGGGAGGTGCGCACCGGGTTGGTCTGGTCGATGGCGATGGCGGGCGGCACGCCCTCGACCTTGTCCACCGCCGGCCGGTCCATGCGGTCCAGGAACTGGCGGGCGTAGGCGGAGAAGGTTTCCACGTAGCGCCGCTGGCCTTCGGCATACAGGGTGTCGAAGACGAGGCTGGACTTGCCCGAACCGCTGGGCCCCGTCACGACCGTCAGCTCATGCGTGGCAATGTCCAGATCGAGGTTCTTGAGGTTGTGCTGGCGGGCACCGCGAATCTTGATATGACCGTCGGACATCTTGGCGGGTCTCTGACTGAAGGAGGCGGTCATTCTAGGGAGCGCGATGACATGAATCTGTCAGCAGCCGGCGAAGGCCCTGATGGCGCATCCGGCTCCCCCTTCCGGGAGCAATGGATTGCGGTGTATCAAGACCTGGCCCCGTATCGGCCTGTTCAGGAACGTAAATGAAAGCGGCGGGCATTGCGCCGCCGCGAATCCGGGTGCAACATCACGCCCCGAACGAGCCGCAAATCAAGAACGCGGGTTAACCCGAGGCTTGTTCACCTGCTGGTGCGGGGATGTCCATCCTGCCCCCTCAGGGAGGTGCCGACGCGTTGGGCGGCACACGGAAGTCCGGCTGCAGGGCCAGGGGCTCCGCCAGGCACAGCGCGAGGCGAATGGATCTTGGCCAACAGCAGGTGGGCAGTTCATGATGACAACGGGCACGAACAGTATTTCCATGGGCGCCATCGGGGCGGCTGCCGCAAGGGTGCAGGTGCTGCTGGTCGAGGACAACCCCATCAACCAGGTCGTGGCCCTGGAGTTCCTGTCCCTCATGGGCCTGCGCAGCCGCCTGGCCAGCAACGGCCTGGAGGCCGTCGACGCCTGCATGCAGGCCGCCCCCGACCTGGTGCTGATGGACATCCAGATGCCCGGCATGGACGGCCTGGAATGCGCCCGCCGCCTGCGCGAGCTGCAGGCCCGCGCCGAGCTGCCGCATTTCCCCATCCTCGCCCTGACCGCCCATGCCCTGGAGAGTGACGTGAAGGCCAGCCTGGCCGCCGGCATGGACGAGCACCTCACCAAGCCCCTGGACTTCACCGCCCTTCGCGGCCGTCTGGACCACTGGTTGGGCCGCCTGCCCGCGCAGTAAGCGCTTCGTCGCGATTCCCCTGCGCCTGACCCTGGGCTCGCCATAATGCGCGGCCAAGGAGAGGCCATGATCGAGATTCCCAAGCTGAGCAAGCCCGCGGGCGAGGACAAGGCGCCGCGCTGGTTCCATGTGGCCGTGGCCCTGAGCATGCTGCTGAGCGCGGGCGCCGCGCTGGTGTCGGCGCTCAAGACCAGCGCCACCATGCAGGCCCTGGTCGAGCAGAACGCGCGCCTGGTGAAGGCGGGGTCCACCCCCATCCTGCAGTTCTATGCCGCCAACATCAATGCGAGCGACAAGTCGGAGATCCAGCTCGCCGTGGAGAACGCCGGCACCGGCCCGGCGCGCGTGGTCTGGCTGGAAATGCGCTACGACGGCAAGCCGCTCAAGAGCAGCCATGCCCTGCCCGTCGTGGTGGCGCGTGAGCACCGGATGGAGATCGACAAGAGCGCCCTGGTGCACACGCGCAGCGGCTCCCTCGCCGGTGACGTGCTGATGGCCGGCAAGCGCCAGATGATCTTCAGCTGGCGCGCCGAGGACGTCAACGACGACGCCGTCAAGACGCTGTTCGAGACGGTGGACCGGGACCGCACCAAGCTGAGCCTCGCCGCCTGCTATTGCTCCGTCTTCGACGAATGCTGGGAGACCGACTTCGGCCCGGACCTCCCGAAGGCCGTGCAGCGCTGCGAGCGCCAGGGCCATGTGAGCGTCAACGGCGGCTGAGCCTCAGTGCCCTTCGAGGAAGCGACGCACCAGCTCCAGCTGCGCCGGCACATTCAGCGCCGGCGCATGGCCGCAGCCCGCAATGGTGGCCACCGCCGCGCAGGGCCCGCGCACCCGCATGGCCTCGGCGGTCTCGGCCAGCAGGAGGTCGGAGTCCTCGCCGCGCAGGCACAGCACAGGCAGGCTGAGGCTGTCCCATTCGGTCCAGCGCTCGTAGTCATCGGGCCGGGTGACGAACTGGCGCACCATGGCCGGGTCGTAGTGCGGCGTCACGCGGCCGTCGGGCAGGCGCCGCAGGGAGGTCTCGGTCAGCAGGCGCCACTGCGCGTCGCTCAGCCAGCCATAGGGCTTGTAGACCTGGCGGAAGTACTGCTCCAGCTCGGTGACGGTGTCGAAGGCCTGCGGGTTGCCGGCATAGGCGCGGATGCGCGCGATGGCCGGCGCGGCCAGCGAGGGGCCGTTGTCGTTCAGCACCAGTCGCTCGATGCGGCCGCGCAGCGTGCTCGCCGCGGCCAGCGTGCCGATGGCGCCGCCCATGGAGGTGCCCACCCAGTGGAAGCGCGTCAGCTGCAGCTGATCCACGAGTTCGGTGGCCAGCTGCACGTAGAACTCGAGGCAGTACTCGCGGTCCGGATCGGGGCTCCATTGCGAGAGGCCGCGGCCCAGGGTGTCCGGGCAGATCACGCGGTAGCCGTCGCTGAGGAAGGCGGCCAGCGCGTCCATGTCCCGCCCCGTGCGGGCCAGACCGTGCCAGGCGATCACCACGGGCGCACCGGCCGGGCCCCAGTCGGTGTAGTGAATCTCGCGACCGGCGCAGCGCAGGTAGTGGGAGGTGAATCCCGGGGAGGTGACGCTCATGCCTGCTCCTTGCTCAGGGCCGCCAGCGCGCGGCGCGCGGCCCGCAGCCGCAGGCCGCCGACGATGCCGGCCGGAAAGTGGTAGACCGCCAGCACGAAAAGCAGGCCCAGCCACAGCAGCCAGCGGTCCGGCGAGACCAGCTGTGCCAGCACGGGCACGCCCTCCACTGCCGTGGCGCCCAGGCGCATCAGGTCCTGCAGATAGGCTTGCGCGCCCATGAAGAGCACGCTGCCCACCACCGCGCCGTAAACGCTGCCCATGCCGCCGATCACGCAGATCAGCAGCACGTCCAGCATCAGCTCCAGCGAGAGCGAGGTGTCCGGCCCGTTGTAGCGCAGCCAGACGGCCAGCATGGCGCCGGCCAGGGTCGCGAACAGCGCCGCCAGCACATTGGCCCAGACACGGTAGACCACGGTCCGGTAGCCGATGGCCTCGGCCCGGAAGTCGTTCTCGCGGATGGCCTGCAGCACGCGGCCGAAGGGCGAGTTGACGATGCGCAGCAGCAGCAGGGTCAGCGCGAGGGTGCAGGCGCACAGCAGGTAGTAGGCCGCGAAGCGCCCGTCGATGCTGGCCCCGAGGAAGGGCTCCTCCAGGAACTCCGTGCCCGGCTGCAGCAGCTCGGGCACCTGGAAGCTGAGGCCGTCCTCGCCGCCGGTGAACTCGGACAGCTGCGAGGCCAGGCCCAGGAAGGCCGAGGCCACGGCCATGGTGATCATCGCGAAGAACAGCGCCTTGACCCGCAGCGAGAACAGCCCGACCAGCAGGGACAGGAGCAGGCTCAGGCCCAGGGCCGCGCCCACGCCCGCAGCCAGCGCCGGCCAGCCCGGCCCCATCTGGTTGCTGGCGATGGCCACGCCATAGGCCCCGATGCCGAAGAACAGCGTATGGGCGAAGCTGACGATGCCCGTGTAGCCCAGCAGCAGGTCGTAGCTGGCCACCAGCACGATGAACACGAGGATCTTGGCCGCCACGTTCAGCGCCTTGATGCCGGGAAAGAGAAAGGGCGTCAGCAGCAGGCCCAGCACGCAGGCCACCAGCAGCGCGGCCAGCAGGCGGCTGCGCGGCAGGTCATGGGAAAGCATTGCGTGAATGAGGCTCATGCCTGAACTCCGAGTCGATCATATGCACGGCGCCACAGCCCCCGAGCAGAGTCCGTGGATCCGGCTTCGCCGGGCCATCGGGCTCGCCCCCTCGAGGGGGCTGAGGCCGGACTCAAACGGCTTGCCGTTTGTGCCTGCTGAAGGGCCGGGGCTATGGCCCGGTGCGCCCGGCAAGGGCGCGAAGCGCGTAGGGGGTGGGTCATCTGGCTCCCACGGGATAGAGGCCCTGGGGCCGCCACATCAGCACCGCCACCATGAGCCCGATGCTGGAGAACAGCGCCGCCTTGGGGAACAGGAAGCCGCAGTAGTTGGCCATCAGGCCCACTGCCAGCGCGCCGACGAAGCAGCCCAGGGTCGAGCCCAGGCCGCCGATGATGATGACGATGAAGATCAGCGTGTTGACCTGCGCCCCGATCTGTGGCGTGACGCCCTGCTGGTACAGCCCCCACATCACCCCGCCCAGGCCGGCCAGCGCCGAACCCGCGACGAAGACGGCCACGAAGAGCCGCCGGATGCGGTAGCCCAGGCTCTCCACCATCTCGCGGTCCTGCACGCCGGCGCGGATCAGCAGCCCGAGCTTGGTCCGGTTGAGCACCCACAGCAGGCTCGCGAACACCGCCAGGCCCAGCACCACGGCCAGCAACCGGAACTTCTCGATGGCGACCTCACCCAGCAGCAGCGAGCCGCGCAGCCCCTCCGGCACCGGCAGCGGCACCAGCTGCGCGCCCCACAGCAGCTTGATGCACTCCTCGCCGATGATCATGCCGCCCATGGTGATCAGGATCTGCTTGAGATGCATGCCGTAGACCGGCCGCACCAGCACGCGCTCGAAGACCAGGCCCGCCGCGCCAGCCACCGCCATGCCGGCCAGGCTGGCCAGGCCCACGGCCACGAGGTTGGCGGCCAGACTGCTGCCCTCGCCCGTCCAGGCGCTCATGCCGCCCATCACCGTGGTGGCCATGAAGGCGCCCAGGGCGATGAACACGCCGTGGCCGAAGTTCAGCACGTCCATCAGGCCGAAGACCAGGGTCAGGCCCGAGGCGATGATGAAGATGATCAGGCCCATGGCCAGGCCGGCCAGGGTCAGGGTGGCCCAGCTGGAGGCGCTGCCCATCAGCGGCAGGGCCAGGGCCATCAGGCCCAGCAGCAGGGCCAGCGGCTGCCAGTCCACGTTCAGGCGCGGGCCGCCGCTGCGTGCGGGCGCACCCGCGGTCGTCATGGGGATACTCATGCGTCCCTCCTCATTGATGCGCCGCCAGCGAGAGCCCCAGCAGGCGCTGCTGCAGGGCCTCGTCGGCAGCCAGGTCGGCCATGCGGCCGGCGTGGACCACGCGGCCGTCGTCCATCACCGCCACGCTGTCACCCAGCTGGCGGGCCATGTGGAAGTTCTGCTCCACCAGCAGCACCGTGGTGCGGCTGCGCTTGAGTGCCTGCAGGGACTCGATCAGGTTCTGCACGATGGCCGGCGCCAGGCCCTTCGACGGCTCGTCGATCAGCAGCAGGCGGCGCGGCTCGATCAGGGCACGGGCGATGGCCAGCATCTGCTTCTGCCCGCCCGAGAGCTTGCCCGCCGGGTAGTGCCAGAACTTCTTCAGCGCCGGGAAGAGGCCGAAGAGCCAGTCCAGGCGCTCGGCGTCCAGCTGCTCGATGCGACGGGCCTCGCGCGCCGCCAGCAGCAGGTTCTCCGCCACGCTGAGCGCGCCGAAGATGCCCATGTTCTCGGGCACGTAGGCAATGCTGCGGCGGGCGATCTCCGGCGTGGCCAGCTGCGCGCCGGGGCCGCCGATGGCCTGGCCGTCCAGCAAGACCTGACCCTTGCTCGCCTGCCACAGGCCCATGATGCTGCGCAGCGTGGTGGTCTTGCCGGCGCCGTTGCGGCCCAGCAGCAGGGTCAGCTCGCCCTCGGGCACCACCAGGTCCACGCCATGCAGGATGTGATACGCGCCGATGTGGGTCTGCACCCCGCGCAGTTCGAGCAGGGCCTTCATGCCGCGACCTCCTCGGCACGGCCCGCGGCCACGCCCAGGTAGGCCTCCTGCACCACCGGCAGGGCCATGACCTCGCCCGGCGCGCCGTCTGCCACCAGGGCGCCCTGGTGCAGCACGATGACGCGGTCCGCCAGCTCGCGCACCACGTCCATCTTGTGCTCCACCAGCAGGATCGTGTGCCGCCCTTCCCGCTTGAGCTCGCGGATCAGGTCCAGCACCACCGGCACCTCGTCCACGCTCATCCCGGCGGTGGGCTCGTCGAACATGAAGACCTTGGGCTGCAGCGCCATCAGCACCGCCACCTCCAGCTTGCGCTGGTCGCCATGCGGCAGGCTGGCGGCCAGGGCGCCCGACTTGGACGCCAGCCGCACCCGCTCCAGCAGCGCCATCGACTCCTCGATCAGCGCCTTGTGATTCACCCACACCGACAGCATCTTCAGGCCCAGGCCCTGGCGCGCCTGCACCGCCAGCCGCACGTTCTCCAGCACCGGCAGGTGCGGGAACAGTTGCGTCAGCTGAAAGGCCCGCCCCAGCCCCTTGCGCGTGCGCAGCGGCGCCGACAGCGCGCTCAGGTCCTCGCCATCGAGCAAGACCTGACCCTCACTCGCCGGCAACTGCCCCGAGATCAGGTTGAAGTAGGTCGTCTTGCCCGCCCCGTTGGGCCCCACGATGGCCGTCAGCGAGCCCGGCGCAAAAGCGCAGGAGACGTGGTCGACGGCCACATGCCCACCGAACCGTATCGTCAGATTCCGAGTTTCAAGCACAACAACTCCACATACGAAGTGCACCCCCCAGCTTCCAGAGCCCGAGGCGTAGCGAGCGGACGCTGGACTAGGCGCGGGGGGACCCAAAGACCGGAGCGACCTTGAGGGTCGTGAGGATCTTTGGGAGGACCCGCAACGACGGCCAGCGTTCGCGCAGTAGCCGAGCCGCGAGCGGACGCTGGACTAGGCGCGGGGGGCCCAAGACCGGAGCGACCTTGAGGGTCGTGAGGATCTTTGGGAGGACCCGCAACGACGGCCAGCGTTCGCGCAGTAGCCGAGCGACTAGCGCTTGTTGCGGAGCGGGACTTGCATCTCCTCCGGCTTGATCTCCCGCACCAGCTCTGGCACCCCCCACTCAAACGCCTTGTCCACCTTGATCTTGAAGTGGTACATGGACTGCAGGGCCTGGTGGTCTTCAGGCCTGAAAGTCATGCGGCCCTTGGGCGTCTCGAAGCTCATGCCTTCCATGGCCTTGATCAGCTTGTTGGTGCCGGTCTCGCCGCCCGTCTTCTTGAGGGCTTCCACGAGGGCGATGGCCGCCGTCATGCCGCCCGCGGTGAAGAAGTCCGGCGGCGACTTGAACTGCTTGTAATGGTTGGCCACCAGCCATTCATTGACCGGGTTCTTGGGCATGCCGAAGTAGTAGTAGCTGGCGCCCTCCATGCCGGGGAACTGCTTGTAGGCCACCATGGCCGGCAGGATGTTGCCGCCCGTGGCGATCTCGATGCCGTAGCGCTTCAGGTCCAGGTCGGCGATCTTGAAGGGGTTGCCGCCGCCGGCCCAGATGATGAAGATCACCTTGCGGCCGGGCTGGTCCTTGAGCTTGTCGATCAGGCGCTGGGCACCGGCGGTGAAGTCCGTCGTGTTGGTGGGCAGGTACTCCTCGTGCACCAGCTTGGCCTTCTTGATCGCGTCCCTGAAGGCCTTCACGCCGTCGCGGCCGAAGGCGTAGTCCTGGGCCAGGGTGGCGATCACGGTGCCGGGCTTGTCCAGGGCGACCGCGTTGGCGATGGCGTCCTGCGAGCTGTTGCGGCCGGTGCGGAAGATGTACTTGTTCCACTTCTCGCCGGTGATGGCGTCGGCCACGGCCGGCTCCACCAGCAGGATCTTCTTGTACTCCTCGGCCACGGGCAGCAGGGCCAGGGCCACGCCGCTGGACGAGGGGCCGACGGCGATGTCGGCCTTGTCGTCGCCGTAGGCCGCGGCCAGCAGGCTCTTGCCCACGTCGGGCTTGCCCTGGTCGTCCTTCTCGATCACCACCAGCTTCTTCCCGTTGACGGTCATGGTGCCGCCGGTGGCGTAGTCCAGGCCCATCATCAGGCCGGTCTGCGTCTGCTTGCCATAGGCCTCCAGCGGGCCGGTCTTGGAGTAGACGTGGGCGATGCGGATCTCGTTGCCGGCGGCCTGCGCAGGCAGGGCCGGCAGGGCGCAGGCGCCGATCAGGGCTAGGCTCGCCGCACGGCGGTGGATGAGGGGCATGTCGTGTCTCCTGTTGTGGGGCTGCCCGAAGTCTGCGCCCGGGCCTGGCCATCATGGTGCAAGGCCCGTGCCTGGCGCAGCCCCGCAGACGCCACAGCCCGCACAAACTCGCGTAAACCCCGAGCGCCAGCCTCCGCATGGGCCCCGCCCTCCCCCCTACCATCCGTGCCGACGGCTGCTTCACCGGCCGTGGACCCGCGCCCACCGGGCGCAACCAGGCTGGGCCATGACCGATTCATGGACAGCGCTGTTCAATCTTCAAACACAAGACCCTGGCTGTCTGCCTCGCAGACAACGGGGCCCAAGCGGGAGGAGGGGCGATGGATGCAACGGTGCCGAGGCGTCAGGTCTTGCGTCAGGGGCTGGCAGCCGGACTGGGCTTGGGTGCAGGACTGGGGCTCGGGCTGGGCAACGCACAGGCGGCCCCCGCGCGTTCCCCCGCATCCCTGGACAGAATGGACCGCTATGCCCGGCAGTGGCTGAAGGACCAGCAGATGCCCGGCCTGGCGCTGGCCCTGCTGCAGCACGGCGAACCCCTCTACGCCCGCGGCCTGGGCTGGGGCGACGTGGGGCGTCAGCGCCCCGTCACCGAAGACCTGCGCTTCGACATCTGCTCCCTCTCCAAGCCCCTGCTGTGCTGCGCCGCACAGCTGATGGTGGAGGACGGGCAGCTGCGCCTGGAGCAGCGCCTGGCCGATCTCATCGAGGACCTGCCCGCGTCCTGGCAGGCCATCACGCTGCAGCAGCTGATGCAGCACACAGCCGGCCTGCCCAAGAACGTCGACTTCAGCGACCCCGAGGTGCAGGCCCTCTTCCCGCGCAACTATGGCGAGGCCGAGTGGCTGCCCATCGTCCGGCGCCAGCCCCTGCTGAGCCCGCCCGGGCAGCGCTGCCACTACAGCAACATCGGCTACAACCTCCTGGCCAGCGCCCTCGGCCGCCTGGCCGGCCGCCCCTATGAGCAGGTGCTGGCGCAGCGGCTCTTCGAACCGCTGGGCATGACGAGCGCACGGCTGATGGCGCCCACCCCCGGCTTCGCGGACATGGCCGCGCCCCACCAGCGCCGCCCCGGTGGCATCGTCGACATCGGTGCCGAGCAGCCGCCGGGCGTGCGCAGCTGGATGGCGGCCGGCTGCGGCGGCTTCGAGATGAGCCTGCGGGACATGATCCAGTGGGAGCGCGCGCTGCAGGGCTGGGGCCCATTCAAGCCTTACCGGGCCGTGTTCGAGAAGCTCTGGGCCCAGGGCGTGCCCACCGAGCAGGGGCATGCCTACGGCCTGGGCTGGAACTTCCAGCGCGACCCAGCCGGCCGGCTGCAGGTCTGGCACGAGGGCCAGAGCGAGGGCTTCTCGGTGCGCTTCGAGCGCTTCCCCGAGCAGGGCCGGGCCCTCATCCTGCTGGGCAACCTGGGCGACTTCAAGCCCGAGGACCTGGGCCGCGCGCTCCGGGACCTGGTGTGGAAGGCTCGCGCGTGAGCCGCCCCATGACCCTTGGCCGCGCCGCCCGGCTTCACTAGAGTCGCCCCATGAGCCTCCTCCACACCCCCCGACTGCGCCTGGAACCCATGGTCCCCGCCCATCGCCTGGGCCTGAACCGCCTGAACAGCGACCCGGTGGTGATGCGCTACCTCAGCGGCCGCCCCGAGACGCAGGAGGAGACCGACGCCGTCATCGAGCGCGTGCAGGCCCGCTGGGCGGAGCACGGCTTCTCGTGGTGGAGCTTCATCGAGCTGGACAGCGGAGAGATCATCGGCGCCGGCTGCATCCAGCACCTGGGCCGCATCGTGGGCGAGCCGCTGGAGATCGGCTGGCGGCTGCGTCAGGACCGCTGGGGCCGCGGCCTGGCCAGCGAAGCCGCGCAGGCCATGGGCGACTTCGCCTTCCGCACCCAGCCCATCGAGCTGCTGGTCTCGGTCTGCCATCCCGACAACGAGAACTCCTGGCGCGTGATGGAGCGGCTCGGCATGCGCGACGTGGGCCTGAGCCGCGCCTATGACATGGACGTGCGCCGCTACGAGATCAGCCGCGCGGAGTGGGCAGCGCGGGCTGCCGCACGGCTCGCGCGCTGAGCGCCATCAGGCGTCCCCGAGCAGCGGCAGCTTGTCGTACAGCGAGGCGCGGGACATGCGCAGCAGCTTGGCCGCGGCGAGCTTGTTGCCGCCGGTCGCGCGCAGGGCCGCGCGCAGGGCGGCGCGCTCCAGCTCGGCGATCTGCTCCGCCAGCGGGCGCAGCAGGCGCGGGTCGTCCGGGCTGGGCTCGGCCAGCAACGCGGCCCCGGGACGATCGCCGGGAGCGGCGGCCACGCTGCGTGCCGCGGCGCCGGCGGCATGCTTCAGATAAGGCGCCAGCTGCGCGGACTGCAGCAGCATCTCGTCCCCCATGAGGCAGGCCTGCTCCAGCACATTGCGCAGCTCGCGGATGTTGCCGGGCCAGGCCTGGCGCATCAGCAGCTCCAGGGCGTCGGGCGCCAGGCTGCGCGAGGCCATGCCGGCGCGGCGGACGATGTCCTCCAGCAAGGCCTCGGCGAGGGCCTCGATGTCGTCCAGGCGCTCGCGCAGGGGCGGCACGCGCAGGGGCAGCACATTGAGCCGGTAGAAGAGGTCGGCGCGGAACTCGCCGCGCGCCACCATGGCCGGCAGGTCGCGGCTGGTGGCGGCGATCACGCGCACGTCGACGCGGATCACGGTATTGCTGCCCAGGGGCTCCAGTTCCTGCTCCTGCAGCACGCGCAGCAGCTTGCTCTGCAGCGGCAGGGGCATGTCGCCGATCTCGTCCAGGAACAGCGTGCCGCCGTCCGCCAGCTTGAACTTGCCCTCGCGGCCCTTGCGGTCGGCGCCGGTGTAGGCGCCCGGCGCCACGCCGAAGAACTCGGCCTCCAGCAGGGTCTCGGGCACGGCGGCGATGTTGAGGCTCACCAGCGGCTTGGCCGCGCGCGGCGAGGCCGTGTGGATGGCGTGGGCCAGCAGCTCCTTGCCGGTGCCGGTCTCGCCCAGCAGCAGCACGGTGGCGTCTGACAGGGCCGCGCGGCGCGCCTGGCGCTTGATCTCCAGCGCGGGTCCGCTGCTGCCCACGAAGCTGGCGATGCTGTACTTGGGCCGGCGGTTGCGCACCTGCTCGGCGGCCAGCTGGCGGCGGGTCTCGTCCAGCTCCTGCTGCAGGCGGCTGAACTTGGCGATCAGCGGCTGCATGGTGGTCTCGGGATGGTCCAGCAGGACCATGCCCACCGCGCCGATCACCGCGCCGGAATCGTCACGCAGGGGCAGGCGGCTGACCAGGAAAGTGCCGGCCTTGTTGGTCAGCAGGTCCACCAGCATGGGCTGGCCCTGGTCCACCACCTGGGCCATCAGGGTGTTGGGCACCACCTCCTCGACGCGGCGGCCCACGAACTCGGTCTCGTCGCCAAAGCCCAGGGCGGGCAGGAAGCGCTTGTAGCCGTCGGAGATCCAGACGATGCGGTGCTGGCGGTCCACCACCATCATGCCCTCCACCGCCTGGGCGAAGACCTCGAACATGGACTGCGCGGCGAGGCGCAGCACGCCATCGGCGTCTTGGGGCAGAAGGGGCAGGTTCATCGGGTGCGGTACTGCTGCAACGGGACCAGCGGGGGACTGTAGCGCCCGCTCCGGCGCTTGACGGGGCCGGCGGGCACGGGGTTTACCCGGCCGGCCGCTGCGCCAGGGCAAGGCAGGTGCCGGGCGCCCGTTGCACAATGCCGCCCCATGAGTACCGCCGCCCCTTCGGACAACGCCAACCTCTTCAGCGCCCTGCGCGCCGCCTTCCCCGCGGACCTGGACGCCTGCGCCATCGAATGCGCCGACGGCGAGCACCTCCGCTACAGCTGGCGGGACCTGGAGCGTGGCACGGCCATGATGGCCAATCTGCTGGACTCGCTGGACCTGCCGCCCGCCAGCCGCATCGCCGTGCAGACCGAGAAGAGCGTCGAGGCCCTGATGCTCTACCTGGCCGTGCTGCGCGCCGGCCACGTCTACCTGCCGCTCAACACCGCCTACCAGGCCGCGGAGCTCGAGTACTTCATCGGCAACGCGGAGCCGGCCGTGGTGGTCTGCGCCGGGCGGCATTTCGGTTGGGTGTCCAAGCTGGCCTTCCTGGCCGGCACGCAGCGGGTCTTCACCCTCAACGAGGACCGCACCGGCACCCTGCTGGACCGGGCCTCGCAGATGAGCGACGTGCACACGCCGGTGGCCAGGCAGGCCGGCGACCTGGCCGCCATCCTCTACACCAGCGGCACCACCGGCCGCAGCAAGGGCGCCATGCTGAGCCATGGCAACCTGCTCTCCAACGCCCGCGTGCTGCAGCAGGCCTGGGGCTGGCGCACGGGGGATGTGCTGATCCACGCCCTGCCCATCTTCCATGTGCACGGGCTCTTCGTGGCCTCGCACGGCGCCCTGCTCAATGGCAGCAAGATGATCTGGTTCAGCCGATTCGAGCCGCGCGCCGTGATCCAGCGCCTGCCCGAGGCCACCGTCTTCATGGGCGTGCCCACGCTCTATGTCCGCCTGCTCGCCGAGGCCTCGCTCACGCGCGAGGCCTGCGCCCACATGCGGCTCTTCATCAGCGGCTCCGCGCCCCTGTTGATCGAGACCTTCCGCGACTGGCAGCAGCGCACCGGCCACACCATCCTGGAACGCTACGGCATGAGCGAGACCATCATGCTGACGTCCAACCCCTGGGAGGGCGGCGAGCGCGTCGGCGGCACCGTGGGGCCGGCCCTGCCCGGCGTGGGCCTGCGCATCGTCGACGACGCCGGTCGGCCCTGCGCGCCCGGCGAGATCGGCCACATCCAGGTGCGCGGCCCCAATGTCTTCGCCGGCTACTGGCGCATGCCCGAGAAGACGGCCGAGGAGTTCAGCGCCGACGGCTGGTTCAAGACCGGTGACGTCGGCCAGCAGGACGCCGCGGGCTATGTGCGCATCGTGGGCCGCAGCAAGGACCTCATCATCACCGGCGGCTACAACGTCTACCCGGCTGAGGTCGAGGGCTTTCTCAACGAGCTGCCCGGCGTGCTGGAGTCCGCCGTGGTGGGCGTGCCCCACCCGGACTTCGGCGAGGGCGTGATCGCGATCGTCGTGCCGCGCCCCGGCCGGCCGCCCGAGCCGCAGGCCCTGATCGACGCGCTGAAGGCCCGCATCGCCAACTTCAAGGTGCCCAAGGCCGTGTTCGTGCAGTCCGAGCTGCCGCGCAATGCCATGGGCAAGGTGCAGAAGAACCTGCTGCGCGCGCAGCACCAGGCCCTGTTCAGCAAGACCTGACCCCGCGCTGCCGGCGCCAGGCGCTCAGCGCTTCTTGAAGAGCTTGCCCAGGGCCTCGCCGGCCTGGCGCGCGGTCTCGCCGGTGGACTCCAGGGCGCGGTCAAAGAAGAATGAGGCCTTGAGCCGCTGCTGCAGGGCCCGGGCCACCTGGGCGCCCAGCTCGCCGCCGCTCAGCCCGCCCTCGGCACGGCCGAGATCGCGCAGGTCCATCTCCGGCAACTTGAGGCTCACCGTGCGCCCCTGCATGAAGGCCGCGCTGGCCTGGGCCTGGGGCCGCAGCAGCTGGAAGCGCTCGACGATGAACTTCTTCGGCGCGGCGCCTGAGGCCGAGGGCTGCGGCGCCCCGCTCTGCAGCTGGCGCGCCAGATGGGTCTGCAGCGCCTCGATATTGGTCTGGGTGGCGCCCTTCTCGTAGATCACGTCCGGCGCCTCGATCTCCACGGCGTTGATCAGGACCACCGGCTGCGTGAGCGTGCTGACGTCCACCTGCACCCGCACCCGCCGGACCTGCAGCAGGTGCGGTGTCCTGAAGCCTGGCGGATTGCCGATCAGCAGGCCGCGCAGCTCGCCGGCACCGGTGCGCGGGTCGATGTGCACGCCCTGCAGCTCGATGGGGGCACCGATCAGGGCGCTGCCTTGCTCCACGATGGCCCGGTGCACCAGGCGGTCCAGGTTGCCATGCAGCCACCAAAGGCCTGCCGCGATCGCCAGGGCCAGCAGCACCAGCAGGGCGAAGCCGCCCAGGATCCATTTCTTCAAGCTCATACCTCGCGCGTCGCGGCCGTTGCTGTCACTGGCGCTCATGCTAGCGGGTCAACGGCCTCCAGGCGGGAAGGCAGGGCCTGCAGCGACAGCCAGGGCGCCTCGAGCTGCCAGTTCAGCAGCCAGCCGGCCAGCGCGTCCGCCGGCATGGGCCGCCCGATGCCGTAGCCCTGCATCAGCCGGCAGCCCAGCTGCAGCAGGATGCGGCCATGCTCCAGGGTCTCGACGCCCTCGGCCACCACGTCCATGCGGAAGGCACGGGCCATGCGGATCACGCCCTCCACGATGCCCATGTCATCGGCATTGCCCAGCATGCCGCGCACGAAGCTCTGGTCGATCTTGAGGGTCTGCACCGGCAGCTTGCGCAGGTAGGTGAGCGAGGAGTAGCCGGTGCCGAAATCGTCCAGCGCGAAGCGCACGCCCAGATCGCCGCAGCGCTTCAGGATGGCGACGGCCGCGTCCATGTCCTCGATCTGCGCCGTCTCCAGCACCTCCAGCTCGAACTGCCGGGGCGGCTGGCCCGGATGGCGCTGCAGGGCCTCGGCCAGCTTGTCGTGGAAATCGGGCTGCTGCAGATGGGCCGCGCTGACGTTCACGCTCACCCGCAGGTCCAGGCCCTGCTCGCGCCAGCGCTGGGCCTGGCTCAGCGCCTCCTCGATCACCCACTCGCCCACGGCCAGCTCCAGGCTGCTGGACTGCAGCTGGGGCAGGAATTCACCCGGCGGCACCAGGCCGCGGCCCGGGCAGTTCCAGCGGATCAGGGCCTCCACGCCCAGCAGGCGGCCGTCCACCAGGTCCACCTTGGGCTGGTAGTGCAGCACGAACTCGCGCGCCTCCAGGGCCTGCTGCAGGCGCAGCAGGAACTCGCGGTGGGACTGGGCGCGGCGGTCGCTGACCGGGTCGAAGAGCTGGTAGCGGTTCTTGCCGGCTTCCTTGGCCAGGTACATGGCCTGGTCGGCGTGGCGCATCAGGGTGTCGGCATCGGCGTTGTCATTCGGGAAGAGGCTCACGCCGATGCTCACCGTCACCCGCAGCTCCAGGCCCTCGATGCGCAGGGGCTGCTGGACCGTCTGCAGCAGGCGGTCCAGCACCAGGGTGCAGTCCAGCTCGCTGCTGATGTCGGTGAGCAGGATCACGAATTCGTCGCCGCCCAGCCGGGCCAGGGTGTCTTCGGCGCGCAGCACCTGGGTCATGCGCTGCGTCACCTCGATCAGCAGCCGGTCGCCCACGGCATGGCCATGGGCGTCGTTGACGACCTTGAAACCGTCCAGGTCCAGGAAGCAGACGGCCAGGCTGCTCTCGCTGCGGGCGGCGCGCGCCAGGGCCTGGTGCAGGCGGTCCACCAGCAGGCGGCGGTTGGGCACGCCGGTGAGCGGGTCGAAATGGGCGATGCGGTGCAGCTCGGCCTCGTGGCTCTTGATCTGGCTGATGTCGGAGAACACGCCGATGTAGTGCTGCACCACGCCCTTGGCGTCGCGCACGCAGGAGATGGTCAGCAGCTCGGCATAGATCTCGCCGTTGCGGCGGCGGTTCCAGATCTCGCCGCGCCAGACGTCGTGCGCGGCGAGGCTGCGCCACATCTCGCGGTAGAACTCGGGGCCCTGGCGGCCGGAGGACAGCATCCGGGGGCTCTGTCCCTGCGCCTCCTCCGCGCTGTAGCCGGTGATGTGGCAGAAGGCGGCGTTGACCTTGGTGATGCGCATCTGGGGGTCCACCATCATGATGCCCTCCAGGCTGCTGTCGAAGACCATGGCGGCCTCCCGCAGCGCCAGCTCCAGCTGCTTGCGCTCGGTGATGTCGGTGTGCGTGCCTGACATCATCAACGGCCGGCCCTCGGCATCGCGGCTGACCACGCGGCCCGAGGTGCGGATCCAGCGCCATTCGCCCTCCCTGGTGCGGCAGCGCATCTCCATCTCGTGGGCGTGCGTCTCGCCGGCCAGGTGCTGCTGCACGGAGACCATCACCTGCGGGAAGTCGTCGGGATGCACCAGCCGGGGCCAGTGCTCCACCGAGACGTCGACCTCGCCCGGCTCGTAGCCCAGCATGGTCTCCCAGCGCGCGCTGACCTGGAACTCGTTGGTCTGCACGTTCCAGTCCCAGTAGCCGAGGTCCGAGCCTTCGAGCACGCGGCTGAGCTGGGCCTCGCGCAGCGCCAGGGCCAGCTCGGCGCGCTTGCGATCGCCGATGTCCTGCACCGTGCCGACCAGGCGGATCACCGCGCCGTCCTCGTCGAGAATCGCCCGCCCGCGGGCGGTGATCCAGGTCCGGCTGCCGTCCGGTCTCAGGACTTCGGCGTCCACCTCATAGGGCGTGCCGTCCGAGAGCGCACGGCGCACCGCGGCCTCGATGGCCGCCCATCCCTGGGGCGTGAAGTAGTGGGATACCTCCGGCACGACGGCAGGCCCCAGTGCCGGGTCCCGCCCGTAGATGCGGAAGACTTCCGCCGACCATTGGTGCTGGTCCCGGGCCACGTCCCAGGACCAGTTGCCCACATGGGCCAGCGCCTGGGCCTCCCGCATGGCGGCGGCCGCCTCGCTCAGGGCCTGCTCACGACGCGCCTCGCCGCTGACGTCCCGCGAGATACCGAACAGCCCGCGCACCGCACCGGCCTCATCGCGCCAGGGCCCCTTGGTCACATGGAAGACCAGGGCCTCGCCCGCCTGGGTGCGCAAGGACTCCTCATGGTTGCTGGTCAGGCCCGCGGCCATGACCGCCTCGTCCCGGGCGCGGATCATGCGGGCAGACTCCGCCGGGAAGATGTCGGCATCCGTGCGCCCCTGGATGGCGTCGCGGGGCAGGCCCACGAAGCCCGCGGCGGCCTCGTTGACCATCAGGTAGCGGCCCTGCGCGTCCTTCACGAAGACGGCGTCGGTGGTGCCGTCCACCACCGCGGCCAGCAGCTGACGGTTGGCCGCCATGGCCTGCAGGCTGGCGCGCAGGCGCCCCGCCAGGAGGCTCACGGCCAGGTTGTTGCCCAGCAGGAACATCAGCTGCAGCCCGTCCAGCGCCTGCAACTGGGCCCAGCCTCCGCGCAGCTTCCACAGGGTCAGCAGGGCGGCCAGCAGGGACGTGAGGGTCGCGAAGAGGCCCGGCCCCAGGCCGCCTAGCATGGCGCTGAGCATCACCGGCAGCATGAAGAGGCCCACCAGAAGCCGCCCGTCCAGCGCGGGGCCCAGGGCCAGGTACGCCCCCATCGCCGACAGGCTCAGCACCAGAGCCAGCAGGTACCAGGGCACCGCGGACTGCGCGCCGGCCCGCATCGCCCAGGAGGTCTCGCGTTCCTGTGCCCCGATCATGGGCACGGTGCGCAGGGCCAGGTACAGCAGGGCGGCCGTCACGAAGACGAAGAAGAAGCCCTTGGCTGTGGCGGCGGCGAGACGCTGCGGCTCGTCGACCAGCAGCTCCAGCGCACGGTCCGAGAAGAAGATCCAAAGTAGGGCGAAGGCAAGGTAGGCCAGACAGACCAGTCCTGCGTGGCGCGCCTGCACCGGCGACGCCCCGAGCGCACGCCTGAACCATCCCGTCATTGCCTGAAGCCTCCCACCGGTCGGGTCATGACTTGAGCGACCATGGTCTCACGAAGCGGCTGGAACCAGGCAATAGCCGGTGCCCGGGACTGGGCAAGACAGCACGGCGTCAGCGACTTGCGCCTCGGAGCGCCGACACCTCAGCCGCGCAGGCGGCAGAGCTGGGCGGCCACCATCTCCGACATGACGAGGGCCACGGCTTCGGCGTCCAGGCTCGGATCGTCGAACAGCAGCTCCTGGGCGGCATACAGGGCGTCGATGGCCAGGCGTATGGTCAGCTTGGCCCGGGCGGCGTCGGCCCCGGGATGGGCGCTCATGAAGGGCAGCAGCAGCAGGTCCGTCACCTGGTCATGCGAGAGGTTGCGCACCGACTGCAGCGAGGGCACGGCCCGCAGCGCCCGCGTCACCCACACGCCGGCCGGCATGCGCTCGGTGAGGGCCAGGGTCTTCAGGAAGAGCTCGGCCACGCTGGCCGCGAACTCCGGCTCCGGCAGCTGGAAGGTGGCCGGCACGGCCCAGGGCATCAGCAGCTCGTTCTGCACCTGCATCAGCCGCGTGCCCAGCTCGTGGAGGATGGCGTACTTGTTCGGGAAGTACTGGTACAGCGCCGGCGGCGAGATACCCGCCCGCTGGCAGACCAGATTGGTCGACAGCCGCTCGATGCCCACCTCGCCCAGCAGATCCGCACAGGCCGCGAGGATGCGCTCGTAGGTCTCCACCGCCCGGGCCTGGGTGGGGGCCTTCTTCACTTCGAGGTCGGGGGCGGCGGGGCGGGGGGTGGGCATGGGCGGGAGTCTATGCGAGCAGGCACGCACGCCGGCGCCGAAAAAGGAAATGGCCCTTGACGGGCCATTTCAAACCGGCCAGGGCCGGGACGGAGTGCAGGCCGGCCGCAGCTCAGCGGCCGGCATGAACGCATCACGCCATGGTCGAGACCCCCAGCTGTGGCAGCTGATGCAGCGCGGGCCTGTCGCCCTCGAAGTGCACCGCCGGGCTGCTGGAGAAACCTGCCATGGCCGACACCAGCGCCTGGACCTGGGTGTTGGTCAGCACGTCGCCATTGGCAAACCGGAACTCCTCGACCTGGTTGGCCGCGTTGAGGTACCAGTCCTGCACGGTCAGGCTGTCCGTCGAACCATTGACCGAGGCCACGAGGTGGTTGCCGCTGCGGCTGAAGGTCAGGTCGGTGGCAGCCAGGTCTGCGCCCAGCTGGACCACATCCTTCACCCCTGCCGTGGCGTCGTTCTCCGCGATGCGGTCGCTGCCATAGCCCCTGTCGAAGACATAGGTGTCAGCGCCTGCACCGCCGGTGAGCAGGTCATTGCCCAGGCCACCGTCCAGCGTGTCCTTGCCGCTGTCGCCGGTGAGCGAGTCGTTGCCCGCGTCCCCGAGCATGCGGTTGGCATAGCCGGCCGTGGCCTTGAGCGTGTCGTCACCAGCGCTTCCCTTGACCAGCGCCACGGTGTTGGCCCGGATCGCTGTCTGGTCCCAGTTCACGCCGTCGGCGAACTGGATCTGGTTGATCCGCGCCTGCCACCAGGTGTCGCTGTTGTAGTAGTTGCTCAAGGTCAGGCTGTCACCCGACTTGAACGTGACCACGAGGTGGGCTCCCACGCGCTCGAAGCTCTTCAGGTCCGTGCTGGCCAGGTCAGTGAACTTGACCACGTCCCAGCGTCCGGCGCTGCCATCGTTCTGGTTCAGAACGTCCTGGCCGAAGCCGGAGGAGAACACGAAGGTATCGCTGCCATAGCCACCATCCAGCGTGTCGTTGCCGGCACCGCCCTGGAGCACGTCGCTA